>DASRFD010000001.1:0-2502 GCA_035651715.1 Nevskia sp.
CCTACTATCTGACGGTCCGCTACACGCTGCCGAAAGGCCTGCTCAGCCCGAACAGGTCCTGAGGCCGGCGTGCGGCGCCGCACTTTCCTCGGACAGCTGGGCGCAGCCACCGCGTTCGCCGGCCTCGGCCCGGCGCTTCCGGGCCTGGCCGGCGCTGCGGCGCCGGAGGCGGCGCCCGGTCCGGGCGGCGTCGCCCCGTCCGCGGTGCTCGCCTTCATCGACGCCGCGGCGGCGGCCGCCGTGGAGCTGCACAGCCTGGTGGTCGCGCGCCATGGCCGCATTGCGGCGCGCGGCTGGTGGGCGCCGTACCGCGCCGAGGCGCCGCACAGCTTGTATTCGCTGAGCAAGAGCTTCACCTCGACCGCCATCGGCTTCGCCGTCGCCGAGAACCGGCTGAAGCGGTCGGACCGCGTCGTCGACTTCTTTCCGTACCAGACGCCGGCGAAGGTCGATGTCCGCCTGGCGGCGCTGCGCGTGGAGCACCTGCTGACCATGTCCGTCGGCCAGGCGAGCGATGCGACGCGGGTCGTCTCGCACTCGCCGGACTGGGTCAGGACCTTCCTGTCGCTGCCGCTCGCCTTCGAGCCGGGCAGTGTGTTCTGCTACAACAGCGCGGCCAGCTACATGCTGTCCGCCATCGCCCAGGCGGTCACCGGCGAGCGGATCGTCGACTACCTGCGTCCACGCCTGTTCGATCCGCTCGGCATGCCGCCGATGCACTGGGCGGTGAGTCCGCAGGGCGTCAACACCGGCGGCTGGGGCCTGTCCGCGACCACCGAGACGCTGTTCCGCTTCGGCCAGTTCTATCTCCAGCAGGGGCGGTGGAACGGGCGCCGGCTGCTGCCGGCGGAGTGGATTCGGCAGGCGACGGCATTCAAGATCCAGCAGCCCGCGACCCAGGGGCAGGCGCTCAGCGCATTGCAGCAGACCAGCGACTGGCACCAGGGCTACGGCTACCAGTTCTGGCGCTGCCGCCACGACGGCTACCGCGGCGACGGTTCCTTCGGCCAGTTCTGCATCGTACTGCCGCGGCTCGACGCGGTCATCGCCCTGACCGCGCGCACGCTCGACCTGCAGGGGCTGCTCGACCTGGTCTGGGACCATCTGCTGCCGGGGCTGGAGGCCGGACCGCTGCGCCAGGACCCGGCGCTGTCGGCGCGGCTCGGCGAGCGGCTCGCCGGCCTGAGCCTGGCGCCCCCGGCCGGTGCGCGCCGCAGCGCGCGGTACGGCGGCCGGCGCGAATACCGGATCGCGCCGAACGCGCTCGGCGTCGAGCGGCTGGAAGTGGCGTTCGACGACGATGCCTGCCGGCTCGCGTTCTCCATCGGCGACCGCCGCTATCCGATCGCCTGCGGCATCGGCCGCTGGCACGACGGCGAGACGCTGCTGCCGGGCACGCCGCCGGAGTTCACCGAGTTCATCGCCGCCGACACCGATCCGGGGCATCCGACGCGCATCGCCGCCGCCGGCGCCTGGCGGGACGACAGCGCCTTCGAGATGCAGTGGCGCTACTACGAGACGCCGCATTTCGATACAGTAGTGCTGCGGTTCGCCGATGACCGCGTCGAAGCCAGCTTCCTGAACAGCCTGACGCAGATGGCCGCTGCCGTTCATCCCGAAACACGGCCTGTGCTGAACGGCCGCGTGAGTTCCTGAGCGGTGCCCTTCGTCGGCGCCGAAGCGGTACCTGCGCATCGGTACGACGTCATCGTGGTCGGCTCCGGCGCCGGCGGCGGGCAGATGGCCTACACGCTGACGATGGAAGGCGCGCGGGTGCTGCTGCTCGAGGCCGGCCGCAAGTACGACCCGGCCACCGAAACCGCGATGTTCCAGACGCCGGAGATGGCGCCGCTGCGCGGCAGCGCCACGCCGGACAAGCCCCGGGGCTTCTACGACGCCACCGTCGGCGGCGGCTGGCAGGTGCCGGGCGAGCCGTATCTGGGTGCCGGCGAAGAAGGCGAGCCGTTCAGGTGGTGGCGGGCGCGCATGCTCGGCGGCCGCACCAATCACTGGGGCCGCGTCGCGCTGCGTAACGGGCCGTACGACTTCAAGCCACGTTCCCGCGACGGCCTGGGCTTCGACTGGCCGATCTCCTACGAGGACCTGGCGCCGTATTACGACAAGGTCGAACTGCTGGTCGGCATCTACGGCAGCAACGAGGGCCTGGAGAACACGCCGGACTCGCCCGAGGGCTGCCTGCTGCCGCCGCCCAGGCCGATCGTCAGCGACCTGCTGATCAGGAAGCACGGCGCCACGCTGGGCCTGCCGACGATCCCCTGCCACCGCGCGGTGCTGACCCAGGCGCTGGACCATCGCAACAATCCGCCACGTCTGCACCCGGGCAACGCCTTCGCGCAAGGCATCGTCGCGCGCGACATGCAGCGCCGCAGCCCCTGCTTCTGGGCGACGCCCTGCGGCCAGGGCTGCTCGATCCGCGCCAACTACCAGTCGACCACGGTGCACCTGCCGCCGGCGCTGGAGACCGGCAAGCTCGACATCGTC
>DASRFD010000002.1:0-46321 GCA_035651715.1 Nevskia sp.
GGAACGGATGCGCGTGCCGGTGATCGCGGCGGTCCACGGCGCCTGCATCGGCGGCGGCATCGACATGATCGGCGCCTGCGACCTGCGCTACTGCACCGCCGACGCCAGGTTCTCGATCAAGGAGGTGGACCTGGCGGTGACCGCCGACGTCGGCACCCTGCAGCGCCTGCGCCACATCATCGGCCTGCCGCGCCTGACCGAGCTGGCCTATACCGGCGAGACCTTCGACGGCCGCAAGGCGCAGGAGATTGGCCTGGTCGGCCAGACCTATGCCAGCCGCGAGGAACTGATGGCCGGGGTGGAGCAGCTGGCGCGGCGCATCGCCGCCAAATCGCCGCTGACAGTGCGCGGCATCAAGTACAACCTGCTCTATTCGCGCGACCACTCGGTGCGCGAAGGCCTGGAGATGGTGGCGAACTGGAACGCCGCCTTCCTGGTCTCCGACGACCTGCGCGAGGCGCTGACGGCGCAGATGCAGAAGCGCGAGGCGAAGTTCGCGGACTAGAAGCTGATGCCGGTTGCCGGTGGTCAGTTGCCGGCAGGCGGCGAAACCAGGGCCGCTTGCCGGTACTGACCACCGACAACTCACCACCGCTTCTAGAACTGGTACTTCAGGAACACCTGCGCGAAGTCCCGGTCGGATAGCGTGTTGTAGGCGCCGCCGCCCCAGTACCAGGCGTAGCCCAGGCTCAGGGACAGCGCCTGCTGGTAGCGGAATTCGTACACCATGTCGAACAGCTTGCGGCCCTTGACGAAGTTGCCGGCCGGGCCCGGGGAGATGCCGCCCACGTCCTGCGAGAACAGCAGGAACGGCTTGAGCGTGACGTTCGGCAGGATCTGCTCGTAGGACAGCAGGCCGATGACCCGGTAGCCCCAGGAGAACGCGCGCGGGTAGCCGGAATGGTCCTGCTGGTGCGGGTTGAAGCGCATGCCGTCGGGGCCGTAGGAGCAGTCCGGAATATTGGAGCAGCCCATGCGCGAGCCGTCCGCGCCCGAGCCGTCGGCGCCGGCGGTGGGGCCGCTGGTGGAGTTGGGGCCCTGCAGCACCAGCTGGTCGTAGGCCGGCAGGAACGGCACGTATTCCGCGCCGGCCTCGTACACCAGGATCACCTGGTCGGCGCCGATCGGGTTGTCGGTGGCGCCGTAGACGCGCGTGGCGCCGAGGTTGAACTGGAAATCCTGCATGCGCTCATAGCCGCGGATGTAGCAGGGGCTGTTCTTGTCGTAGGCGTAGTACGGGTGGCTGAAGCCGCTGAAGCCGTGGATGCGCTCGTCCTCGGTGCCCTGCAGCGGGAAGCACGGCGTGTTCTCGCCGACCGTGCCGCCCCGGTACGGGATGACGAAGTTGGGGAAGTAGCGCTGCGCGCCGGTGGCGGCGCCGACCGTGAGGTTGAAGGTGTCGTTGAACGGCACATTGCCGTGGGCGTCGACAAAGTCGCTGCTGCCGTAGTCGACGGTGTTGCCGTTGGCGTCGAAGCCGAGCTGCGGGCCGTTGTGGGTGGGATCCCGGGTGCCGGCGCAGTTGATGCCCGGCCGGCCGCAGCGCGAGCCCTGCGCGCCGAGCGCGGCGTTGGCCAGGTCGTGCGCGTCCACCTGCATCGGCTTGTTCGGCCGGTAGGCCACCTCGCCCTGGATCGAATAGCTGCCGACGGTGGTGTTGAAACTGGCGCCGATGAGATGGATGTCCTCGGGATATTCCAGCACGAACTTCGCCGTCTCCACCTGCAGCGCGCTGGACGTGGCCTGCGAAGGATCGGCCTTGGGCGTGAACAGCGGAAAGTCCGGGCAGTCCTGCAGCAGCGAGAAGTTGTCGGTGGCGTCGTTGTTGCGCGCGTTGCCCTCGCGGCGGCCGCAGCTCGGGTAGGCGCTGAACAGCGAGGCGTACGGCAGGCGCGAGTGGTAGTTTTCGTAGTACAGCGAGACGTCGGTGCCGTTGTTGAGGTTGTCGAAGTAGTAGTCCAGCTTGATGCCGTACTGGCCTGAGGTGCGCGGCTCCCAGTCCGCCAGGCGGCCGATGGTGGCGCAGGTCGGAGTCAGGCCGGTGAGGATGTTGTCGCCCAGCTTGGCCAGGCAGTTCGGGTCCTCCGGCGCCTGGCCGAAACTGGCGGTGAGGAAGTTGCCGGTGTTGTTGGTGCCCAGATTGATGTCGGAGAAATAGGTGCCCGGCGTCGGCGCCTCGATCGGCTTCCACTCCAGCTGGTAGTAGCCCTCGACGGTGAAATTGTCGATCGGCGAAAAGCCGACGTCGATCATGTTGATCGGGATGAAGTCCTCTTCGACCTGGTTGCCGATGCGGTAGAAGTTGTTGGCGTTGACCGGGTTGGCGGAGTTGACACTGTTGAGCACCAGGGTGGTGCTCTCGCCCCAGTTGACCAGCTGGCGCCCGAGTTTGAAGGTCACGCTGCGCTCGCCCCACAGCGGCAGCTTGCCGAAGACGTAGGCGTCGAGGTATTGCAGGTTGGTCCCGGCCTGGGCCAGCACCTCGCCGTCGCTGCGCTTGCTGCGCACGTAGCCGCCCGGGCCGTAGAAGTGGCCGCAGGCCGCGCGCGGGTTGAGCGTGGGGGACGGGACGCCGGCGGCGACGGCGACGGCCTGGAGCGCGCCGAGGCCGCTGCCGAGGCTGGCCGGCAGGCCGGCGAACAGGCTCGAGCAGGCCGAGCCGAGGCCGTTGTTGAGTCCCGGCAGCTGGCCCGAACCCACCGGCAGGTCGGTGCCGATGCGGCCGACCTGGGCGCGGTTCTGCGGCGTGATCTCGTTCGGATGGGTCTCGGTGAAATCGTTGTTGACGAAGTCGTAGAAGTACAGCACGCGGGCGAAGGCGCCGAACTCGCCGTAGCTCAGCGTGAGATCGGAGGTGAGCTTGGCCGGCGCCTGGAAGATCGCGCCCTTGTGACCGTAGTTCAGATCGCCGCGGTCGCTGTTGTTGCTGTAGGAGCCGGGCGCCGCGGCGAGGTGCTGGGCGTTGTAGATCTGGGTGCGGAACAGGCCCTGGCAGAGCTGGTACGGCGGACCGCAGACATCGCGGTTGATGTCGCCCTTGGCGATCTGGTCGATGCTCGGGCTCTGCATGCGCACGCCGAGGCCGGCGGTGAAGGTGGTATTGAGCACCCCGTGCAGCGGGTCTTTGGCCAGCGGCGGCTTCAAGTCGAAGTCGATCGCCCAGGCTGCGTGCATCGCCCCGAACGGGACGCAAGCCAACACCACCCACCGGACAGCAGCCACACCCAGTGCTCTGGATAGCATGCCCAGTCTCCCCCTCGCCGTGCGGCAACTTGGCGTGCCGCTATGTTCTAACCGCGCCGATGTCACCGCCGCTGGTGCGGCGGCAACCGCCCACATCAATACGGTTGATTTTTTTACACGATACAACGGCCCGCGGCCGGCGTCACCCCGCAGCCGCGGGATGGCGGGATGAAGGGATTCAAGGCGCGGTGATGGGCCTGGGGCCGCGGCGGGGGTGGGCGGCGAAGAACGACCAGATCTCGGCGGTGGCGTCGAAGGACTGGCCGACCGGCCCGGTCTCGGCCGGCTTGAACCGGTCCGGCAGGCCGCCGGGCCAGTGGTGGCCAGTGTCGGCCAGGGTCACGGCCTGCACTTCCGTGCCCTCGTCGCAGCCGCTCCAGGTCTCGCGCAGCACCTGCGGGTCGGGCTGCCGGGTCTGCGCCTGCGGGGCGCAGTGCAGGTCGCGGACCCAGGCGGAGACGGTGGCGGCCACCGGCGGCATGTTCGGCGTGTCGCCCCAGGGCGTATGGCGGGTGCCGCCGTCATAGGGCGTCACCGGATCGAGCTTGCCGTAGACCAGCATCACCGACAGCGGCTTGCGCGCCGGCGCCGCCTGGGCGCGCAGAGCCCCGACCGAGGCCACCGCGGCGAAGCGCCCGGGCAGCTCCAGGGCCAGGCGCTGCGCCATGCCGCCGCCGCTGGAGAAGCCGACGGCGTAGATGCGCGCGGTGTCCAGGGTGTAGCGGCGCATCAGCTGGTCCAGCACCGCGTCGGCATAAGCCACGTCGTCGCTGGCCAGGATGTTTTCCTGCTGCACCCCCGGGTCGCCGCTGTTCCAGACGCGCGGATTGAGGCCGAAGGCGGCCGGCAGCCATACGCTCGGCGTGCGCGCCTCCAGGCCGACCAGGATGAAGCCGTTCTCGTCGGAGGACTCGGCCCAGCGCAAGGTTTCCATCGCCTCCTTGGCGCCGCTGCCGGCAGGATGCAGCAGCAGCACCAGCGGCCAGGGCGCGGCGCGGCTGCCGGCCGGGAAATGCACGTAGTAGCTGCGCGTGCTGTTGCCGACGTCGACCGTGCGGCGCTCGTCGGGCGCGGGCGGCGGGCGCCGCGGCTGGGCCGAAGCCGGCGCGGCGAGCAGGCCGAGCAGCAGGACGGCGGGCAGCAGGCGCGGCAGCGCGGATAAGGCCATCAGGGTCTCCAGTCGAGCAGCGCGCCGACCAGCCGGCGCAACACCGCGCCCAGCGCTTCGGCGCGGCGCGGCTCCCAGGCGTAAGGCGGCGATTCGTCCATGTAGGCCGCCTGCGCCATCTCCAGCTGCAGCGCATGCAGGCCTTCGCCCGGCCGGCCGTAGTGGCGCGTGATGTAGCCGCCCTTGAAGCGGCCGTTGCAGACCGCGCTCAGCCCGGGCGCGGCCTGAAGAATGCCCTGCGCCGCCGCCTGCAGCGAGGCGGCGCAGCTGGCGCCGCCGGCGGTGCCGAGGTTCAGGTCCGGCAGGCGGCCGTCGAAGAAGCGCGGCACCTGCGAGCGGATCGAATGCCCGTCGAGCAGGATGGCGTAGCCATGGCGGGCGCGGATCCGCTCCAGCGCCGCGGCCAGCGCCTGATGATAAGGCGCCCACCAGCGCGCGCGGCGCCGCGCCACCTGCGCGGCATCGGGCGCGCGGCCCGGCAGGTACAGCGCCTCGTTGGAGAAGCTGCGCGTCGGGCACAGCTCGGTATTGTCGGCGCCGGGGTACAGGGTTTCACCGCCGGGATCGCGGTTCAGGTCGACGACGTAGCGCGAGTGCGTCGCCACCATCAGCCCCGCGCCCAGCTCGAGCGCGAACTGATACAGCAGGTGCACGTGCCAGTCGGTATCCGGCGCGGTCTGCGCCAGCGGCGTCAGATCGGCGCGCAGCTCCGGCGGGATATGGGTGCCGGCGTGCGGCACGTCGATCAGCAGCGGCGTGCTGCCCGGCACGAAGGTGTAGAGGCGGTCGTCCGGCGTCATGCCTGCTCCGTCACGGTTCCGCCCGCATAGTAGCGGCCGACGCAGGGATTTGCGCCGAACGCGTAGGCCAGCTCGGCGGGGCGCCCGATCTGCCACAGCGCGAAGTCGGCGCGCAGGCCGGCCGCGATGCGCCCGGCCTCGCCCGCCAGGCCCAGCGCCTGCGCCGCGTGGCGGGTGACGCCGGCCAGGGCTTCCGCCGGCGTCAGCCGGAACAGGGTGCAGGCCATGTTCAGCATCAGCAGCAGCGAGGTGCAGGGCGAGGTGCCCGGATTGCAGTCCGTGGCGACGGCGATCGGAACCCGGTGCGCGCGCAGCGCCGCGACCGGCGGCAGCCGCGTTTCGCGCAGGTAGTAGTAGGCGCCGGGCAGCAGCACCGCGACGGTGCCGGCCTCGGCCATGCGCCGCACCGACTCCTCGGAGCTGTATTCGAGGTGGTCCGCCGACAGGGCGCGGTAGCCGGCGGCCAGGCCCGCGCCCTGCAGATCGGACAGCTGGTCGGCGTGCAGCTTCACCGGCAGGCCGAGGCGGCGCGCCTGCTCGAACACCCGCCGGGTCTGCGCCGGGCTGAAGCCGATGCCCTCGCAGAACGCGTCCACCGCATCGGCCAGCCCCTCGGCGTGGATCGCCGGCAGCATCTCCCCGCAGACCAGATCGATGTAGTCGTCGGGCCGGCCGGCGAATTCCGGCGGCAGCGCGTGCGCGCCGAGAAAGCTGGTGCGGACGCCGACGGCGCAGCTCTCCCCCGCCAGCCGCGCGGCCTTGAGGATGCGGCGCTCGGTGGCGGTGTCGAGGCCGTAGCCGGACTTGATCTCCAGCGTGGTCACGCCTTCGGCCAGCAGCGCGGCGATGCGCGGCGTGCTCTGCCGCAGCAGCTCGCGCTCGTCCGCCGCCCGCGTGGCGCGCACGGTGGCGGCGATGCCGCCCCCCGCCCGCGCGATCTCCTCGTAGCTGGCGCCTTGCAGGCGCTGCTCGAACTCGGCGGCGCGATTGCCGGCGTAGACGATATGGGTGTGGCAGTCGATCAGCCCCGGCGTCAGCCAGCCGCCGCGGCCGTCGTACTCGACCGCGGCGCTCCAGCCGGTGGGCAGTTCCTTGCGCGGACCGACCCAGACGATGCGCCCGCCCTGTGCGGCCACGGCGGCGTCCTCGATCGCGCCGTAGTCCCCGCCCACGGCGGGGTCCATGGTGGCGGCCCCGAGGTTGAGCCAGACCGCGTCCCAGCAGGTCATCATCGGCGCCGGGAAACCCTAGTGCAGCAGCCGCTTCATCACCGCGCGGTAGCGCTGAAGGCTGGCCTCGCTCCCGCCGTGCTGGCCGTCGCGCACGCGCCATTGTCCGCCGACCATCACGTCGCGCACCGGCGCGCGCACCGGGCCGAAGATCGCAGCGTCGAGCAGGCCGTCGCCGCGCTGCTCGGCCAGGGCCGGGTCGTCGCCGTTCAGCACCACCCAGTCGGCGCGGAAGCCGGCGGCGAGCTGCCCGATGTTCTGACCCAGGGCCTGGGCGCCGCCGGCGCAGGCGGAACGATAGAGCTGGCCGCCGAGCGAGTCGCCGATGGCGAAGGCCAGCACGTTGCGCCGCTCCAGCCTGAGGCGCTGGCCGTATTCGAACAGGCGCAGCTCCAGGAACGGATCGACTGCGGCGTGGCTGTCGCCGCCGATGCCGATCTTGCCCGAGGCGCGCAGGTAGGCCGCGGCGTTGAAGAAGCCGTCGCCGAGGTCGCCCTCGGTGGTCGGGCACAGGCCGGCGACCGCGCCGGACCGGGCCAGGGCCTTGGTCTCGTTGGCGTCCATGTGGGTGGCGTGGACCAGGCACCAGCGTGCGTCGACCGGCATGTGCTCGAGCAGCCAGGCCACCGGGCGCGAGCCGCTCCAGGCCAGGCAGTCGTCGACTTCCTTCTGCTGCTCGGCGGCGTGGATGTGGATCGGCGCCTGGCGGTCGATGGCGTCCATCGCCGCGACCGCGGCCCGCAGCTCTTCCGGCGTCACCGCGCGCAGCGAATGCGGCGCCACGCCGATGCGCTGGATCGGATTGCCCTTCACCGTGCCGGCCAGGGATTCGAGTATGCGGCCGAAGGAGGCGCTGCTGTTGATAAAGCGGCGCTGGCCGGTGGTCGGCGCGGCGCCGTTGAAGCCGCCGTGGGCGTAGAACACCGGCAGCAGGGTCAGCGCCATGCCCGCGTGCTGCGCGGCGGCGGCGATACGCTCGCCGATCTCGGCCGGGTTGGCGTAGGGCCGCCCCAGCGAGTCGTGGTGCAGGTAGTGGAATTCCGACACCGAGGTATAGCCGGCGCGCAGCATCTCGATGTAGAGCTGCACCGCGATGACTTCGATGTCGTCCGGCGTCAGGTTCTCGAGGAAGCCGTACATCAGCTTGCGCCAGGACCAGAAGCTGTCGCCCTGCGGCCCGCCCTTCTCGGTGAGGCCGGTCATGGCGCGCTGGAAGGCGTGCGAGTGCAGGTTCGGCATGCCCGGGATCACCGCGCCGCGCAGGCGCTCGGCGCCGCCCGCTTCGGCGCGCGGGCTCACCTTGGCGATGAGGCCGGCGCCATCCACCTCGAACAGCACGTTGGCCGCCCAGCCGGACGGCAGCAGGGCGGATTCGGCGAAATAACTCGTTGTCATTGTTCTGGTCCTTGTCCTCCAGCCCACCCCGCGCGGGCCGGCGCCCTATTTTGCCGGTTCACGCAAACGAGGGCAGTATGCTCCCCACCATCGCGGTCAGCGCGCCCTGTTCGAGGAATTGCGTGACGGCGGCGATGTCCGGCGCGAAATAGCGGTCCTGTCCGTAGAAGGGCACGCGGCGGCGCACCAGCGCGTGCACGTCCTGCAGCACCGGCGAGGTCTCCAGCGGCGCGTGGAAGTCGATGCCCTGCGCCGCCGCCAGCAGCTCGATGCCGACGATGCCGCGGGTGTTGGCCGCCATCTCCAGCAGGCGCCGGGCGGCGAAGGTGGCCATGCTGACGTGATCCTCCTGGTTGGCGGAGGTCGGCAGGCTGTCGACGCTGGCCGGATGCGCCAGCGACTTGTTCTCCGAGGCCAGTGCCGCGGCGGTGACGTGGGCCATCATGAAGCCGGAGTTGAGGCCGGGCTCGCGCACCAGGAACGGCGGCAGCCCGGACAGGGTGGCGTCGATCAGCAGCGCGATGCGCCGCTCCGACAGCGCGCCGACCTCGGCGATGGCCAGGGCCAGGGTGTCGGCCGCCAGTGCCACCGGCTCGGCGTGGAAGTTGCCGCCCGACAGCACCTCGCCGGTATCGCTGAAGACCAGGGGATTGTCGGTGACGGCGTTGGCCTCGATCATCAAGGTGTTGGCGACGTTGCGGATCAGGTCCAGGCACGCGCCCATTACCTGCGGCTGGCAACGCAGGCTGTAGGGGTCCTGCACGCGGTCGTCGTTGACCAGGTGCGAGCGGCGGATCTCGCTGCCGGCGAGCAGCTTGCGGTATTTCGCCGCGACGTCGATCTGCCCCGGCTGGCCGCGCACCTCGTGGATGCGCGGGTCGAACGGGGCGTCGCTGCCGCGCGCGGCGTCGACCGACAGCGCGCCGGTGACCAGCGCCGCGGCGAACAGGTCTTCCGCCTCGAACAGGCCGCGCAGGGCCAGGGCGGCGGACACCTGGGTGCCGTTGAGCAGGGCCAGGCCTTCCTTCGCCGCCAGCGCCAGCGGCCTGAGCCCGGCGCGGGCCAGGCCCTCGCCGGCCGCCACGGCGCGGCCATCGACCAGCACCTCGCCCTCGCCCATCAGCGCCAGCGTCATGTGCGCCAGCGGCGCGAGGTCGCCGGAGGCGCCGACCGAGCCCTTGGACGGGATGCACGGCAGGACGCCGCTGTTGTACATGGCCAGCAGCCCCTCGATCACCACCGGCCGCACACCGGAAAATCCGCGCGCCAGGCTCGCCGCCTTAAGCGCCAGGACCAGGCGCACGGTGGCGGCGTCGAGCAGCGGCCCGGTGCCGACGGCGTGCGAGCGGACCAGGTTGGCCTGCAGCAGTTCGAGCTGCGCGTCCGGGATGTGGGTCTTGGCCAGCTTGCCGAAGCCGGTGTTGATGCCGTAGGCGGGCGCGCCCCGGGCCACCGCGTCCGCCACCGCCTCGGCCGAGGCATCCACCGCGCCCTGCGCCGCCGGGTCGATCGCCAGGCGCAGCCCGCCGCCGGCGATGCGGCGGATTTCGGCGAGGCGCAGGAAGCCGGGCCTGATTTGCAGCAGTTCGTCGTCGGCCATTGTCATCCGTTGATCATGGGGAGCTTGAGCCCGTTCTTCGCCGCGCAGTCCACGGCGATATCGTAGCCGGCGTCGGCGTGGCGCATGACGCCGCTGCCGGGATCGTTGAACAGCACGCGCCCGATGCGCCGCGCCGCTTCCGGCGTGCCGTCGCACACCACCACCATGCCGGCGTGCTGCGAGAAGCCCATGCCGACGCCGCCGCCGTGGTGCAGCGACACCCAGGTGGCGCCGCTGGCGCAGTTGAGCAGCGCGTTGAGCAGGGCCCAGTCGGACACTGCGTCGGAGCCGTCCTTCATCGCCTCGGTCTCGCGGTTGGGGCTGGCGACGGAGCCGGAGTCGAGGTGGTCGCGGCCGATCACCACCGGCGCCTTCAGCTCGCCCCGGGCCACCATCTCGTTGAACGCCAGCCCCACCCGGTGACGGTCGCCCAGGCCGATCCAGCAGATGCGCGCCGGCAGGCCCTGGAAGCGGATGCGCTGCTGCGCCATGTCGAGCCAGTTGTGCAGGTGCGCGTTGTCCGGGATCAGCTCCTTCACCTTCGCGTCGGTGCGGCGGATGTCCTCCGGATCGCCCGACAGCGCGGCCCAGCGGAACGGACCGATGCCGCGGCAGAACAGCGGCCGGATGTAGGCCGGCACGAAGCCGGGAAAGTCGAAGGCGTTCCTGACGCCCTGCTCCAGCGCCATCTGGCGGATGTTGTTGCCGTAGTCGACGGTGGGAATGCCCAGCGCATGGAAGCCGAGCATGGCGCGCACCTGCACCGCCATGGAGGCCTTGGCCGCGGCGATGACCCCGGCGGGGTCGCTCTGGCGGCGCTGCGCCGCCTGTTCGAGCGTCCACCCGGCTGGCAGGTAGCCGTTCAGCGGATCGTGGGCGCTGGTCTGGTCGGTGACGAGGTCGGGACGCGCCCGCCGGTCGCCGGCCTGGGCCCGCTTCAGCAGCTCGGGGAACACCTCGGCGGCATTGCCGAGCAAACCGACCGACACCGCCTGGCCCTTAGCATGCGCCTCGGCGATGATCGCCAGCGCCTCGTCGAGATCCGCCGCCTGGCGGTCGAGGTAGCGGGTGTCCAGGCGCATGCGGATGCGGCGCGGCTCGCACTCCACCGCCAGCATCGAGGCGCCGGCCATGGTCGCGGCCAGCGGCTGCGCGCCGCCCATGCCGCCGAGGCCGCCGGTGAGGATCCATTTGCCGTTGAGCGAGCCGCCGAAGTGCTGCCGCCCCGCTTCGACAAAGGTTTCGTAGGTGCCCTGCACGATGCCCTGGCTGCCGATGTAGATCCAGGAGCCGGCCGTGATCTGGCCGAACATCATCAGGCCCTTGGCGTCGAGCTCGTGGAAGTGCTCCCAGGTGGCCCAGTGCGGCACCAGGTTGGAATTGGCGATCAGCACCCGCGGCGCGTCGGCATGGGTGCGGAACACCCCGACCGGCTTGCCCGACTGGATCAGCAGGGTTTCGTCGGCCTCGAGCTTTTTCAGGGTCTCGACGATGCGGTGGTAGCAGTCCCAGTTGCGGGCCGCCTTGCCGATGCCGCCGTAGACGATCAGGTCCTCCGGCTTCTCGGCCACGTCCGGATCGAGGTTGTTCATCAGCATGCGCAGCGGCGCCTCGGTCAGCCAGGACTTGGCCTGCAGGGTGATGCCGCGAGGGGCGCGGATCGCGCCGGATGGAGGGTTGCCGGTCATGTCGGTCCACCGTCTTGCGTGGATATGTATATACATATTATGGTGCGCACGACATGACTGCAAACATGCCCGCACTGGACGGCGACGGCCCGCTGTGGCTGCAGATCCGCCGCGCCCTGGCCCGGCCGATCCTCGACGGCTCCTGGCCTTCGGGCGCGAAGATCCCGGCCGAGACCGAGCTGACCGAGCGCTACGGCGCCTCGCGCATGACGGTGAACAAGGCCCTCCACAGCCTGGCCCACGACGGCCTGGTCGAGCGCCGCCGCCGGCGCGGCACGCTGGTGGCGGAACGCGCCCAGGAACACCCGGTATTCGAGATCTGGGACGTGGCGGCGGAAGTGCGCCGCGGCGGCGCGGACTACGGCTTCACCATCCACGAGCGGGAGATCGTCGACGGCGGCGGCCGCCACGGCGGCATCGACGGCCTGGATGCGGGCACCAGCCTGCTGTGGCTGCTGGTGGAGCACCGCGCCGGCGCGCAGCCGGTGCAGCTGGAACAGCGCCTGATCAACCTCGACGCCGTGCCGGCGGCGCGCAAGGAAGCTTTTCGCAAGCTCTCGCCGGGCGAATGGCTGCTGCGTGAAGTGCCCTGGACCGAGGCGCGCCACACCATCCTGGCGCGCGCCGCGCGCGGCACCACCGCGCGCCTGCTGCACCTGGCGCCCGGCAGCGCCTGCCTGGTGGTGGAGCGTCAGACCTGGGATGGGGAAACGCCGGTCACCTTCGCCCGGCTATGGCATCCCGGAGAACAGCACCGGCTGGTCGGGCGTTTCGAGCCGCGCAAGTATTGAAGCGCACCAGGCGGGCCACCCGGCATACGCCGCTTCAAGGCTTGCCGCCGGCCTCCGACAGCACCCGCGCCTGCGGATACCCTTGGTGCGAGACCTTGGTGTAGGCCTGCTGCGCCACCGCCTCGCTCGGGAACGGCCCCAGCCGCACGCGGTACAACGCGCTGCCGGCGCTGCTGGTGATCTTGCTCGACTCGCCGCGGAAGCCGATGTTCTGCAGCAGGTTCAGGGTGGTCTGGGCGTTGCCCTGATCGGCGAAGCTGCCGATCTGCACGTACCACAGCCGGCCCTGTCCGGCCGCGACCGGCGGCGGCGGCGCCTGCACCGAGGTGGCGAGCCGGGGCGTCGGCGGCACCGGCGGCGGCGTGGGCCTGGCGGCCCTGGGCTCCGGCGCAGGCGCCTTGGCCGAAGTCATGGGCAGGCTCTGCGCCAGCTTCAGCGTGGGCGGCGGCGCGGGTTTGTTCTCGGCCTTCGCCGTCTCCACCGGCTTGTTCTCGGCGGGCCGGGGCGCGGCCGGCTTCGCGGGCTTGTCGGCGGCGGGCTTCGCCGGCCTGGTCTCGGCCGTGCTTTGCGCCGGCGCGGCGCCCGAAGGCATGGCGGAAACCTCCGCCGGCAGGCCGGGGCCGCTCGCCGCACGGGCCGGTGCCGCGCCGGCACTGGGCGGCGGCGCCGAGGCGTCGGCCTGCGCCGGTGCGCCGGCCTGCGGCCCGGCCGCAGCAGCCGTCGCCGCGGCATCGTTCGGCGCCACGGCCGAGGCGGCGCCATCCTGGGCGTTGGCGGCCAGCGGCAGTGTCGTGCTCGGCACACCCTGCTCGCCCGACTCGGGCGGGTTGTGCGGCAGCAGCCCGCTCAGGACGAAGACGATGGCCAGCAGGACAATCAGGCCGACCAGCCGGCGCTTCTGGGTTTCGTTGATCAACGCAGTAATTCCGCCACGGCAGCAACTGTGAGAAACGAACCGCACACCACGATGCGGTCCCCGGATGCGGCGCGGGCCAGGGCCAGCCGGTAGGCCTCGGCCACGGTGCCGGCCGCCTCGCCCGCCAGCCCGCCGCGGGCGGCGCGGCGGCGCAGCCCGGCCGCGGACAAGCCGCGCGGCGGCGGCAGGGTGCCGAAATACGCACCTTGCACCAGCGGCGCCAGCAGCGCGCAGACGCCTTCCACCGGCTTGTCGGCGAACATGCCCAGCACCAGCCAGGTGTTCCCGCCCGTCCCTTGCCGACGCAGATTATCCGCCAGAACGGCCGCCGATTCGACATTGTGGGCGACGTCGAGAATGGTGTTGCCGAGCTGCTGGAAGCGCCCGGCCAGGCGCAGCGCCGGCAGCGCTTCGCGGATCGCCGTTTCCGGCACCGGGCGCAGCGCCTGCAGGGCTTCGATCGCCGCCAGCACGCCGGCGGCGTTGCGGTACTGCACCTCGCCGTCCAGCGCCGGCGCCGGCAGGCCGCTGCGGCGCACGGCCCCGCCGCGCCAGTCCCAGCGGCCGTCCGCGTGCCGCACATAGCGGTAGTCCCGTCCCAGCCGGCGCAACGGCGCGCCGATGCGCTCGGCGTGCTCGAGCAGGCGCCGCGGCGGCTCGTCCTCGGCGCTGACCGCCGGCCGTCCCGGCCGCATGATGCCGGCTTTCTCGTAGCCGATGCTGTCGCGGTCGCTGCCGAGCCAGTCGGTGTGGTCTAGGCCGATGTTGGTGATCAGGGCGCAGTCGGCGTCGACGATGTTGACCGAGTCCAGCCGCCCGCCCAGCCCCACTTCCAGCACCTGCACCTCGACCGCCGCCTCGCGGAACAGCCACAGCGCCGCCAGGGTGCCGAACTCGAAATAGGTCAGCGTAATGCCCTCGCGCGCGGCCTCGATCGCGGCGAAGGCGCGGCACAGCGCCTCGTCGCCGGCCTCGACACCGTCGATGGCGACGCGCTCGTTGTAGCGCAGCAGGTGCGGCGACAGGTAACGGCCGGTGCGGTAACCCGCCGCCTGGTAGATCGCCGCGGCCAGCGTGACGCTGGACCCCTTGCCGTTGGTGCCGGCCACGATGAGCGTGGTCGCCCGCGCCGGCAGCAGCCCCAGCCGCTGCGCCACCTGGCGCGAGCGCTCCAGGCCGAGGTCGATGGCCTTGGGGTGGGTGCGCTCCTGGTAGGCGAGCCAGTCGGCAAGCGGGGAGCTTGCGGACAGCGCTGAACTCATGGGCTTGTTTCAACAGTCCGGGCCATGGATGGCCCGGTGCCTGTCAGGACGACACCTGGAGTTTGCTTGCGGCCCAAGCACCCAGGCCTAGTGAGCTACAGCAGGGGCGAAATGAGTGAGCATTGCAAGCAAACGGTGGATCTTCTCGCGCATCTCGCGGCGGTCGACGATCATGTCGACCGCGCCCTTTTCGAGCAGGAACTCGGCGCGCTGGAAGCCCTCCGGCAGCTTCTGCCGCACGGTCTGCTCGATCACCCGCGGGCCGGCGAAGCCGATCAGGGCCTTGGGCTCGACGATGTGGACGTCGCCGAGCATGGCCAGGCTGGCGGAGACGCCGCCCATGGTCGGGTGCGTCATCACCGAGATGAAAGGCAGGCCGCGCTCGGCCAGGCGCGCCAGCGCGGCGCTGGTTTTGGCCATCTGCATCAGCGAGAACAGCGATTCCTGCATGCGCGCGCCGCCGCTGGCGGCGAAGCAGACCATCGGGATGCCGTGCTCGAGGCAGGCGTTGACGCCGCGCACGAACTTCTCGCCGACGACGCTGCCCATCGATCCGCCCATGAAGCCGAACTCGAAGGCGGCTGCGACCAGCGGCAGGCCGATCAGCTGGCCGCGCATCACGATCAGCGCGTCTTCCTCGTCGGTGTCCTCGCGCGCCTCGGCCAGGCGCTCGGTGTACTTGCGGCTGTCCTTGAACTTGAGCGGATCGGTGGCGCGCACCTTGGGCGCGATCTCCACCCGCGGCTCGGCGTCGAGGAAGTGGTTGAGCCGCGCGCGGGCGCCGATGATGCGGTGCGCGCCGCACTTGGGGCAGACCTCGAGGGTGCGCTCCAGCTCGGCGCGGTACAGCACCGACTGGCAGCTGTCGCACTTCATCCACAGGCCTTCCGGCACGCTCTTCTTGCGCACCCCGGCCGCCAGCAGCTTCGAACCCGAAATCTTTTCAAGCCAGCTCATGGATCAGATCCTGTTCCTATAGGGCGTCGAGCGCCGTGCGCAGGGCCTGCAGCTGGCCCGTCAGCAGCTCCGGCAGACGGTTGGGCTCATTCTGGTGCTTTTCAATCTGCGCCACCAGTGCGCTGCCCACCACCACCGCGTCCGACAGCCGGCCGACGCGGGCCGCCGACTCGGCGTCGCGGATGCCGAAGCCCACCGCCACCGGCAGCTGGGTATGGGCGCGGATCTCCTTCAGCTTGGCGGCCACGCTCTCCACGTCCAGGCTCGCGGCGCCGGTCACGCCCTTGAGCGAGACGTAGTAGAGGTAGCCGCTGGCCTGCTGCGCCACCGCGGCGATGCGCGCGCCGGAGCTGGTCGGGGCCAGCAGGAAGATGCAGTCCAGGCCTGCGGCCCTGAACAGCGGCGCGATCTCCGGCGCCTCCTCCACCGCCAGGTCCACCACCAGCACACCGTCGACGCCGGCGGCTTTCGCCTGCTGGGCGAACGCGCTGAAGCCGCGCGCCTCGATCGGGTTGAGGTAGCCCATCAGCACCACCGGCGTGCTGGAATCGGTCTTGCGGAACTCGGCCACCATGGCGATCACCTGCCACAGGCTGGTGCCGTGGGCCAGGGCGCGCTCGCAGGCCAGCTGGATCACCGGGCCGTCGGCCATCGGGTCGGAGAACGGCACGCCCAGTTCGATGATGTCCGCCCCGCCCCGCACCAGCGCGTGCATCAGCGCCACGGTGTGCTGCGGATGCGGGTCGCCGGCGGTGATGTACGGCACCAGGCCCTTGCGGCCCTGCGCCTTGAGTCTGTCGAGTACGCCCTTGATTCGGCTCATTGGGGAAGACGGGCAGCGCCGCGGGCGCCGAGGCGCGGGGAACAGCTTTCCTTCAACCTTCCCTTGTGACCCCGTGTCTTTGCGTGAGGCATGTTTTTCTTGGTTTACAGGAGCTGGATGCCTTCGCGCTTGGCGATGGTGAAGATGTCCTTGTCGCCGCGGCCGGAGACGTTGATCACCAGGGCCTGGTCGCGCGGCATCTGCCGGGCCAGCTTCCTGGCGTAGGCCACCGCGTGCGAGGACTCCAGCGCCGGGATGATGCCCTCGATGCGGGTCAGTTCGTGGAACGCCGCCAGGGCTTCCTCGTCGGTGGCGGAGACATAGCTGACGCGGCCGCTGTCCTTGAGCCAGGCGTGCTCGGGGCCGACGCCGGGGTAGTCGAGGCCGGCGGAAATCGAATGCGTGCCGAGGATCTGGCCGTTGTCGTCGGCCATGATGTAGGTGCGGTTGCCGTGCAGCACGCCGGGCTTGCCGGCGGACAGCGGCGCGGCGTGCTGGCCGGTGGCCAGGCCCAGGCCGCCGGCCTCGACGCCGTACATCTTCACCGAGGCGTAGGGGATCAGCGGGTGGAACAGGCCGAGGGCGTTGGAGCCGCCGCCGACGCAGGCCACCAGCGCATCCGGCAGTTTGCCGAACAGCTCCTGCGACTGCTTGATCACCTCGCGGCCGACCACGGCGTTGAAGTCGCGCACCAGCATCGGGTACGGGTGCGGCCCGGCCACGGTGCCGATGATGTAGAAGGTGTCGTCGACGTTGGTGACCCAGTCGCGCAGCGCCTCGTTCATCGCATCCTTGAGCGTGCGGGTGCCGCTGGTGACGGCGCGCACCTCGGCGCCGAGCAGCTTCATGCGGTAGACATTGGGCGACTGGCGCTCGATGTCGTCGGCGCCCATGTAGACCACGCATTTCAGGCCCAGGCGCGCCGCCACGGTGGCGCTGGCCACGCCGTGCTGGCCGGCGCCGGTCTCGGCGATGATGCGGGTCTTGCCCAGGTACTTGGCCAGCAGCGCCTGCCCCACGGTGTTGTTGATCTTGTGGGCGCCGGTGTGGTTCAGGTCCTCGCGCTTCAAATAGACCTGCGCCCCGCCCCAGGCCTTGGTCAGGCGCTCGGCCGGATACAGCGGCGAGGGCCGGCCGACATAGAGCGCCAGATCCTTGTCCAGCTCGGCGCGGAACGCCGCGTCGTCCTTGAGGCGGTTGTAGGCCTCCTCGAGCTGGCGCAGCGGCTCCATCAGCGTTTCCGCGACGAAGCGCCCGCCGTAGGGGCCGAAATGGCCGCGGGCATCAGGCAGATTCTGGTTATTCATCAGGCACTTGAACTGCTTAGGCGGAGAGATCGGCGCCTTGCACCTGGCGCACGAAGGCCTCCATTTTGCCCGAATCCTTGATTCCGGGCGCGGACTCGATGCCGCTGCTCACGTCCACCGCGTAAGGCCGGGCGGTGCGGATGGCCTGGGCCACGTTGTCGGGCCGCAGCCCCCCGGCCAGCACCACCGGCTTGTCGATGGCGGCGATGCCGTTCCAGTCGAAGCTCTGGCCCTGCCCGCCGGCCCCGCCGGGTGCATGGCCGTCGAGCAGCAGCGCCGCCGCCCCGGCGTATTCGCGGGCGATCTCGGCCAGCGGCCGCGGCAGCCCCTTCATGCCCACCGCCTTCATGTACGGCAGCCCGAAGGCGGCACAGAACTCGGCGCTCTCGTCGCCGTGGAACTGCAGCAGCTGCGGCTGCACGGCGGCGATGATGGCGCGCACCTCCTCGGCCGGGTTGTTGCGCAGCAGGGTCACCGCCGTCACCAGCGGCGGCAGGCGGCGGCGGATCGCGGCGCCGGCTTCCAGCGTCAGCAGCCGCGGGCTGCCGGGGGCGAAGATGAAGCCCAGCGCGTCGACGCCGAGGGCCGCCGCGGCGAGAGCGTCCCCGGCGCTGGTCATGCCGCAGAACTTGATGCGGGTGCGGTGCGGCTTCACGTCCTATTATCCCATCAGGCCGGGAACCACGGTCGCGGCGGCAGCGGCAGGCCATACTCCTGCGGGTAGCGCGGACCGACGAAATACAGGCCCTGCGGCGGCGCCGTCATGCCGGCGCGGGAGCGGTCGCGCCCATCCAGCACTTCCCCGGCCCAGGACTCGGCGCGCCGTCCCTGCCCGATCTCCAGCAACACCCCCATGATGTTGCGCACCATGTGGTGCAGGAAGGCGTTGGCGCTGATATCCATCACCACGAAATCGCCGCTGCGCCAGACCGTGATCGCCTCGACGAAGCGCATCGGCGTCGAGGACTGGCAGTCCGCGGCGCGGAAGGCCGAGAAGTCGCGCTCGCCCAGCAGGGCCTGGGCCGCGCGGTGCATCGCCGCCGCGTCCAGCGCGTAGGTGATCCACGAGGCCCGCTCCGCCAGCAGCGCCGAGCGGGCGCGGTGGTTGTGGATCAGGTAGCGGTAGCCGCGCATCAGCGCGCTGTGGCGGGCGCTGAAGTCGGCCGGTACCTGCTGGACCCAGCGCACGCTGATATCGGGCGGCAGGCGCGAATTGGTGCCGAGCATCCAGGCGTAGACGCCGCGCGGCGCGGTGGAGTCGAAGTGCACGACCTGGCCGCAGGCATGGACGCCGGCATCGGTGCGGCCGGCGGCCTGGGTGCGGATGGAGTGGTCGGCGACGGAGCCGAGCGCGGCTTCCAGCTCGGCCTGGACGCTGGCGCGGTCGGCCTGCGCCTGCCAGCCGCCGTAGCGGCTGCCGAGGTATTCGACGCCTGCGGCCCAGCGGACCGCAGGGGGATTCGGATCTGGGGATGCGGGATTGACCAAAAGCCAGCTGCGCTATCGCGAATCCCGCGTCCGATTCCCAGTTCCCGGCTTACGCGGACAGGCGCTTGATCAGCGCCTCCGCCTCCCCTTTCTGGACGGCGTTGCCGGTGGCCAGCACCTCGTTGAGCAGGCCGCGCGCCGCGTCGTTGTCGCCCATGTCGGCGTAGACGCGCGCCAGGTCGAGCTTGGTGCCGATCTCGTCGCCGCTGGCGATCTGGCCGCCGCCGTTGGCGGGCTTGCTCAGGTCCAGCTCGTCGAGGTTGAACTCGATCGAGTTGTCGGCGGCCGGCACCGGCTCGGCGTTGAGGTCGAAGTGGCTCAGGTCGAAATCGGCCTTGGGCTCCGCGGCCGCGGCGGGCTTGGCCGCAGCGGGCTTGGGCGCCGCCGGGGCGGCCTTCATCAGCTCTGCGTCGAGGTCGAAGTCGATGACGTCGTTGCCGGCCTTGGCCGCCGGAGCGGCGCCGATCACCTGCGCCGGGGCGGGGCCGATGCTGTCGCCCAGGGTCAGATCGATATCCGGAGCCGGCGCAGTGCCGTCGCTCTTGAACAGCACCGCGTCCGGATTCAGCTGGCGGCCCATGATGGCGATCTTCTGCCACTCGGCCGGGCTGATGTTGCCGTGCAGGGCCTCGGCCGTCTCCTGGAATTCCAGCGGCTTGCCGCCGGCGAAATAGGTCTCGGCAAGCTTGACGCGGAGGTCCTGCCGCTTCGGCTCCTTGGCCAGGGCCTGCTTCAGCAGCGAGGCTGCCTCGTCGTACAGGCCGTAGGCCAGGTGGAAATCGGCCTCGGACAGCGGGTCGTTGGCATCGAGGTTGATCGACAGCGTCTGCGCCTCGAACTGCGAGGTCAGGTCGAAATCGACGTCGCCGCCACCGCCGCCCAGCGGCGGCGGGGTCGCCGGCGGGATCGACTCCTGCAGCACGCGCTGCGGCGGGGTCAGACCCGCCGCGGCGGCGGCCGGGATCTTTGCCGTGTCGTCCAGCGACGTACGCGCCAGCGGCGCCTCGGTCACCATGGTGCGGCCCAGGTCCGGCGGCGCGGCCGGCTTGGGCGGAGCCGGCAGTTCATCCGCCAGCGCGGTGGTGTCGCCCAGCTTCATCGGCTGGGCCTTGGGCATCGGCGGCGGCCCCGGCGGACCGGGCTTCTTGGCCGCGGCCGGCGGCGGAGCCGGCGGTGCGGCCGGCTTGAGTGCGGCGGCCGGCTTCTTGGGGGCGGGCGCGCCGGGCGGCGGCGCCTTGGCGCCGAAGTCCGGCATCATGTCCTTGCGGCGGCGGAACAGGACCCACAAGCCGCCGATCGCCAGCACGGCGAAGATCAGCCCGCCGATCAGCGTGCCGGAGTCGTCCAGGAAGCCGCCGGAAGGCGGCGGAGGCGGCGGCACGGGCTTGGGCTTGGGCGTCTCGGCCGGTGCCGGGGACGGCGCAGCTGCGGCGGGCGGCGGCGGAGTCTCGGCGGCCGGCTTGGGCGCTTCCGGCGCCGGAGCGGCGGGCGCCGCGGCAGGCTTGGGCGCCTCGGCCGCGGGGGCCGGCGCGGGAGCGGGAGTGGATGGCGCGGCGGGAGCAGGCGCGGCAGCCGCCGGCTTCGGCGCTTCGACCGGCCTGGCCGGTGCGGGCGCAGGAGCAGCGGCGATGGGCGCCGGAGCGGGGAGTTCGGGGGGAGGCAGCGGCGCCGGCTTGGCCGGCTTGGACTTTGCGGCCTTGGGCTTTTCGGGTTTCGGCAGCGGAGCCGCGGCCAGCGCGGGGGTTACAGGCTCAGAGTTTTTTTTTACATCCGAGGGGCGCGTGCCGTGGCGCCAGGCGTCGACCAGGGTCTTGGCCTGGGCCGGCGGGGTTTCCTGCATGTCGGCCAGGCTGGGCACCTGCAGGGTGCGGCCCTTGAGCAGGCCGTTGAAGCTGCCCTTGTCGAAAGCCGAGGGATTGGCGCGGTAAATGGCGAGTAGCACCTGGTCCATCGTCACCTGCGGGCCGGGCCGCAGCTTGTTGGCGATGCTCCAGAAGGTCTCCTGCGGCGCGGTGGGGCCGTAAGTGCCGCCGGAGCCGCCGGCAGCGACCGGAGCAGCGGGGGCCGGTTCGGGGGTGGCGGGAGCCGGGGCGGCGGCGGGCGTTTCGGCCGCGGGTGCCGGAGCCGCGGCGACGGCCTGCTTCGGGGCCTTGGGAGCCTTGGCGGGCTTGCCGCCCTTGGCCGGCTTGCCCCCCGGCGCCTTGGCGCCGGGCATCTCGGCGGCCAGCTGGGCCGCTTCGCTGGGCGCCAGGTGGTCGGGATGGGCCGAAGGGACATCCGCACCGCCGGTCACCGGCACCACCGGGGCGGCCGGCGCGCTGTAGGGCTGGGCCGGGGCCGTATTGTCGGCAATGGCGGGCGGATCGAGCAGCACGGTGTATTCGCGCAGCAGCTTGCCGTCTGGCGAGCGCGCCTCGACGATGAAGTTGAGGAAGGGCTCGCGCGCGATCTGGTCGCTGCTCACCACCACGCGGGGACCGCCCGGCGCGTCCTCGACGTTGAACTTGAGGCTGGACAGGTAATCGGAGCGGTCGATGCCGGCCCGGTTGAAATCCTCGGGACTGGCCAGGCGCACGGTGAAGGAATCCAGCTGCGCTGCCGACGCTCCCAGCACCGGAATGGTGGCGGAGAAGCGCTGGTTGAGCTTGGACTTGACGTTGATGTCGCCCAGGCCAAGTGCGTACGCCTGCGCCGCGAACAACGCGCAGACGACCGCGGTGAGGCGGGCCAGCTTTTGCAACATACGCTTTCTCCCTAAAGGCTGTTGCCTATCCCCAGCGCCCCCGTCCCCGGGGTGCGCAATCAGCAATCGATTGTAGACCTAACCTGCTTTATACCCTAGAACCCCTCGCAAACCAAGGGTCTAGGCCTACAATCTCACCAATTTTCAGAGATATTCGCGGATCAGCACTTCAGCGATCTGGACGCTGTTGAGCGCGGCACCCTTGCGGATGTTGTCGGAAACCACCCACAGGTTGAGGCCGCGCGGGTGGGAAATGTCCTCGCGGATACGGCCGACGAACACCCCGTCCTTGTGGGCGGCCTCGGTCACCGCGGTGGGATAGCCCCCGTCGCGGTGCTCGTCGATGACCACCACGCCCGGCGCCTTTTCCAGCAGCGCCCGCGCCTCGTCCACCGTGATCTTCCTGCGGGTCTCGATGTGCACCGCCTCGGAGTGGCCGTAGAACACCGGCACGCGCACCGCGGTGGGGTTCACCAGGATGCGGTCGTCGCCCATGATCTTGCGCGTCTCCCACACCATCTTCATTTCTTCCTTGGTGTAGCCGTTGTCCTGGAAGACGTCGATGTGCGGGATGCAGTTGAAGGCGATCTGCTTGGGGTAGACCTTGCGCTCGATCTCCACGCCGTTGAGCGCCTGGGCCGACTGACGCGCCAGTTCCTCGATCGCCGGCTTGCCGGTGCCGGATACCGACTGGTAGGTGGCGACGTTGATGCGCTCGACGCCGACCGCGTCGTGGATCGGCTTGAGCGCCACCAGCATCTGGATGGTGGAGCAGTTCGGGTTGGCGATGATGCCGCGGTTCCTGTACTGGGCGATGGCCTGCGGGTTCACCTCCGGCACCACCAGCGGGATGTCGTCGTCGTAGCGGAACTGGCTGGTGTTGTCGATCACCACGCAGCCGGCGGCGGCGGCCTTCGGCGCATAGACCTTGGACACCTCCGCGCCCGGCGAGAACAGGCCGATCTGCACCTTGGAGAAGTCGAAGCCGGCGAGATCGTGGACTTCCAGCTCCTCGTCGCCGAAGTCGACGAACTCGCCGGCCGAGCGCGCCGAGGCCACGGCGTAGACCTTGCCGACCGGGAACCTGCGCTGCTTCAGCGTCTTCAGCATCTCCTCGCCGACCGCGCCCGTCGCACCCACCACCGCCACGTCGTACTTCTTGCTCATCGCACCTACCCGACTCGAATTGAAATCCAAATTTTCCCTTGTCATCCTGAGCGCAGCGAAGGATCTGGTTGCGCGGCCAGGTCCTTCGCTGCGTTCAGGACGACAGCATTACAGCCGCGCCACCACCGCCTCGCCCATCTCCGCCGTGCCGACCGTCTTCTCGCCGCTGCGGGCGATGTCGGCGGTGCGCAGCCCGTCGGCCAGCACGTGGCGCACGGCCTTCTGCACCTTGTCGGCGAGGTCGCCGCGCTTGAGGCTGTAGCGCAGCAGCATCGCCAGCGACAGGATCATCGCCAGCGGATTGGCCACGCCCTTGCCGGCGATGTCAGGCGCGCTGCCGTGGATCGGCTCGTACAGGCCCTGGCCGCGCTGGTTGAGCGAGGCCGAGGGCAGCATGCCGATCGAGCCGGTGAGCTGCGCCGCGACGTCGGACAGGATGTCGCCGAACAGGTTGGAGGTGACGATCACGTCGAACTGCTTGGGCGCGCGCACCAGCTGCATCGCCGCGTTGTCGACGTACTGGTGGGTCAGCTGCACGTCGGGGAATTCCCTGCCGACGCGGATCACCACTTCGCGCCACAGCTCGGAGGATTCCAGCACGTTGGCCTTGTCGACCGAGCACAGCCGCCTGGCCCTGAGCTGCGCCGCCTCGAAGGCGCTGCGCACGATGCGCTCGATCTCCGGCTCGCTGTAGACCTCGGTGTTGACGCCGGTGCGCACGCCGTCGCGCACTTCGATGCCGCGCGGCTTGCCGAAATAGATGCCGCCGGTGAGCTCGCGCACGATCAGGATGTCCAGGTCCGCCACCAGCTCGGGCTTGAGCGAGGACGCCGCCGCCAGCTCCGGGTAGAGGATCGCCGGCCGCAGGTTGGCGTACAGCCCCATGCCGGCGCGGATCGCCAGCAGGCCGCGCTCCGGGCGCTTGTCGCGCGGCGCGGTGTCGTACTTGGGGCCGCCGACGGCGGACAGCAGGACCGCGTCGGCCTTGCGCGCGGCCTCCAGGGTCGCCGCCGGCAGCGGCTCGCCGGTGGCGTCATAGGCGGCGCCGCCGAGGAGGCCGTGGGTCCACTCCACGTCGAAGCGGTACCTGGCGCGGAGGGTTTCCAGCACCTTCTCGGCCTGGGCGGTGATCTCCGGGCCGATGCCGTCACCGGGCAGGACGAGAATCTTTGCAGCGGTCATGCGTTTACCTTGTCTTTCTTGTGAGCGATGAAGCGCAGGCGCACGTAATCGGCGGTCCATACGCCGGCCACGCCGAGTTGCGGACGCAGGCTCTCCTGAACCTCGGCCAGCACGGCATCGCGCCCGGCCTGCGGCACGGCTTCGAGGAAGGCCCGGGCGAAGGTCCGCAGCCAGCCTTCCACGTCGCCGGGGAGCGGGGTCGGCCGCGGAAACAGTTCGATGCGCGCCACGCTGAAACCGGCGGCTTCCAGCCGCGTCCGGTAATCGCCGGCAGTGGGGAAATACCAGGGATCGGCGCCGACGGCGTCGATGCCGCGCCTGGTCAGGGCATCATAAACCGCGCCGCGGATCGCCGCGACATTGCCGGCGCCGCCCATCTCGGCGACGAAGCGGCCGCCCGGCTTGAGCGCGCGCGCCACGCCGGCCAGCACCGCGTCCGGGTCGCGCTTCATCCAGTGCAGCGCGGCGTTGGAGAATACCGCGTCGAACTCCTCGCGGAACGGCAGCGCTTGGCCGTCGGCCAGGCGCGCGTCGATGCCGCGCTCGCGCGCGGCTGCGACGAACTCGGCGCTGGCATCGGCGCCGACCACGGCGCAGCCGGCGGCGGCGATCTGCTCGGTCAGCACGCCGTCGCCGCAGCCGAGGTCGAGCACGCGCTCGCCGGCCTGGGCGGCAAGCCAGTCCAGCACCGGCGCGCCCAGCTCGGAGACGAAGCGGCCGTTGCGGGCATAGGCGCGCGGGTCCCATTGCTGGCCGGCGGCGGGCACCACGTGGATGGTCACGCTGCTGTTCATGTCAGGCGAACAGCCAGGGCGCTTCGGCCTTGCGCCGCGCCTCGTAGGCGCGGATCGCGTCGGCCTGCTGCAGCGTCAGGCCGATCTCGTCCAGGCCCCGGACCAGGCAGTCCTTGCGGAACGGGTCGATCTCGAAACGGAAACTGCCGCCGCGCGGCGTGCTCACCGTCTGCGCCGGCAGGTCGATGGTCAGGCGGTAGCCCTCGCTCCGCGCCTCCTGGAACAGCGCTTCCACCTCCGCCTCCTTCAGCACGATCGGCAGGAAGCCGGTCTTGAAGCTGTTGTTGAAGAAGATGTCGGCAAAGCCCGGGGCGATCACCGCGCGGAAGCCGTAGTCGGACAGCGCCCAAACCGCGTGCTCGCGCGACGAGCCGCAGCCGAAGTTCTCGCGGGCGAGCAGGATGCTGGCCCCGCGGTAACGGGGCTGGTTCAGCACGAACTCCGGGTTCGGCCGGCGCGTCGCCGGATCGATGTCGAGGTCGCCCGGATCGAGGTAGCGCCAGTCGTCGAACAGGAACGGGCCGAAGCCGGTCCGCTTGATCGACTTCAGATACTGCTTGGGAATGATCGCGTCGGTGTCGACGTTGGCGCGGTCCAGCGGCAGCACCAGGCCGGTGACTTGGGTGAAGGCTTGCATGGACTAGCCCCTGATGTCGACGAAGTGGCCGGCGATGGCGGCTGCCGCCGCCATCGCCGGGCTGACCAGGTGGGTGCGGCCGCCCTGGCCCTGCCGGCCTTCGAAATTGCGGTTGGAGGTGGAGGCGCAGCGCTCGCCCGGCGACAGGCGGTCGGCGTTCATCCCCAGGCACATCGAGCAGCCCGGCTCGCGCCACTCGAAGCCGGCCTCGCGGAACACGCGGTCCAGGCCTTCGGCCTCCGCCTGCTGCTTGACCAGGCCCGAGCCCGGCACCACCAGGGCCAGCTTCACGTTCGGCGCGATGCGCTTGCCGCCGACCACGGCGGCGGCGGCGCGCAGGTCTTCGATGCGCGAGTTGGTGCAGGAGCCGATGAATACCTTGTCGATGCGGATCTCGCTGATCGGCGTGTTGGCGTTCAGGCCCATGTAGTGCAGCGCGCGTTCGATGCCCTGGCGCCGCGTCGCGTCGGCCTCCCCGGCCGGGTCCGGCACGCGGCCGTCGACCGGCGCCACCATCTCCGGCGAGGTGCCCCAGGTGACCTGCGGCTTGATGTCGCGGGCCTCGATCACCACCTCGCGGTCGAACCTGGCGTCCGCATCGCTGTGCAGGGTCTTCCACCAGGCGATGGCCTTCTCCAGCTTCTCGCCCTTGGGCGCGAACGGACGCCCCTTGACGTAGTCGATCGTGGTCTGGTCCACCGCGATCAGGCCGGCGCGCGCGCCGGCCTCGATCGCCATGTTGCATACGGTCATGCGGCCTTCCATCGACAGCGCGGCGATGGCCTCGCCGGCGAACTCGATGGTGCAGCCGTTGCCGCCGGCGGTGCCGATGCGGCCGATGATGGCCAGCACGATGTCCTTGGCGGTGATGCCGGGCGCGACGTTGCCGCGCACCGTCACGCGCATGTTGCGGCTCTTCTTCTGCATCAGCGTCTGGGTCGCGAGCACGTGCTCGACCTCGCTGGTGCCGATGCCGAACGCCAGGGCGCCGAAGGCGCCGTGAGTCGAGGTATGCGAGTCGCCGCAGACGACGGTCATGCCCGGCAGGGTCGCGCCCTGCTCCGGGCCGATGACATGGACGATGCCCTGGCGCAGGTCGGACATGCGGAATTCGGTGATGCCGTACTCGGCGCAGTTGGCGTCCAGGGCATCGACCTGGGCGCGCGAGATCGGATCGGCGATGCCCTGGCTGCGATCGGTGGTCGGCACGTTGTGATCGGCCACCGCCAGGTTGGCATCGAGGCGCCAGGGCTTGCGGCCATTGAGCCGCAAGCCGTCGAAGGCCTGCGGGCTGGTGACTTCGTGCACCAGGTGGCGGTCGATGTAGAGCAGCGCCTGGCCTTCGCCCTGTTCAGCGACGACGTGCGCATCCCACAGCTTGTCGTACAAGGTCCTGCTGGGGGTCTTGCCGCTGGACATGGCCGGACGGTTCCTGGTGAATTTTTGACCAGCGCGATTCTAGGCCTCGATGACCTATAACTCCAATGAATCGTTTTTATATAATGGATTCCCGTTTTGATTGATTGCGCAGTGGACACCCAGAGCCTGCAGGCCTTCATCGAAGTCGCTGAAACCCGGTCGTTTTCCAAGGCCGGCGAGCGCCTGCACCTGTCGCAGCCGGCGATCAGCAAGCGCATCGCGGTGCTGGAGGAGCAGCTCGGCGCCGCCCTGTTCGACCGCGTCGGCCGCCAGGTCGCGCTGACCGACGCCGGCCGCACCCTGCTGCCCTACGCCCGCAGCGCGCTGCAGGACATGGAAGATGGCCGCCGCGCCCTGTCGCACCTGTCCGGCCGGGTCGGCGGCCGGCTGTCGATCGGCACCAGTCACCACATCGGCCTGCACCGCCTGCCGCCGGTGCTGCGCGCCTTCACCGGGCAATATCCCGAGGTGGACCTGGACATCCACTTCATGGACTCGGAGGACGCCTGCGAGGCGGTGGTCCAGGGCAAGCTGGAGCTGGGCATCGTCACCCTGCCCACCCAGGCCATCCCGCAGCTCGAAACCCGGCTGGTCTGGCCCGATCCGCTGGCGGTGGTGGTGATGCCCGGGCATCCGCTGCTGAAGCTGAAGAAGCCGCGCCTGGCCGACCTCGCCGCCCACCCGGCGGTGCTCCCGGACGAGCAGACCTACACCCACCGCATCGTCAAGGAAGCCCTGCAGGCCCATGGCGTGCAGCCGCGCATCCGCCTCGCCACCAACTACCTGGAAACCTTGAAGATGCTGGTGGCGATCGGCCTCGGCTGGAGCGTGCTGCCGCGTTCGATGCTGGACGACACCATCGCGCCGCTGCCGATCCCGGAGCTGGCGATGCGCCGCGACCTCGGCGTGGTCTGGCACGAGCGGCGCACCCTGTCGGTGTCGGCCCGCGCCCTGCTGGCGCAGCTGCGGGAAAGCTAAAGGATTCCGAACAGCACCCGCACCGTCACCGGCGCGCTGCCGGCCACCGCCAGCAGCCAGAAGCTGAGTCCGGTGAAGCCGCCCCAGGCCTCGAGGTAGGCCGCGCCGAACCAGTCGAACGGCTCCAGGTGGGGCGGCGCGCCGACGATGCGGTAGGCGATGACGGCCGGCACCGCGCAGATCATCCCGGCCAGGCTGAGCTGCCACCAGCCCAGGCGCTGGCGCCGGCGCAAGCCCAGGTACAGCGGCAGGCCGATCAGCAGCGCCGACGGGTAGGACAGCGCGATGCCGTAAGGGAAGCACCAGGGCTGGGCGAAGAACAGGGTGGCGTAGAACGCCGGCAGCATCGGCGACAGGGCGAAGCCCAGCGCCACGCGCCCCAGCTGGGTCGGCGGGCCGGGGGTCACGGCGGGGAGCGCGTAGGCATGAGCGGCGATGCTGCCGACGCCGTTTGACAGAACGATGACAGGCGCGTCCGCGCCCTATACTTGCGGCCGGACCCAGCAGAGCGCGCACGCGGATGAGCGAGATCATTCTTCACCACTACGGCCTGTCCCCCTACTCCGAGAAAATCCGCGCCATCTTCGGCTTCAAGAAACTGGCCTGGCGCTCGGTGACGGTGCCGGTGGTGATGCCCAAGCCCGACGTCGTCGCCCTCACCGGCGGCTATCGCCGCGCCCCGGTGCTGCAGCTCGGCCGCGACATCTATTGCGACACGCGCCTGATCTGCCGGGTGCTGGACCGCCTGCGGCCGGAGCCGCCACTGGTGCCGAACCACCTGCGCGCGAGCTGCCTCGCCTTCGCGGCGCTGCAGCGCAACCTGTTCTTCGCCACCATTCCGGTCGCGTTCCAGCCGGCCGGCTTGAAGTTCCTGGCGGAGAAGATGGGGCCGGAGCTGCTGCAGCAGTTCGCCAAGGACCGTGAACTGCTGTTCGCCGGCGGCAGCGAGCGCCGCCCCAGCGCCGGCTTCTCCAGGCTGCACTTCCTGCAGCTGTTCAACGGCATCGACGCCCAGCTCGCAGCCTCGCCGTTCCTGCTCGGCCCGGTCCCGACCCTGGCCGACTTCGTCGTCTGGCACTGCGCCTGGTTCGTGCTGAGCAACGGCGGCATCGCCGGCCAGTTCGATCCGTTCAAGAACCTGCTGGCCTGGGCGCAGCGCATGCGCGCGCTGGGCCACGGCGAAATGAAGGAAATGAGCGCGGCGGAGGCCATCGCCGCGGCGCGCGGCGCCGCCGACAACCAGCCCTTCGACGGCCCGCCGCTGGAACCGGAAGGCCTCAAGCTGGGCCAGGCGGTGCAGGTCAACGCCACCGACTACGGCTGCGATCCGGTCCACGGCACCCTGGCGCACGCCTCGGTGTTCGAGGTCGCCATCAGGCGTACCGACGGGCGCGCCGGCGAGGTGATCGTGCACTTCCCGCGCGAGGACTTCCGCGTCACCGCGGCCGGATGAGCCCGGCCTGAAGGCCGGCCCGCGGGAGCGCAGCTGCATCCGGTACACGCGCCGGTCGCGCCTTGCACTGCGCCGGAACAAGACCCCTTCGCAGCGATCGATATCGCGTTAACCGGCTCTAGGCTTCCGTTTTCAGCGGAGCCTGCGGCGCCGGCTGCGGCGGCCGCGCCGGGCGGTTGTGCAGCACGATCAGCACCACGCCCAGCAGCACCATGGCGATGGCGAAATAGCCGCTGCCCACGATGTGTTCGCCGCCGAGGCCCAGGCCGAACAGCAGCGCGATCACCGGGTTGACGTAGGCGTAGCTGGTGGCCAGCGCCGGCGTCACGTTCTGCACCAGGAAGATATAGGCGGAGAAGCCGAGCAGGCTGCCGAAGCCGATCAGGTACAACAGCGCGCCGCCGGCGCCGTTGTTCGGCCACAGCACCCAGGGCTCGCCGCGCAGCCAGCTTGCAGCGACGAACACCGCGCCGGCCGCCAGCATCTGGCAGGCGCTGCTCATCAGCCCCTTGGGCAGGTCCAGCCGGCGGCTCAGCACCGAGCCGAAGGCCCAGGTCGCGGCGGAAAGGGTCAGCAGGATCGCCGAGGACGGGCTGGCGGCCAGGTCGCCGCCCAGGTTCAGCACCACGATGCCGGCGAAGCCGATGACCAGGCCGGCCCATTGCGGCCGCGCCGGCCACTGCCCCCAGATGCCGCCGAACAGCGCCGCCCACAGCGGCACCGTCGCCACCGCCATCGCCGCCAGCGCCGAGCCGACGTTGCGCTCGGCCAGCACCACGCCGCCGTTGCCGACGTCGAGCAGCAGCACGCCGATCAGCGCGGCGTCGCGCCACTGCCGCAGGGTCGGCAGCGGATAGCCGCGCAGGCGCAGGAACACGAACAGGATCGCGCCGGCGCCGAGGAAGCGCAGCGCCGGAAAGAACAGCGGCGCATAGCCGTTCAGCGCGAAGCGGATGGCGAGGTAGGTCGAGCCCCAGATGACATAGACCGACAACAGGGCCGTCAGCACCATCAGCGGCGCGACGCGATGACCCGGGGAACTGTTCACAGCATAGGCTCCATCTTCAGCGGCGCGCATCATACGCCTGCGGCGGCAAGACGACCGGCCGTTTCCGGCCGTGTAATGCCCAGGCTGCCTCAGCCGTCGCGCAGCATCTCCCTGGCGCAGTTGCGCCCCGGCGCGCCGCTGACCCCGCCACCCGGATGGGCCGCGGCGCCGCACAGGTAAAGGCCTTGCAGCGGAGTGCGGTAGTCGGCCCAGCCCGGTACCGGCCGGAAACCGAACAGCTGGTGCAGCGGCATGGCGCCCTGGAAGATGTTGCCGCCGGTGAGGCGGAAACGGCGCTCCAAGTCTAGCGGCGTCAGCACCTGGCGGTGCAGCACAGAAGCGCGGAAATTCGGCGCGTACAGTGTCGCCGCGTCGATGCAGCGCTCGGCGAAGGCCTGGCCGATCGCGTCCCAGCCGCCCTCCACTTCCGGCGCCAGCTGGTACGGCGCGTACTGCACGAACATCTGCACGATGTGGTGGCCCGGCGGCGCCAGGGTACGGTCGACGGAGCTCGGGATGGTCAGCTCCAGCACCGGGGCGCGCGAGGGGTGGCCGTACTTGGCGTCGTCGTAGGCGCGCTCCAGGTATTCCAGGGTCGGGCTGATGTGGATGGTGCCGCGGTGCTGCGGCCCGACCTCGTCCCTGCCCGGCAGGCACAGGAAGTCCGGCAGCTCCGACACCGCCAGGTTGATCTTCATCGAGGCGCTGGAATAGTCGATGCGTCCCACCGCCTCGCGGAACGGCTGCGGCAGCGGCGCCTGCGCCAGCAGCTGCCCGAAGGTCACCGCCGCGGTGGCGTTGGACGCGACCCTGCCCGCTTCCAGCCGCTCCCCGCTGGCCAGGCGCACGCCGTGCACGCGGCCGCCCTCGGCGAGGATCTCCGCCACCTCGGCGTTGACGCGGATCTCGACGCCGGCCTCGGCCGCCGCGCGCGCCATGGCCAGGCTCAGCGCGCCCATGCCGCCCTCGACGTAGCCCCACACGCCGCGCGCGCCGCCGGCGGTGCCCATCACGTGATGCAGCAGCACGTAGCCCGTCCCGGGCGCCGAGATCGGCGCGTGCGTGCCGATCACCGCGTCGGTCGCCAGGGTCGCCTTCAGCGCATCGGACTCGAACCAGCGGTCGAGGATCGGCCGCGCCGCGCCGGTAATCAGCTCGATGCTCTGCGGCAGCTCCGGACCGAGCCGGCGCAGCGCCCGGTACAGGCGGTTGCCGCGCCACAGTTCGCGCAGCCGCTCCCACGGGCCGCGGTCGCGCCAGTCCGGCGGCAGCGGCAGCAGATCGGCCGGCGGCTGGTCCAGGAGCGGCTCGATGCACTCGGCCACCCGCGTCAGCCAGGCCTCGTAGCGCGGATAGGCTGCGGCGTCGCGCGCCGAGAACTTGGCGATCTGCGCGTGGTTGAAGGCCTGGTCCGGCCCCAGCAACAGGTGGCGGCCGTCGGGCAGCGGCGTGAACGAGGACGGATTGCGCCCCAGCACTTTGTAGCCGTGGCGCTTCAGATCGAGCTCGCGCTCGATCTCCGGCAGCAGCAGGCTGACCAGATAGGAGGCGGTGGAGACCCTGTAGCCGGGCGCGATCTCGTCGGTGACCGCGGCGCCGCCGACGATGCCCTGGCGCTCCAGCACCACCACGCGCTTGCCGGCGCGGGCGAGGTAGGCGGCGCACACCAGGCCGTTATGGCCGCCGCCGATGATGATGCAGTCGTATTGGCTCATGCCGGTTCTGATTTTCAGCCCTGGGCGGCATCTTGCCGCAGCCCCGCACGTCGCGCATCTTCAGGCCGCCGTTCCCTCGCGGATCGCCAGGACCACGCCCGCGATCAGCAGCGCGGCCCCGCACAGCACCGGCAAGGGCGGCCAGGCGCCGGCCCGGATCGCGCCATAGCCGATGCCGAACACCGTCTCGAACACGATCAGCTGGCCCAGCAGCGCGCCCGGCAGGCGCTGGCTGGCGAGATTCCATGCGGCGTTGGCGGCCCAGGAGGTGAGCACGCCCAGGGCGAGGCTGATGCCGAGAAACGGCAGCCAGCCGCCCGCCGCCGGCTGGCCGGGATCGGCGGCGAACAGCAGCAGCGCGAACGGCAGCGCCCCCGCGCCTTGCAGCGAGGACCATTCCACGCCGCCGACCTGCGGGTGCGCCCGGAGCCAGTCGGCGTTGAGCACGCCGTAGACCGTCCACAGCGCGAGCGAGCCGAACGCGTAGAGCAGGCCGACCGTATCCGGCCCCTGCAGCGCGCCGGGCTGGGGCCGGTTGGCCAGCAGCAGCCCGGCGAGGATCAGCCCCAGGGCCAGCCCGTACACCGCGCTCAGCTTCTGGCCGGCGCGCAGGCGCCCGGCCAGCGACACCGTCACCGGCAGCAGGCCGATGATCAGGGTCGGCAGGACCACGCCGGCCCTTTGCAGCGACGCGCTGAGCAGCACGTAGTACACCAGGTTGCCGGCCAGGGTCAGCAGGATCGCGGCCCGCCACTTGTCGCGGTCGAACGGGCGCGGGCCCCGGCGGGCGCGCAGCACCAGCAGGCTCAGCAGGGACCAGAGGCCGTAAGCGATGTAGCGTCCGGCGGCGACGGCGGCGGCCGGCCAGTCGCGCAGCAGCACCGGGCCGATGAAGGCGAAGCCCCAGCCGGCGCAGGCCAGCACGGCATAGACGATGCCAGCTTTCACGCCGGCCGCGGCGAGGCCGGATTCAATCGTGCGCGGCGGGAATGCGCGGCGTGGACACCTTCACATCCGCGTTCTGCGCGCGGTGCCGCAGCCAGTGATCCATCAGCACCAGCGCCACCATGGCCTCGGCGATCGGCGTGGCGCGGATGCCGACGCAGGGATCGTGGCGGCCGGTGGTGCGCATCTCGGTGGCCTGGCCCTCGCTGTCGATGGTCTTGCCCGGGATGATGATGCTGGAGGTGGGCTTGAGCGCGATCGAGCAGCGGATGTCCTGGCCGGTGGAGATGCCGCCGGCGGTGCCCCCGGAGTGGTTGGCCAGGAAGCCGGCCGGCGTCAGCTCGTCGCGCGCGGTGCTGCCGCGCTGCTCCACCATTTCGAAGCCGTCGCCGATCTCCACCGCCTTGACCGCGTTGATGCTCATCAGGGCGTAGGCCAGCTCGGCGTCGAGGCGGTCGTAGACCGGCTCGCCCAGGCCGGGCGGCACGCCGGTGGCGACGACGTTGACGCGTGCGCCCACCGAATCGCCGTCGCGGCGCAGCTGGGTCAGGTACTCGTCGAGCAGCGGCACCCTCTCCGGGTCCGGGCAGAAAAAGCTGTTCTGCTCCACCGCCTCCCAGCTCTTCAGCGCCAGCTGGTGCGGACCGATCTGCGCGCAATAGCCGCGGACCACTGTGCCGAGGCGCTCGCGCAGGTACTTCTTGGCGATCGCGGCGGCGGCGACACGCACCGCCGTCTCGCGCGCCGAGGAGCGCCCGCCGCCGCGCGGATCGCGCCGGCCGTACTTCTGGACGTAGGCGTAGTCGGCGTGGTTGGGGCGGAACACGTCCTTGATCTTGTCGTAGTCGTAGGAACGCTGGTCGGTGTTCTCGATCAGCAGCGCGATCGGCGTGCCGGTGGTGCGGCCCTGGTAGACGCCGGAGAGGATCTTCACCGCGTCGGCTTCCTTGCGCTGCGTGACGTGGCGCGAAGTGCCCGGCTTGCGCCGGTCCAGGTCCGGCTGGATGTCGGCTTCGCTCAGCTCGAGGTCGGGGGGGCAGCCGTCGACGACGCAGCCGATGGCGGGGCCGTGGCTCTCGCCGAAGCTGGTGACGCAGAACAACTTGCCGATGGTATTGCCGGACATGAAAGCTCTCGGTGCTCGCTAGTGAAAAACAAGGCGTCTCGTGCCTGGACGCGCGGAAGCGCCGCCGGCGCGGGCGGCGCCCGCCGTTCCTCGCGGCCTTTGCGCCTCCTCGCGTCCTCGCCTGCGGCCAGGGGTGGTCATCGGGCCGGCATCACGCGTCCAGCCAGGCGCAAAGCTCTTCGCGGTTGATCACGAACACGCCGTCCCCGCCCTTCTCGAACTCGGGCCAGGCCACCGGGATGGCCGGGAAGCGCTCGAAGAATTCCTCCTGCGAGCCGCCGATCTCGCACACCAGCAGGCCCTCCTCGCTCAGGTGCTGCGGCGCCTCGCGCAGGATCCGCTCGACCACGTCCATGCCGTCCGGCCCGGCATCCAGGGCCAGCCGCGGCTCGTGCCGGAACTCCGGCGCCAGGGCCTGCCATTCTGCGGTCGGCACATACGGCGGGTTGGACACGATCAGCTCGTAGCGGCGCCCGGCCAGCGGCTGGAACAGGTCGCCGGCGACCGCGGCGACGCGGCCCTCGAGCTGGTGGCGGGCGATGTTGCGCTCCACCAGCTGCAGGGCGCCGGCGTCGATCTCGGCCAGGTCCACCCCGGCCTCCGGGAAGGCGTAGGCGCAGGCGATGCCGATGCAGCCGCTGCCGGCGCAGAGGTCGAGGATGTTCTCCGGCTCGACCGTGAGATACGGGGCGAAGCGGTTCTGGACCAGTTCGGCGATCGGCGAGCGCGGAATCAGCACGCGCTCGTCCACCTCGAAGCTGAGGCCGGCGAACCACGCCTCCCCGGTCAGGTAGGGCGCCGGCTTGCGGGTGCGCACCCGCGCCTGCAGCAGCTCGATCACCTGGGCGCGCTCCTCGTCGGTCACCGCCCCTTCCAGGTATACGGCCGGCAGCTCGAACGGCAGCTTCAGCGCCCACAGCACCAGGTGGAACGCCTCGTCCAGCGCGTTGTCGGTGCCGTGGCCGTAGACCAGGCCGGCGCGGTTGAACTCGGAGGCGCCCCAGCGCACCAGGTCGCGCACGCTGCGCAGGGCCTGGAAGCTGCGGGGATCGGTTGGCTGGAGCGACATCGGAGCGGGAATCCTGGCGGGTCTGGACGGGAATCAGGGCGTGGCAAGTCCGTTATTTTATGAGGGTCTGCCGACAATTACCCGGCCGCCATGCGGCGCTCGCCGATCCGCGCCCCGGCAGGACGCGTGGAGCAGGGTGTATTACCGATTACCGCAGACCGGCGGCAAGCACGACCGAGGGGCCGCGAATCCTGGCGCAAGCCCCCGGAATGGGTCGGATTTTCGCCCGTTGCGCCGCCTCTCGCTCCTGCCGCACATCCAGTAAACTGCCTCGCTCGCTCCTTGCGCTGCGCGGTGGCCCGTCGCGGCGGCTAAGGAACGGTTGGCAGACCCTGGTATGGCCCGTTCCTGCCGGCGCCCGCGCCGCCCGTCCACTTGAAGCCATGCGCGTCGGCATGGCGGAGAAGCGCATAACGTGTCGAATCGCACCCTCAGCTACGGCCTGCTGGCCGCCTTCGCCGTCCTGCTGGGCATCGTCGCCGGCATGGTGGTGCTGCGTCCCGGATCGGTGCAGCTCCAGTCCGGCACCCTGCTGCAGCAGCCGCGCGCCGTGCCCGAGTTCAGCCTGCAGGGCGAAGGCGGCAAGCCTTTCATCAAGGCCGACCTCGCCGGGCACTGGAGCCTGATCTACGTCGGCTATACCCACTGCCCCGACGTCTGCCCGACCACGCTGGCGCAACTCAAGGCGGTGGAGAAAGGCCTGGGTGCCGACGCGGCGAAGATCCGCTTCATCTTCCTGTCGATCGACCCGGCCCGCGATACGCCCGACGCCCTGGCGCAGTACACCCACTACTTCAGCCCGGACTTCCTCGCTGTCACCGGCCCGGACCCGCAGCTGCAGGCGCTGGGGGCGGCACTCGGTTATGTCTACCAGAAAGTGCCCGGCGAGACGCCCCAGGCCTACCTGATGGACCATTCCTCGGCCCTGATCCTGATCGATCCCAAGGCGCAGCTGGCCGGCTACCTGACCCCGCCGTTCAAGACCGAAGCGCTGGTCGAGGACCTGCGCCAGACCATGGAGAAAGCTTCGTGAGGCTGATGCCTGCCCTGCTGTGCTGCGCTCTCGCCGCCCCGGCCTATGCCGGCTGCAAAGGCCTCAAGGTCGAGGACGCCTGGATTCCGCAGGCACCGCCGGTGGCGCCGGTGCTGGCGGGCTACGCCCGGCTGCGCAATGACGCCGGCAAGCCGCTGCACATCGACGCGGTGTCGGGCGCCGATTTCGGCCGCGTCGAGCTGCACCAGATGAGCATGGAAAACGGCATGATGCAGATGCGCCCGCTCAAGGGCCTGGACCTGCCCGCGCACGGCAGCGTGATCCTGGCCGACGGCGGCAAGCACCTGATGCTGATGGACCCGCGCCACCCGTTCAAGGCCGGCGACAGCACCACGCTGACGTTCAGCTGCGGCAAGGACAGCCTGCGGGCCGGCTTCGTCGTGCGCGAGGCGGCGCCATGATGATGCGCCAGCCGCCCGGCAGCGAGGCCACGCTCGGCGAGCGCATCTTCGCCAGCTTCCAGTCGCTGCTGCCGACGCGCGCGGTGTCGGCCTTCATGTTCCATGTGGCGCAGCTGCGCACCCGGCCGTTCAAGAACGCGCTGATGCGCTGGTTCGTGCACAGGTACGCGGTGGAACTGGGCGAGGCCGAGTTCAACCGGGTCGAGGACTACGAGCACTTCAACGCCTTCTTCACCCGCGCGCTGCGGCCGGGCATGCGGCCGCAGCCCTCGGCGCCGGACATCCTCAGCTGCCCGGTGGATGGCACCATCAGCCAGCTCGGCCCGATCCGCCAGTGGCAGCTGTTCCAGGCCAAGGGCCACGATTACAGCGCGGTCGAGCTGCTCGCCGACGAGCAGCTGGCGCACAGCTTCTACAACGGCAGCTTCAACACCATCTATCTGGCGCCGCACAATTACCACCGCGTGCACATGCCCTGCGCCGGCACCCTGCGCAGCTGGGCCTACATCCCGGGGCGGCTGTTCAGCGTCAATCCCGGCACCGCGCGCACGGTGCCGGCGCTGTTCGCGCGCAACGAGCGCATGGTGGCGGTGTTCGACACCGCCTTCGGCCCGCTGGCCATCGTCATGGTCGGCGCCATCGTCGTCGGCGGCATCGAGACGATCTGGAACGGCCGCCTGACCCCGCCGCACCTGCGCAACGCCCGTCCCACCTACTACGAGCCGATGCACCCGGTGTCGCTGGAACGCGGCGACGAGCTGGGCCGTTTCCACCTCGGCTCGACCGTGATCCTGCTGGCGCCGCCGGGCGCGCTGACCTGGAATGCGGGCCTGTCGGCGGGCCGCGAGGTGCGGCTGGGCGAAGCTCTCGCTACGATCGCACTGTCCAAATCCTGAAGAAGCCATTCCGGGCACGCTCCATGACCTCCAACATGCAGGGCGCCCTCGCCGCCCTGTCGCAGATCATCCTCGGCAAGGAACGGCAGCTGAAGCTGGCCACCGCCTGCCTGCTGGCGCGCGGCCATTTGCTGATCGAGGACATCCCCGGAGTCGGCAAGACCACCCTGGCGCTGGCCCTGGCGCGCGTCTTCGGCCTGCACTTCCAGCGCGTGCAGTTCACCAGCGACCTGCTGCCGGGCGACATCCTCGGCGTGTCGATCTACGAGCCGGCGACCAGCGCCTTCCGCTTCCATCCCGGCCCGATCTTCGCCCAGGTGGTGCTGGCCGACGAGGTCAACCGCGCCAGCCCGAAGACGCAGAGCGCGCTGCTCGAGGCGATGGAGGAGCGCCAGGTCACCTCGGAAGGCGCGACCCGCCACCTGCCGGAGCCGTTCTTCGTCGTCGCCACGCAGAATCCGAGCGAGCAGGTCGGCACCTTTCCGCTGCCCGAGTCGCAGCTCGACCGCTTCCTGATGCGCATCTCGCTGGGCTATCCGCCGGCGCAGGCCGAGCGCGCGCTGCTGACCGAGCGCGAACGCCGCGACCTGCTGGCGGAGCAGGCCCCGGCGCTGGAGCCGGAGCAGTTGCTGGCGCTGCAGAAGCAGGTGCAGGAAGTGCGCACCGCGCCGGCGCTGCTCGACTATCTGATGGCGCTGATCCAGGCGACGCGCACCCACCGGGGCTTGCGCAGCGGCCTGTCGCCGCGCGCCGGCCTGGCGCTGCGTCGCTGCGCCCAGGCCTGGGCCCTGCTGGAAGGCCGCGGCGGCGTGATTCCCGAGGACGTGCAGGCGGTGTTCGCCGCGGTCGCCGGGCACCGCCTCAACGCGCTCGAGCGCGAGGACCCGGCGCCGATCGTCGCCGACATCCTCGCCGCCGTCGCCATCCCGTGAGGCGGGGCGGGCCCTGAGGATGGGCATCGGCGCGCGCCTGGTGCGGTCCGGAGAGCGCTTTGCGCTGATCCTGACGCAGCCGTTCAAGACCGCGCGGCGGCGCATCGACGCCTGGATCTTCACCCGGCTCAAGCGCGTGCCCGGGCCGGTGCTGGTGTCGCGCCGCCGCGTCTACATCCTGCCGACGCGCTACGGCTACGTCTTCGGCCTGCTGCTGGTGGTGATGCTGCTCGGGTCGATGAACTACAGCAACAGCATGGCCTTCTGCCTGACCTTCCTGCTGGCCGGGCTGGGGCTGGTGGCGATGAACCACACCCACGCCAACCTGGTCGACGTGCAGGTCCGCACCGGCCGCGTGCAGCCGGTGTTCGCCGGCGACACCGCGCGCTTCACGCTGGAGCTGGACAACCCGGCGCCGGTGGCCCGCTACGCGCTGGCCGGCGGCTGGACCGACCACACGCCGCAGCACGCCACCGACCTGGCGCCGCAGCGCTCCGGCAGCCTGGTGTTGAAGCTGCCGGCGCCGCAGCGCGGCTGGCTGGAGGCGCCGCGTTTCTCGATCGTCACCGAATTTCCGCTCGGCCTGTTCCATGCCTGGACCTGGATCGAGCTGGACATGGCCTGCCTGGTCTACCCGCGGCCGGCGCCGCGCGGCGAGCGGCCGCCCGCCACCAGCGGCGGCGCCGGCGCCCGCGCCGGCCAGCGCGCCGGGCAGGAGGAGTTCGCCGGCCTGCGCAGCTACCAGCGCGGCGACGCCATGCGCTCGATCCACTGGAAGAGCCTGCCCAAGCTGCAGACGCCGCAGGTCAAGCAGTTCGCCGAGACGCTGGAAAAGGAGCTGTGGCTGGACTGGGACTCGCTGCCCGCGGGCTGGGATGTCGAGCGCCGCTTGTCGCAGCTGACGCGCTGGGTGCTCGACGCCGAAAGCGAAGGCCGCGGCTACGGCCTGCGCCTGCCGGCGTTCTCGCAGTCTCCGGGCCGGGGCGAGCTGCACCGCCACGAATGCCTCAAGGCGCTGGCCCTGTTCGAGGCACCGCGGCGATGAAGCGGATGCGCGCGGTGCAGGCGGACATCACCACCCTGAAGGTGGAGGCCATCGTCAACGCCGCCAACGAAACCCTGCTCGGCGGCGGCGGTGTCGACGGCGCCATCCACCGCGCCGCCGGACCCGGCCTGCTGGCCGAGTGCCGCGCGCTGCCCCAGGTCAGTCCCGGCGTGCGCTGCCCCACCGGCGAGGCGCGGCTGACCGCCGGCCACCGCCTCGCAGCGCCCTGGGTGATCCACACGGTCGGGCCGGTGTGGCAGGGCGGCGGCCACGGCGAACCGGAACTGCTGGCCCGATGCTACCGCAGCGTCATGGCGCTCGCCCGCGAGCGCGGCCTGCGCAGCCTCGCCTTCCCCGCCATCAGCTGCGGCGTCTACGCCTACCCGCCCGCCGCGGCCACCGCCGTTGCCGTGGACACCGTGCGCGACGAGCTGCTGCGCTCGCCCGCCGTCACGGAAGTGGTCTTCGCCTGCTTCGGCCAGGACCTGCTGACCCTGTACCGGTCGCGTCTGGAGGCGCCGTGAACGATTTCCTGCCGCGCGCGGTGCTGCTGCGTCTGGTGGCGGTGCTGGCGGTGGTGCTGGTGCCGCATCTGGCGCGCTTTCCGCTGTGGGAGTCGCTGCTGCTCGGCGCCGTCCTGATGTGGCGCGTGCTGGCGATCCTGCGGCAATGGCGGCCGCTGAACCGCTGGGCCCGCATCGGCCTGACCCTGGCCGTATTCGGCGCAGTCTATGGCGCCTTCGGCAACATCGCCGGGCAGAGCGCCGGCACCGCGCTGCTGGCGGCCATGGCCTGCCTCAAGCTGACCGAGCTCAACAGCCGCCGCGACGTGCTGGTGATGGTGCTGCTGCTGTACTTCCTGCTGATCACCCATTTCCTGTTTTCGCAGGAGATCTGGACCGCGTTCTACCTGCTGGCCTGCGCCGTGCTGATCACCAGCCTGCTGGTCGAGGCCAACCATCCCGACTCGGCGCTGCCCTGGCGGGTCACCCTGCGCGCCGGCGGGCGGCTGGTGCTGCAGTCGCTGCCGCTGATGCTGCTGCTGTTCCTGCTGTTTCCGCGCGTGCCCGGCCCGCTGTGGGGGCTGCCGGCGGACGCGGGCGCGACGCAGAGCGGCCTGGGCGACGACATGACTCCGGGCGACATCCAGAACCTGATCCAGAACGAGGCGGTGGCGTTCCGCGTGCGCTTCACCGGGCCGGCGCCGCCGTCGGAGCTGATGTACTGGCGCGGCCCGGTGCTGGCCCATTTCGACGGCCATAAATGGGATGCCGGCTACCTGCCGGAAGGCGAGGCGCCGCCGGCCGAGACCAGCGGCGAATCGTACCGCTACGAGATCGTGCTGGAGCCGCAGCGCCGCCGCTGGCTGCTGGCGCTGGACCTGCCCGACCGCGCCGGCCTGCCGCCGGACTCCAGCCTCACCGGCAGCTACCAGCTGGTGTCGCGCAACGAGGTGCGCGAGCGGCGCCTGTACCAGCTGGTATCGTATCCGCACTACCGCATGGAGGCGGCGGAACTCAGCCCGCGCGAGCGCAATGCCTATCTGCAGCTGCCGCCCGGCTTCAATCCGCGCACGCTCGACCTGGCGCATGGCTGGCGCGCCGAGGGCATGGACGACGCCCAGGTGGTGCGCGCCATCATCGAGCGCTTCAAGGGCAAGGATTTCTACTACACGCTCAACCCGCCGCGGCTGGGCCGCAACAGCGTCGACGAATTCCTGTTCGACACCCACCGCGGCTTCTGCGAACACTACGCCAGCGCCTTCACCGTGGTGATGCGCGCCGCCGGCATCCCGGCGCGGGTGGTCACCGGCTACCAGGGCGCCACGCGCAACGAGGTCGGCGACTACTACCTGGTGCAGCAGTCCGATGCCCATGCCTGGAGCGAGATCTGGCTGCCCGGGCGCGGCTGGACCCGCATCGACCCCACCGCCGCGGTGGCGCCGGAGCGGGTGCAGAAAGGCATCAGCGCCGCGCTCGAAAACAGCGGCAGCCTGCCGGCCTATCTCGATCCCACGCGCCGCGGCTTCCGGGTGATGACGATGCTGCGCGCCCGCTGGGACTGGGCCAACAACCAATGGAACCATTGGGTGCTCGGTTACGGCCCGGACGTGCAGCAGCAGTTCCTCGGCCACTTCGGCCTGGACGACTGGAGCAACATGATCCTGGCCCTCACCGCCGGCATCAGCATCGCGCTGGGCGCCCTCAACTTCGGCCTGATGCGCCAGTTCCTGCCGCGGCGCGAACCGGATCCGGTGCAGGAGCAGTGGCTGCGGCTGCGCAAGCGGCTGCGCCGCGCCGACCTGGAACAGGCGCCGGGCGAAGGACCGCTGGACTTCAGCCGCCGCGTGTCGCGACAGCGGCCGGACCTGGCCGCGGCAATCGAGCAGGCCTGCGCCCTTTACCTGCGGCTGCGCTATCTGCAAGCCCCGGACGAGGCGCAGCTGCGCCGCTTCGGCGAGCTGGTGGCGGCGCTGCGCGTGTGATGTCGCAGTCCGCGGCCGCGCCGCGTATCTTCAGCCAGACCGACGAGGAGCGCCGCCGCGGCGCCTGGGGGATCCGATGCCTGGCCGCACCTACCGCTTCGCGGCGCGCTGCGCCGCGCTGTTCAGCCTGGTCCTGGCCGCCGCCGCGGCGGCCGACCCGATCGGCGACGCCGGGCTCAAGGACAGCGACGTGCAGCAGGCCGCGCTCGAATCCTTCGCCAACGGTTACGCCTCGATACCGGGCGGCCTGCGCCGGCTCGGGCCCGACGCCCGCGCCGCCTTCGTCCGCGCCGCCGGCAAGCTCGCCATCGCCTACTCCAGGACCGATGCCTTCAGGCGCGACTACGCCGCCTGGTGGGAAGAGCACAAGCCCAAGCTGGAGCTGATCAGCGCCCAGGACCTGCAGGAGGAGAACGAGCGCGCCCAGGCCGATTACGCCGAGAGCCAGTCCGACCTGAACAACATCGCCGCCAATTTCGAGGCGCAGCGCGGCCAGCTGAAGCAGGCCGGCATGAGCGACGCGCAGATCGACCAGATGATCGCACAGGCCCGCCAGACCCAGCAGCAGGTCGCGCAGATGCGGCAAAGCGGCCAGATTCCCAGCGGCCCGCAGCTGATGACCGAGCAGGACCGGCAGCAGCAGAACGCCGCGCGCCCGCAGGAGTACCAGGAACGCCTGGCCAGGTTCCAGGCCGAGCACCCCGCCGACCCGCGCGAGGCGATCCGCCGCGAGCTGAACCGCTTCCTGCAGGTCTCGGGCAGCGTCGACTTCAACGCCCGGGTGGTCAACGGCCGCTTCGCCGACTCCGCTTACCAGAGCAAGGACGAGGACTGGAAGCGCTGCTACCGCGCCGGCAAGCCGGCGGTGGACGCCGCGCGGGAAGTCGCTCAGAGCTGGCTGCAGCAGCTCTAGCCTAAAGCTGCGCCCGGATCGCCCACAGGTCCGGGAACAGCGGCTTGAACAGCGTCTCGCGCAGGTAGGACGCGCCGGAGGAGCCGCCGCTGCCCGGCTTGGCGCCGATGGTGCGCTCCACCATCTTGACATGGCGGTAGCGCCACTCCTGCAGGCCCTCGTCGAGATCGACCAGCCGCTCGCACACCTGGGCCTGGAACGGCTGGCTGCGATACACCGCCAGCAGGGCGTCCTGCACCTGCGGATCGGCCGCGGTGGCCTGCGCCGGATCGCGCGCCAGCGCCGCAGCCGGCATCGCGGCGCCGCCGGCGTGCAGATAGCGCAGGAAGGCGTCGTAGACCGAGGGCTCGCCCAGCAGCCGCCGCAACTCGGCGCGCTCGCGGCTGTCCGGCGGATAGTTCTCCAGGGCGGATCCGCGCTTGTGGCCCAGCAGGAATTCCACGGCGCGGAACTGGTAGGACTGGAAGCCGCTGGAGGCCTGCAGGCGCGAGCGGAAGGCGTTGAACGACAGCGGCGTCATCGTCTCCAGCACGTCGACCTGGCTGACCAGGGTCTTGAGGATGGTGAGGATGCGCTTGAAGGTGGCCAGCACCCGCGGCGTGTCGCCGGCCGCGAAGGCCTCGCGCAGGAAGCGCAGCTCATGCAGGCACTGCTTGAACCACAGCTCGTACACCTGGTGGATGACGATGAACAGCAGCTCGTCGTGCTCCTGCGACAGCGGCTGCTGCTGCGCCAGCAGGCCGTCCAGCCGGAGGTAGTCGGAATACGTCAGGGATTTTTCATGGGTCATGCACCATTTTAGCGCCGCCGGCAACGGTGGCGGGTTCCTCCACCCGGGACAACAGCACCGCCCCCACCAGGAAGAACAGCGCCAGCACCATGATCGACAGGTGCGGACTGCCGGTGAGCAGGGCCACCACGCCCACCACCAGCGGCCCGAGGATCGCGGCGAACTTGCCCAGCATGTTGTAGAAGCCGAAGTACTCGCCGGAGCGTCCGGGCGGGATCAGGCGCGAGAAATACGAGCGCGACAGGGCCTGCACCCCGCCCTGCACCAGGGCCACGCCCGCCGCCATCTGGTAGAACTGGCGCTCGGTCTGCATGAAGTAGGCCCAGATGCTGAGCCCGCCGAACACCGCCAGCCCGAGATAAATGGCGCGCCGGGTGCCGATGCGCCGGGCCAGCGGGCCGAAGGCCCAGGCCGCCGGGAAGCTGATGAACTGCACCAGCAGCAGGGCCGTGATCAGGGTGCTGGTGGAGAAGCCGAGCTTGGCGCCGAAGTCCACCGCCATCTGCTGCAAGGTGCCGATGGCATCGATGTACAGCCAGTAGGCGATGAGGAAGCGCAGCACCGGCTTGTTGCGCAGCACCGACTTCAGCGTCTGCCACAGCTCGCGCCAGCCGCTGGCCTGCGCCGCCGGCTCGGCCTCGGGCACGTAGCGGAACAGCGGCAGGCAGAACAGGCTCCACCATGCGGCGACGGTGAGAAAGGCGGCGCGGGTGGCGGCGGTGGCGTCGGCCAGGCCGAACCAGGCCGGTCGCAGCGCCATCGCCACGTTGACCAGGAACAGCAGGCCGCCGCCGAGATAACCCATGGCAAAGCCGAAGGCGGAAACCTGGTCCGATTCCTCCGGTTCGGCCACCTGCACCAGCAGCGCGTCGTTGAAGGAATAGCTGGCGAAGAAGCCGACCTGCCCCAGCGCGAACAGCAGCAGCGCCAGGGTCCACTGGCCGGCGCCGACCAGCGCCAGCGCCGCGCTGCTCAGCACGCCGAGCACCGTGAACCAGCCGAGGTAAGCCTTCTTGCGGCCGCGCAGGTCGGCCAGGGCGCCCAGCCAGGGGGCGAGCAGCATGACGACGAAAGCCGCGGCGGAATTGGTGATGCCGAGCCAGAACGTCGAAGTCGTCCCGGGCAGCTCCTTGGCCCAGTACCGGTCGAAGAAGATCGGAAAGAACCCGACCAGGATGGTGGTGGAAAAGGCGTGGTTGCCCCAGGCGTTGAGGGCCCAGGCGATCTGGGCGCGGCGCTTAGCGCCGCGAGCCGGTGCAGGCATGAGGTGCGCTCCGTTGGTCCGCGGGTGAACCGGCAAGTCTCATGCAGTTCCTGTCAGACGATGTCGTAGCCCAGCACCAGCGCATCCTCGCGTCCGCCATCCGCCGGATAGTAGCCCTTGCGCAAGCCCAGGCGCTGGAAGCCGTGCGATTCGTAGAGATGGATCGCCGCCTTGTTCGACTTGCGCACCTCCAGCAACACGATGGTGGCGTTGGCGGCCTGCGCCAGCCTGATCATGTGCTGCAGCAGCCGCCGCCCCAGGCCCTGCCGCTGCGCCGGCAGGTCGATGCACAGGTTGAGCACGTGGGCCTCGTCCACCGCCATGCTCATCAGGGCGTAGCCGCCGATCACGCCGTGCTCGTCGGCCAGGATCCAGCCGCTGTAGCCGGCCTTGAGGCAGTCGCGGAAGATGCCCTCGGACCAGGGGAACGGATAAGCGCGCCGCTCGATCTCCAGCACCTGCGGCAAGTGCGAGAAGTGCATGGGCAGGATCCGCCAGCCGGGTTGTGGTTGTGCGCTCATGCCGCTCCCCCGGCGGTGTGGTTCAGGTGCCGCCGGACAACAGCTGGTGGACGCGCTTCAGGTCGGCCCAGCTTTTCGCCTTCTCGCCCGGGCTGCGCAGCAGGTAGGCGGGGTGGTAGGTGATGAGCAGCGGCGTGTGCTCCGGGCCATATTCGTACAGAGGCCCGCGCAGCTTGGACAGCGGCGCGTCGGTGTTGAGCAGGCGCTGCGCGGCGATGCGCCCCAGCGCGACGATCAGCCTGGGCTTGACCAGGCGGATCTGCTGGTCCAGGTAGGGACGGCAGGCCTCCACTTCGTCCGGCTCGGGATCGCGGTTGCCGGGCGGGCGGCACTTCACCACGTTGGCGATGTACACCGCCTTGTCGGCGGCGAGCTCCTGGCGCGAGCGGCCGATGGCGCGCAGCATCTCGTCGAGCAGCTTGCCGGCGCGGCCGACGAAGGGATCGCCCTGCGCATCCTCGTCCGCGCCCGGGCCCTCGCCCACCACCATCAGCGGCGCGCTCTGGAAGCCGACGCCGAACACGGTATTGGTGCGCGTCTGGCACAGCTTGCAGGCCGTGCAACCGGCCACGGCGGGTTTCAGCCCTTCCCAGTCGGTCGGCACCTGGCGCGGCGCCGCAACCGCGGCAGGGGCGGGGAACTTCTCGGGCGCAGCCGGGCTCTGAGCTTTGACCGGCGCGGCGGCAGCCACCGCGGGATTCGAAGCCGGCGCAGCCGTCTGGAGGGGCTGGGCCGGCGCTTCTGTGCGAGGGAGCCAGGGCTCGATGCCCAAAGCGTCGAGGTACTGCTTGCGGCGTGCGGAATCCATGCGCGAACTGTAGCCGACTTGCATCAGGCCGGGATAGGTGCGGCAGCCGCAGGACGCGGCCTGCCGGGGCGGTTCCCACCAGCCGCCATCGCGGTATCACATGTCATGGAGAGACGGCACATGAAACGCATCTTGGTCCCCGCGCTGACCGGCCTGGCCCTGCTCGGTCTGTCGGCCTGCAACAACAACGACAACAATACCGCGCCATTCAGCGGCGACGTCCGCGTGGTCAACGGCATCCCCGATTCCGGCAGCGTCACCGCCAGCGC
>DASRFD010000003.1:0-52120 GCA_035651715.1 Nevskia sp.
ATTCCCGAAGTCCGTGCCTCTTCTCCTTCCCCTGCCCCTTCTCCTCGGCGTGTTTCTCCTGCAAATCCCGTTTTTGGCAGCCGGGTTGCGGATTCTTCCGCTGGGGCCCTTAATCCTCGCGGCCGGCTTCCTCGCCGCGACCGCGGTCGTGGCAATTTACGCGGCCAGGAAAGGTCGCGTCTCGAGTAGTACGTTGCTGCTTGTTGTGCTCCCCCTGGCGATGGGGAATCTGCTTCCGGCCAGCTACGCTGGCGTCATCGCGGACACACCGCCCGGCGCGCTGCCGCCGTTCCTTGAGGAGATGAACAGATTGTTGCTCAGCAACGCATGGCTGATCACAACTCAGCTGTGCCTCGGAACATTCTCCCTCCTGTCCATTTTGAGGTTTGCTGGACCCCGGGAGCCTCCACACACCTGACGGCGCCCCCTTGCCGTGTCGACTCGCGCCCTATTCATCGTCCCGCCCCCCACCGAGCGGCTTCCTGTGCCGCTCTACCTGGACTTCCGCGCCTGGCTGCTGCAGAACGATCCCGACGCCGAGGAGATGCTTCACTGGTGCCAGAATGACCTTGTGCCGCCGGCGACGCCTGAGGCTATGGCTGGCGAGATCATCTGGGTCATCCTTTGCGCCGGGCGCTCCGCCCAGGCTGCTCGCACGATCGAGGCGCGTGTGCGCGCGGCGCTCAATGCGGGCCGGCCGGTGGTCGAGGTGTTTGGCTACCGCGCCAAGGCCGCGGCGATCGAGCGCGCCTGGCGCGAGCGCCAGCAGGACTTTGCCTCGCTCCAGCTCGTACTCGCTCGGCACAGCGGCGAGCGCCTGGTCGAGTGGTGCGGCGATCTCCCCTTCATCGGTGACGACACGAAGTTCCAGCTCGCAAAAAACTGGCAGGGGCTGGTTTGCAAACCGGACATATGGATTTGCCGGCTGACGGGGATTCCAGACCGTCCGAGGCGCTCCGTGAAATTGCGCTTCCCCGCCTGCATGGCGCTGTGTCAGCTGCTGGCAGAGGGTTCTGGCGACAGCATCGCAACGGTCGACAGCCTCCTCTGGCTGGGTGCCAACAAGGGTGTGCTTCAGGTCGATGCCAGCGCGGGCCCGATCCGTTTCGTCCGCGCACCCATCCGCGCACGCTCCATTCTGGAGCCGGCGGCGCCAGCGGCGACCTGCGCTGCCGGACAAGGCGAACTGTTCGGACCCTAGGGCCAGGCCCACTAATCGATTCCGTTACGCGGAACGCTATTCGAAGCTCAGCGTCCCCCCGCCGGTGGCTTCGTAGTCGGGCGGCGCGTCATCACGAAAGGCCGTCCCGGATTCCGAGGAGGAAAAGGAGAAGGTCCCGCCAGCGCTTTCGGTGGCCTGGTAATTCGGAACATCGATCCGTACTGGCATCGAGCCGAGCGCGGTGCCGCCGAAACTCAGCGCCAGCGCATACCGCACCGACACAGTCTGTGGGGCCTGGGCACGCAGGCGAGTCGCCAGCTCCTCGGGGGGCTGAATCGTGATCTCGGGCGCAGTGCACGTGGACTGACCGTGCTCCAGGATATTCAACGCGACGTTGAGAACACCCTGCTGCTCGGCCGAAAGCCCATCGCTGACGCTGAAACGCGCAGTGGAGGATAGCGCCTTGCTGACCACATGCACGGCATGGACCACAGCAAGGTGCCGCAGCAGGCCGCGCAATTCACGATCGGCGCTGTTGTCGCAATGAAACGTGATCGCCTCCATCTCTTCGCCATCGACGATCAGCCAGAAGCTGACCCGGCAAACCCCTGCCAGATGCTTCGCCATCGGCATCAGCTTCGTAACCCAGGGCAACTGCGCGAGCGGCTTGCCCTCCCAGGCCTTGAAGTCGAAGTGCATCTTGAACACATCGGTGGTGCGGTCGGGTGCAGTTTGAAGAGTGAAGCTGAATGGGCAGCTCGGCTCCGCGCCGCGGATCTCCATGCCACGCTGCCCCTTGCTCCACTCGCCGTCGAGCTCCAGTAAGGCTGCATCAGGACCATCAACCGGGCCCACGGCCATGCGCACCCGCAGCCTGCGTGCCGCCGGGGTGATCTTGAAAATCGCTCGGTCCAGGTGCGGCGGGTCAAGGAGAGGGAACCGGTCGTTGCGCATGGACTTGAATTGAACCTCGGCCTGGGCGCCGAAATCGACCACGTCCTGCAGCTTCTGGTTGTCCTCCTCCGACTGCGCGACGACGCGGAAGCTCAGGGGCGATCCATCCTTGGTGCCAAACCCCAGGTGCTGCTGTCCGCTGATCCAGTCGGCCCTCACATCCAAGCCGGGGTTCGCGTCCATCAGCTTCTGAGCCCGGTACTCGAGGGCTACGCCCGGGGAATGAAAGTGGTCGTCAATTTCCTTGAATTCGGTCAGCACCACCTGCTTAAACGCTTGCGCGGAGGCTCCGTCGAAACGCTGCGGTGGCGTGAGGGAGAAAGATTTCTGCTCCGGGGAGCGCCGCAGCAGCTCACTGAGGTTGCAGGCGCGCATTTCGCCCGTGGCCAGGTCCACGCCGAACAGGAACACCGGCAGGCGCGAACGCTTGTGCTTGTCGAGGGCTTCCTTCTCGACGCCGAGGGCGGCCCATCGACCGCCCCGACACACGCGCATGCGCGAGCGGGTTTTGACCTGAACCAGAAAGCGCGAGCTGGGCCGGTCGCCCTCCGCCGGAACTTCGACGTTGTAGTCGACGCCGTCATCGGTGCTGTCCTTGCGGGCGAACCAGCCAAGGTGTTCGGAGAAGGCTCCCTCCACCCGCAACTCGCCGAGCTTGCCCACGTGGTCGGTGGCGCGGCTCCGGGAGTGGCTTGGCTTGTCCGTCGTCATCTATCGGCGGGCCATCACCTGTGTTGCTTCACAGCGTCGGCATGATCCGCAGCATAAAGCCGTCGAACAGGGGCACCGTGAAGGCTGTGTCGCCATGGTTCGGACTATAAATCATGCCCTTGTTGATGAGGGCATTGCGGATCGGCGCCACGGCGCTCACCTCGCGCCCGAGCGCGTCGGCAATGTCGCCGGAGCGGTGCGGGCCCGCGCCGAGCTCGGCCATCGCGCGCATGTAGCGGCGCTCGCTCGGTGTCAGGCGGTCGAAGCGGACGCGGAAGAAGCTTTGGTCCAGCTCCTGAAGGGCCTCCTGCGTCGCGTGGCTTGCCACCTCGACCTGGATGGGCGAGTGGTCCGCCAGGTTCCAGCTGTGCTTGCCCCATTCCTGGAGGAAGTACGGATAGCCCAGCGTCTGCTGCAGGATCTCCTCTACCGCCGCCGCGTCGTAGTCCACGCCCTCCTTCTGCGCCGGCACGCGCAGCGCCGCCGCCGCGGCGTCGTCGTCCAACCGGTCGACAGGCGAGAACTCGAACAGTCGCTCGGCGTATGACTTGGCCTTGCCCATCCGGCCGAGCAGCTGCGGCAGCCCCGCCGCCACCATCGTCACCGGCAGCTGCCGCTGGCTTGCCGAATGTAGCGCCATGATCAGGGAGGCGAGCTGCTCCTCGGGGACGTACTGCAGTTCGTCGATGTACAGCACGACGGCCGTGTCCCGCTCCTGCGCGGCCTCGCCGACCGCCTCCATCAGGTCCATCAGGTCGGTGTCGAGGTCGCCGCTGTCGGCCAGGCCACCCTCGGGCTCGACGTCGAGGGACACTTCGATGTCCTGGAACTTGAGCTTGAGCGCCTTGGTGAACCCCGCCAAGGCGCGGATCGCGCGCTGCACCCCTTTCTTGGCGGCCTCGGTGCGGCTCAGCCGGAGCAGCGTCGACCGCAGCGTCGGCGCCAGCACGCCCGGCAGCGATCGCTCCTCGGGCGCCTCGATCTTGACGCTGGCGAACCCGCGGGCCTCGGCGTCCAGGCGGATGCGGTTGAGCAACACCGTCTTGCCGACGCCGCGCAGACCGTACAGGATGCTGCTGCGGGCGGCTCGGCCGGCCCGGATCCGGTCCAGGGCGATGGCCGTCCGTTCGATCAGTTCGTCGCGGCCGGCCAGTTCGGGCGGCGGAGTGCCGGCGCCAGGGGCGTAGGGGTTGATCCGAGGGTCCATAACGAAGTTAACCAAAGTTATGCGTTGGACATAACTTACCATAAGGTCGGTATAAACGACCGGACGGCCTTGGCCCGGACCATGAAGATCATCCTCTCCAGAAAGGGTTTCGATTCCAGCTTCGGCGGCATTCCCAGCCCGATTCTGCCCGACGGCCGCCTGCTGACCTTCCCCATCCCGTCCGCGGCGGACGCCTACCGCTTTTCTGACCTGGATTGGCCTGACGTCGATCCCGGGCCCCTGCTCTCCGACCTCAGCGGCGGCCGGTTTCGCCTGAGTTCCCGGATCCACCTTGACCCCGACCTCCACCGCCCCGCAGCGGCCCGGCCGCCCGGCTGGCGCCCGGCGCTGGGCCAGACCGGCGCCGCCCAGTCCCACCTGGCGGCGCAGGGCGTCGGCGCCGGCGACTGCTTCCTCTTTTTCGGCTGGCACCGGGAGGTCGAGCGGGGCCCCCGCGGCTGGCGCTACAAGCCGCGCTCGCCCCACCTGCACCTGATCTTCGGCTGGCTCGAGGTCGGCGAGGTGCTGCCGATCGTCGGGCGCCGCGAGGCCTGCCTGGCCGAGCACCCCTGGATCTCCGCCCACCCGCACCTACAGCGGCCCGATCACTACACCGATCCGCGCAACACCCTCTATGTCGCCCCGCCGGTGTCGCGCTTCGCACCGCCTGCCGCCGGCGGCGGCCTGTTCCGCCAACTCCGTCCGCAGTGCCAGCTCACGGCGGCCGGCGCCAGCCGCAGCGTCTGGCAGCTGCCGGCCTGGTTCCGCCCGCAGGGCGGCGCGCCGCCCCTCACCTACCACGCCAACCCTGACCTGTGGCTGGCGGACGGCGACCACGTGCGGCTGCGCTCGGTGGCGAAGGGCCAGGAATTCGTGCTGCACGCCGACCTCTACCCCGAAGCGGAGCCCTGGCTCGCCGACCTGGTGCGCAGCTCCCTATGAACGTCTACATCATCATGCTGCGCCAGCCGCGCGGCGCGGACGACCCACGCCACGATCCTTTTTGGGAGTTCGGCAGCTTCGGGCGCACCGGCTGCCACAAGCGCAACCTGCTGCACCCCCGGCGCTCCCCGGTGCGCGCCGGGGATCGCGTCGCCTTTCTGCAAGGCGGCGCCGGGGAATCCCGGATCGTCGGGCTCACGCCGCCACTCCGCGACATCGGCGGCGTCCAATCCGGACAGCGGCTAGAGCTACTGTGGGACCCCAGCTTCCGGCCCACTGTCTATGACGAAGCGCCGCTCCTCATCGACAACGCCGGCCGCTCCGACTTTCCGCTGTTCCGGGCCAGCGTCCGGCTCGGGCGCTGCCGGACCTTGGTGCAGGCCGTGTCCAGCGGCTTTCGCAGTCGCTGCCAGGCCCTGGCTCCGCCGATCGCAGCCGAGCTGGTCACCGTCTGCAGCGCCTGGCGCGGCCGCTCCGCGCCGACCTACATCGACGCGGTCGAGCCGGCTGGAGGCCGCTGGAGCGCCGGCGCCGCGCGCCGCGGTTGGGCTGATCCGGCCCCGCGGCGCCGCGAGTTCGCCCAACGCGGCTGAACCCGCCGGTACCGAATATCTGCTGTCACGCCACCCTGGCTGATGCGCGCCGCGGGCTGGTGTACGCTTCTTCTGCTTTTCGACATTTGCCCAGGGAGACAGGAATCATGCGTACGCTCACCCTTGCTGTTTTGCTGGCAGCCGCCGCCGTTCCGGCGAGCGCCGGCGCCCTCGAATGCAGTGGCCAGGGCCGGACCTACATCGTCAAGCCGCAGACCTACGGCGTCGTCAACTTCGAGGATTTCGTCCCGCTCAAGGATGCCCTGACCGCCAACGACCAGGCCGCCGTCCACACCCTGCTCGACAAGGGCAGCGCTGTGCGCGTGCCCGATCGGGCCGTCGCCTGCGTCCGCACCCCGGACGATGTCGCCTTCCACAACGCGCGGACCCGCATTTACTATGCCGGCGGCAACGTTCCTGTCTGGGTGCCGGATGACGCGCTGACGCCCGTGCAGTAGTTGCGATCCGCCGGCGTCGTGAGAGCCTGACGTGGACACTCCTCACCCCAGGCTCCACCATGAAGGCACCAAAGGTACTGATCACGCTGCACGGCCACCGCGTCGGTAAGATCCGCTCGCGCTTGTACACCCCGACCTCGCTCTCCAAGCGCAACCGCTTCGATCGTGCCCGCGCCGTAATCGACGCGCCGGGCTTCCCGGTCGTGATCTTCAACGGCGCGACCGGCCGCTGGCTGACGCCGCAGCGCGACGCGCTGATGCGCAGCATGGGCCTGGACCGCATCGACGGCCACATGGACCGTCCGATCCGTAACGCCCTGCGCACCTGATCCGGCAGCTCGCCGCATTTTGGGGAACTTGCCGCGCCGAAAGCCGCATCTCGCTCCACCGGCTTTGAACTCCTTCACAGCCAGCCTTAAGACGGCGCAGAATCGACGTCGTTCTTTGGGGGGCGACATGGTGACCGACGATGTGAGCGAGGCGTTCAAGCAACCTCTCCTAGTGCATGCGTTCAAAGCGATTGCGCCCGAGCGAGGGGCGGAGCTGGCCACCGAGGAAGCGCTGACCATAGAGGTGACGTCGACTGAGGGATTTGTCGCCGAGTCCGTACTCGCCGAGCGCTTGATTTCATTCAGCAGGGGCGCTTTGGAGCTGTTCTGGTGTATTGCCTACTTCAACGTTGTCGTGATGTACGAGTAACCGAAAGCGCAGGCGGCTGGCACCGTATGGGACATCATGGGGGCGCGGCGAAGCAGGGATGCTTATCTTCTTGCTGACTGGGCTCTAAAAAAGGTCCACAACAAGCAGGGCAGTGATTGGCCAACTAATCTCCCCAGGCCGAATCTGAGAGCGGCCATTGGTTCAGACGTGAATTTGGCCAATGAGCTGTATTTGAAGGCCATTGCTTTTGTGATGTTCCACGAATTTGCGCACATCAAACTCGGCCATTCGCAGAATACCGGTAGCGCGGCGCTGCCGAACGAAGAGGCCGCAGATCGGTTTGCCGCGGACTGGATTCTCACAAGAGCGGCGGGGCCTCGGGTCCTGGAAGCCCGCGCGCTCGGAATTGCTTCGGCCATCCTGACGTTCTATCGCTTCGAGCAGATGTTAGAGAACAAACTCATCGATCACCCTCATCCTATGATGCGGCTTGAGACATGCTTTAGTGAGTACGTCGATGATCGCGACAACAACGTTCTCGGATTGGCCGCGCTGCTGGTCCAGGTGCATGGCACCCTAGTTTCTGGCGAAAAGCTCTTTGCCGATGAAAAGACCTACGGGGAGCTTCTAGCCGAGTTCCAATTCAGCGTTTCGCGGGCCAAGCGCCGTCGGCCGCACAACATTGGAGGTTGATACCGGGTCGCTGTTCGTCTGGTAATTGGCGCAGAATGCGCATTCCAGACCTGCGACCGCGTCTCGGGGGAATCCCTGCGCGAGGCCCTCGCTGTTCGGCAGTACTTCCTATGAGCCTGAAATATTTCGACAGCGCGTCGGGACGTGAACGTTACAAGCGGCGCTATGTCTGGTCAGGATGGGCCTTCATCGTCGGTTTCGCGTTGGGGCTGATCGCGGCGCACCTGATCTAGCGCGAGCAGTGCTTGCCGTTTCTGGCAGGCCAGGGACCATCTTTGGTGGCTCGTGCTGTTCCGGCGCCCCTACGGCCCCTGAAAGCGGCTTCAGTCGCCTACGGCTCCACGGCCGCCGGCGCTGAGGCCTTCAGCGCGCAGCCATTCACCGAACTCCTCGTCGTCCAGTATGTAGTTGGTGCGATCGGACGTGAGCGGCTGCGGATTGGACTTGGTCACCAGGCGCTTCGCGATCAGGCCCGTGGCGGCCTTTTGAACGTTACTCGTCGACGGCGTGCTCCCCAGCAGCCTGCGCATGTCAGCGAGCGTGTCGCGCGCGTAGATGGAAGTGTGCCCGATGGCCAGTGCGTAAACTACGGCCCGCTCATAGGGAGTAAGTCCCTGCCAGGTCACGACGTAGCCTTCCTGCTCCGCCAGACGCCTTCGGTAGATTTCGAGCGCTCGGCCAACATCCGCCTCCTTGAGCTGGACGGCCAGGCCGATGATCTTCCGGAAGTGGTAGGGGCTCTTGCGCACCGCCTCGAATACCTTGACCGCAGCGGCTTCATCCATCGGCAGGCTGGTGATGTTGGAGAACACGCCGAGCAGGTGCTGGACAAAGCCCCGATCCATTTCAGGCAGGGTGAACGATTCGCTGCTTCGGAAGAACGGCGCCTTCTCGGCGGCGAACATCCTCAGCAGGCCCTCGCGAGAGGACCCCGTGAAAATGGCATCAATCCGGTTCTTGTGAGTGTCCAGCTGGGTTCGCAGCGCGCGCACCAGGGGAAGATTGCCCTGGTCCTCACCGAGGGTTTGAACTTCATCGATGAGCAGCAGGATCTTCTTCCTCCGCGCCGCGAGGCGAGCGGCAGTATCTTTCAGCGCCTCAAGGATCCCTGCGACGGCTTTGTCGTCCTTTTTCGACAAACCAACTTCCATTTCACCCTTGGCCCCATAAAGCTCGCCTGAGAGCTTTATTTTCTCGACCGGCGACCGGCCCCAGTTTGCTGCGCGTTCGGCCAGGGTGCGCGGCTTCAGCGCGGCGACGTACTCGCTGAGCAGATGGCCGGCCGGATCGGCGCTGTTGTCCCACATGTTGACGTAGATCACCTGGTAGCCCAGGCTCTCCGCAGCGGGAGTCACGTCGTACAGCAGCAGGTCAGTCTTGCCTCGCCGCCGGCGTTCGAACATCACGACCTTGTTGTTGCCGGCGCTCTGGAACGTGGCCAGCAGCTGCTCGGCGGCTCTCGGCCGGTTGTAGTGCCAGATCTTTTCGACTTCGTCCATGATTTATACGCCATCACCCTGCATTGGATAACTTATACCATACTAGATAATTCGGTATAGGAACAGCGTCCCGGCTGATTATTTCGACCCATCGCCCCGAGCAAAGCTGGCGTGGCACAACAGCGGCACCTGCATCCAGACTAGAATTGAGCGAAAGGGAACAGTTTTGGAAGCGGAGATGCTGCTACCACTTTCCTGACTCGGGGACCGGACCATGAAATACCTCGCGTGCGTTCTGCTTGCGGCAATCGCAGGTACCCCACATGCGGACCCCGTTCCCGCAAGGCACGATCACCGCCTTTCACCGTCGACGACTGTCCCGCATGACTTTGCAACCCACTGCATCGTGAGCGTCGCCGGTGCGCTCCAAAAATGCCCCCTCACAGACGGCCAGGACCTCAGTCCGGGAGACCCGTGTCACTGTGTGCCGGATGACAAATCCAAACCACCTCTGCCTGGCATCGCACAATGAGTGCGTTTGGAAAGAAGCTCGTGGCCGCCGGAGCGACGCTCGTCGTGCTGATCGTGCTTGCGGTGCTTGCAAAGCCCTGGGCAACTCAGAACTTCACCACCACCGTCCCGCGGAACCTTCCTCAAGTGGCCGAGGCGGTGGCGTCGTGTATGGACTCCACGAGCAAGACCGTGAAAATGGAGCATCCAAATCTCGACGACCTAAAGGCCCTGTCTGCCTACTGCTTCGAGCTCGTGCGCCACAGCGACGCGTTGCAGCGCAAACGCGTTGACGATCTTGCATACATCGACCAGTACCCGCTGGGCCATGTCATTCTAGGCATGGTGCTGGTGATCACTCTCTCGGGCGTACTGCTGGCCGGCATGCAAGTCTGGGCCGGCTACCATGCGTCCTCGCGCGCTGCGGACGCTCCCCCACCGCCCGGTGGCGGTGCAGCAGCTGGGGATGCCGGCAAACCACCCCCGGCAACACCTCCTGCAGCCATCGACAAGGACGAGACGACCATTCAACTGGAGGCAGGAAAACTGTTCGTGAAATCCTCGGTGACCGGACTGCTCATCCTCGTCGTCTCGCTGGCATTCTTCTTCTTGTACCTGAAGTTCGTCTACAGAATCCAGGAGCCACCCAGCGCGGTTTCCACAATCCCGTTGGCCACGATTCCTGATATGCCTGGCGCAAAGGGCAGTCCATAACTCCCCGACCACGAGGGCGTCGACGACACCGATGCCTTCGGGCAGTGAGAGAAGGGGCTCAACCAGTCCGGCCGCGCAGGAGCCCACGCACAGGCTGGACGCGCCCGGTGCCACACAGCCGCTCGCCACACCGGTTGGCCGACTCCCGAAGCGTCCGATAAACGCGTGCCCGGATAGCTGAGTAGCGGCAATCAACGTGGTACGGACGACGATTGCAACGCCCGGCTGTCCCTGGCCGAGGCTTAGGCTGACCTTTAGTTCACCTTCAGACGGTCCTAGCCCAATGTGCAAGCATGCCAGGTCGTGCCTGCCAGTTCCGCGGATCATCGAGGCGGGCCGCAGGTTCGATATCGGCGTGGATCAGCTCGCTGGCGTGACGGCCAACGATGGCCAATGGCAGCCTGGGTATTCCGGCGAAGCCTACGCGCCTGGCTCATCAGCTGCGGCAGCCGCCTGCCTGGTCTCCACTCTCGTGCGCGGCGCCGCGCAGCTCGCCGGCCTCGCTGTGGACGACCGGTTGCCGTCACCATGATCGACGAGCTGCGCAGCGAGGGCGCCAAGATCGTGCTGTTCGGTCTTGCGCTGGCCCGCCTCATGTCGCCTGACAGCGATTCCGAACGCCTCACAGTGCGCGCCGCGCCGCTGGCGCCGGGGTGGCTATTCGACTGCCTGACCGATCTCGGCCACGTTGCTGGACCACCGGGTCGCGAGATGGCGCTCGAGATCGAATCGGTCATCGCCCGCTATGAACGCGAGATCCACAGCCAGGAGGCGGCCGTTGGCCCGCCCGTCTTGCGGGAAGGCGTCCGCCTCCTTCTGGACCTGCGTGCCGCCGCTCGCAGAACCGCGGAGGGCGGCGGCTGCTAGCGGCCGGCCCTTCCTGGCGGGCCCGAGCCTGGGGGCCCCGCGGCGCCGAAAGCCCCTCCCTGATTGGCGCCGCCAAGGCACGGAGTCCTGGCGTCCTGGGCGAAGTGCGGTAGGGTTCTGGTTATGCCGATCACTCACCATCAGCCATTCCAGGTGTCCGAATACCCGCTCGAATTCATACGCCAGGTCGCCGAGCGCAACATCTCGGCGATCCAGGAGCGACAGGCCCCGCTTTGGCCGAGGCTGGAGGCGCGCGCACGGGCGATCCTGCAGATACCCTCAGCGCAGGGCACGAAAGTCCGGGCGATGTGGAAGCTGGCCGATGAGCTGCTGGCGCCTGCGGAGGGCAATGTCGGATGTCGGCGCGGGTGCTCGCACTGCTGCCATATTGCGGTCGGCGTGTTCGAGCACGAAGCAAAGGTGATCGCCACCGCCGCCGGGCGCGCGCTGGCCATGCCGCGTGGGAGAACGGAATTCTCCGATATCGTACCGAGCTACACCAATCCGTGCCCATTCCTGCGCGACGGGGAGTGCAGCATCTACGACAATCGCCCGATGACTTGCCGCACGCACCTATCCCTTTTCCAGGATGACTCGCTATGCCGTCTGCGCGAGGACAAGCTTGTTGAGGGGCCGTACTATGACGGCACCGAGCTGCGCGTGCTCATCGGCATGGTCGGCGACCTGCGGCCGGGGCATGCGCCGAAAATGGCGGATGTCCGCGAGTGGTTCCCGGCGCAGCACGACGAGGGTTAGGGCGCGGCAGCCGTCACCGGCCTGCCCAACTGTGGAGCGATCCCGGCGGCGCTGAGTCCAGGGAAACTTGTGGCTGTTATGCGAGGCCACGATCTTGCCACGCCAGCCCATATACTATGATCGCCGGAGAGGGTCCCGGCGTACTTTGTGCGGTAATATCAAGTAACCAGCTTGGGGGCTGTCAGAGACGCCGGCCGCAACGATTTTCTCCAAACAGAAGAGGAGCAGGTCATGCGGAATTTGATTCTGGCGGCTCTGGCCGCCGCTCCCACCTTTGCCGGGAGCTTCGCAGCCACAGGCACATTCACCAGCTGCGGATGCAGGCAAGAAAGCCGGCACCTGAGTAGCGCGTGCGCACCTTTGCGACCGCGTTTGCTCCGCCACGGTCATCCGCGCTGGTGAGCCTGCTCGACAGGCTGCGTCAATGACTTGGTCGCTAGTTTGGCAACTGTGTGCGGCCGCATTCGCGATTTGCGTGTTCATCGACAAGTACCATCGAGCGAGGAGGGATTCGACCAGGATCATCGAATGGGTGCGGGACAAATTGACGCGCGTTTTTATCGCGCTCGACGAGATGAAACCGGTTTCCATCGCTGGAAACCTCATCGGTGGTCGCCGGCTTCTTTTCCTGGGTTTTTTTGGGATCCCGATCGCACTAACGGTGGTCTTCGGCTTCTTAGGAATCGTTTACGCATGGGGTCTGTCGGTCGCCGACTCACAAGCAGACCTACCGGGGACCGATCTGTTCCTACTGACCGTCATGTCTACAGTAATCCAGGTCTGCTTTGCAGTACTTTGTCGGTACGTTGCACGGAGGTTCAACGATGCAATCGCGCTGCTGGTACTGCTTGTGATTCCTGCGGCAGTATTGATCTGGGGCCTCCGGGCCATGGATCAAATCAGCGCTCAACTACCAACTGATGCTAGAGGGGACTTCACCTTCCAACTCGTAGTTGCCTTCGAGGGAGGCATGATCCCATCTTTTCTGGTGACACTGCTGCTAGGCCCTCTGCTCTTCCTCAAAGGCGCGGCGCTCGTTACACGTAGGGTCTTACTGGTGGTCACCAATGGAGCAACCGATCCGAGGACCGACCCATTCACGTATTTCGGTGGTTTGGCTTCTGTGGCCGCTCTGGCTATTGCTGCACTGGCCAAGGAGGCGAAATTCTTGCTTCTGTTTGTAAAGTACGCGCTCGCCGCGGTTGTGTGGCTCTTGAGAGGAGCCTGGTGGTAGATCGAGCGGATGGGTCAATGCGTGGGATATGGATATATACTTCCGCCACGACTCTAGGGGAGCTTGGGGAAATGCGCGCAGCTTTCATGCTTGGCGCTCTTGCCGTCGCCTTCATGGCAAGTGCCGCACCTCCAGAGGCATGCACCCTCGACAACTGCAATGCCGGTACCCCGGCTGTGACGGTCAATGACAAGCAAGACTCTAACTACGCGTGCCCAACACGTGAGCTCGCGACGTACACCAGCACGGTCCTTAGCTTCGCCATTATCGGGGCATCTATTGGTGGGATGCCGAACATTTCGGATACGACTGGCGAGCCAGAATTCACGGGTAACACAAAGAACATCGTAGACGGCCTACGTGCTGCGGCCGGCGTCTCATCCTTTGATGAAGCAGTGGCGATGTGCGCTCCCATCAAACACAACCGTCATGTAACCATAATCAACCACCCGTCCAATGCCCTTGTTGTTTACGTGGTTGACTCAAAGACCAAACTTGCCTACTGGATTCCCTTGTCTTCTCTCGACAAGCTGAAATGAACCCGTGGTGTTGGTTGCTCGGGCATCGCTGGTCCTATCGAGGTGTGGCCCTCGAAGGATGCAAGGTAAGGTGTGGAAGTGCCGGCGCTGCAAGATCGTCCGGCCGGGCGCGATGGTTCACAGAAAACGGAACAACCCATGAGTGACACGCCTAGTCCGCCGACAGACCCGATAGCTGACTTTGCCAAGTGGATATTCAGCTCGGCGCCCTGGAAATTTAAAAGCGAGCTTCTGCTCCGAATCTTCGCAGTATCCCAGGGCGCCGGCCTGATCGACTTCTTATACCTGTGGTTTGGCTACTCGGTCTGCGTGGGCGGTGGTGGCTTGAGCCTGCCAACCTGCTATGGCTGGAGTCCTACCCAACTCTTTGAGGCTGGCATGTGGACCGGCCCGCAAAATTGGCTTGGGGTGCTCTCAGTCTTCGGACCATTCGCAGTCTTCAAGTCGCTTGACTGGATCATGAGCGCCAAGCGCTAGCCCTCGGCGGCCGTAATCGACCGGCAAACGGCAGCACGATCTCGGCGGCGCTAAGCCCACTGGTTTGGCCCCTGCTATCAAGGCACTTCAACCGTTGCCTTCCTTGCTCTGTCGGCCGGGTGTGCAGTCCGCAGTTCTAGACCTCGCCCATCCAAGGTCGGTGGAAGTCGTTCAAGCCACTGGTGCCCACACAGCCAAGAGGCGGTTGTCGGCCAGCCCCTACGGCGGGAAGGCGCGCGCCTTTCCTCTGGACTCACGGGCCACCAATAATTGCCGGACCGCGCCGCCGCTGCTAGCGGCACAGCCCCAAATGCGTTCATGGCCGCGTCCTGAATCGGCGGCGCCGGCGCGCTGATTGGACCCATCCGGTCCGCCGCCACACACCAAGAATCGATAGCGAGCCCGATCGCGCTCGCCGTCCCCCTTTCCATACCGGAGCGGGCATGACGCCGGAGTCCAATCGGGCTGCCACAAACCCGAAAACACTCTGGAGGTTCCCTTATGAAGCAGCGCATGAAACTGGGCCTCGCCGCCCTGGCCCTTTCCCTGTCCGCTCCGCTGGCGGCGTTCGCCGGCGCGGCCGCAGCCGACAATCTGCAGCTGGCGCAGGGGTCCGAAGATGGCGAGCCGACGGTCGCCATCGTGGTGAGCCCTGGCCGCGCCCCGGCCTCGCTCCAACACAAGATGCCGGATTTCGCGCAAGACTCGCAGGCCTCGGCGGAGGGTGGGAAATCCGGTGCATCCCCCAAACCCAAAAAGCCCCCGCTCTCCGTCGCCACCGAGCCGGAACCGGCCCCGAACTACACGCCCAAGCCGAAGAAGCCCGGCATCAGCGCCAGCTGAGCGCACGCCGCGCGCCACGTTCGCCGGACGCTGACCATGGCGCGCGGCGTGTTGCTGGTGGCGCCGGGCAGCGGCGCGACCAGCAGGACCGAACTGCTGCTGCCTCCTGGTCGCCGCCGGCCTACCATGCCTTGTCCCCTGCGGACGCTGCCTTTACCCGCTGACCGCACCGTCCGCTTCGGACGGCAGGCGGCACCACCGAGGCCCGCCCTCCCGCTGCTGCTGCTGTCTCAAACTCTCCGCATCTTGTTCCTCATCTCGCGCCCATCTCTCACTCTGGCGCGCCGATCCGTTGCTTTTTCGGCCTCCTGACGCAGGCTGAAACACGGGCCGCACCTTCGCCCCGATTACGCAATGGAGACTTAGACGATGGATGGATCAACCCCCGAACTGGCGGCCGAATACCTGGCGCACGGTTCCATTTCCCCGAAGCCCGGCTTCAACCCGCGCCGCAAGTTCGACCCGGCCGCGCTGCAGTCGCTGGCCGAATCGATCCGCCAGCAAGGCGTCATCCAGGCCGTGGTGGTACGCCCGCGCGACGATGGCGGTCCCGGATACTGGCTGGTCGCCGGCGAGCGCCGCTGGCGTGCCGCAGGCATGGCCGGCCTGGAGCACATCCCCGCCATCATCCGCAACCTGACCGACCGGGAGGCCTTCCTGCTGGCGATGCACGAGAACAAGGACCGCGAGGACATCACCCCTGCCGAGGAGGCGTACTGCGCACGCCGCGCCCTCGACGACTGCGACGGCGACGAAGCCGGCGCCGCCAAGGTCCTGGGCTGGTCCCGCGACAAGCTCCGCAGCCGCGTCCTGCTGCTGCACGCCATTCCCGAGGTTCTGGACGTGGCGGCCGAGAAAAAGATCGCTCTCGGCCACGCCGAGCTGCTCGCCACGCTGCCCGACGAGTTGCAGCGCACCGTGCTGGCCAAGGTGCTGGAACACGGCGTCTCGGTGGACGAACTCAAGCGCCAACTTGCCGCCTTCACCCAGGACCTGTCCGCCGCGCCCTTCGACACCGCCGCCTGCGCCGGCTGCATGCACAACTCGTCCACCCAAGGGGCGCTGTTCGAGTACAGCGTGGGCCAGGGCCGTTGCTCCAACAAAGCCTGCTGGGGCGACAAGACCACCGCCGTAATCGCGCAGCGCAAGGCCTCGCTGGCGACCGAGTATCCGATGGTGTTCCTGGACACGGAAAAAGACCCAGCCCTGTACACGCGCGTCTCGGCCGCCGCCGATGGCGCGGTGGGCGAGGAGCAGTACCAGCAGGGCTGCCGGGGCTGCGCCAAGTTCGGCGCTGTGATCTGCACCCGGCCCGGCAAGGAAGCGCAGGTTGCCGCCAGCATCTGCTTCGACCTGACCTGCAACGCGCAGAAGCGCCGCGATTTCGCCGCCGCGAAGACTCCTGCTGCCTCGGCCACGGCGGCACCTGCCGGCAAAGCGCAGGCGGCCGACAAGCCCGCCGCCGGCAAGGCGCGCCCCAAAGCCAGCATGAGCGCGGCGCCGCGCGCGGTTACCGACCACATCGACACGTTCCTGCGCGAAACCGCCGCCGAGGTATCCGGGCAGTCGGCCCGCGTGCGCCGCGCCGTCGAGGTCTACGCGCTGCGCAACCTCGTCGGTAACCATGGCGGCGGCAGCACTGTCGGCCGCAAGTTCGATCCCATCCTCAAGATGACCAACGAGGAAATGGACGCGGAGTGCGCCCGCCTCATCGCCAAGCTGCTGACCGAGGGCAAAAGCTCCGGATATGGTGCCGAGCAGACGCAGTGGGCCGCCGCCTGCGCCCGTCTGCTGACCGACGCCGGCACCGAGTTCGCCGGCCGCTTCAAGCTCACCCGCGACTTCCTGGACGCGCACACCAAGGCGGGCCTGGAAGCGCTGCTTGCTTCCGCTTCCTTCCATGAGAGCCTGGATGGGGAGAACGACGACGCGAAGGCGAAGGCCCTCAAGAAGCTGGTCGCCGGCAAGCACGGCGACATCGTCAACGCGGCGCTCCGCTCCAAGCACGATTTCTCCAAGTTCGTACCACCCTCTGTCGAAGCGCGGGTCAAGGCCCTGCGCAAGGAGTGAAGATGCTCAAGACCATCAGCCAGTACATGCGCGGCGGGGACAAGGTGATGTTCACCCTGAGCCGCGACGGCGCCGACGGCGTGCGGCTGCTCATCACGCCGGGCCTCGCACCCGAGCCGGACAACGCCGACGAGCGCACCCGGCAAATTCGCGCCATGCTGGCGCGCCCGATCCTGATCCGCTCCACGCTCGACGCGCTGGAGACGGAAGGGCTGGCCGCGCTGGAGCAAGCGGCCAGCGTCCGCAACGAGATTGCGGCCAGCTACGAGAGCCTGATGACCGACCTGCGCGGTCAGGCCAAAGCCGCGGCCGGCCTCGCCGCTGCGAAGAACGGCGGCAAGGGCGGTGGCAAGGCCGCAGCGAAGCCGCCTGCGCCGGCCCCGGCGGCAGACGCGGAAGAGGACGAGGAAAGCCAGGAGCGCGCGGCTTCCGGCGAAGCCGCCGCCGCAAAGCCGGCCGCAACCCCCGAGCCGCCGCCGCCCGCGCCGGCCGTTGACCTGTTCGGAGGCTGAGCGCGCATGAGCACCATCATCACGCCCAAGCGGACTTTCAAGTTCAACGGCATCACGCTGCAGGACGTTGACCCGACCATGACCCCCGAGCAGGTGATCGAGGCGTACACGCCCAACTACCCGAGCCTCGCCTACTGCGTCGTGGGCGAGCCGCAGGTGGCGGACGACGGCTCCGAAATCACCTATGTGATCGACAAGCCGCCCGCCAAGACCAAGGGCCTATGAAGCGCGAACCGGCCGACCTATGTTCCAAGCTCCTGCCCTGCGGACTGAACCCCGCCGACAAGAAGGCGATGGCCGAGGCCACCCGCACCCTGTTCTCGGCCAGCGACGGCGCGCTGCTGCGCCAGGTCCTGGACCAGCAGGACGTGCGCAGCCTCGGCGGCGCCCCCGCCCCCCTGCCTTCGATCTCCCCCGAACTCCTGCCCTTCGTATAGAGGCCGAGGGCCTGCCGCTCAGCGAGGACGCCTCGCGCGAGTTGCTGGCCACCGGCAAGCGCCTCGCCCAGCTGCAGCAGGGCTCGACCGGCCTCGGTTTCTACGGCGCCCTGCTCGGCCGTGCGCTGGACGAGCGCCTCATCACGCGCGACGACGCCAACGCGCTGCTGGCGCGCAGCCGCGACGAGGGCCTGCAGCCCCTGGCCCAGGCCATCAACGGCGGGCTGCACCGCCGCGTCATGGACCTGGTGGCCCGTTCGCCCTTCCCTTTGGGCGACCGCACGGAGAAGCAGCTCAACCTGCCAGGCTTCGGCGTCTGGTACGAAACCACCGTGGTGCATACCTGGGACGGCTGGCACGCCCACGACCTGGCCCGGCTGCGGCGCGCCAGCCCAGCGGTGCGCTCCTGGGTCTGGCAACAGGTCAACATGATGCCGCTGCCGGTGGTGGACACGCTGGCGGTGCACGAGACGCACTACTACACCGATGGGGTGAGCCAGACTCTGCGGCGCCTCGCTGCGCGCGCCGGGGAACCCCGCGAGGCGGCCATCCACGCCGCCTTCGTCGAGTTGTTGAAGCTGGTGGATTTCGACCAAGGCGACAACGAAGAGCCGTACCACTATGGGGTCGGCTCCGAGGAGGAATTCCGCTCCTTCGTGAAGTCGGTGCTGCCCATGTTTCGCCGTCGCCGCGGCTGGCTGCTGGCTCGCCCACCGGCCAAGGCGCCGGCGCCGTCAAATGCGGCAGAGGCGCGTTGGATCGACTTCGGCCAGCGGGCCGCCCAGCTGCGCGGCTGGTTCCGTCAGAACGCCATCATGTTCCCATTCGATTCCGAGGAGCAGCGGCCCCTGGTGCAGGCGCACCTGCTGGCGCTCGACGCGCACGAGTTCGACATCGCCTGCACGTTCTTCGACCGGATCGAGGACGGCAGCGGCGAGGTCCCTGGCGTTTCCTTCGACCTGCGGCAATCTGGTGGTGATGGAACCCTCGTCAACTTCGCCCTGCTTCCGGTGATCATCGCCAGCGCGATGGCCCAGCTGGACGAACTCTGTGAAGGAAAGAAACACAATGCTTGAAACGTACCTCAGCCTGGCTCCGGCGCAGTCCCACTCCACCGCCGCCCAGCCGACCGGCGCAACGGCCCAGGTCGAGGAAGCCATTGTCCTGTCTCGGATGCCCGGATCGACCACCTTGCTGACGCACCACGCGGTCGAGGCCGACAAGGAGGGCCGGCACCGCCTCGGCGCCGGCACGCCGGTGTCGCACGCGCATGTCATCGGCCTGCTGCTGCGGCTCGCCAAGGGCGGAGCCGCCTTCTTGCCGGAAAACGTGGTGTGCGCCAGCCCGGCGGTCCTGGCATGGTGGGTGCCATCGCGGCGCGCACCGCAGTTCTGGCGGCTCGGCAACCGCACCTACCGACTGCAGGTGCCCTGGCCGGCGCTCTACTTCGTCGCCGGCGGTGGCCGGAGCCTGCGGGTGTTCGCCCTGGACGGCGACGCCCGCCCCACGCCGGGCACGCCGCTCTACCACGCCCCGCTCGGCAATATCTATCAGGATGGGGGCCTGTGCTGGGGCAACATCGAAGTGCCCGAGCTGGCGGTGTCGAGCATCCCGGCCTACGAGGAGGCCATCTACGGCACCAACTACACCCACACCAACTTCCCGAAGAATTTCCGTTCCGCCAAGGGCAAGGGCGAGAACGAACTGTTCCCCTTCTGGAAGAAGCTGCAGGGCCGCAAGAGCGGCTTCCCGATCCGCGAGCTGGTGCCGGCGCGGCTCACCGCCGCCGCAGCGCTGGGAGGCGAATGACCATGGACTTCCAGTTCGCCGATCCGCGCGACCGCATGATGGCCCTGGCCAGCCCGCTGGTGCACCAGCCACGCTACTCCCCGCTGCCGCCGCTGGAGCCGGGGCAGCAGCGCTACATCGTGGCCGCCAACGGCCTGTTCCTGGAGACGCGCTCCCGCGCCGTTCAGGCCTGCGTCCCGGTGGCACCCGGTCACGGCCTGCCGTTCGGCACGGCCAGGGCGCGGGTCGCGGTGGTGGATGGCTGGCATGTGCCGCCCGAACTGGTCGAACACGCGCGGCAGTTGGCCGAGGCTGCCCTGCCCAACGAGTGGGCCGGCGTGATCCTGTTCCAACGCGGCGAGTTCGTCCTCAAGGTGCCCGAAGTGCTGGCCGCCGGCCGCGCCTCGATCACCTACTCCACCGAGGGGTTCGATCCGCTGGACGTGGTGATGGACCTGCACTCGCACGGCGCGATGCCGGCGTTCTTCTCCCGCCAGGACGACCGCGACGACCGGGCCAACCCCTCCCCGGCCTTCGTCGCGGTCGTGTTCGGGGGCCTGGGCACCGGCCAGCCGACCACCGCGATGCGCGTGATGGTGCTGGGCCGCGCCTACGACATGAACCTGCAACCCCATGCCCCCGGCAACGCCGACGAGCCGATGCCCGGCTTCGCCACCGAGGAACCCTGATGAGCAAGAACCGCAAGGCCGTGCGCTACGCCCAAACCCGCTTCCTGGTGCCCGAAACCTTTACCCGCGCCATCCGCGTCCTGGTGGTCGGCTGCGGCGGCAGCGGTTCGGAAATGGTCGATGCCCTGGCGCGCGTGCACTGCTGCTCAACGCGCGCCGGCCACGAAGGGCTGCGCATTACGCTGCAGGACGGCGACACCGTGTCGGAGGCCAATGTCGGCCGGGCGCGGTTCCTGCCAGCCGACGTGGGTGCCAACAAGGCTGCGCTGCTGGCGCGCCGCTACGGACTGCTGTTCGGGCTGCCGATCACCGCCGTCGAGCACGCCTGCACCGCCCGCGAAATCCAGAAGTTCGGGCAGTTCTTCGACCTGGTGATCACCTGCGTGGACAAGGCCAGCTTCCGCGTCAAGGTCGCGGACCACTGGTGCAACCGCAGCTGCGAAACGCTCTGGCTCGACACCGGCAACGGTGATTTCAGCGGCCAGTGCGTTCTCGGCAGCCTGGGCCGCCCGGCCGGCGAGCGCCTGCCCAATGTCCTGGACCTGTTCCCCGGCATCCGCCAAACCCCCGACAACGACGCTCCGAGCTGCTCGATGGCCGAAGCGCTCAAGAGCCAGCAGCTGTTCGTCAACCGCTGGGTTGTGGACTCGGCGGGAGCGATGCTCTGGCGCTTGCTGGCGGAGGGTCACATCACCAACCACGGCGCCCTGGTGGACATGCGCACCCTCAAGATGACGCCCATCGCCGTCCACTCGGCCAGCTGGGAGTTCTTCGGGTTCAAGGTACCGAAGGCGGCGGCAGCTAAACCCGAGTCGGCGGTGACCCCTACCCTCGCGCCGGCCTGACCCGACGGCGCGGCAGCGGCAGGCATCACGCGCCGGCGTCCAGCCACTGCGCCGCCACGCTCCAGTTTCCCATCGGGGCGCGGCTCTAATCCGACAGCCGGCGCGAAACTGGGTGGGCGCACGCGCCGGATCGCGCAGCCCGGCCTGAAACGCCGGCCAGGCCGGAGGCAGTCAGCGCCGCAGGGTCCAGCGACCGTCAGCGTCGAAGTTTTCAGCCTGGTAGTCGCCGGCGGCCTGCCAGAGCGCGTCAAACGCCGCTTTCATGATCGGGTCGTAGGAGTGGGCCGGGCCCAGCTCGTTGATGACCACCGGGGGCAGTTCGTAGCTGTCCCGGTCGAACGGCGTGTTTCCCTGGTGTGCTCCTGTCAGCTGCAAGTCCTGGACGCAAAGCAGCGTCATCATGACGGTATAGGGCGGCCCGATCTCGACGCTGTTCAGGCCATCGAGAATCCGGGGCAGCGCCTCCAGCACCATGCGTTCGAGGTGTCCTGCAGGTAAGCGCCGGTCGGCGCCGGCGACATTGCCGATCCCGGACTGCAGCGCCTCGACGGCGCCGTTCCGGAACAGTTGCAGGTAGTACGCCCGGTTGTCTCCCTGGCCGATGGTCAGCAGGCCATCGAAGTTGTACCGGGCATTGTCGCCGTGGTACGAGTGCAACGGCCTCCAAGGGCGAAGGCGGTTTAAGTCGGCGTGGTAGTTGGGCAGCACGGCCCCCTGGCGCGGCAGCACTGGCATGATGTGCAAGACCAGCGTCGCCGGGCGCAACGCCACCGGCGAGGACGTTTGGTCCGCACGGATCAGCGCCAGGCGCTCGCGCCGCCACGCCAGGGCACGCTCCTGGGCGGTGGCACCACGGTTGAATAGCACGCGCAGTTCCTCCACGTTCATCTCGGCACTCAGGGTGTTGTGGCGCACGTAGAAGCGGTTGCTGCCCTCGATGGTCACGCGGTGCGGCGGGTTCCAGGAACTCGGGATACGAAGCACGATGCAATGGCCGCCGGCGACCGGGATCGCGCGCATGCGGATGCCGGCGGCGCGAGGCTCCACGCCGCCGAGAAGCATCTGTTCCATGCGGAGCATCTCCGCGTCCGGGTCGCCGGCGATCGGGGTTAGCGCGGTGGCCACGCCATTGGCTTCGTCCAGGCCGATCACCAGGTGCCCGCCGGACGCGTTGGCGAATGCCGTGACGTCCTTCACAAATTCCTTTCGGTCCTGGGCGGCACGGCCGTAGGGCTCGCGCTTGTACTCCAGCTGGAAACTCTCCGGAACTCCGCTGTCAATCAGGGATTGGAGGCTTGCCGCGTTTATCGAATCGAAGGCCTCGTGCATCAGGCTCATTGGAAACCTCTTATTGGATAGTCGGCTGCAGCTGCTGCGTCCTACCCCGTCATGCCTTCGTCCGGATGCCCGTCCGGGAATTTGCGCTCGTACAGCTCGTTGGCGATCCGGCGCTTCTGCGCCTGGTAGTACAGGCCTTCGTCCATGATCCACTGATTGAGCTCCTCGGCGCTGACCGGGCCCCACTTTTGGATCTCGCGAATGCAGAAGTGGTCCAGCGCCAAGATGTCTAGGCAGGCCCGGGCCAGCTCCAAGTCCAGGCCGCGCAGGTCGGTGAGGTCGAACGGGAAGCGCGGGCCGTTGTAGATGCCGGCGAGGAAGCGCACCAGGCGTCCGGCCTGGCCGGTCGTGGGATGACTGCGGATTGCCTTGACCAGCGTTTCCAGTCCGGCAACGGCGCGGTCGGTAGCCTCCAGCTTGGCGGCCTCGATTTCGCGCAGCTTCTGCGCAAGCTCGCGATGCCCCTCAGGGTGTGGGGACTTGCCGTTCATTGTCAGCTGTCCGGGTTTGTGCGGATGTACTCGGCCAGCTCAGGCGGTGCTCCAGCACCGCCCGCATGAGGTACTGCTTCACGGGGTTCGGATTGGACATGCTGCTATTCAGTTGCGTCCGGGGACGAGCTTAGAGGTCATTATGCCCTGGGCGGCCCGTGCCGCGCGCCGAGCCGAGCATCCAGCACCAGCGAGTCCCGGAGGGAGCCTTCCGCGAGGTCCGGAAGCCCTCAGCCAAGGTGAGCGAGTGCCTCGTCGATAGCCCCCCTCCCGTACCGGTCGGCGATCGCCTTCAGATAGCCGAGGGGGATGAGCTCGTCGGGGTCTTCCGTCGTATGCTCCGCCTCGCGCATCTGCCAGGCGGCGGTGCCAGCAATTTCCTCCACCAACGCATGACGCATCTCGGCTTGCTGCAGATCCTCCTCGGTGGGCGTCGGGGTCATTGCGCGCACAGTGGCCAGTTTGGTGCCCCCGTTGATTTCAATGCCATCCGGGCCAAGCAACGCGAGCCTGTAACCACGAGCGTGGACGTTCATCGACAGGACCGCCTGGGCTGCTGCCAGTAGGGCGGTAACGCGGTCGTCGTCATCAACTGGCGTGACGGTTTTGGTGTTAACCCTCTGGCGCTTCACCACCAGGTCATCCCGCACGCGCCGCTTGTCGCGTCGCCGAAACAGCGCAACCGCGCAGCCGTTCGGAAGGCGCTGCGCCGTCACGAACCGGCGCGAGAATACAGCCCAACGGGTGGAGATCAACTTCTTGGCCATACGCTCTCCGGTGGAATAGGGTAGGGGTGGTGATATTATCACAATACGGTCAGGGGGTAGCTATGCTGCGCACGCTTCCGGCCGGACTTGCTACACTCCCCGCATGTGCTTCTCAGCTCAATGTTGGGCCGCCTACCACTCCTACACGCGCGAGTTTGGTGCGGACATCAGCATCAGCGACTTCGCCAGACTCTACGGCTATCGCCGGACCAAAGGCGCCAGCGTCAAGATTCCCAAAGCGATGGACGCAGCATTCGCCCAGCCGCACACCGACCAGGAGCGCGAGATCAGAGCCCTGATTGACGAATTCAATGCGGGGCAAGCTCGCACCTGGGAGGCGGAGCTGTTCACCCAGCGCAAGCGCCTGGCCGACGCCGAGCGTGCGCTCCAGGTCAAGACCACCAAGAAGGCCCAAGAGGATCAGCGCATCGCCCGGGACAAGATCGAGCAGCGGCAAGGGTGGCTGGCTGCGCTGCACCGTCGGGAGCTCATCGATGACGATTCCCGTATCTTCCCGATGTGGTACGCCCCGGTGATGATTTCCGAGGGCGGCCGGCGCGTGGTCAAGCCCATGCGCTACGGTTGCCGTCTCGCTGGGAAGCCCGCGAACTACGACCAGCGCTTCCCGGGCACCTACAACAGCCGACGAGACAATCTAAGCGGCTACTGGAAGGATGCCTTCGGCTACAGCCACGGCATCATGGCCGTCACCAGGTTCTTCGAAAACGTCAGCCGGCACTGCGCGGAGGGCCACGACCTCGCGCCCGGTGAAGCCGAGGAGAACGTGGTGCTGGAGTTCACCCCACGGCCAGCGCACACCATGCTAGTCGCCTGTCTATGGTCGCACTGGAAGGGCAGCGGCAGCGAGCCAGACCTGCTGTCCTTCGCGGCCATTACCGACGAACCGCCGCCCGAGGTGGCCGCCGCCGGCCACGACCGCTGCATCGTCCCCATCAAGCCGGAGAACATCGACCGCTGGCTCAACCCGGATCCACGCGATCTCGATGCCCTCCAGGCCATCCTTGAGGATCGCGACAAGCCGTACTACGAACACCGGATGGCGGCCTAGCCGCCGCCACGGATTGCCCCCGGCCGAAATCCGTTCCCGGCCGGGGGCATTGCCCTACGCGGCGGCGCCCGGCGCCGGCTTGGACCTCCGCCGCTTACGCGGCGATTTGCGGCGCACCTCGAAGACCTTCGGCGCGCCCCGGCGGTCGAAGACGACGCTGAACCGACGCCCGGCCAGCAGGGCGCGCTGCCCGTACAGCTCCGACGCAAGCGCCTCGTCGATCAGCAACGCCGCGCCGGCTCCGCGGATCACCTTGAGCTGTGCATGGACCATCCGTACGTCGTCGTCATGCTGCGACTCATCAAAGTGGTCGTTGCTGTCCTGGTAGCTGTCCCAGACCTGGCAAAAGGTGGTCCCGTCAACCTCGGCGCCGAGCAGGAGCACCCCGTCGTCCTCCCGGATCACCGGCACGGCCGCGCTCTGCGCCGGCCCGAGTGATCCGTCGAACTGAACCGTCCGGCACGCCGCGACCCGCACCGCCGCTCGGTGGCCGCTGAGCGCCCCGCTTCCCAACGGATCGGCCGCAGTGATCGATTTCAGATCAACGGCGCGCACCAGCGGCAGGCCATGCACCCAGTGGCCCTCGTCCAGTACACCATCCAGCAGCTCGATGGCACCCGCCGCCCCCAGGTATACTAGCCGGTTGTAATCCATCGCCCCCTCCTCCAGCGCATTGCACAGCCCGCTGGCGTAGACGCTCCCCGTCGCATCCTCCAGCACCTCCGCGGGCACCAGTACAGCGCGGCCCGCCTCTTCGCGGGTCAGGTCTACGGCTGCCGATCCGGCCGGGCCGTACACGTCCCCGGCGACCAGGTTGCCCATGTCGATCGGGCTCAGCGCCGCGGCGGGTAGCACCGGGATGTCATTGAGCAGGTCGGCGCAGTCCAGGCGCTTCAGGCACGCCGCGTGCCTCACCAGCGTCGCGCTGTCGCCTTCGGCCTTCTTCGCCGCCAGCCGCGCGCGCCAGGCCGCGCGCAAGGCCGCCCGGATGCGATCCTTCTGCTGCTGAGCGTCGATCAGCACGTCGCGGTCCGGCACACGCGCCCGGAATGCGGTGCTGTTGAGGTGCACGATCGCCGTTGCGTCGCTGCGGTAGCTGCGCTCGGAGGCGATCTCGAAGCCCTGGAGATACGCCACGAAGTCCAATGACGGGCTTGCGCCGAGCTTGATCCGGCCGATCTCGCACACGGCGTAGTTGTCGTCCGGCGCGTCAGGTCGGTTCAGCGGCGTCCCGTTCAGGATCACCGGGATTTCGAACCCGGCGACGGACTGCTCCAGCGACCAGCATTTGTACGGCTCGAAGCCGTGCAGCCGGATGCGCGTGCAGCTCGTGGCGCACGCCTCCAGTTCGACAGGCCGGAATTCGAGGATGTCCCGGCAGCGGGCGGCCAGGCGCAGGCCGTTCGATTCGATCTCGATCCTTTCGCATGAACTGACCGCGGCGAGAAAGCCGATGCCGAACGGCGACTCGGCGGCGATGGTTTCGGCGTCCCATCCGGTGCGGCCGATGAAGAGCAGGTTCTGGAAGTCGGCGATGCCGCAGCCGTAGTCAACGACTTCCAGGATGCGCTGGTCCGCGTCCTGGTGGATCTCCACGCGGTCCGTGCCTGCACGCCGGGCGTTTTGCAGCAGCTCGCGCAGCACGTTGCCGTGGCCGGTGAATGCGTCGCGGAGCGAGGCGATCAGGCTCCGCGCGTCGCCCTGTAGGGCAACCGTTCGCTTGTTTGTCATGTTCATCCTCTTGGTAGTGGTAGTGGTGGCGTCAGGGACGCCCCACCATGCTCACCCAGGGCCGTCCGATCGCAAGCAGCGTCCGGCGATTTTGTCGGCACATTCAGCGGCTTCCGCCATCCACGAGCAGCGGCCCTCTGTCGCGCCGCACCTTCCTCGGCGGACCACACATCGTGCGGGCCGCGAGGCTGTCCTTGTGGGACGCGGCGCCTGATGCTCCCGCCATGCCCATCCTCCTCGACAACGATCGCCTCTCTGCTGCAGTGCGATTTTGAAAACTTCCACACAGGTTAGTGACAGGCTGAGAACCGGTGCTTCATAGTCACGGTCGAAAGGGGAGAGCCATGGAAGGCGCCGGTGCAAACCTGCACCACTTGCTGACGGCAACTTGTTGGAGGCGCCCCAATGAGCGACGCAGAGGTTCACAGATTTTTCGAGTTGTTCAACGATCCGCAGTGTTTTGCGCCGAAGAAGCGGGTGCTGTTTGACACGCTGAAGGCGACCTGCGACGACATCGTCAAGGGGCAGATTCCGGGGATATTCGAGAAGCACATCCCCAAGCGGACGATGGCAATCCGCAGCCGAATCAAGGGCCACGGGCAAGCGCTGGGGGCACCGCAACGCCGACTCGACAAGATCAAGTTGGCCTTGTGCCCCAATACTCACTCCAACGCCGTTGACAGGTCGAAAGTCGACCCGCTGTTGCAGTACAAGGGCAAACCCCTGGTCATCTACTGCGATGCCAGGAGGCAGGGACAGCGATACAAGGCCTTCAACGACCTTGCCCTCAATACCGTGCTCGAGCTCCAGCGCATCACCGGTCTTTTTACCCTTCCACCGGATGGCAACTATTGGCCTGAAGAGGAACGTTGCGTCGTCTTGTACCTGCCGACACCCGAGGGATGGGAGGTCTACCGCGACTGCGGCTTGGACCGCAACTACGAATCGGAAATCGCGCCAACGATTCATGGGCTCGTCCGCCCGAAGTGGACCAAGCGCAGGCCCGGTCTGCAGGCAACGCCCCTTGCCGAACCCCTTGGCACTGGCCAGCCCGCCAGCACCAGCTACGAACTGACCCCAACTGGCGTGCAGTTGGCACAGTTGGCACATAACTACAAGCTCGACCCTTATCTTACCGAGATGGGCGCCCGTCTCCGGCGCCTGGCTCTTTCCAAAACGACACCGGATCTGGCTGACGGTGCCGCTCAATCCGAAGGTGGCATCATGCTGCTCGGTCCAACGACAAAGCCAGAGTCGTAGGCCGTCCTATCAGGCCCGCCGCTCCCTCGGGACGGCGGGTTTTTCCACATCCATGAGAGAGCAAAATGGACCATCAAAAGAGTCTGGCGGTGGACCCTATGCGAGCTTCTGGCAGATTCCGGCCATGGGAAGGCTTCTGGCACGCCTTGCCCACGGCCCTGATCCGCTGCAGCACGCTGCTTGTGGGCGACGACGCAGTCGTCCCCGGAAATTTTGACGAGGAGGTGCCAAGCGACAACTTGTACCGCCGGTGGCTGGATGAAAACGGCGAGCTGGAGAACCAGCAAGCGAAGGTCCTGCACGCGCTGAGCACCTTCAGGGCGATTTCCGAGATCAACTCCCGACGCCAGGGCGGGCGCGGCCGCTTCCAGCGGGTCGTCCGCTTGCCGGCCAAGGCGGCTTGGGCGGCAATGATCGGCTTTGCCGTCCTGGTGGGCCACATCGTCGACCACAGCGGCGTCCGCCACTTCAGCAACTCCAGCAGCCGCGCCATCGACCGCACCCCGCGAACCTGATGTTCTGCGGCCACACGCCGGCGGTGAGCTCGCCGCCGGCGCAGACAGAGTCACCTCCAACAATAAACCCTCTCCCTGGCGGGACAGCCGTCAGCCGGCTTGGCGGCCGGGAGAGGTTGACAAGCGTCCGAACGGGACCAGCGCCCTGGTGGCGCTGGCCACTGGCTGGCGCGCCCCGCGCACCAGATCGCTGATCAAATCCACCAGCGACTCGACGATGGGAATGCCCGTTTCGCGCTGCAGCCAGAGGAATTGCCCGCTCACGTTGTTTTCCAAAAACACATACGAGCCATCGGGCTCAACGATGAAGTCCATCGCGCCGTAGAGCAAGCCTTGATCCTTCAGGAACGTTCTGCAAAACGCTTCCACGCGCTTTGGCATCGTGGTGATCGAGTGCGGGTTCAGCGCCGTGTGCGGCCGCCAGTCCACCTTGGTCATCTCGTTCTGCTGCGAGTCGATCCGCACGGCGTGGACCTTGTCGCCGATGATGGTCGCTCTGACCTCGAAAGCCTTTTCAATGTAGTCCTGGATCTGCGTCGGCGCGTTGCGGACCAGTGGACTCAGGGCTGCAAACCCGGCTCTCTTCACTCTCTGGGAGGGGAGGCCGTGTTTGACGCCCCCGCGCTCGACGTTTCCGGTCTGAAGCACCTTCACCAGAAGGTCCCCGGTTGCCGCGGCTGCAAATGCCTCTGCCTCTTCAGGCGAATTGGTGATGATCGTGCGGGGTACTTTCATGCCCTTCCCGGCAGCGTAGATGAGCTGCTGGAACTTGGTTCTCGCCCGGTCGCCGTTGAACACGTCGTTGATGAAGGTGATATGGGGGAGCGCATAGAGGCTGTTCATCAGGGCGCGCACTTCGGAAGCGATGAACTTCTGCTGTCCATCACGCGCGCCATCGAACAAGTATTCCGGCCGCCGGATCCATGCCACCGACACCCGCTCCAGCGGCACATCCCTGCCAACCTCGTCCCGGACGTGCCCACACCAGATCCGCGCACGACCGGAACCGGTTTGGCCTGCCGCCAGATCTCCGTCCTGATGGAGGAAGGCGTCGTCGGGATGCTGGCCAGGAAGGACCCGGAGGCTGAAGGTGTATTTCGTCAGGATGTCCTCCGTATTGAGGCGCAGCAGCGGCAGATCCCGCCTCGCCATGCAGCGAATCACCTCATCGGCGTGCGGGTCCTGCTTGTTCGTGACGATCAGCAGCATATGTGCTCCCCCAGGGCTCAGCCTCAGGCGTCGTCGGTGGGGTAGCTGTTGTCGCCCCAGATGACGGTGCCGGTCCCCGCCCAGCAGACTGTGGCATCGGTGCCGGCGTACGCCGGCACCGGCGAGGTCTGCGTGATCGGGTCGTACTGCTCGCCGATCTGCTCGGCGAGGCCCACCGCAGCCGTGTAATCGCACGGTCCCGGCGGCTCCACCAGCGCCAGAATCAGCGGCGTTGCGGGTTCCATGGTCTTGAAGCTCATCGAAGTACTCCTGCTCAAAAGAGCGCCGGCTGCGCCCGATACAAGGCTAGTAGGAGAGCCCCGAGCGCGCGAGCCAAATCCCACGACTGAGGCACACTGAATTTGAAAAGTGGGATCACCACTCGCTGGGTAGGTGTACCCGTTTCTGGGGCCGGCGTGTGCGGGACCAGTTTTGGTGCGCTCCTTCCGCACACGCACTATCAAAGCGCCGCTGCGAGGTGTGTCATCCCTGCGCTTAAAGACCGGGGCCGCGCACGCGTCACGATCCCCGCTCTTTTCAAAAAACAGCGTTGACGGCTCACGAAATGGACAAAACAATGAGCCGTCGGCATTCGCCGTCGCAACGAAGGAGAGAGGTGCATGAGGCAGGACCAGAAGCGCCATTACGAGCCGTGCCGTGTCATCGGCCAGCTCGCAGCTCGCTGGTCTTAAATTTCGCCTTGTGGTGCTGTTGTATCTGCTTGAGCGCAATTTCGAAGCAAGCCCTTGGGCCGGCTTCGTCAAGGCAAGTCAGATCCCGGCAATGGCCCAAGCGGGCCCTTGCGTAACAACCCGAGCAGTGATCTCGGTGTGGCCGCGATCGACTAGATCCCGTGACATTGCGAGCTTGCGGAAAATGGGCTTGGTCGAGATCGAAACAGGCGCAAGCCTCGGGGTCCGGAATGAAAAGGACTTGTACGTGCGGCTCACCAGTGGAACCAGGTCGCACCTGGCTCTCCATCCCGCACTTTGGGCGTAGTTCGAACTGCAGTCGAGCGGCGCCCCGACCAGCCCCGGTCCAAACAGGACCAGATGTTGATGTACACCACTGAACTGGTGCCACGAGCGAAATGCGATACCAGCATTAATCCACCTAGAGGCTGCCGCGTGCGGTAGGAGCCACCCGGACAGCCTCAGCAACCTCACCCAGGTCGCCTAAGGCGGCGACCAGGGATCTCAAAAACACCACGAGCCTTCGGCTCGCTGAGTGATCGCACCAAGGGGCGCCGGTTGGAACGGCGCCCCTTTTTTGCGCATGCCACTTTTCACAAAAGCAATGTCGCACATTTGGGAATTGCGTGGACCCGCCCTGGGCGCCTCACTAGGCTGGCCGCGTGCACTCGCACACAACCGGAGTCACCGTTATGAACTCGTTCAGCCGTCTCTCCCGCCACGCCTTGATCGGCCTTGCGGTGTTGTTCACCACCGGGCGAGTCCTCGCCCAAACATCAATCCCGATCGCATCCGCCAACGATCTGCAGGGGATCCAAAACAACCTGAGCGGTACCTATGTCCTGGTCAGCGACGTCTCGCTCACCAGCGCCTTCACTCCGTTGGGCGGCGCCGGCAGCCCATTCACCGGCAGCTTCGACGGCCGCGGCCACACCATCACCGGCCTCACCCTCAGCACGTCGAGCGGCAACGCTGGCCTATTCGCACAAATCGGGGCCGGCGGCAAGGTCAGTCGTCTACGCATTACCGGTGCAAACCTGCAGGGCAACGGCAGCACCGGCACCATTGGTGTGCTGGCGGGCGTAAGCTCCGGCATCATCTCCCAGGTCTACGTCGAGGGCGCGATCACCACCGCAGCCGGCGGCCAGGCGCTCGACGAGGGCGGCCTGGTCGGCCGCAACGTCGGCCAGATCACCAATGCCGCATCCGGCGTGAACGTCAGCGCGAGCAACACCAACTACCTGCACCTCGGCGGCCTGGCCGGCTTCAATGGCGGCGCCATCAGCGGCTCCACAGCCTCGGGCGCTGTTGCAGCGGCGAACGGCAACAACAACAACGGCCAATACACGCTCGGCGGCCTGGTGGGCAGCAACACCGGCAGCACAACGCGGTCCAGTGCGATCGGCGCGGTCGTCGGCAACAACGCCGGCGGCGCCGCCGGCGGCCTGGCCGGCTACAACAGCGGCTCCATCAACTCGTCCTACGCGCGTGGCAGCGTCGACACCATCTCCATCAATGGCGGCCTTGTCGGCTGGAATCAGGGCGGCACCATCGCGGATGCCTACGCCGCTGGCCTGGTCACAGGCACCGCCGGTGGCAACGCCGGCGGCTTGGTGGAGCTGGATGATCTCGGCGGGTCGATCACGCGCTCCTATGCGGTGGGCGGGGTTTCCGGAAGCGGCGTCGGTGGGCTGGTCGACCGCATCGGCTACGGTGGCGGTTCGGTGATGGCCTCATACTGGGACATCCAGACCTCCGGCACGTCAGCAAGCGCCGGGGGCACCGGCCTCACGACCGCGCAACTGCAAGCAACCACCCTGCCCAGCGGCTTCGGCAGCGCCTGGATTACGGGTCCAACCTGGGCCTCCGCCATCGGCAAGTACCCCCAGCTGTGGCAGGTACCGCTGGCCCTGGTTGCGTTTCCCATCCCAGGGAAAACGCCATACACGGTCGGGATCATTTCGGTCGTCGATCACAGCTTGGTCAATTCGGCCGGCCAGGTCCAATCCTATTCCTGCGAGAACGGTGCCGAAGCGCAGGTCGTGGGCTTCACCGGCGCGGTCGGCCGAGCGGTGTACGGCAGCTATGGCAAGACGGCCGGCGACACCAACTGCTCGGATCACCTCGGCTACAACCAGGAATCCGAGCAGGCCTTCGACTTCTCTCCGGTCGCCAACTACGTCGGCGCCTCCGGCTTCGGCGGTGCCCTTGTGCTCAATTACAATGGGCACGACGGGATCGACTTCTCGACCGTGCCCGTCGGGTCGACGACATCCGGGCCCGTTCAGGTCCTGGCGGCCGTTTCCGGGGTTGTGTACTACCCGTTATCGGTTACGGGGTTGAGCTCAAAGCCGCTGGTGGCGCGGACCCAGTACCACGTCATGGGAATCAAGCCCGATGGCGTCGACACGTTCAGGCTGCTCTACCTGCACCTGACCACCGAGGGCGGCGTGCCTTGCCTCAATTCCCTCTGCACCACCAAATTCACGGCCGTGCCCGGCTGCTACGCCACCCCGAGCGGCCTGCCAGTCACCTCGCTGCCCCTCCCGGACGGAACCCATGTAAAGGCTGGCTGCGTGGTCGCGGTGTCCGGCAAAGCGGGCCCGGCAGGCACGCCCTACCACCTACATCTTGGCGTCCAGCAGATCTTCCCCGCCACGCAGGCGCCTACTACCGCCGCGGTGGGGACGGCGATGACCTGCTATGACGAGAGCAAGGGGTACGCTAAGGACAGCGCCGGTCATCACTGCCTTCCGCTCGACGCTTTCGGCTGGTTGGGTCCGGCGACCAATTGTGCCGCTAGCCCGCCGGTGGGTGACGTCTTCGAGTGCCTGACCGGCATCCCAAGCAGGAACTTCTGGTTCCAATAAGCAAATTTGCGGCACCCTTTGAGCCGGGGCAGCGCTTAGCGGCCCCGGCTCTTTCTTTTGCGGGCTCGAGGTCTGGCGAATCGGCCGGACCAGCGGTGGCGGCCGCGGTACGATAGCGTCTGGATCCGTGGGGACCTCATGTCAGATGCGCTGATCGCCTGGGCCGTCGACGCCGCAACCGGTACACCTCGTCACGTCAGCGAGGTGCGCACCGGCCTGGCGTGCGGTTGCCTATGCCCGGGCTGCAAGACCCGCCTCGAAGCCGTAAATGCAGAGAACCCCAACGCCCGCCGGCGACCGTACTTTCGCCACCATGAGCTGCCCGAAACGGGTGGCTGCGCCGACCTGGCCGCCGCTGCCGCGATTCGGGGCGTCCTTTCCACACCCGGCTTCCACCGGCTCGCCGTCCCCGCGCACTTGGTCACCACGCAGGCCCGGGACGCCCGCGGCGGGCTTCACTATGGCAAAGCGTCGCTGCCGGACGCCGAATGGGAGGTGGAGGCGGTGTCCTTTTTGGACGATGCGCTTGCCCTCCTGACGCTCGCCGACGGCAGCCAGGTCTACGTGATTCTCCGGGCAGCCTCACAGAACATGCCTTCCGCGCCCGAAACCCCGCCCGGGGCCGGCATTCTTCTCCTAGACCTTGACGGCCGGCAGTTGGCCAACGCCGACCCCCAGGTGCTGCGGGAGCGGCTGCAGCTCCTTCCGTCGGGCAAGCGTTGGATAAGGCACCCGCGCGAAGCACAGCTGCTGGCCCGGGCTGCCGCAGGGGCAGCGGAGGCGGCACGGCGTGCCGACGCTGCTGCGGATCGCCAGCGTCTTGAGCCCACGCCGCCTTCAGCAGGACCGAAGCCGCCGGCTCCCATCCTATCCCCCGCGCCCGTCCGGCTCGCTTGGTCGGCCGCGATCGACACTAACCGCCTGGCCGGCGCTGTTCGCCGCTACGAGATGATTTGGCCGGGCCCGCATTGGCAGGATCTCGGTGGTGCAGCGCTGGAGGCCCGCGCCGCGGGGGCCGATCCCTCCCGCACATATGTGCAACTTGCGGACGACTATAGCGCCCGTGCCGGCGTGGTCCGCGATTTCCTGAGCACCGCGGGTCTCACCTATTTGATGGCCGCATCCGCCTGATTTCAGCGTTGCATAGTCCCCACCGTCCAATACGGTAGTAGCGGGAACTTGCGAGGCGCGACGTTATGGCAGATCTGTGGCACGGCGGCACGGGCTGGACTGATGAGAGCTCCTGCGCCAAGGTCGGCGCCACTTACCGTTTCGCCACGTGCGCCCCGCTGGAGCCCTGATGCGCCAGCAGCACGAGTTGTTTCGTCCCAGCCTCTCCACGGCAGCCGATGTGGACGGGTTGCTTGGCGCCGGCGCCGCCGTGGCAATCAGTGTGAGCGGCGGCAAGGACAGCCAGGCCGCTGCCTTGGCAGCCGTGCGCCACCTCGATGCAGTGGGCCACCGCGGCCCGCGAGTCCTGATCCATTCCGATCTGGGTGCCGTCGAATGGGCGGACTCGGCCACGGTCTGCGCCGAGCTGGCTCAGCGCCTCGGCCTGGAGCTGATCACCGTCCAGCGCGCCGCCGGCGGCCTGATGGAGCGTTGGGAAGCTCGCTGGGCTTCGAGTGTTCGCCGCTACGTGAACCTGGAAACCGTCACCCTGGTGCTGCCCTGGTCGACGCCGGCAATGCGGTTCTGCACGAGCGAGCTCAAAACCCAGGTCATCATGCCGGCTCTACGGCGCCGCTTTCCCGGTATGCCGCTGGTCAACGTCACAGGCATCCGCCGCCAGGAATCTGCATCGCGCGCCAGGCAGTCCGTTTCTTCGCCGGATGCGGCGAACTCACGCCCAGCAGCGCCGGTGCTGGCGTGGCGGCCGATCCTCGACCTTGATACCGACGACGTCTTCGAGATGATCGAGCAGGCAGGCCTGCGCCCGCACGAGGCCTACACGGACTACGGCAGTACCCGGGTGAGCTGCTGCTTCTGCATCATGGGTAGCCTGAACGATCTCGCGGCTGCCGCGCGTCACCCGGGCAACCATGCCATCTACCGCCGCATGGTGGCCCTGGAGCTGGACAGCGGATTCGCTTTCCAAGGGGGGCGCTGGCTCTGCGATGTAGCCCCCCATCTGCTGGATCCTGATCGGCGCGCGTCCGTCCCCGCCATAAAACAGCGCGCACAGCTCCGTCAGTTGGCCGAGGCCGCCATCCCCAAGGAGCTGCTCTACGCGAAGGGATGGCCCACGTTCGTCCCGACGCTTGCGCAAGGCGACCTGATCGCCGGAACGCGGCGGCAGGTCGCCGCACTCACGGGCCTGGACTGCAAATACCTCGATGCCGCCGCGGTGGTGGAACGCTACCGCGAGCTGTTCGAGACCCGTCATCCCCTGAAGGAGGCTGCATGATGAACAAGGTTGTCCCGACCAGCGCCACACCACCGGCCATCAAAGTGTTCTCCATGAACGACCATGAGTGGACCGCCGGCGCCTGCACGCCCGAGGAGATGCTGGCCTGGTACATGGACCAGACCGGCGTGAGCCGGGAGGAAGCCACCGGAGAAGAAGATGGCATTCCGGAGGAGCTGTCGCCCGAAGCCATGCAGGAGCTGACCTTCGTCTGCGACGACGGCAGCCGCCACAGCTTCGTCGAGGAGCTGCGTCTGATGGTCGAGCGCGGCGACAAGTTCCCTTGCTTCTTCGCAAGCACCGAGTACTGATGGCCGACAAGATCCCCAACCAGCGAAAGGGCGGGGATCGGACGGAGAGGCCTGATCCCGCGCTTCGCGTGCGGCAATTTCCCAACCCCGCCTGACGCGCCTCGCCGTTGGAAGTTGTCGGAGCGCCGCACCGCCGGGTCCTCGCTCCGAGGCTTCTTCATCGCGGGTATGATGTGCCGGCGGACCCGGGGAGAACGCCATGTCTGAAGTGCACTACTTTCCGCGCTACAAGGGGCGGGAGAACTTCGCGTCCAACAACACCTTGTTGTTCCTGCTGCGCGTCTACCAGGACAATCAGCGCAAGCTGGAAAATCTGCTCAGCTCTCTCGGCGATGGCCTGACGCTGCCTGCCCGTATCGGATTGCGCTTCCACAACCAGGTCGGCACTGGCGGCAGCGTGCTCGACATGGCCCTGGTGCAGGACGGCCTCAACCTTGGCGTGGAGACCAAACGCGGCCGCACTTTCGGCATGGACCAGTTGCTCCGGCATTTGGACGCCTTCCGGCAGGGGACGAGCAATGTCCTGCTGCTGCTCTGCCCCGACAATGACCCGCTCCCGGAGGCAGAGATGGTCGAGCTGCGCGCCGCGGCCGCCAAGCGCAACAACGTCACCGTCATCGCCACAACGTTCGAGGACCTGATCGCGAACGCCAGGCTGCTGTACGCCGCGCACGACGAAGAGATGCTGGCTGTCATCGACGACTACGCGGCCTACTGCGCGGAGGAGGAGCTGCTAAGCATCGAGAAGTTCTTGATGTTCGTCCCGCCTTGCGGGCAATCGTATGACACCAACCTCGCCTGCTCGTTGTACTTCTGCCCAACGAGCTACTCGCGCCGCCGGGTCGGCTATCTCGGCGTCTACAGCGAGCGCACCATCACCCACATCGGGCAGATCAGAAAGGTCGTCTGCCCCAACTTCGGCATCGATTCAGGAACCGGCCTGGAGGCGACGCAACCGCGGCTGACAGATGATGAGCGGAGGCGGATACTCACCGCCGCGCAACAGGCCGAGGGGCTTGGCTGGTCAATCACTCAGGAGCATCAGTTCTTTCTGTGCGATCGGCTCGTGGAAACCGACTTCCGCAAGGACACGCCGCGAGGCATCCAAGGGCACCGATACCTGGATCTGCGCGAATATGTCCCCACTCCTCTCGGGTCGGTCGACGAGGTCGCGACGATGTTGCGCGCAAAGACCTGGGGCTGACCACAACGAGGCGCGGTCCTCGGCCCTACTGCGTCGGCACGCGTTTTGTGGCGAGCACATCCGTGGCCACGTTGTAGCCGGTGCTCCCTCGCAAAGCGACCAGCCGGAACGCGGCGGAGCGTGTCTTTGTTACCTCCTGATCGAAGACGGCAACGGCCTCCAAATCGTTGCTAACTTTCGGAAACGAGCGCGCGCATAGGCCGTATGCAAGCCGCCAGTCGTAACGACAAGCGCCCGAGGCCTTCGGCGTGCCGGCGCCGACCCATTTCTCGATTGCGTAAACAGTCGTCATGCTGACCTCCAAAGTGCGGCTCACGGGGTTTCTCTCCGTCGGACGGCCACGTTTCGTTAAGTACATGCTTCCGAGTTTGAACGCTAGGCTGTTTGTGTCTCGCCTAGGGGCGGCACGTACACCACGACGGAAAGCACACTGGTGCCGGCGGAGCGGAAGGTCCCAGGCGGGTTCTCCCAGACTTGGGCACCGCGCACTTCTAGCAGGTCTCGGAACTGCTCGGCCAGCCCCGTTTGCCGGAACAACACACCCGCGGACATGACAGCGGCCAAACGGCCGCCCGGCTTCAGGAACTCCAACGCGTGCAGCACATGCCGGATGTCAGCCTGTCGCTCGAACGGCGGGTTCATCAGCACCGCATCGTAAATCCGCTCCGGCTGAACGCTGAGGAAGTCCGCCTGGCGCACGCGCTCCCGCCAAAGCTGCGTTCTCAGGTAGTCGGCGTGCGCCGGATCCAACTCCACGCAGTCGACCAGGGCGCCGCGCTGTGCAGCTGCCAGTGCCAGCGCGCCGCGCCCAGCGCTCGGCTCGAGTACCCGCATCCCGGGGCCAGGCTGCACTAGCTCCAGCATACGAGCAACCAGCGGCTGGGGCGTCGGAAAGAAACTCAGGCTCGGTGCAGCGGCCACAGCACCGGTGAGAATGATCTGCTCCAGGAGGTCGGTCGGGTCCTGGGCGAAGACGTGTGCGGCCTCCCCACGCTTCCAGGTCCCCCCGATCGCTTTGAGCACGCGGTCGGTGCGCCCGTACAGCTTGCGCTCCAGTTGCCCGTTAAGCCGCACCGCATTGCCGTGCACCGTTGCCCCGCTCAGCACCGCAAGAACTGCGGTATCGACAGTCGTAGCTTTCATCCCGGTCCCGTTCGTCATGAGGTTCACTTCATGCTTCCACGGGTTTGGCAGATTGCACCTCGCTACTGGTCGGGCAAGGCACGTCGGCTGGCACCATCCGACCAGCCTCGGGGAAGTAGAATGCCGCCTTCACCGGAAGGCGGTGCAGCTCCGACATCAGGCGGGCGTAGGCAGCAACTTGGGGCGCGTATCGTCCCCGCTCGGCTTCCATGTAGCGGTCCAGATCGGGACCTGTGAGCCCCTCGCCACCGCTTTTGTAGTCGATGACCCAAAGCCGGTCAGGTTCGACGAAGAACCGGTCGACGACGCCAGCGACCCACTCTCCGTCCAGATATCCCGCGACGGCTGTCTCGTTGCCGCTCACTGCCCGCCGAGCGGCCAGCCATCGGCCGTCCCTGCTGGCGAAGGTCCGGTCGACCAGGTCGAGAACGCGTGTTGCCGCGGACATCACGCGTGGCTCCGGCATCCCGCGCATCCGCATGCGCGCGATCAGCGACGATCGTAGCGACTCCCGAAGCCGCGGCAGCTGGTCCTGCTCGCCCCGGTCCAGCAACCGCGCCATGGTCTCGTGGTAACCGGTCCCGACCAGGCGCTCGTAGACGTGGGCTCTGCGGTCGTCGCAGCCGGCGCCAGCCTCGCGCACCGCCAGTTCCGCCGGCAGCAGAATGCGGCTTCGCGGCGGAACGTAGCTGTTTTGCGGCGCCGGGTAGGTCCAGCCGACCCGCAAGCGGGGTGTCACGGGACAGCGAAGGTCGCTGTCGAGGCGTGCGCTGCTCGCCCGCGCAGCGCCGGCGGCGGCGTAGTCGGCCGCAAGCGCCGGCCACATGAGCTCGAGGCTCGATCCGGCCAGCGGTGCTTCCCTGTCGGTTCCGGAAACCGCGCACATCAGGTGCAGCCGGTGTCGCGCGCGCGTGCAGGCCACATAGAGCAGCCGCAGCAGCTCACGCCGCTCCGCATCCCGGTTGAGCCGGTTGGCCAGGCGGAACAGTCGCTGGTGCCCCTCGCCTGCGCGCGGTCCCGGCGCCGGCACGATCAACGTGCCCTGGGGCGTTTCGCGGCAGGCCAGCAGCGGCGGCTCCGGTCGGCGTTGGCCTCTCCACAATCCGACCAGGATCACCGTATCGAATTCCAGGCCCTTGGCGGCATGCATGGTCATCACCTGCACCGGGCCGCCACCGTCGGGCGCGGCGTACAGATGGTGGAGGGCATCCATGAATTCCCGCATGCTGTCCGGCCGGCCGCCGACCAGGTGCTCGCGCAGCAGGCGGAGCGTCGCGCGCACGTCCTCGGCCTCGCCTGCAGTGACGCAGGCCGGTCCTCCGAGTTCGTACCACACGGCCTGCGCAAGGCGGCCGAGGTCCTGCGCCAGGTCCCGCTCGGACAGCGCCCGGTCCAGGACGTCCAAGAAGCGCCCGATGCGGCAGCTTCCGTCCGCCGAGATCTCCGCCGAGCCGCGGCGGGCACGCAGCGCCTGCAGCAGGCTGCCGCTGGTCCTGCCCTTGGTGACGGCTAGAAGGTCCGCGTAGCTCAGTCCCACGAACGGAGCCCGCAACAGCGTGGCCCAGGCGACCCGGTCCTGCTCGTGCCAGAGGGCGCGGATCAGCCCGACCATGTCTCCAACCGCCGGGGTGCTGGCCAGGGGATCAATGTCCTTGCACGAGTATCGCAACCCGGCCGCGGCTATCGCGGCCAACGTTTCGCGCACATGGGAGCGGTAGCGCGCCAGCACCGCGATCGATCCGGTCGGGTTATGCGTGAGCGCCTCCTTGATTGCCCGCACCGCGGCCGCGGCCTCCTCCTGGTGCGGCTCCCCGCGGAACCAATGCGTTTCCACTGCTCCGCCGCCGGCAGCGCGTGCCGGTACCGAAGGCGAGAGGCGGACGCTGCCGGTGTAGGGATCATCCAGGATCGGGAAGATCTTCCGAAAAGTGTCGTTGCACCAGCCGACAACAGCAGGGTCGGAGCGGAAATTGCGGGTCAGCTGCAGGCGCTTCAGCGGTATGCCATTGAATCCCGCATTGCGCTCCAGCGCCAGGAAGCCAGCCACGTCGGCCTGGCGGAAGCCGTAAATCGACTGCTGTTTATCCCCGACGATGAATAGGGACCGCCCATCGCCCGGCTGCCACCCGGAGGTCAGCGCCGCCAGCAAATCCATCTGCGCGCTGCTGGTGTCCTGCGACTCGTCGATCAGGATGTGGCGAACCTGATAGTCGAGACGCTGCAACAGCGGCGTCGCACCCTGGTCGTCGCTGAGGGCATCCAGCGCTCTGCGTGCAACTTCCGCGAAATCCACAGCGCCGGCGCGCATGAAGGCCAGCTTGAGATGGCCGGCGAGGCGGAACAGCACTGCGCGCACCTGGTCCGCAAACGCCGCAGCGCCCACCGTGTCATCGGGTGCCGGCAGCTCGGCGACGTCCGTGAGCGCGCCGGCGAGACCAGCGGGGTCCGCGAGCGCCTGAAGTTCGAGCAGGCACGCTTTCATGTCCTCGGTGTGCGCGACCTTGGGCGGGAAGCCGTCCGGCGCCTGCAGGCGCTTGCGCAGGTCCCCCTGTTTGGTGACCAGCAGGCCACACAGCCGCTGCCATTCGCTCAACGCGGCGACCGTGTTGTCGGGCCAGGCCGTCCCCGCGCAGCGACCCGCAGCCGCGGCCGCCGCCGCGATGCGACCTTGCAGCCGCAGCGGAATCGACCGGGACACCGCGTCGAGGCGCGAAAGGATGATCGCCTCGAGCACCGGCTTGATGCCCGTGTCCTCGCCGCGCGCCACCAGCGGCAGCCACTGCTCGCGCTTTGCCAGTATCTGCGAGAGCAGCGGCACCAGCTCCTCCGACCGGTTACGGCCGAAGCGGAGTACGGCGCCCAGAGCCACCCGAAACGCGTCCGCGTCCTCCAGCTCGTCGAGTTCCGCGAATAGGGACATGACGGCATCGCGGTAGATCGGTTCAGGCCGTTCGGCGACCTGCAGCGCGCCGCCCATGCCCGACAGCACCGGGGCCATCCCCGCGAGCATTGCGTTGAGCGCGTCGATCGTCATCGCGCGCAGCCGGCCCGGGTTCAGCCGAAGGCCCCAGCCGAGCTCCTCGTCGCGGCGCAGGGCCTCACGCGCGAGGTGCCAGGTGGTGCAAGCATGCTCGGCCTCCGGTTTCGGGCCGACCGCGCCGGACAGAGCACGCATCACGCGCTCGCGGATCTCTTGCGCGGCCTTGTTTGTGAAAGTTATCAGCAGCGTTTCTTCAGGATTGCGCGATGCCGCAAGGCATGCCAAAGCGCGCTGCACCAGCAGCTCGGTCTTGCCGCTGCCGGCGGGCGCGGCGCACAGCACACTGCGGTCCACCTGCAGCGCCTGCTGCCGCGCATAGCTGTCCGCCAGCTCCAGATCGTGTGCATCATCCATCGGGGTTCTCCTAGAACGGATCGTCTGACGAGGCTGCCGCGGCAGACGCGCGCTTGCGCACCAGGGCATCCAGGTCGGCGCTAAACCGGTCCCGGCTGAAGCGCCTCCGGTTCAGGCGCAGATCGCCGCCGACAAACCCGCGGGTGGTGCCGGTGAGACTTCGCGCCCACTGCGCCACCTGGGCGGGCCAATCCGCTACTCCGGAGCCGGTGGTGCCGCCCTCCGCAACGAGCCGGTCGGCAAAGTTGCTGGCCAGGATGAAATCGGTCGCTCCCTCGCAGACCTTGGCGAAGGCGATGCCGTCGATGCGCGGGATGCCCAGCATGCGCAGGTCAGCGAAGGTCGCGTAAAGCGGCAGCTGGGGCTCGTCGATGCCCTCGTCGTCACACTCCCAGGCGGCCCGGTCGAGCCGCGCGAGGCTCTTGTAGTCGATCACCAGGTACCGGTTGCTCCCGTCTGCAGCGAGGATCTTGTCCACTCTGTCGACACGCAGGTCCAGGGCCAACCCTTCCAGAACCGCACGGGTCCGGCCTTCGCATGCCACGACCTCGAAGGGCAACGCCCGCCGCTTTTCCAGTTCAAGCCAGTCCACGAGCAGCTCGACAGCGCGCTCGCGTTCGACAGCGGCCATGCCCGCCCCGAAGCCGTTCGGAGAGCCGATACCCTCGGTGAGCTGCACGGCACGCACGTGGGCCTCCACGAAGTCCGGCAGCCCCGGCAGCCGCCGCAGCTCCTCCTGCGTGCGCAGCTCGCCCCAGATCCGTTCCAACGAGCGATGGACCAGTTCGCCCTGCAGCGCGGCGGTCATCCCTTCCTGCGGCTGCGGGAACGGCGTCAACCCGAGGCGATGACGGGCAAAGCCTACCCAGGGCGAGACCCGGCAGGCCTTGAGGATGGACACGCCACCCCGGATGTCCTCGGCGCCGGCGTCCGCGATGGGCGGCACCCACTCTTCAGGCGGCTGCTCGGTCTGCTGGCCGCGGCGGACGATGCCTTCCAGGTGGGACTGGCAGCCCGATTCTTCACTGGGCGCGCTCGGCCAAGCGGTGTATAGGGGCGTCGGCTGCAGCACTGCGCCGTTGTCGTCGCGTGCCGGTGCCATCAGGGTGACGGCCGGCGCCATTCGGACGACGTGGTCCAGCCACCGCTGTGCGCGCGCCAGCGATTCTTCGGGGCGTGTCCCGGGAACGCCGGCCCGGGCGAGAGCGTCGGCCGGCAGGAACGGCACAGGCTTGGCAGGCTCGGGCAGGTTCCCCCCCACCATATCCAGGACGATCAGCTCGTCGAAGCTCAAGCCGGTGGCATCCCGGTTGGACAGGATGCTGATCGGCTGCACGTGGTCCACCGAGGGCTGGAATCCGCGACCGGTGACCACCTCCCGAAGCCAGGCGACCATCCGCGACCGGTCGATCTCGCGCAGCTGGCCATCCATGGCCCGGAAGGCGTCCAGGCACTCCCGCCAGGCATCGACCGCCTGCGATTGCTCGCCCGTCAGGTCGTGGCGCCCCCAGTCCGCGGCTTTCAGGATCGACTCGATCCAGTCCGCCCAGGCCGACGGCAGCGCGCGCTCGGGCTCGGGCGGTCCTTCCAGCCAGCCGGCGAACTGGGCGGCAAACGCAGCGCCGGCCTGGCCGCCGCGCTCCCGTTCGGCACGGCAATGCGCCTGGATGGCGGCCCTCGACAGGCGCGGACTGCCGGCCTTCCTGATGCGAAGGTCCAACGCCGATTTCGCCTCGTTGGGATGTGCGCAGAAGGTCGCCGGCGCCAGTAGGATGCGGCTCACCAGTTCCAGGCTGTTGCGGTAGCTGTCGAGGCTCAGCATGTCCAGGGCGGCGGCCACCGTGGGATGCCGTGCGAGCGGTGCTGCCTGGCCAAACCGCCATGGCACCCGGCCGCGCAGCGCGCCGGCGGTCAGGGTGTGCGGCGCCACGAACTCGGCCAGCGCCGACTCGAGGCTGTCGCGCGAGCCAGCCATGTCCGGCACCAGGATGCCGATTCGCGGGGGCGCAGCACCCGCAGCCTGAGCGGCCTCCAGCGCTGCGCGGGCGCGGCAGGCCGCCTGGCGGAACTGCACGCGGCGCGTGCCTGGTCGCAAGGCCTCGATGTGCCCCGGCGACGGAAGCGGCATGGAGGCCCGTTCCAGTAGGACCCCTGCCCGGGCCAGTGCGTCGAACATCAGGCGCTCGATCGGCGTCTCGTCCAGGAAGCCGGCCAACAGAATTTGCGGCTCCGGGATCCAGACGCCCGACTCCAGCAGCTGCAGCAGCCCCCGCGGTAGCTTCTCCTCCGTGATCCAGCCGCGCTGGACCAGGAGCTCCTCGAAGGTGCGGTGCCACTCGGCGAAGGCCAATTCATCGCGGGTGGCGAAGGCGCCCGGCTCGATCGCCACGCAATAGCGCTCCGCCGTCGCGGCAGCGAGGCGTGCCTGCCGCGCCGCCGACGCCCGCGACAGCAGCCCTGACGCAGCGCCGCTCTTTTCCAGCACATAGAGCCACGCCGCATGCTCTTGGGCCGGATGCAGCAGCTGGCGCTCGGGCCAGCTCGCCTCCCACGAGCGGCGCACCCAGCTGCGGAACGAGTAGATCCGCGGCGCCAGCCAGGCCTTCTTGCCGTTGCCGCGCCGCTCGTTCGCGTAGGCAATGCGAAGCTCGCGCGCCACGCGCTCGGTAGCCGCGATAACGGTGCCGCCGCCTTCTGCGAATTTCCAAGAGTCCACGCGTCGCTCCGTGCAGGTTCAAATCCACGGTAAAACGCGAAGTCCCTAATGCAACGGGCAACGCTTGCATGTCCGTCTGCCCGGCGGCGCTGGCGCTTGGAGGCGGACGGCAATTGGCGGCACGGACCGGCAGATTGGCGGCTCCCTGCCGCCGCGGCGCCAGGTAGCGTCGAGGAACGTACTCAGCTTCCCCTCACCAACGGAATCTCATGCGGGCAGTGATCTACATACCGCTGGACCGCTTTGGCCTGGTTCCTGCCGGCGCGCGGTGGGCTGAGTCCATTCGCCAGGCGCTGGCCGACCCGCTCTGCGCGCTGACGACTGCCACCCGGCAGGAATTGCAGCTGCGTGCGCTCGACTGCTGCGCCAAGGATGCGGAGTTGCCGCCGGCGGCTCCCGGCCAGGACAGCCGCGCGGGGCTGCACCCGAATGCGCGCCGCTACCGTGCCCTGATCGCCGAACACGGCCAGCCCTGGTGCTTCGGCTGGCTCCGTCTGGCGCTGCTGCATTGCCTCGACCTGGCGCTCGGCCTGGATACCGTGCCGGAAATCCACGCCGGCGCAGCAGCGCTGGTGGAGCTTCTCGCTCGTCCGCCGGCAACGCATGACGCGCCGCTGATCCGGATCGTCGACCGACTGGAGGGCATCCTGCGGTCGGACCGGCTCTCCGTGCCGCGGCTGCCCGGGACCTACCTCGCGGGACTATCGCCGCAAGATGCCACGGCGCTGCTCGCCGCCGCGCGCGCCATCACGGTCCTGCTGCCACCCGCGGCGGCCGGTGCCGCACGCGCTTGAACCTGTGGTGCCTGCACATGTCCGTTTCCGCAGGAGCAATCGACGGATTTCCGGCATCAATTTCCCGGCTGCGCAGCTGGAGCCGCGTTGCTACCTTGCGGTCAGGCTATCAGGGTCCTTAAACCAATGACGCACCTGCACCGTGGCCACGCAAGGGTCCTGCGCTCACTCGGACTCCTTCAGGCAGTGCCCTTCAGGGGAACCGCCGTCGACGTGGTGACGCCGGGACGCCGCCGACACCTGGCATTCGCCTACCTGCTGCTGGTGGAACAGATCCAGGCAGTCGCCTCGCTCGGCCGGCGCCCGCGAAGTGCGGCCGGGCACATCCGAGCGGTGCGGCCGCCGACCGCGCGCGCCGCGGCGGGCTAGCGGCCGAGCCATGCCCTTCGACCTTGACGGCCCGCGCGACGAGGACGGCCTGCTTCACCGGGGGCTGTGGTATGGCCGCGCCGTCACGCAGATGAGCCAGCAGCTCAGCCTTGAGGCGGCTTTCGCCAGGCGGTGGGAACTGGAGAACATGCGGCAAAGGCCGCTCTGCGGTGTCCTCGACGCACTTCTCCGGCAGCCTGGTGAATTCGGCCTGGCCCCGCGGACGGCTCGGCGGCCTATACCCCTGTCACAGGAAGCGGCGACGGTGGCGGCAACGGTATTTCAATGGCTCGGCACCGCCCAAGGCCTTTCGGCCGTTGTCGAGGTCCTTCGCACTGCCGGCTTTGCCGTAACCGATCGCGCCACCGGGTCCGAGTGGGCTGACGCGAGCCGCTTCAAGCGGGCGGTTCGGGATGGCCTGCGGTCCCGCTACCTGGTGGAAGGCACGCCGCAGTTTTCGGAAGATCGTCTGCCGATGTACATGGGCACCGTCAACGACGTGGTCCTCACCCGCCCAGTGAGCACCGCGGACGCCGCGGTCGAGGATGCCCTGTCCACGATGTCCAGCGGGGCTGTCATCGATCTGCTGGTCGTCAGGCTGCTCCGCTGCGTGCGCAGCTATCTGATGTCATCCACGGAAGCCGAGACGCACACGGCCGTGGAAAAGTCGGCAAGCATTTCCAGGCTCGGCGAGACGGTTTTGTCCGATCCGGATGTGCCTGGCATCGGAGATTCCCGCGAGCGGCTCCGCCGTTTGCTGGACGAGTGGCACAGCATCACTTCGGTTCGTGCCTCCAAACCCATACCGGGCCGGGGCGACCAGCTGGTGGCGTAGCAAACCCAAAGTAACTTGGAACTCACTATGAACGGCACACTCATCTACCGCGGTCGCAAATTCGAAGTCTTTCAAGGCTACGTCCTGGAGGTGACGCGGCCGGCCAGCCGGCAAGGCCGCCTGCTGCTGGTGCGCAACGAAGACGGCGATGAGGTCTACGCGCAGACCAACCTCGACGCGCGTGAGCAGGACCGGGTTTGGCTGCTGGGGACTCGCGAGCGCGACCGCTTCGTCGTGGTCAGGGCCGGCCTCAACACCTTGGCGGCCACCTTCGATGAGCCGATCCCAATGGAGCTGGCGGCGTCCCCGGCCGAGCGCTTCCTCAACACGATCCTGGTACCCCTCATTTCACTGCTGGCTGTCATCGGCGCCGCGCAGCTGGCAGCGGCGCACTTTCTGTCGGGCACATGGCTGGTTGCCGCCTTTGCCGCCGTGATCTACCTGGGCTCTGTCCACCCCACCCGTCGTTTTCAGCGCTTCCGCGAACAGGCCTTGCCGAGCCGGTAGGTTCACAAGAGCAGACGGCATGTGACCCCGGTCACGTTCCGGCGTCGCCGGCTTTTGACGCATCCCATCGGGTAGGTACACACTGGGTCGGGGAGTCACCATCAGGGGGGCCTCATGACCGGTCGAGTTGACCTTCCGTTCGTTCAGCCGGGGATGGAGCTTCCCCGCGTGCTCGAGATCATGCGCGCCTACCCGCGAACTGGCTTCGCGGTGCAAGGTCCGCGAGGCCGACCACAGCAAGCCCTTTCCCGTCGGCACTAATAGCGTGACTCCGCTCCAGGCCAGGTCGCCGGCCCGTTTTATCTGGGCTTCAATTTCACGTTGCGATCGATTGAAATCACCGACGAACCAAAGATCTGGGTCTCGACCGCCAACCCCAGTGTCTAGCCCGTCGCGGGTTCGCGGCGAAGAGACTGAAACGTATCGCCGCGCGGGGATGCAAGGCTTTTGATCCGTACAACTGGACGCTGGGCGTCACAAATGCATGGCGAGGCATGTGCGGGCAAAAGAGTTGAGCTATGTCTAAAGAATGTCCGAGCTGCCATAGGGACTGCGTTACCGTTTGGGAATGCGTTGATTGCGGGCGGATGTTTTGCGAGGTCTGCGGCCGCTTTCCAATCGTACCCCTCATATTCCGATGCCCAGACTGCACCGGTCTGTTTGAGGGTCGCGGCGAACAAGTGTCACGCGACGAAGACGATGGTTCTAGCGATAGCGACGATTCGGAGACGCCTTCTTACCGCGAATCTGCCGATTACGAAGGTACCGTCGAAAGCGAGGCGACGGAGGCGGCCGCTGAAGGGTATAGGTCCTCCGACTACGGCAGTTCCTCCGGCGAAAGCAGTCCAAAGTCATCGCCAGACGGACCGATCGCATTCATCCTTTTCGTGATTGCGACGGCGCTCGTGCTCGGGGTCATAAGTGAAAGGGACAGGGCGCCAGAAGGCCGCTCGCAGGTACTGCCAATCCAGCCAGGTGAAGTGGCACCACAAGCGACGCCTCAACAGCAGCAACCAGGGCGCGTCCGCAGGAATAACCCGAAGCCGCCGCGAGTAAAGGACGATGCCTCTGTCACTGTCAATTCACTGACTGAGATCTCGCGGTTTTGCGCGCGCGTTGGAACGTCGGACTCTCCGTTGGATGATCCGCAATACCGGGGACCGAAGACGGCCCCCGAGATCATTCACTTTGGCGGTGACGATCCAACAGCCGCCGTGTGGAGATGTATGGATGGGCACGTTTTCGCGTGTGTTCCTCGGGTCACTGCATCAGGATGTTCGAAACATATACAACGAGCACCCTCGGACATCACGGTGTACCGCTGCCGAGTAACGCCATCCTACGGTCCGACGCCCATCTGCAATGGTCCCCAGGACTGCGCATTCCAGTGCGTCGATGGCACGCCCGTTTTGAGCGCCGAACAGGCGCCAAGGGACCAGTCAGGGTTTTTCCCAAGCGAGTGGTCAACTCTGGAATAGCGATCGAAGCTGCGAGTAGCGCGCCTGATGGTTGTCTTTCGGCCGCCAACTCCGAGGTCTGGCACTAGCCAGCGGGTTCGCTGGCCAGTGGCGCCTCCTGATCATCCTTGGGCGACGGCTTGCCGGGCAGCAGGCCGGCCGGCCCGCGGCGCCGAAGCGCCGCTTCTAGTTCGCTGGCCAGTTCAGGATGCTCCGCCAGGAATGTGCGGGCGTTGTCCTTGCCCTGGCCGATCTTCTCGCCCTTGTACGCATACCAGGCTCCGGCCTTTTCCACCAGTCCGTGCTGGGCCCCGAGCTCGATCAGTTCGCCGAGCTTCGAGATCCCGGAGCTGTACAGGATTTCGAACTGCGCCTCACGGAACGGCGGCGCCACCTTGTTCTTGACCACCTTGACCCGGGTCAGATTGCCGATCGCTTCCTCGCCCTTCTTGATGGCGCCGATCCGGCGGATATCGAGCCGCACGCTCGCGTAAAAGCGCAAGGCCTGACCTCCAGTGGTGGTCTCCGGGTTGCCGTACGCGATGCCGATCTTCATCCGAAGCTGGTTGATGAATATCACCAGCACGTTCGCGCGTTTGATGCTGGCAGCGAGCTTGCGAAGGGCCTGCGACATCAGCCGCGCCTGCACGCCGACCGCCGCCTCGCCCATCTCGCCCTCGATCTCCGACTTGGGCACCAGGGCCGCCACCGAATCCACGACGATGACGTCCACGCCGCCGGAGCATACCAGGCGGTCGGCGATCTCCAGCGCCTGCTCGCCCGAATCCGGTTGGGCCAGCAGCAGGTCACCGACGTTGACGCCCAGCTTCTCGGCGTAGGCCGGGTCGAGCGCATTTTCCGCGTCGATGTAGGCAGCGGTGCCGCCGGCGCGCTGGACCTCCGCGACCACGTGCAGGCACAGCGTCGTCTTGCCGGACGACTCCGGCCCGAAGATCTCCACCACCCGTCCGCGTGGCAGCCCGCCCACGCCGAGCGCGGCGTCGAGAGCGATCGAGCCAGTCGACACGACGTCCAGGTCGCGCGCCGTGTCTTGCGCGCCGAGCCGCATGATCGCCCCCTTGCCGAATTGCCGTTCAATCTGCGCCAGCACGGTATCGAGCGCCTTCCGGCGCTGCGCTTGCTGGAACTCCGAGGTAACGATTGGTTGCGCCGCTCCGTTCATCGTGGGTCACCTATGTTGGTCCGTTCCTGCACCCTACTCCTTCCTGCTGAAATGCAAGTCGACGGGCGCAAACTACCGAAAATACCTCCCACCGTGGAGTGATTGGCGCGCCCGCAGGGCCCGCCATGGGCGCAGCATTGCCCTTCCCTTCCCCACCCTCTCGGGCCAACATGCTTTCCCGAACCGACTCAGGTCGCCTGATCGTGGTTCGCGTCACCTACGTCGTCGTCGTCGCCCCATCTGACGAACCCGCAGCCACAGTGAGGTCGCTCCGCCATGCCGTGCACCTCGCACGCAGGCTTGTCAGCTCCGCGGGAGCGGCGACCATCCGGCGCCAACGCACCCTGACGACGCCGGCGGGTCCCGTTCGGTCGATTGCTGAGGCCAGCCACCGATGGGACCTGTCCGCGGCCGGCGGATTGCTGCTGACGGTTAGGCAGCGGCTTGATTCTCCGGCGACCACCCTGGCCATGCGCGAAGTCGCCGCGTCCGCGTGGGACTGCACGCCCAAGGCCTCGACCCGGGGCGGTCCGGATCGGAGAGCGGGCCGCAATCGCCCGACCAACGTGGGCGATTAGCCAGGAATGATCCGTGACCCGAGTGCTTACGCTGGTCCGGTCACGAGCCAGGCCCAATTTCCATGCCGGATGCCGCCATCCCGCCCGCCAGGACCACGCGCAGCCTCAAGGGGACTGCCAGGCTTTCTCACCTGACTTCTCCCGATCCGGCATTTCCTGCCACGCTCGGCGGGCTGGAGGCATACATCCGCAGCAACTGGCTCCTCCTGTCTGATCGGGTGATCGCGCATCAGTGGCGTGTACCCATTCTCACGGTGGAATCCATTCGGATCGGAGCCGGCCTGGCGCGCAAGACGGGGCGACAGGTGCATTTCAAATCACCGGACTGCCGTTACCCGTCGTCTGTCGACGGCCTGATCGACTATCTGCGGGATCTCGGGCCGTGTCTTTGCGACGATGCCACCGCCGCCTCGTGGGGGGTCAGCAAGGCAGTCGTCATCTACTACCGGCGGAAGCACGCCCTCGTCGGCGCGGACGCACGGGACTCGCTTTCCAAGCGCCTGATGCGCGACTACGCCGCCTCCACCGCGTCGCCGGGCGCACCGCGCATCGGCATACTCGAGGCCCGCCAAGGCGCGCAGGCCCGCCTGAACGAGCTGTCGCAGCAGCACAGCTTCCAGCAACTCGCGGCCATGTTCCGCACCTCGGAAACTGCGGTGATCCGCGCCTTCCAAGATCTCGGCGTTGCCAAGGCGAAGCTGCGTCGGCGATCGCGCATCGAGCAGTCCGCGGCGTTCATTCGTCAGAACTTTCTCAGCAAGACCGATCCACAGATCGCCGCCGCGATCGGTGACACGGCCGCTGCAGTGCTGGCCCTTCGCCACAGGCTTGGCCTACGGAAACGTCCACACCCCGGTGCTCGCAAAGGCGCCGCCCAGGCCGGAGCAGCAGCACGGGCACCGTCCGAACCGGACATCGCAAGTCAATTCAACATCCGCCCGCCGCGCAGGACCTTGCGTCTTGCCCCGGACGGCTCACAATCGGACTGCCCGTCCACTTGAAAACGCCCACGACTTCTATGCGCCCGTCCGAACCCCGGAAAGTCGAGCCCACCATCGCCGCAACCTGGCTGGCACAAGCCGCGCTACTCATGCTGAGGCAGCCGGTACGGTTCGGGTTGCTTTACGCATTCGTCATGTCGTCCACGCTGGCGCTATCGCGCGAGTCCCAAACGATCTGGCTGCCTGCTCTGAGCGTCCTTTATGCGGCGATCTATGTGGCAGCGCTGGCCGCCGCGGTGGTCATCGGCGAGCGGGATTCCGGGCGGCGCCGAGCCGGAGTCGGTGGCGCGCTTCGGCGAGCGGCCAGCCTGCTGCCGCAATTCGCCCTCGTTGCCCTCTTCAACCTCGGTATCGCGGCTGGCTCGTTGGCGCACCACTGGGCCGGCCTTATAGCCGGCAACGCGTCGGTGCTGTGCGGCGTGGTGCTCGGCCTGCACGCCCTGTGGGGACTGACCAGCATCCCGCTGATGATGATTCAGGACCTCTCGCTGCGCCGCGCGCAGGCCTGCCACGACGACGGCGAACTGGGGCTCAACCCCTTGCCGATTCTCGCGGTGTTCTTGTTCATCATCGCCGCGTGCACTCTTGCGTTCCTGCTCTCGCCGTCGGGTTTTGTGCCGTCCCTGCTCTGGCCATACCTCGGCGCCCTCAGCTACGTGATCTACCGCGACATCTACGACCCGAGGCCGCTGGCCACCGCACCGGCGCTCGGCCTTCCGCACGAGGCGCAGCAGACCGGGACCTGACGCTCACCCGGCGATGGCGTCCACCGGCCCAAGCCGCGGCCGCAAGGTTCGGGACCAACGCAATTTCCGCCCGCGCGGTCCCGTCCCCTCCCGCCGGCGGTTTTTACGATCCCAGGAACCCCCGCCCGCTGGACCCTCGCAGGTCCATCCAGCGGCGCGCAGCGTGGTCCCCACCTCGCTCTCCAGGGTGTAGGTGATGATCTTCTTGAAGCCGCGTCGCTCGGCCTCGCGTGCAACCCAGCCGTACAGTTGGCTGCATGCGTTCCAGCGCAGCGGTGCCGCGGTGTCCCGGCGCACGCAGACCCGGTTGGCCTCGACCACGAACCGGTGGTCGATCCGGCGCGCCACCGGGCGACCCACCATGACCACCCCCATCAGGGTACCGCCGTTCCAGATGCCGGCACCGAACCGCCAGCCCGCCGGCGGCGGGCAA
>DASRFD010000004.1:0-11399 GCA_035651715.1 Nevskia sp.
TCGTCCTCCAGTACTTCGAGCAGATCGTCGCGCTTCTGCGCAACTGCGGCGAGCAGCTCGTCGAACTGCTTCAGGCGGGCTTCGAAGGCCCGTTCGCCGGCGGCCTTGCCTTTGGCCAAGCCGGCTTCATAGCCGCGCTGCTCGGCCGCGCGCAGCAGTTCCGGCGCAACCGCCGGCGCCGGGGCTGTCGCCGCCGCCCGCTCGGGCAAAGCACTCGCCGTCGAAGCTTGCGGAGGCACTGGGCCGGGCATAGCCGGCCCCGGCGCGCTGTCCTTGGGTTGACTGGCAAGACGGCGTGCCGAGCGGCCGATCTCGGGCGCTCGCAGGATGGGAGGTTCGGTGCTGGCTGACACTCGCTATCCCTGTGGCAGGCCAAGGCCCGCGGTCCTGCGCTGCTCCAGCCTTTGTTCCACGGTGTCGACCAGTGCTTCGACGAAAGCGGTGCTGACCGCGGGCTTTGTGGATGCTGCGGCGACAGCGCCGGCGCGTTGCTCGATGGCGTCAAGCACGTGCCGGCGGCTCGGAGGCATCCGCTTGGCCAGCAAGCCGGCGCAGGCCCACGGCAGTTCGCGCAGCACGGCCTCGAGCTCGTCGACTGAGGCGCGCTCCAGCTCGCTGGTCTCCCGCGAGCCTGCTTCGGGCGGTGTGGGCGCGATGACCTGCATTGCGGAGCTTTCATCCTCGGCCGCGAGCAGCGGTTCGATCTCGCCGCGCACCGAGGCCAGCAGATCCGGCCCCAGCACCAGCAGCGGGGCAAGCTCATCCTCAAGTGCCTGCCGCTGCTCCTGCGATAGCCGGCTCAGGATCCAGCGCCGATCGCGTAGCGACACCAGCGCCAGCCGCAGAGCAGCGCGCTTGCTTCCCGGAAGCGGCGCGGGCGATGGGTTGCCGGCGGTCATTGCTTCAGCCACTCGCGTACGTGGCGGAGCAGTTCTTCACGCTCGGCCGCGCTGAGTTGGCGTTGTTTGGGCCGTCGCGCCAAGGCCACGGCGCACGCAGCGAGCAGGAGGGCGACGCCCAACAGAAAAGCCCAGTAGGGGCGCTCGTGCTGCGGCTTCGCGGGCGAGCCGGCCGTCGCAGCCGGCATTTCTACGGATCCGGTAGCCTGCGCTGCCTTCGACCCACCCGAGATCGCGTAGACGGCCACGCGGTCGCCACGCTGCGCATCGATGCCCATGCCGGCGGCCACCAAGTCGCGCACGCCCTCGACGGTCAGCCCCAGTGGGGCCGGATCGGGGATCACCACGCCGACCGAGAGGCGTTCGATTCCGCCGGGTGGGGACTCGGATTGCTCGGAGACGTGGCCGATGCGGTATTCCACGTCGAATTGCGGCGAACTGTTGTCTGCCTTGGCGGCCACGCCGTCCTTGATCGAGCGGGGCACATTTGCGGCGACCCCATCCGGCAATGTATCGGAGCGGATGTGCGACACCGCCCCGGAACCCTGCCCGCTCGGCAGCACCTCGTCGCGGACGCTGGAGACATGACTACGCCCGAGCGCCGCCGTGACGCTGACCGTCGCGGCGCCCTTGGGAAACATCCGGGCCAGGATCTCTTCGGCCTTGGCGGTCAGGTAGTCCTCGACATCCGCCTGCGCGCGCAGGCCGGCGTCGACCGCCGCCGGCGACAGCCCCTCGCCGGTACCGCTGGTCAGCTCCACGCCCTTGTGGTCATGGATGGAAACGTTCTCGGCCTTGAGCTCGGGCACCGCGGACGCCACCATGCGCTGGATGCCGGAAATCTGCGCCTCGGTGATCGGCTGACCATGCCGGCCCACCAGCAGCACCGAAGCCTTCGGCGCCTCCGCATTCTTCTTGAACAGACTGGACTGCGGCAGGACCAGATGAACCCGGGCATAGCGCACAGAGTCCAGCGACATGATGGTGCGCGCGAGCTCGCCCTCCAGGGCACGCTGGTAGTTGATGTGCTCGGTGAACTCGGTCATGCCGAAGTCGCCGCCATCGAACAACTCGAAGCCAGCAGCTGCCTTGAGCGGCCAACCTTTCTGCGCAAGCTGCGCGCGGATCGAATCGACCTCGGCAGCCGGCACCATCAAGGCCCCTGTATCCGCGTCAACGCGGTAGCGGGCGCGGATGTCTTCCAGCTGCGCCACCACCGCGGCAGTATCCTCCTTGGACAGCTCGCCGGTCAGCGCCACGTAGTCCGAGCGCAGCGAAAACCACGCAAACAATCCGATAGCGAGCGCGAGTGCGACCAGCCCCGCCAGCAGGCCCAGACGGCGGTTGCGGTCGAACCCCGTCCACCAGGACAAGGCGCTTTCGCGGACGGCAGCGTTCATCGGTCGAGCCTGCAGGACAGTCTATGGCACATGCGTTGGATTTCCTGCTCCTAAATCTGCATCCGCAGGACGTCCTGGTAGGCTCCCACCAGGCGATCGCGGACCTGCACCATCAGCGACAGCGAGGTGCGCGCGTTCTCGAGGGCGATCATCACCTCCGGAAGATTGTCCGCTGCCCCCACGGCCAGCATCTGCACCGCATGGTCGGCTTGGTGCACATCCTGGCTGACGCCGCTGACGGTCTGGTCGAGCCATTGCCCAAAGTCCGGGGGCGCGGTCGCGGCCTGCTTAGCCGCGGCGATTTCCGGGGACGCCGCCGCGGCGGCGACCGGATCTGCCGGATAGATCATGAACGGTTGCTCCCAATGTCGAGCGCCTTGAGCGCAATAGACTTGGCGGCGCTCATGGCCCGTACGTCGGCCTCGTAGGCCCGGACCGAGGTCATCACCGTCAACATCTCGTCGGCGACGTTGATCTGCGGCATCCGCACCATGCCCTGGGCATCCGCCAGAGGATTACCGGGATCATGGTCCAACCGCGGCTCGCCGCCAGTGGGCACGATGTCCACATGATCCACACCGCGCAGCCCCGAGGCCGCTTGGCCGGCGGCCAGGCGCTCCTCGAACAGCCCCGCGCCGCTCGAATAGGGAACCGCCCGCAGCGCACGGTACGGCTCGCTCTGTGCTCCGCTGACCGAATGCGCGTTTGCCAGATTCTGAGCCGCCACTTCCAGGCGCAGCCGCTCGGCCTGCATCCCGGAGGCGCTGATGGCCATAACTCCACTGTAGTCGGACATCTCTAGCTCCCGGTGATCGCCAGGCGGGTCAAACCGCCCAGGCGTGAAAGTACGGTTAGCATCGCCTCGTAGTCGAGGGTGTTCTGGGTCAATGCGACCAATTGGTCGTCCAAGTTCTCTCCTGGCGTGGTGAGCGCTGACGACGTGGCGGCCTCGGTCTCCACCGAGGGCTGCACCTGGCTGGCCAGGTCGGCGATGCGCGTCGCCGACTCCTCTCCCCGGATCGCCGCCCGCAGCGGCCCGAGCTGCTCGTCGAAATTCACGCGCAGTGGCTGGAAGCCCACAGAATCGACGTTGGCGATATTGTGAGCGATCACGCGCTGGCGTAGCTCGTAGGCACGCAGCGCCATCGATTCCAGCTGCTGCGTCACCGGGGATATCGCCATCAATCCACCCTGACTCATCGGTTCCCCTTCATTGAATGATCAGCTGGGCGTGGAGTGAGCCGGCCCGCCTGATTGCCTGCAGAATCGAAATTGTGTCGCGTGGCGCCACCTTGAGGCGGTTGAGCGCCGCAACCAGATCCGCAACTGTTGTGCCGGCGGGCAGGCTCACGGCGGCGTTCGAGGATTCGTCTGCCTTGATCTGCGTCTCCGGCACGACTACAGAACGCACACCTGGGCCCGCGCGGCCGATCACGACCGGCTGCGACACGGCGTAGTCGGTCGCGATCTCGACTTTGAGGTCACCCTGCGCGACGCTGACTTGCCCGAGGCGCACATCGCCGCCGCTGACCACCGTGCCGGTGCGCTCGTTCACCACGATGCGTGCCTCGTCGTCGGGAACGATCGCCGTGGCCTCGATCGTCGCCAGAACTTTCACCAGTTGCGCCTGGTCGTCGGCCGTAAGCCGCACCAGCACCCTTCCGGCATCGACGGCCTGGACCCGATGCACGCGTGCGTCCGGCATCGGCGGCAGCGCCGCCGACAAGGCATCGGCAATGCGGTCGGCGGTGACGTAGTTCGGGTTGTCCAGCACGACATAAACCGTTCCGGCCTTGCTCACCACGCTGGTGGCGACATCGGCTTCGATGATTGCGCCGCCCGGAATCTGCCCCACCGTCGGATGGTTTTTCTCGAGCAGGTTGCCGAAGGCGTCATAGCGGAATCCGCCGACCGACAGCGGCCCCTGCGCCAGGGCGTAGACCTTGTCGTCGGGCCCCTTGAGCGGCGCCAGCATCAGGGTCCCGCCCGTGAGGCTGCGGGCGTCGCCCAGCGAGGCTACATTGACGTCGAGCTTGTCGCCACTCGAAGCGAATGCCGGCAGCGTCGCGGTGATCATCACCGCGGCCACATTGCGCGAGCTGATCTGGTCCGGCGTCACCCGCACGCCGAAACGGGCCAGGGTGTTCGAAATCGATTGCAGCGTGGCACTGCTGCGCTGGGAGTCCCCGGTGCCGGCCAGTCCAGCGACAATGCCGTAACCGACCAGCTGGTTATCGCGCACCCCCTGGACGTGCGCAAGGTCGCGCACCTTCACGGCCAGCGCCGCGGGAGGCGACGGGTTGGCCGCCGCGGCACCCGTGGCGGCGACGGCGGCGAGGAGCGCGACCAGTATGCGCATCGTCCTCATAGCCCCAAGAAGTCGAACAGGCGCGCGATGAAGCCTTCATCCTGGCTACGGTCGACGAACCCCTTGCCGGCGTAGTCGATTTGGGCATTCGACAAGCGGGTGGAAAGGACCACGTTGTCGGCCGAAACGTCGATCGGTCGCACCACCCCCGACACGCCGATGTGCTGCGTCTCGCCGTTGACGGTGATCGACTGGCCGCCGTGGACGACGAGGTCGCCGTTGGCGCTCACCGCCTGCACGCGCACGGTGATCTCGGCCTGCAGCTTGCCGTTGCGGCTGGTTGTGCCGCTATTGTCCCCCTGCCGATTGAGGGAGGCCCCCACGGTGTTCTGGGTATGGCTGCCCTGTAGGCCGGCAGTCAGCTTGAAGTCGCGGCTCTGGCTCGATGCGGCATCGGTCTCCGCGCTCGCCGCCTCGACGATCATGACGGTCAGGGCGTCGCCGACCTTGAACGAGCGCGTGTCCGAAGTGAGCGGCGAATAGGTGTCAGCGTGGTAGAGCCCCCCGGCCCAGGCACCGCCCGACAGTAGGAGCAGGGCCGCTAGGTACCACTGCAGTCTGCCGGTCATGGCGTCACCTCGACGACACCGGGTCCGGCGACGTTAGCTGCAACCACCTCACCGCTGCCGCTGTTGCGGACGCGTACACGCTGTCCGGCATTGCCCGACTCGAGCGCGACGCCCCGGACTTCCACTCGCAGTGCACCGGACTGTACCCGCAACCGTACCTCGTCCCCAGCCGTGACTTGCCGGGCCTGCCGAAACCGGTCGCGGGTCAGGGCTTCACCCTTCCGGATCGGTCCGGTGGCAATGGAGCCGGCCATATCCCCGTCGGCGAGCAGCAGCCGCGCACCGAGGGCGGCGATATCGACGACGGCCGATGTCACCTCGTCTGGCGTCAGGCGGGCGCCGGTGGAAATGTCGTGTGCCGCCACCGGCACCTTGGTCCAGGACTGCACGGCGAACCAGATCGGGAACGCACGGCGCGAGGATTCGCCCGGCCGGCCCAGCTCAACCCAGATCGGAGTACGGGACAGCGCCTCGCCTGCGAAAGGCCGGATCGTAGCCACCTCGTCGCGGGCCATCGCCGGTGCAACGGCTTCGGGCGCCGCGACAGGCTCGACCTGGTACTGGTCGAAACGAGGCGCCAGCCAGGCTTCGAGCTCGGCCTGACTGCGCCGCGTCAACTCCACCAGGTCGACCGGCTGCCCTTTCAGGTGAATGCGCGCGAAAGAGCTCTTGCCTGACCAACGCAAGGCGTCCGCGGCTTCGGGGACGCGCAGGGCGATCAGCGCCGCGACATCGTCGCGCGTAATCCGCTCAGTCTGCCCGGGGAGACAGTCCAGCTGTAGTTCCACCGCCGCCACCCGCTGCTGCAAGCCGGCATCGCCTCCGGAAAAGTCCAGCAACTCGCCGAGCCGCACGAGCGCAGCATCCGACGAAACGTCGGCTCTAAGCGCCAGCACCAAGCTGTCAGCTGGCCCCGCAACGGCCATTGCCGAGCCGCAGTGCCCGAGAATCAGTAGCGCGCCCAAGCACTGCAAGCCATTACCCACGTCACTATGCTCAGCTGCGACGGAACGTGGTGATGGTCGACAGGATGTCGTCGGAGATCTGGATCACCCTCGAATTCAGCTGGTAGGCCTGTTGGGCCAGCACGAGGTCCACCAGCTCCGAGTTGAGATCGACGTTGGAGGCTTCGAGGTAGCCCTGGTTCAAGGTGCCCAGCCCCTGCTGCCCCGGCGTGCCGACGAAGGCCGGGCCGGACTCGTCGGTCGCCGCGTACAAACCGGCGCCCAGCGGCTTGAGGCCGTTGGGATTGACGAAATTGGCAAGCTCGAGGCTGCCCAACACCACCGGCTTGTCCTGGCCGGCCACCGTGGCGCTGACCTGGCCGTTGCTGGCGACAACGACGGACGTGGCATCGGAGGGAACCACGAAGCGCGCCTTCAGCGGATCGCCATCCTGGGTCACCAGCTCGCCGTGCTCGTCCAACCGCAAGGAACCAAGCCGGGTGTACGCCGTGCTGCCGTCGCCGAGCTGTACTTCGAAGAAACCGTCACCCTGGATGGCGAGGTCCAGCGGATTCTTGGTTTGGGCAAGGTCTCCGGGCGTGAACACGGTCTGCGTGCGCGACACCGCCACCCCGAGCCCGACCGGCGCCGGTAGAGCGGCCGGCGCCGACAGACCGGAGGCCGCCGCAGCCTGGCGGTAAAACACGTCCTCGAAGTTCGCCCGCTGCTTCTTGTAGGCGTAGGTGTTGACGTTGGCGACGTTATTCGACAGCGCATCCAGGCGCGTCTGCTGCGCGCCGATACCCGTGGCGGCAATATAGAGAGAGTCGATCATTGCATTGATCCTTAGTTCTTAAAACTGCGCCAGGGTATTGGCGGCACTGTCGAGCATCTCGTCCCGGGCGGTGAGCACGCTGCGGGTCAGCTGCACCTCCCGTGACACTTCCAGCAGGCCGATCATCTCGTGCGCCGGTTGCACATTCGAGGCTTCCAAGGCACCCGAGCGCACCCGCGTCGCGGTAACGGTGGCCAGCGGCGCCTGTCCGGCGGCATCGAACAACCCGCCACCGACGTATTGCAGCCGGCCAGGATCGGCAAACTGCACGATATCCAGTTGTGTCAGTTGCCGATCGCCGTCGAAAATCTTTCCGTCACGGTCGACCGTCACCGCGGTCCCGGGGAGCACCACGTCGCCTCCGCCCGCCAGCACGGCGTCGCCGGCCGCGGTAACCAGCCGACCGCTGGCCTCCACGGCGAAGTCGCCGCGGCGCGTGTAGCGGATGCCGCTGGCCGTGCGCACCCCGAAAAAGCCGTCGCCATCCAGAGACAGGTCGAGCGGCCGGCCGGTCTGCTTCAGGGCACCGGCGCGTGGATCCGTGAGGGTGGTCGTTGCAGCCATGGAGGTATCGCCCGACGGCAGTACATTGTCGAGGCGCGCGTCGAAGCTCGAAGTCACGGCGAGCTGCCGCTTGTACCCGACGGTATCGACGTTCGAAAGATTAAGCGACTGCGTTGCCAGACGCGCAAAGTCGGCGAGCAGGCCGACTCGTGTTACCGCGAATACACTGTCCAAGCTGTCCCCCAGATGCTGCGGTTCCGGCCAAAAACACTTTGACCCTGCTGCCTTTCCCGATTGACTCCCCTGACCGCCCGAAACGGCGGAACGATCGCATCATATCTCAGGGCACCAGGTGGTGGCTCGAAAATTTTTAACCATTCGCAAAAGGTCCGTGCAGTACTGTGACGCAGTTCCTAATGCGCCAAAATGACAGTCATCGGCGCATTGTAAGAATTTTGTAAGGTCAGCCCACTCAAGCCACCTTCTCCACCATGCCGAAGGACCGGACTGTACGATTTTGGGGCACCTCGTTAAGGGACAGGACGGTCAGATGTGGCAAGGCTCGCTCGGTCAACCGTCGCACGTGGCGGCGCAGCGAAGGCGTGCACAGCAGTATTGGCATTAGGTTCTGCAGCATCATTTCCTCGCAGCGCTGCGCCAACCGTCGCAACAGTCCCTCCGCCATGGCCGGCTCGATGATGAGCGCCGTGTGCTTCTCCGTCTGGCGCAGGCTGGCGCGCAGCCGCTCTTCGATCTTGGGGTCGAAAGTCAGCACGTGCATCGCGCCGTCCGCGCCGCCCAGGCGATCGCAGATGATATTGCCCAGACGCTCCCGTATTGACTCGGTGAGGACTTCGGTGTCCCGCGTCAGCCGGCCCTGATCGAGGAGCAGCTCGACAATGTATTCCAGATTTCGGATCGAAACCTTCTCCCGCAGCAGGTTTTGCAGCACGCGCTGCACTTCGCCGAAGGACAGGACGGCGGGAACCAGTTCCTCCACCAGCGTCGGGTACTTCTGCCGGACCCGGGTCAGCAGCGCCTCCGTCTCCGGCCGCGACAGGAGCTCGGCAGCGTGGGTCTTGATCAACTCGTTGAAATGCGTGCTCGCCACTGTGACCGGATCGACCACGGTGTAGCCGCCGCGCTGGGCGCGATCGCGATCCCGCTCCTGGATCCACACGGCCGGAAGGCCGAAGGTTGGATCGCGCGTAGCCAGCCCCTCCAGCTTGGCGCGCTCGCCACCCGGATTGATCGCGAGCAGCTGATCCGGCAGTAGCTTGCCGGCCGCCACTTTCGCGCCCTGGATCCGGATTTCATATTCCTCGGCGCCCTTCTTGGCCATCTCGCGCATCCGCACCGGCGGAAAGACGAAGCCGTAATCCAGGGCGTACTGGCGGCGGAAGGCCTGCACCCGCCTCATAAACGGACCCTCGGTTTCGCCCAGCACTGGAACCAGACCGGAACCGACCTGCATCTCGATGGGGTCGACCGGCAGCAAGGCCGCCAGGTCCTCGGGTGCCGCCGCGGCTTCGGCCGCTCCGGCCACCGCGGCGGTGGCAGCTTCCAATCCGGCGGCGCCCTGGGCGCGCAGGGCAAACGTCAGTAACCCTACATCGACGCCCAGCAGGATGAGGACCGGGACCGCTGGAATGCCGGGCAGGAACAGGGCTGCTAGCAGCGCCACCCCAACCGTCACCAGCGATTTGGGGTAGCGCGTCACCTGCCGGGCGATTTCCTCGCTCAGTTGGGCGTCAGTCGCGGCGCGGGTCACAATGATGCCGGTCGCGGTGGCAATCACCAGGGCCGGTATCTGAGTGACGATGCCATCGCCGACCGTCAGCAGCGTGTAGAGATTGAGGGCCTGTGACCATGCCAATCCGCGCTGCACCAGTCCCACCGAAAGGCCGCCGACGATGTTGATAAGAATGATGATAATGCCGGCGATGGCGTCGCCCTTGACGAACTTGCTGGCTCCGTCCATCGCGCCGTAGAAGTTCGCCTCCTTTTCGATCTCGGAGCGCCGCCGCTTGGCCTCCTTCTCGTCGATCAGGCCCATGTTCATCTCGGCGTCGATGCTCATCTGCTTGCCGGGCATCGCATCCAGGGTAAAGCGGGCCGCCACTTCGGCGACGCGCTGGGCGCCGTTGGTGACCACCACGTACTGCACCACGATGAGAATGAGAAACACCACCAGGCCAATGACATAGTTGCCCGCGACCACCTGCTTGCCGACCGTAGCGATGACATGACCCGCGTCGCCCCGGGACAGGATCAGGCGGGTGGCCGCCACGTTCAGCGAGAGGCGGAACAGGGTCGCAATGAGCAGCAGCGAAGGAAACGTCGAGAAGGCCAGCGGCTTGTCGGTGTAAAAGGTCAGCAGCAGGATCAGCATCGCAAAGCTGAGGTTCAGGAGCAGCAGGAAGTCCAGCAGCTGAGACGGGATTGGAAAGAACAGCACGAACAGGATGCCGAGCACTGCCAGTACGATGACGACGTCGCTGCGGGAGCCGAAAGCCTGTCTCAGGAAAGCGATCATTTTTTATCCGGATTGCGGGCGCGCGCCTCGTAGACCTGGCGCAGGATCGCCGCAACTTGTTCATAGTGGTGGGCCGGGATCATGCCACCGAGGGCGACCTCCCGAAAGAGTGCGCGCGCCAACTGTGGGCTTGAGACGATGTGCACGCGGTGGCGGAAGGCGAGCTCGCGCATGGCCGCGGCCATCCCGCCGGAGCCCTTGGCGATGACCTCCGGCGCCGGTGCCTTGCCACGGCGGTACTTGATGGCGATGGCGTAATGCGTTGGGTTGGTAATCAACACGTCGGCGTCCTTGACCCGGCCAAGGGCCGCCGCCCGTTTGCGCATCTCGCGCATCGCCGCGCGCCGGCGGCTGCGGATCTGGGGATCGCCTTCGCGACGTTTCAGCTCGTCGCGCAGCTCGCGGCGGCTCATGCGCATGCGGCGGCCGAAGTCCCAGCGGGAGAACACCAGATCGATCAATGCCACTGCGACCGCGGTCCCGGTCAGGATCGCCAGGAGACGCAACACCTCGTGGCGCAGCGCAGCCGGATACGACGCAACCGGGAGCTGGTAGAAGTGCGGCAATTGTGCGAACAAACTCTTCAGAGCGGCATAGGCGACCCAGCCGAACAGCAGCAGCTTCAGCAGCACCTTCACCAGTTCGAACACGGTGCGGCCGGAAAAGATGCGGCGCAAGCCCGTAGCGGGATTCAGACGGGTGAAGTCGGGCTTCAGCGCCTCCGTGCTGAAGACGGGACCCACCTGCAGGAAGTTGCCCAGGACGGCGGCGATCACCGCCAGCGCCAGCAAGGGACTGACCACGTAGAGCCCCCGACCCGCGAACAGCAGCAGCCAGTGCATGACGTGTGGCAGGTCGAAAGTCCATTGTCCGGCCTGCCCCAGCGTGCGTTGATCGAGCTGCAGCAACTGGCGGTACATCCAGCCCGAGAACATGGCCATGCACAGCACGGCGCCCAGGAGACCGGCGGCGACGCTCACCTCGGTGCTGCGGGCGACCATGCCCTTTTTGCGTGCCTCCTCGAGCTTGAAAGGGGTCGCCTGCTCGGAACGATCCTGTTCGGTCTGCTCGGCCATTTCAGGGCGCAGGGGTAGCGGTGACGGTGGAGACCGAAGTCAGCACGCGGCCGGCCAGCGGCAGCATGTAGGATACCGCCGCCGCAAGCAGGGCCAGGCCCGCGAACACCTTGAGCGGCAGGGCGACAAAGTAGATGTTGATCTGCGGCATGGAACGGGACACGACCGCGATGGTGACATCGACCAAGAACAGGCCGACGACCACTGGCATCACCAAGGCAAGTCCGTACGCGAACAGCAGCGCTGATTGTGAAACGACGGCCTCGAT
>DASRFD010000005.1:0-40504 GCA_035651715.1 Nevskia sp.
TTCCAGCCGATCCTCGGGGATGAGGATGGTGATGGGGTGGCCGATGGCCTCCGCCGCGCTGTATCCGAACAGGCGCTCCGCGCCGCGGTTCCAGGTCTGGATGATGCCGTCGAGGTTCTTGCTGACGATGGCGTCCTCGGAAGACTCCACGATCGCCGCCAGCCGGGCCCGGGCATGGTCCGCTTCCTTGAAAGCGGTCGCATCCAGCATCAGGTCGACAGCGCCCAGCAGCTTTCCCGATTCGTCGAAGATGGGCCGGGGGTTGACCCGGACGATCCGGCGGCTGCCGTCGGGCCGCTCCATGATCAGTTCAGCGTCATGGATCGGCTTGCCGCTGCGCAGTGCGAATGCGGTGGGGCTGCGATCCAGCGGCAGATCCTCGCCGTCGGCCTGGTACAGGCGGTGGGCGCCCTGCCACCGCTCACGGCTCAGTTCCGGGGTGCGCCCCCAGAGTTCGATCGCCGCCTGGTTGCAGTCGACGATGTAGCCATTCACGTCACACAAATAGACCGGCGCGGGCAGATGCTGCAGGAGCAGCGCCCAGTGGTTCATGGCAGGAGGACGCGGCTCGTTTCGATGTGCTCATTCATGACGCTGTGTCCGAGCCATGCTGGTAGATAACGTAGGACCGCGGAAAACGCCGGCAAGTTCGGCCACTGGCGGCCCTGCTCGAAGAAAGCCATTGCAGGCCGCCCGCTGCAGGAAGGGATGACCGTTCGGGCCCCGAGCGTACCGATCCGTCCGGCGCTATTTCCCACGCCGGGACTCAGCCTGGAACGAAGGAAAAGCCAGGCAATCCGGGCGGTTGCGGATACGCAGCCAGTACTCCTCCCGAGCATCCTCGTCGATGTCGACAACGCCGCCGAAAAGCTTGTCCGAGCCGTTGGCCTTCGGCTCGGCCACCAGATAGCGTTCGCCGGAGCCGGCGTCGAAGCAGTTGTAACGGCCCGCCGCCGATTTCCGCAGCACCCTGCCGTCATAGCGATACACCTGGCACGCGGTAGAGCGCTCCACCCAGCCGATGCGGCCGCGGCCGCCGACCGCCTGCGACTGGCCCTCCAGGTACATGAGGCGCCTGTTCACGGCGGCGGAGCTCAGCAATCCACGCCCTCCTGGTTGCGCCGCTCGTCCTGCATGCGCCCCGGGGCGACCTGGTACTCGCCGTTGTCGAGCCGCCGCGCATCTTCCAGGTGGTACTTGCCGTCGCTGCCGAGGAACGAGCCGGGATAGTGATAACGGCCGTCCTCGCCGCGAAAGCAGCCGCGCGGGTGGTACTTGCCGTCCTGGCCCAGGAACGATCCCGGCGGATGGTAGAGGCCGTCCTCGCCGAGGAAGGAGTTCGCCGCGTAGTACTTGCCGTCCACGCCGAGGAAGTGGCCGCGCGGGCGGTAGATCCCGTCCTCGAACATCACATGTCCCTTGGGGTGGTACTTGCCGTCGGCGCCGAGGAACGATCCCTCCGGGTAGTACCTGGAGTCCACACCCTGGAAGGAACCCTTCGGATGATAGCGCCCGTCCTCCCCGAGGATCGAACCGGGTGGATAGAAGTTGCCGTCGATACCACGCATGCGGCGCGTGCGGTACATGGGTAAATGGATCCTGTTGGTCACAAGCATTCGTTGCGGGCCGGCCGCCAGCGCTAGCCGCGCTGCTGTGCGAGCCGCTCCTGCCGGTCTTTCACGTCGACGCACACCGAAGCGGTGGGGCGCACCAGCAGGCGGGGGATGCCGATGGGCTCGCCGGTCTGGCTGCAATAGCCGTAGTCGCGGCTGCCGATCCGTACCAGCGCTTCTTCGATCTTGCCGAGCAGCCTGGCCTCGCGCTCGCGCAGGCGCATGTCGAGGAAATGCTCCTCCTCGGCGGTTGCGCGATCGGCCGGATCGGGATGGTTCTCGCTGGAATGCAGGCGCTGCCTGGCGCCGACCTCGCGCGCCAGCACCTCCTGGCGCATCTCGGTCAGACGCAGGCGGAAGAAGGCGAGTTGCACGTCGTTCATGTAGGCCGAGGACGGCATTTTGCGCAGCTGCGCCTCGGTCAAAGCGCCGGCGGCGGTCCGCAGGGCGCCATGGACCGGCGTCCCGGACGGCCGTGAAGACTTCTTTGCCATGGAACGTCGCCCGGTGGAATGGTGCCCGCAGATCAATGCCGGCGATCCGCGCGCAAACCGCACGCGGCGGTGACAGCTGTCCGAGGCCTCGTACCCCGCGCAAGAAGCATACGCCAATATGGCGCAGCCCGTCGGCGCAGGTGAGCGAAAGCGCGTATAGTCGCTCGACCGTGCTCTTGCGGTGCTCCCGGACATACCGCATGGCCCGCGTCACGGTAGAGGACTGTCTCCTCCATATTCCCAGCCGCTTCGATCTCACCTTGGTCGCCGCCAAGCGCGCGCGCCAGCTCGCCCGCGGCGCGGAAGCGCGGTTGCCGTGGAACGATCACAAATCGACGGTGCTGGCTCTGCAGGAAATCGCCTCGGGCGAGATCGATGCGTCGGCGCTGGCGGAGCCGGACCTGCCCGTGGTCCAGCGGCCGACGGTCGATTTCGAGCCGCTGGAACTCGATCATCCCTTCCTGCATCGCAGCGGGAGCCCGTAGTGCTGAAGCTGCGCGTGGCCAACCTGCCGCCGGACACGACCGAGCAGGAGTTCACCGCGCTGTTCGCCGTCTTCGGACGCGTGCATTCCATGCAGCTGAGCTGCGAGATCTTCACCGGCAAGTGCCGCGGCTTCGGCTCGCTGGAAATGGAGGGGCACGAGGCGCGCGCCGCCATCGCCGGACTCAACGGCAAAGACCTGCGCGGCCAGTTGCTCAAGGTCGGCGAGGACCGCAAGGACGGCAACAAGAAGCAGGGCTTCCGCCGCCGCTGAGCGCCGCTCCGGCGGCCCGCGCGCGCGCCGGCTCCGGACCCTGTCGATCGGCCGCTCATCGCGGCGCCGCGTTCGCTTTGTGCCGCAACACGGTGTATGCTGCTCGAGCAGTCCTTCAATCGGCGTCGTTTGGTGCGGTTCGCTCCCCTCTCCGGGGAAAAATCTCCTCAGCTTCCTTCTTGATGGCTTGCGCCTGGCGGGCGGCTTGCCCGATTTCATCAAGAGAAAGCAGACATGAGTGATATTTCGACCGGCACGGTCAAGTGGTTCAACGATTCCAAGGGCTTTGGGTTCATCACGCCGTCGAACGGCGGCGAAGATCTCTTCGCCCATTTCAAGGAAATCCAGGGCGACGGCTTCAAGACCCTGGCTGAAGGACAGCGCGTGGAATACCGCGCGGCTCGCGGCCCCAAGGGCATGCAGGCGACGCAGATCCGTCCTCTCTGAGCGGGCGACTCCGCTCAGCGGATCGCACACTCCGGTCAGGGCCTGGCCTTGACCCTGAAAGCGCCTGCCCCTTGCGGCAGGCGCTTTCAGACAGAAGCACCCCGTTGTCATTCCCGGACAAGCTCCAGCCTGCCGGCATGCGCAAGCCTTGCGGCATCCGGCGAGCGCTCATCGCAGCGGCATGCCGCGATGAATCCGGGGCCGCGGCAACCGTTTCTCCCCCATCCTGTCGATGGCTGCCGCCAGCGCAGCGGACGGTCCCGTGCGGCTGCTGACCGCGGATGAGCCGCCGGCGGCAAGCCTGCGGGAGCCCGCGGGCGCCTCGCCCTTCCTTGTGGTCTGCGACCACGCCAGCCGGCGCATCCCCAGGGCGCTGGGCAGTCTCGGCCTGACGGAGGCGCAGCTGTCCAGCCATATCGGCTGGGACATCGGAGCGGCCGCGGTGGCCGGACTGCTGGCCTCGGCGCTCGACGCCAGCCTGGCGATGCAGAACTATTCGCGGCTGGTGATCGACTGCAACCGCGCTCCGGGCACGGCGGGTTCGATCCCGCTCCTCAGCGACAGCGTCAGGATCGCGCGCAATGCCGGACTCGATGCGGCCGAGACGCAGGCGCGCGTCAGCGAGATCTTCGACCGGTATCACGACGCAGTAGGCGCGATTCTCGACCGGCGCCAAGCCCGGCAACGCGACACCGTGCTAGTTTCGGTGCACAGCTTCACGCCCCGCCTGGATGGAACAAGCAGGCCCTGGCAGATCGGCGTAATGTATCGCCACGATGCGCGCTTGGCGCATGCACTGCTGCCGCTTCTGCGGCAGGAGTACCCGCAGGTCGGTGACAATGAGCCCTACGCGCTGGACGACACGGATTACACCATTCCGTGGCACGGCGAGCGCCGCGGCCTGCCGCATGTCGCGCTGGAACTGCGACAGGACCTCATCGCGGACCGGCCGGCGCAGCTGCACTGGAGCAGGCGGCTGGCGGCACTTCTCGCGCTGGCCGCGACACATGTACTTTCCCACCGCCATGACTGAGCCGGGCCTGTGCGCGGCGCCCGAAGGCCATGCCCCACCAGGCGACCGCGATGTCGCCACGCAGAGGTAGGTGCCATGATGCACATCCGTGCCGGCTATGAGCTGGTCTACGAGTTTCCGCAACCGACGCCGCTGATCGTGACGCTGAGCATCCACTACAGCAGGGCGTCCGACCTGGCGCAGGTCGATCACCTGATCACCGATCCGCCGACGCCGGTCTCGTCCTACCGCGACGGCTTCGGCAACTGGTGCACGCGGCTGGTGGCGGCGCGCGGGCAGCTGCGGCTGTCGGCGGACGCCATCGTCCGGGATCACGGCAGGCCCGATCCGGTGATCCTCAACGCCCGCCAGCACCAGGTGCAGGACCTGCCGGAAGAGACGCTGGTATTCCTCCTCGGCAGCCGCTATTGCGAGACGGACCGCCTCTCGGAGGTGGCCTGGGACCTGTTCTCGAACACGCTGCATGGCTGGGCGCGGGTGCAGGCGATCTGCGATTTCGTCCATGGCCACCTGACGTTCGGTTACGAGCACGCCAGCTCCACCAAGACCGCGCTGCAGGCCTTCGAGCAGAAGAAAGGGGTCTGCCGGGACTACGCCCACCTGGCCATTGCCCTGTGCCGCTGCATGAACATTCCGGCGAGGTACTGCACCGGCTACCTGGGCGACATCGGCATGCCTCCGCCCTATGCGCCCATGGACTTCGCCGGCTGGTTCGAAGCCTATCTCAGCGGCGCCTGGCACACCTTCGATGCGCGCAACAACCAGCCGCGCATCGGGCGCATCCTGATCGCACGCGGCCGCGATGCCGCCGACGTCGCCATCAGCACGGCCTTCGGCGCCAATACGCTCAAGACGTTCAGGGTGTGGACCGATGAAACGACGGAGTCGCGCCTGCCGGGTGCTGCCGGCACCGACGGGTACGCGAGCCATTGAGCCCGGCGGCCCGGGCGCGTCGTCCCGAGGTCCGTTCGTCAGGCCGAATCCTTTCGCCGCGGCAAGGGCGTATGCTGGACGGCGCCCGAACGAATGCCACTCGCGCGTTACCCATGTTCCACGGAGGAACATCAATGAGCGAGTTGACCCGCATGGATCGTCTCTGGCTTGCGGCCCAGGCCCACCATCCCGCCAGTGTCGCCCTCCCGGCTGCGGTGAGGAGCCGTCTGCGGCGCATGGATCTGATCACTTCCCGGAACAGCCGTGCCGTCGAATTGACGCGCCTGGGCTCCGCGCTGGCGCTGCGCCTGAGAGGGCAGCTGCGGCTTTCCAACGCTGCCCTGGCTGCTTGCGCCGGGCCCGCCCTCGGGGGTGGCCACCAATGAGCGACCCGAGAGATTTGAGCGCGACCGCAGAGCCGATCCCGGCCGCACGGCATGCGCTGTCGAAGCGGCAAATCAGGGCCGCCACGCTGGCCAACGAGCGCCTGGCCCGGTTGCGGTGGAAGGACCTGCTGCCCGACGCGAAGGCCTTGTGGGGCAAGGTACCCGCCGAGGACCTGGCCCGGGTCAACGGCAACATCCATCTCCTGGCGGGACTGGTGCAACTGCGCTATCGCACCAACCGCGAGGATGCCGACCGCCAGGTGCAGCAGTTCTTCCTGGATCACCCGGAGCGGATCGGAACCGCGGCGACATGAGCAAGCGGCCGATGGCGCCCGCTGCCGGCAATCGGCGCGGCGCCCATGCCGGCCGCACCGCGAGGGCAGCCGCGCGGCCGGCGCACGGCGACACCGTGCCGCAGCCCGGCTTCACCTACCGCCAGAGGTTTCACGGACGACACGCGGAGTACCTGTGGTGCTCCCGCTGCACCCGCGCGTTTCCCACCGGAGCCTATCGCCAGGTGGGCAGCGTGCGGCGCTGTCCCTATAACGGCTGCAGCGGCCATTCGATCCTGGACGCCAGGGACTGGGTCGCCGTGCGGAGCAGCCACGCCGACTACCCCAGCGCGCCCCTGCCGGGAACGGAATACGCCTTCGCCGCAGCTCCTCGGCCGCAGGGTAGACCGCGCGCCTTCGCGTAACCTCCACTGCGAGCTGCAACACCACGATCATGTCCGACCACACTGCCGCATCCCCCTGCGACGACAACCGGGGCTGGCGGCAAAGCATCACCGCTTTCCAGCGCGCCTCGAACATAAGGGCCGCCTGGCAGATCGCCAGCACCCTCGTTCCCTATGGGCTGGTGTGGTGCGCCATGTATTTCAGCCTCGCCGTGTCCTGGTGGATCACGGCGCCGCTGGCCGCGCTGGCCGGCGCCTTGCTGGTGCGCGTGTTCATCATCTTCCACGACTGCGGACACGGCTCCTACTTCCGCTCGCGCGCCGCCAACGACGTCACCGGCTTCGTCGCAGGGGTGCTGACCCTGACGCCGTATCACCAATGGCGGTGGGAGCATGCGGGCCACCACAGCACCGCCGGCCATCTCGACAAGCGCGGCACGGGCGACGTCTGGACCATGACGGTACAGGAGTACCTGGAGGCATCGCGCTGGAAGCGCTTCGCGTACCGGCTGGCGCGCAATCCCGCAGTGCTGTTCGGCATCGCGCCCCTGTTGTTTTTCGCCGTGATCCAGCGCTTCCCTTCCGCCAAGGCCAGCCTGCGGGTGCGTCAGTCGGTTTGGTGGACCAACTTCGCCATCCTGCTGGTGACCATCGGCTTCTGCCGGATTTTCGGCCCGGCCGACTACCTGCTCATCAAGGCGATCGAAACCACCGTGGGCGGCGCCGCCGGAATCTGGCTGTTCTATGTGCAGCACCAGTTCGAAGGCGCGTACTGGCAGCGGCAGGACCGCTGGGAATACAGCGCCGCCGCCCTGCGGGGAAGCTCGTACTACAAGCTGCCGGCGATCCTGCAATGGTTCTCCGGCAACATCGGCTTTCACCACATCCATCATCTCAGCGCGCGGATCCCGAACTATCGCCTGCAGGAGTGCCACGAGGCGGACGCCCTGTTCTCGCAGGTCCGCCCGCTCACCTTGCGCTCCAGCCTCAAATCCATGGGCCTGCACCTGTGGGATGAACAGGCGGGAATGCTGGTCGGCTACGCCCGCCTGCGGCGGATACGCAACGCACCGGCAAAGCTGGGCGCGCGCCGTTAGCCGCGTGTAGCACCCGGCGGCCGCCGGGGCCTGGCCGATCGCCGGCGCATCGGCGGCGGCGCGCGGGTAAAATCGCGCACCATGCTCCGCTCCGATTTCAACTACGACCTCCCCCCCGAACTGATCGCACAGCAGCCGGCCGGGCGGCGCAGCGCCAGCCGGCTGCTGTACCTGGAGCCGCAGGGCACGCTGGCGGACCGGCAGATGACGGACTTCGCCGGGCTGCTGCAGGCCGGCGACCTGCTGGTGTTCAACGACGCCAAGGTGATTCCGGCGCGGCTGCGCGGGATCAAGGACAGCGGCGGGCAGGTGGAGGTGCTGATCGAGCGCATGCTGGATGCCAGGCGCGCGCTGGCGCAGGTGCGCGCCAGCAAGCCGCCCAGGCCCGGCTCCAGGCTGCTGCTGGCCGAGCAGTCGATGACGGCCAAGGTGGAGGGGCGCGAGGGCGAGTTCTACAAGCTCGACTTCGAGACCGACGACCTGCAGGCGGACCTGGAGCAGCACGGCGAACTGCCGTTGCCGCCCTACATCGAGCATGCGCCCGGCGGCGAGGACCTCGAGCGCTACCAGACGGTGTTCGCACGGGTGCCGGGCGCGGTGGCCGCGCCCACCGCCGGGCTGCACTTCGACGAGGCGCTGCTGCAGGCGGTCGCGGCCCGCGGCGTGGACCAGGGCTTCGTCACCCTGCATGTCGGCGCCGGCACCTTCCAGCCGGTGCGGGTCGACGCCCTGGACGAGCACAAGATGCACGCCGAGCGCATCAGCGTCAGTGAAGACCTGGCCAGGCGGGTCAACGCGGCGCGGGAGCGCGGCGGGCGGGTGGTGGCGGTGGGCACCACGGTGGTGCGCGCACTGGAGTCGGCCGCCACCGACGATGGGCGCTGCCACGCCTTCGACGGCGAGACCCGGCTGTTCATCACGCCGGGTTATCGCTTCAAGGTGGTGGATGCGTTGCTGACCAATTTCCACCTGCCGGAGAGCACGCTGCTGATGCTGGTCTCGGCGTTCGGCGGTTACGAGCGGGTGATGGCGGCCTACCGCCACGCGGTGCAGGCACGCTATCGCTTCTTCAGCTACGGGGACGCGATGTTCTTGCCGCGGCGGGCGGCAGCCGGGGCCTGTTAACGCTATATCGATCGCTGCGAAGGGTCTGTTTTGGCGCAGTGCAAGGCGCGACCGACACGGATGGGAGCCACGTGGCAATGCGCCAAAACAGGCTTGCCCAGCGATCGAAATAGCGTTAACAGGCCCTGGTTCCGATGGCTGCGGGCCGGCTCTCCGACTGGCTGCGCGTGCCGGCCGGCGTGCCCGCCTGCAAGGAAGCGCTGCGGCCCGCGGCCTGCGCCTCCAGCAGGTAGTCGGCCATTCTTCCATCCAGCCAGTATTCCGGCCTGCCGCCGCGGCCGGCAGCGACGAAGCCGATGTGGCCGCCGTGCCGCGCCAGTTCCAGCGTCACCGCCGGCGCCAGCTGCTCCGCCGTGGGCACGATCTCCGGCACCATGAAGGGATCGTCCAGCGCATTGACGATCAGGGTGGGGCGACGGATGTGGCGGAGGAACTGGCCGCAGGACGCGCGGCTGTAGTAGTCGCGCGCGTTGGCGTAGCCGTTGACCGGCGCGGTGTAGGCGTCGTCGAAGACGAGGAAATCCGCCGCGCCCAGCGCCGCCTCCAGGTCCGCCGCCGGCAGCACCGGCACCGGGCCGTGCTTGCGGCGCAGGATCGTGGCGAGGTTGCCCAGCAGGTGGCGCTGGTAGACGCGCGGGAAGCCGCGGCGCAGGCGTTCGGCGCAGGGCTCGAGCTGGAACGGGGCGCACGCCGCCACCGCGGCCTCGAGCGGCGACTGCCCGCCGGTTTCGCCCAGCGCCTTGAGCAGGATGTTGGCGCCCATCGACCAGCCCGCCGCGTACAGCGGCGTCCGCGGCTCGCGCCGGCGCAGCTCGGCGCACAGGGTATGGAAATCCTCGGTGTCGCCGTGGTTGTAGCAGCGCGGCAGGCGGTTGGTGTCCGGGCCGCTGCCGCGCAGCTGCAGGGCGACGGTGCGCCAGCCGCGCGCGACCAGGCGCTGCGCCGTGCCGCGCAGGTACTTGGACTCGAAGCCGCCGGTGAGGCCATGCAGCAGGACGGCGATGGGGCCGCGGCCGTCGCCGCTCCAGCCCAGGTCGACAAAGTCGCCGTCCGGCAGCTCCAGCCGCTCGCGCCGGATGTCCAGCGGCGGCAGCGGCCGCATCAGGCTGGGATAAAGGGTCTGGACATGGCAGTTGCGCAGCAGCGGATGCGGCCGGAAGCCGCTGTCGATGATGCAGCCGCACGCCGCACCGACTGGGGAGGAAGGTCCGTGCATGACCGATCTGGTTGAAAGAGCCGCGCTACAGCTTCGCGGCGCCGGGCGGCGCCGTCAATGGGGGCTGGGAGTACCTCTTAGTCCCGGCGGGAACCTTCAGGTGGCCGGTTCGGGCAGCGGCTGTGCCCGCCGCAGCACCTGGACCGCCAGCAGCAGGGCCAGCAGCAGCAGGCCCGCGGCGAGGAAGAACGGAGCGCCCGGCAGGGTCCAGGCGTGCGACTTGTCGATGAAGTAGGCGAAGGACTGGGTGAACAGGGCCGGCGCCACCAGCCCGGCAATGCTGGTGATGCTGCCGTTGGCGCCCTGCAGCTTGCCCTGCTCGTAGGGCGCCACGCGCTTGGACATCAGGCTCTGCAGGCCGGGGCCGAGCAGCCCCCACAAGGCGAATACCGGCAGCGCCGCCCACATCCAGAACGCGGTCGGCGCCAGCGCGAAGCCGGTGAAGCCGGCGATGCCGAACACCAGGCCGAGCTGCAAGGCGCCGCGCTCGCCCAGGGCCCTGATCGCCGGCTTCACCAGGCCGCCCTGCACGATGATGCTGAGCACGCCCACGCCGGCCAGGGTGAGGCCGACGGTCTTGGCGTCCCAGCCGTAGCGGTAGGTGGTGTACAGCACGTACATGCTGGGCAGCACGTAGTGCGCCATCTGGAACAGGAACTGCACGCCGGCCAGGCCCAGCAGCTCCGGGTGCGAGCGCAGCAGGTTGAAGGAGCCGACCGGGTTGGCCCTGCTCCAGGCGAAGCTGTCGCGCTTTCCCGGCGGTAGCGATTCCGGCAGCAGGAAGTAGCCGTAGGTGGCGCTGAGCAGGGCCAACACCGCGGAGCCCCAGAACGGCAGGCGCGGGTCGATGTCGCCGAGCAGGCCGCCCAGGCCCGGGCCCAGCACGAAGCCGACGCCGAAGGCGGCGCCCATCATGCCGAACGCGGCGGCGCGCTTCTCCGGCGGCGAAACGTCGGCGATGTAGGCGCTGGCGGTGCTGAAGCTGGAGGCGCAGATGCCGGAAATGATGCGCCCCAGCAGCAGCCACCACACCGTGGGCGCCAGCGCCATGACGATGTAGTCCATGCCCAGGCCGAAGCAGGAGATCAGGATCACGCGGCGGCGGCCGTAGCGGTCCGAGATGGCGCCGAGCAGCGGCGAGAAGAAGAACTGCATCAGCGCCCACACGCTGACGAAGACGCCGTACATCCGCGCGCCCTGGGCCGGGTCGCCGCCCATCATCTGCTGCACCAGCTTGGGCAACACCGGGATGATGATGCCGAAGCCCAGCACGTCGAGCACGATGGTGACGAAGATGAAGGCCACGGCCGCCTGGCGGCGCCGGCCGGTGATGGGGGTCTGCGGTTCGGACATGTCGATTCTTGCGGTCTTACGAAGGCGGGCCAGGGCGACCGGCCGCCGCTGACAGCCTGCTGTCAGGAGGGCGGCACCGGATCATGGGCGGATCATCCACTAGTGACTGGACACGGTCCAGACGTGCCCGGCGGGGTCGCGCAGGCGGCTGCGGCGGCCGTCCTGCGCCGACTGCTCCACCGCGCGCAGCAGGGTGGCGCCGGCGGCGACGGCCTGGTCGGTGACCGCTTCGACGTTGTCGACGGTGAGCCAGAAATGGAAGGAACTGCCGCCCAGGGACAGCGGGCTGCACACCCCCAGCTCGCCGGTCTGCGGATACTCGTCGGCGAGGTAGAAGCGGCAGTCGCCGATGCGCAACTCGGCGTGGCCGATGCGACCGTTGTCGGGATCGACCCAGCGCATGATCTCGGCGGCGTCGAAGGCCTTGCGGTAGAAGTCGAGCGCGGCGGCGGCGTTGCTGCAGCTCAGGTAGGGCGCCAGGTTGGGGCGGACTTTCTGCTTGGGCATGACGGACTCCGGGTGCGATGCCGGCGATTGTCGCCGCCGGCGGGGTGCCTGGATTGTAAAAATTTGCCGCCGTTTCAGCGGATCGGCACGTGGTTCAGGTACTCGCCGCGCTGGCTGGCATAGGCGCCGGGAGTGAGGCCGGAGAACGCGCGGAAATCGCGGATGAAGTGGGCCTGGTCGTAGTAGCCGCCGCCGGCGGCGACGCCGGCCCAGTCGATGCGCTGCTGCCGCTGCAGGCCCAGGATCACCCGCTGGAAGCGCTGGACCCGGCAGTACACCTTGGGCGTCAGGCCGACCTGCTGCGCGAACAGCTGGATGAAGCGCTTGGGGCTGAGTCCGAGGCGCTCGGTGAGCCGGCCGATGGTATGCAGGTGCGGCGCGCCGTCGATGCTGCGCAGGGCGTGCAGCACCGCGCCATGCGGCCCGGACGCGCGGCCGAGCCGCGCCAGCAGCGCTTTCTCCAGGACCGCGAATTTGCCCTCCGGCGTCGCCGCGGCGAGCAGCCGCTCGCGCAGGTGCCGCGCTTCCGGGCCCCAGACGGCCTCGAGGTCGACGTGGGCGTTGCGGAAGTCGTCGGCCGGCGGCGCCAGGAAGGGGAAGGCGCCGCCGGGCCTGAAGTGGATGCCGATGACGTTGGCCTGCTCCTCGGTGTCGAGCACGAAGTAGCGGTTGTGCACGCCCACCACCACGCTGCCGGGATGGCGGAAGCAGCGCTCGAAATGGTCCGGGTCGTAGGTGCGGACTTCGTCCTCGTGCAGGTTGATCACCAGTTCGGTGGTGCCGGTCGGCAGCAGGCGCTCCTTGGCGTGGCCGCGGGCGAATCCCGTGTAGTACCAGAACAGGTCGACGTAGGCCGACAGCGGCGCGGGCGGACGGTAGTGGAGAGCGACCGGGTTCATCGCTGGTTTCAGTCGGGGCCGGTTTCGCAGAAGTCGTTGATCTGCCCGCGCGAGACCCAGCGCTCGCCCTTCTGCTGGAATTCGAAGGCGGTGGAGCCGCCGCAGCCCGGACTGGTCAGGCCGCGGGCGTAGTCGCACATCATCAGGCGGTCCTGGCCCTTGGCCAGCCATACCAGGTCGCGGTCGGCCGGCAGGTTCTCCAGCGCCAGCAGCTGGCCGGCGTTGGGCGGGGGACGGTCCAGCGGGGTCCACCCGGGGCCGGCCAGGGTGCTGCACTTGCTGACACGATCGCTGGCGCATCCGGTCAGCAGCATCGCGGCGAGACAGATCGGGATCAGGCGCATGGGTCTCCAACGGTTGGCAGGGCGTGCGTCCTGCGCGGTTTCCGAGTATACGGATTCCGGCCGCTGCCGCGCTTGCGCGCCGGCGCGCAAGCGCAGGGCGCGGCAAGGGGCGGGCAGCCGGGCCGGCGGCGGGCCTGGCGCTGCGAGTCAATGCCCGCCTGATCGGGCATACTTGCGCCCGGATTTGCCGCGGCAGCTTCGCCTTGAAATACCAGCTCCTCTCCAGTTCCGGCGGCGCCCGCCGCGGCCGCATCGCCTTCGAGCGCGGCCTGATCGACACGCCGCAGTTCATGCCGGTGGGCACCTACGGCACGGTCAAGGCGATGACGCCGGAAGAGCTGAAGGCCGCCGGCGCGCAGATCATCCTCGGCAACACCTTCCACCTGATGCTGCGACCGGGCGAGCAGATCATCCGGCGGCTCGGCGGCCTGCACCGCTTCATGCATTGGGACGGGCCGATCCTGACCGACTCCGGCGGCTTCCAGGTGTGGAGCCTGGCGGAGCTGCGCAAGCTGTCGGAGCAGGGCGTGGAGTTCGCCTCGCCGATCAACGGCGACCGCATCATGCTCACGCCGGAGCGCTCGATCGAAGTGCAGCTGGCCCTGGGCAGCGACATCATCATGCAGTTCGACGAGTGCACCCCGTACCCGGCCACCCCCGAGCAGGCGGCGGAGTCGCTGCGCCTGTCGGCCCGCTGGGGCGCGCGCTGCAAGGCCGCCCATGCCGGGGCCGGCGGCGCGCTGTTCGGCATCGTGCAGGGCGGCATGCACCTGGAACTGCGCAAGGAGTCGCTGGCGCGGCTGGCCGAGATCGGCTTCGACGGCTATGCGCTGGGCGGCCTGTCGGTGGGCGAGCCGGAAGCGGAGCGGCTCAAGGTGCTGGACGGCATCGCCGCGGAGCTGCCGGCCGACCGGCCGCGCTACGTCATGGGGGTGGGCACGCCGCGCGACCTGGTGCAGGCGGTGGCGCGCGGCATCGACCTGTTCGACTGCGTCATGCCGACGCGCAATGCCCGCAACGGCCACCTGTTCACTTCCGAGGGCGTGATCAAGATCCGCAATGCGCGCCACCGCGACGACGCCGGGCCGCTCGATCCGGCCTGCGCCTGCTACACCTGCGCCAATTATTCCCGCGCCTACCTGCACCACCTGGACCGCTGCGACGAAATCCTCGGCGCGCGGCTCAACACCGTCCACAACCTGCACTACTACCTGGGCCTGATGAAGCACATCCGCGCGGCGATCGACGCGGATCGCTATTCCGCGTTCGCGGCGGAGTTCCTCGCCGGCCCGGAGGGCGCGCCTTCGCGCACCGCCGAAGCCGCGGCCTAGGGCGTCGCGGCAGCAGCTTCGCGCAGTTGCGCGCGGCGCTACAATCGGCGGCATACCACGGAGGGAGAGCGGACCATGCGCTGGGGCGACGCAAGACGCAGCGAAAACGTGGAAGACCGGCGCGGCGGCATCGGCTTGCCGCACATCGGCATCGGCGGCGTGGTGATCGCGCTGCTGCTGAGCTGGGTCACCGGCACCAATCCGCTGACCATGCTGGGCCTGGTCAGCCAGGTGGAGCAGGGGCTGCCGCAGTCGCAGACCTCGGCGCCCGCCAATCCGAACGATCCGGGGGTGGACTTCGTCCGCGCCATCCTCGGCGACACCGAGGATACCTGGGGCGCGATCTTCCAGGGCGCCGGCCGCAGCTACGTGCCGCCGCACCTGGTGCTATACAGCGGCGCCGTGCAGTCGGCCTGCGGCGGCGCCACCTCGGCCTCGGGGCCGTTCTACTGCCCGGGCGACCAGCGCGTCTACCTCGACCTGTCGTTCTTCGACGAGATGCGCCAGCGCCTCGGCGGCGGCGGCGACTTCGCCCAGGCCTACGTCATCGCCCACGAGGTAGGCCACCACGTGCAGAACCTGCTGGGCATCTCGCGCAAGGTCGAGGCCGCCAGCGGCGACAGCCGCGGCGCCAGCGGCCTGTCGGTGCGGCTGGAGCTGCAGGCCGACTGCCTGGCCGGAGTCTGGGCCAACCAGGCGCAGCAGCGTCACCAGTGGCTGGACCGTGGCGACGTCGAGCAGGCCCTCAACACCGCCAGCGCGATCGGCGACGACCGCCTGCAGCAGCAGTCGCGCGGCGTGGTGGTGCCGGACAGCTTCACCCACGGCAGCAGCGCGCAGCGCATGCGCTGGTTCCGGCAGGGGTTCGACAGCGGCGATCTGAAGCAGTGCGATACGTTCGGCGCGCAAAACCTCTAGGCCGGTCTTCAGGCCGACGGGGAATCCCCGCGAAAAGCCGGTCAGCAGCGGCCCGCCGCGGGCCTCACCCGCGCAGCGGCAACCGCAGCCCCACGTGTTCGCTCAGGAAATACGCCAGCACCAGCGCCCCGGTATAGAAGGTGGTGACGCAGACGGCGGCGCCGAGGCGGGTGAAGGGATTGCCCTCGCGGCTGCGGGCGAAGGCGTAGGCCGCGGCCCAGCCGAGCAGCATCTCCGGCACCAGCACGTATTCGGCGACGCCGAACACGGTGGGCACATGCTGCGCATGCCACAGTTGCAGCGGCTGCGCCGCCCATTCCGCGCCGGCGAACAGCAGCAGCGCCAGCAGCGCCGCGGTCAGGCCGGAACGGCCCGCCAGCCACAGGATCCAGAACAGGGGGACCACCCACAGCCCGGCCATATAGACCGGCACCGTGCCGATGCGCGGGCCGCCCAGGTCCGGGAAGGCGAGGATGCCGAGCTGCTGGCTCAGCACCCAGTCCGGCAGCACCTGCAGCACCGACAGCGGCAGCAGGAACACCCAGATCTCCATCCAGTCGCGGTGACCGCCGCGGTTGGCGATCAGCGGCAGCAGCAGGTTGTAGACGACGGCCAGGCCGAGGATGCCCCAGCCGCGCTCCGGCGCGCGCAGTGCCCAGAACACGGCGACGGCGGCGGCCGCAAACAGCAAATGAAGCAGTAATGCGTCGCGCCAGGCGCGCATGGAATCCCCCCGTTTCCCGAAAACCCGGCGGCTGCAGCCGCCGGTCCATGCCTCTCACCCGCTCTGCGGCGGGATCAGCGGGAGCCCCCGGCTCCCCCCGAGAGGCGCCGCCTCATCCGAGCAGCGGCGCGAGATCCTTTTCGATGCTCTCCGGGGTGTCCATCGAGCCGTAGCGCTTCAGCACCTTGCCGGTCTTGTCGACCAGGAACTTGGTGAAGTTCCATTTGATGGCGGTGGTGCCGAGGATGCCCTTCTCCTCGCTCTTGAGGTACTTGTAGAGCGGGTGGGCGTCGTCGCCGTTGACCTTGATCTTGGCGAACATCGGGAACTTGACGTCGTAAGTCAGGGAGCAGAACTCCATGATCTCTTTTTCGTCGCCGGGCTCCTGGTGGCCGAACTGGTCGCAGGGGAAGCCGAGGATCACCAGGCCCTTGTCCTTGTGCTTCTCGTAGAGCGCTTCCAGGCCCTTGTACTGCGGCGTGAAGCCGCACTTGCTGGCGACATTGACGATCAGAAGGGTCTTGCCCCGGTAGGCGTCGAGCTTGACCGGCTGGCCGTCGATGGAATTGGCGGTGAAGTCGTAAACGGAGGACATCTGGGCATCCTTGGTTCAGCGGGCGGTGGCGCGATGCTAGCACGCTCCGTGCCGCACGACCCGCCCGGTTGACCGCCGGGCCACTGGCAAAATCGGCCCAGTCGGCGGCCCTCAGCCCGGGCCGAGAACCCAGCCCTGGCGATAGCCGTAGCGCGACCGCAGCAGGTCCAGGAAAGCGCGGGCCTCGGCGGCGCTGCGCAGGCCGGGCACCGCGACGCGGTAGCGGGTCTTGCCGTGCACCGCGGCCGGCCGCACCTCGGCCGGGAAGCCGCGTCCGGACAACTGCTCCACCTGGGCCTGGGCCTCGGCGCGGCGGGCGTAGCTGACCAGGGCCGCGGCCCAGCGGCCGTCGGCGTATAGCGCCGGCTCACCGGGCTTGAGCTCGGTCTGCGGAAACCACTGGTCGAACTTGCCGTCCGGCACCGGCACCACCTTCTGCGGCGGCTGGCCGCGCAGCACCACGTAGAAGGTGCGCGGCTGCTCCATCAGCAGCGGCGCGGCCCCGCCGATCTCGACGCGGCCGTCGATCAGGCACAGCAGGTCCTGCTGCGCGTCGGCCTTGACCCATACGTCGGTGCCGCGGATGCCGCTGGTGATGGCATCGCCCACCTGCAGGGTGACGTCGCGGCGGCGCGCCTTGTCGAGCAGCCGGGTGGTGAAGCGGAATGCGCCCTTGAGCACGTGGAGCGTGGCCCGGTACAGGCCGCGCGGCTCCTGCGCCGCCGCCACCACGCGCAGCTCGGGCAGCTCCAGCCGCGCCTGCTCGCCGAGCTTGACCGTGCTGCCCTCGGCGGCCTCGAAACGGACCCGGCCGTCGGCGCCGGTCTCCAGCAGGTCGCCGGCCACCAGCGCCGCGCCGGGGCGCAGCGCCCCGCGCGCGCCGGTGTGCAGCAGCCACGCCGGCGGCTGCACCGCGACCACCTGGGCCAGGGTTTCGCCGTCCTGGGCCCGCGCCGGGATGGCGGCGAGCCACATCGCGGCGCACAGCAGCGCGGTCTTGTTCATGCCCTGCTCCCCCTGGCTGTGCCGCCGCCGCCCCGGCAGCCGGCCGGGGCGCCGTCCCGCCTCAGATCGCCGCGGCGTCCAACTGCATCAGCTCGGCGGCCGGCTTGCGCACGTTGGCGCAGAGCATCTGCACCTGCGGCAGCATGCGCGCGGCGAAGAACTGCGCCGTCGCCAGCTTGCCGCGCTTGAAGCCCTCGTCGCCCGAGGCCGACGCGGCCTTGGCCATGCGCAGCCAGTTGTAGCCCAGGTAGGTGAGGGCGAAGGCGCGCAGGAAGTCCACCGCGCCGAAGCCGGCGTCGTCCGGGCTGCTCTTGTAGGACTGCTGCAGCCACTGGGTGGTGCTCTCCAGCTCGTCCACCGCTTCGCGCAGCGGCTTGGCGATGAAGCCGAGCGGCGTGTCGCCGGTGCCCTCGGCGCGCACCTTGGCGAAGAAGCGCTGCGGCAGGCGGCCGCCGTTGAGCATCAGCTTGCGCCGCACCAGGTCCATCGCCTGGATGCCGTTGGTGCCCTCGTACAGGCACAGGATCTTGGAGTCGCGCACGATCTGCTCGATGCCGTGCTCGCGGATGAAGCCGTGGCCGCCGTAGACCTGCACCGCCATGCTGCCCAGCTCGAAGGCGGAGTCGGTGCAGAAGGCCTTGACCAGCGGCGTGTTCAGCTCGACCCAGTCCTGCGCCTCCTCGCGCTCTTCCGCCGTGGCGGCGTGGTGCGCCAGGTCGACGTACAGCGCCGTCTCGTAGGCGAGCACGCGCGCGCCCTCGGTGGTGGCCCTCATGGTCAGCAGCATGCGGCGCACGTCGGGGTGGTGGATGATGGTGTCGCCGCCGTCGAAGGCCTTGCCCTGCCTGCGCTCCTTGGCATAGGCGATGGCGTTCTGGGTCGCCAGCTCGCACTGGCCCAGGCCCTGCAGGCCGACCAGGATGCGCGCCAGGTTCATCATCACGAACATGTTCTGGATGCCGGTGTTGGGCGCGCCGACCATCCAGCCCTTGGCTCCCTCGAAGGCCATCGAGCAGGTGCAGGAGCCGTGGATGCCCATCTTGTGCTCGATCGAGGAGCAGGTGACCTTGTTGCGGGCGCCGAGCGAGCCGTCCTGGTTGACCAGGAACTTGGGCACGATGAAGGTGGACAGGCCCTTGATCCCCGGCGGCGCGTCCGGCAGGCGCGCCAGGGTGAAGTGGATGATGTTCTCCGCCATGGTGTGCTCGCCGGAGGTGATGAAGATCTTGCCGCCCTCGAGCGAATAGGAGCCGTCGCCGTTGGGGGTGGCCTTGGTCTTCACCGCGGCGAGGTCGGAGCCGGCCTGCGGCTCGGTCATGCACATGGTGCCGGTCCACTCGCCGGTGCCGAGCCGGGGCAGGTAGATCTGCTTGAGCTCGTCCGAGGCATTGGCCAGGATCGCCTCGAAGCAGCCCATGGTCAGGCCCGGGTAAAGGGCGAAGGCGACGTTGCCGGAGCAGAGGATCTCGTCGACCACCTTGGACAGGGTGTAGGGCAGCCCCTGGCCGCCGTACTCGACCGGGTTGCACAGGCCGACCCAGCCCGACTGCCAGTACAGCTTGTAGGCCTCGGGCATGCCATCCGGCACCTTGACGTTGCCGTTGTCCCACTTGCAGCCCTGCTGGTCGCCCTTGGCGCTGAGCGGCGCGATCTGCTCCTGCACCAGCTTGGCGGCTTCCTCCACCAGGCCCATCAGGGTCTCGGGAGTGGCCTCGGCAAACGCCGGCAGCCTGGCCAGCTGGCCGACGTTGAGCACCTGGTTGAGGACGAATTCGATTTCGCGCAGCGGCGCGGCGTAACTGGCCATGTAAAACTCCGCAAGGGACGGGAAAAAGCTCAGCCGCGAAGGCTAGCACAACGGCCGGGGCGGCCACCCCGCCGAAAGGCAGGTTGGGGCGGCATGCCGCGCCGCGCAAGCCCGCGTATGCGGTCCGGCGGCGCGCAGCGGCGGGATCCGGCCTGTTCCGGCCCGTCCCCGCCGGCCGGCGCGGCTTCATGCCTTTGGCCATATGGCATAATCCGGCGCTCTTTCAAAGCCCAGTGGAATTATCCCCGTGCAGCTTCTCGATTTACTGATTCCGGCCGCCTACGCCCAGTCCGGCGCGGCACAGGCGCCGAACCCGATCATGACCTTCCTGCCGATCATCGTCATGATCCCGCTGTTCTATTTCATGCTGATCCGGCCGCAGATGCGCCGCAGCAGGGAGACGCGGGACATGCTCGGCAAGCTGGCCAAGGGCGACGAGGTGGTCACCGCCGCCGGCCTGGCCGGCCGCATCACCGCCATCGGCGAGGTCTACCTGACGGTGGAAATCGCCGACAAGGTCGAGGTGAAGGTCCAGAAGAGCGCCATTACCTCCGTTTTGCCCAAGGGCACGCTCAAGACGCTCTGAAGAGCGTCGCGGGCGGACCGGCATCCCGTCACGCCCCGGGCCGGCCACGGCCCGGACTGTTGAAACAGGCCATTCTCAACTATTAAATCGCGGTTCAAGCGAGCCAAGCTCCCATGCAGCAATATCCTCTCTGGAAAACGCTGACCCTGGTCATCGTCACCCTGATTGGCGCGCTCTACGCGCTGCCCAATCTTTACGGCATGTCCCCCTCGGTGCAGATCGCCAGCGCCAGCGGCGATGCGGTGCCGGCGGACCTGGGGGCCGAGGTGGCCAAGGTCCTGGACGCCGACAAGATCCCCTCCGATTCCTCGCGCGCCGAGAAAGGGCAGTGGATCGTCCGCTTCAGCAATCCCGACGCCCAGCTCAAGGCGGTGGACGCGCTCAAGCAGGAGCTAGGGCAGGGTTACGTGGTGTCGCTGAACCTCGCCTCGCGCACCCCGGCCTGGCTGGAGGCGATCGGCGCCCGGCCGATGCCGCTGGGCCTGGACCTGCAGGGCGGCGTCCACCTGCTGCTGCAGGTCGACATCGACGACGCGCGCAAGGCCGCGGTGCAGCGCTACCTGAGCGATCTGCCGGCCTTCCTGCGCAAGAAGGACATCCGCTACACCGCCCGCCGCGCCGACGGCGACACGGCGGTGCTGGAGTTCGCCGACACCGACAAGCTGGAGAAGGCCCGCGCCGCCATCGCCGCCGACTACAAGGAGCTGGACCTGTCGGTGCCGGCCGGCGCGCCGACGCCGACCCTGCGCGCGCGCATGTCCGACACCGAGGCCAAGCGCATCGTCGACTACGCCGTGCAGCAGAACCTGATCACCCTGCGCAACCGCGTCAACCGCCTCGGCGTGAGCGAGCCGATCGTGCAGCGCCAGGGCGCCGACCGCATCCTGATCCAGCTGCCCGGCGTGCAGGACCCGGCCCGGGTCAAGGAGATGCTCGGCGCCACCGCGACCCTGGAGTACCGCGCGGTCGACGAGACGCCCGGCGCGGCGCAGCAGGCCGCCGCCACCGGCATCGTGCCGCCCGACGACGAGCTGTTCTACCGCCGCGACAACAAGCAGCCGGTGCTGCTCAAGCGCGACGTCATCGCCAGCGGCCCGCAGATCACCGACGTGGCGCCGATGGTCGACCAGCAGAGCGGCACCCCGGCGGTCAGCGTGACCCTGGACAGCGCCGGCGGCGCCAAGATGTTCGAGTTCACCCGCAACAACGTGAACAAGCCGATGGCCGTGCTGTACAAGGAAACGATCATCGAGACCAACTACAACGCCCAGGGCGAGGCGATCCGCGAGCGCCGCGACGTCAATGACGTGATCAGCGTCGCCAACATCCGCGAGCCCTTCGGCCGCCGCTTCCAGACCACCGGCCTGAGCCAGAAGGAGGCGCACGACCTGTCCGAGCTGCTCAAGGCCGGCGCGCTGGCCGCGCCGATCGAGATCGTGGAGGAGCGCACCGTCGGCCCGAGCGAGGGCGCCGACAACATCCGCGCCGGCGCCAAGGCCGCCGTCGCCGGCTTCTGCCTGGTGGTGGTGTTCATGGCGGTGTACTACACCGTGTTCGGCCTGTTCGCCGACATCGCCCTGTTCCTCAACCTGGTGATCCTGGTGGCGGTGCTGTCGATCTTCCAGGCGACGCTGACCATGGCCGGCATCGCCGGCATCGTGCTGACCCTGGGCATGGCGGTGGACGCCAACGTGCTGATCAACGAGCGCATCCGCGAGGAGCTGCGGCTGGGCCTGTCGCCGCACGCGGCGATGAGCGCCGGCTATGAGCGCGCCTTCCTCACCATCGCCGACTCCAACGTCACCACCTTCATCGCCGCCGCCGTGCTGTTCCTGCTCGGCCAGGGCACCATCAAGGGCTTCGCCGTCACGCTGATGATCGGCCTGGCCACCTCGATGTTCACCGCCATCGTCGGTACGCGCACCATCGCCTACTACGCGCTGCGCGGCCGCAAGCTCAAGGACCTGCCGGTCTGAGGTCTGGAGAACAAAACCATGCGCATTTTTTCCAGAGTCCCCAACATCAACTTCATGGCCCAGCGCCGCACCGCGCTGGGCGTGTCCATCGGCCTGACCTTGCTGGCCCTCGCGCTGCTGTTCACGCGCGGCCTCAACCTCGGCATCGATTTCCGCGGCGGCGTGCTGGTGGAGGTGGTGTACCCGCAGGGCGTGCAGCTCGAGCAGATCCGCGGCGCGCTCGACAAGGGCGGCTACAAGGACGCGGTGGTGCAGTACTTCGGCGGCACCAGCGACGTGCTGATCCGCCTGCTGCCGCAGGCCACCGCCGCGGCCGCCGACACCAAGGCGGCCCAGGCGGCGGTCAGCACCGGCGTGATGAACGCCCTCGACGCGCAGAAGAACGGGGTGCAGCTGCGGCGCATCGAGTTCGTCGGCCCGGAGGTGGGCAAGGAGCTGTCCGAGGACGGCGTGATCGCGCTCGTCGTGGCGCTGTTCTTCATCTTCGCCTACGTGGCGTTCCGCTTCGAGTGGAAGTTCTCGGCCGGCTCCATCGCCGCGCTGTGCCATGACGGCATCATGACCGTCGGCTTCCTGTCGCTGGTGCAGGAGGAGTTCAACCTGACCACCCTGGCCGGCGTGATGGCGATGCTGGGCTACTCCAACAACGAGACCATCGTCATCTTCGACCGGGTGCGCGAGAACCTGATCGGCCTGCGCAAGCAGCCGGTGCTGGACGTGATCAACCTGTCGATCAACCAGACCCTGCTGCGCTCGATCATCACCCACTTCACCGTGCTGATGGTGCTGTTCTGCCTGTTCTTCTTCGGCGGCAAGAGCGTGCACAGCTTCGCGGTGGCGATGATCGTCGGCGTGATCGTGGCGACCTATTCGTCGATCTACATTTCCAGCGGCACCACCGTGCTGCTGCGGATCAAGCGCGAGGACCTGATCCCGCCGGAAGACCACGCCAAGACAGCGGGCCGCAGCAAGGACGGCGCGGTCGTCTGAGCCGCGGCCCAAGCCCCCGCCCGGGCCGCCGGGCGGGGGCTTTTTTTTCGGGCGCGGCTTCAGGTCTTGCGCATCACCCCGCCCAGGATCAGCACGCCGCCGATGACGATGCCGGCGACGCCGAGCCACTGCGGCACGCCGCGGGTTTCCTCGGTCTTGGCGGAGAGGTCGCCGATGCGCGCGACTTCCTTGTCCTGCTTGAAGTGCAGGTTGCCGCTGACGGCGGCGATGCTGAGCGCGGCGATCAAGATGCCGGCCACGATGAGGCCGATACGCATGGCTGCTCCTTCCCTGGTGCGCGGTCACCGACCGCACCAAGGAGATAGCCGGAACGGCGCGAAAGTTCCGGCCGGGAACGGCGCCGGCCGGCGGCCGGGACGCTTCAGGCCTTCTTCAGCGCCCCGCCCAGCACCAGCAGGCCGCCCACCACCAGGCCGGCGATCCCGGCCCATTGCGGCACGGGGTTCTTCTCCGCCACGTTGGCGGAGAAGACGTCGCCGATCTTCACCACTTCCTGCTGGTGGGTGTACTGGAACTTGCCCATCAGCACGGCCACGCCGAGGCCGGCGAGGATCAGGCCCGCCACAATCAGTCCAATGCGCATCCCTGGTTCTCCCTTTGTTCTGTTTGGTCGAGGATTCAGCCGGCTTTCTGCTCTTCCATGCGCGCGGCGAGGCGGATCGCCTCGTTCAGCGACTCGGTCAAGAAAGGGTGCAGCTTGGGCGTGGCGGCCAGCACGTTGCCGGTTTCCAGAGCGTCCTTGGCACCGTAGATCTCGCTGACGATGCCGCCCGCTTCCTGCACCAGCACCAGGCCGGCGGCGACGTCCCAGGGCTTGAGGTTGATTTCCCAGAACGCGTCGAGGCGGCCGGCCGCGACATAGGCCAGGTCCAGCGCCGCCGAGCCGGCGCGGCGCACGCCGGCGGTGTTTTCCACCACCTTGCGCAGCATCGGCAGGTAGGCATCGAGGTTGGCGGCGCGGATCGGCACGCCGGTGCCGATCAGGGCGCTGGACAGGTCGGTCGCGCCGCTGACGCGGATGCGGCGGTTGTTGAGGGTAGCGCCGCCGCCGCGGCTGGCGCAGTACAGGTCCTGGGTGCAGGGGGCGTAGATCACGCCGTGCTCCAGCTTGCCCTTGACCTGGATGCCGATCGACACGGCGAAGTGCGGCAGGCCGTGCAGGAAATTGGTGGTGCCGTCGAGCGGGTCGATGATCCACAGCACGTCGCTGTCGCTCCCCGCGACCTCGCTGCGGCCGCCTTCCTCGCCCAGCACGGCGTGGTGGGGATAAGCCTTGCGGATGGTCTTGACGATCTCGGCCTCGGCCCCGCGGTCCACCTGGGTGACGAAGTCGTTGCGGCCCTTGCGCTCGATCTGCAGCTGATCGACGCGGTCGAGGTTGCGCATGATGAAGTTGCCGGCGTAGCGGGCGGCGGAGACGGCGATATTGACGAGGGGATGCATAAAAGCAGGTGCCAGTGGTTAGTCGTCAGCGGTCAGTAACGCGGGCCGGTCGTTCCATTATGCTTCCAACTGACAACCGGCCACTGACAACTCACAACTGAAGTGATGGATCTATTATCCCGCATTCGCGTGGTTCTCGTCGGCACCCAGCATCCGGGCAACATCGGCTCGGCGGCGCGGGCCATGAAGACCATGGGCCTGAAGCGGCTGGTGCTGGTGGCTCCGGAGTCCTTCCCGGACCCGCGCGCCGACGCGCTGGCGGTGGGGGCGGTGGATCTGCTGGAGCAGGCGCAGGTCTGCGCCAGCCTGGACCAGGCGCTGGCCGGCTGCACCCGCGTCGCCGCCACCACCGCGCGCCAGCGCCACATCTCGGCGCCGGGCTACACCCCGCGCGACTGGGCGCAGCGCCTGGCCGCCAGCGACCTGGCCGGCGACATCGCCCTGATGTTCGGCCGCGAGCGCACCGGCCTGTACAACGAGGAGGTGGACCGGGCGCAGGAGCTGATCCACATCCCGACCAGCGCCGACTACACCTCGCTGAACATGGCCTCCGCGGTGCAGATCCTCAGCTACGAACTGCTGCTGGCCTCGGGCGAGTCGCCGCTGGAGCTGCCGGTGCACGAGCCGGTGGACCAGGTCGAGATGGAGCGCTTCTACGCGCACCTGGAGGAGATCCTGGCCCGCACCCAGTTCATCGACCGCACCAACCCGCGCCTGCTGATGCGCCGCCTGCGCAAGCTCTACGGCCGCGCCGCGCCGGACGCCAACGAGATGAACATCCTCCGCGGCATCCTCACCTCGGTGACGGATGCCATTGAACGGGAAAGGAAAAAAGCCACTCAGGCTTGAGAATGCGGGGCCGCGGGCGCAGAATATGAGCATTCCTTCCCGGCCTATGGTCGCGAAGGCCACTCACCATGACGCGGCAGAACTGAACGTGATGCGCAGCGCGCGAATGTCGCAGACGACGCGAATTACCGGCCCGGCCCTCGCCGGGGGCCGGTGTTGTCGTCGTTGCCATTCCGCCCATCCCGTTCCGGAGCGTTCCCGTCATGGATTCCCCGCACAGTTTTTTCGCCGCTAACCTCGTCCCTTCCGCGCGCCTGGTGGTCGAAGCGGACTTCGACCCGCAGCTGCCCAGCCGCGTGCTCGGCCGTTTCGCCGAAGCGGGGCGCCTGCCGACCCGCTTCGTCGCCCATAACGTCGACGACGAGCGGCTGCGGGTGGAAGTGGAATTCGCCGCCGAACCCGACGCCGCCCGCCACTTGTCGCGGCGCCTGCTCAACGTGCCGAGCGTGCGCTCGGTCGAGCTGAGCTTCCGCAGGGCGCGCATCGGCCGCGCCGCCGCGGCCTGACCCCCTTTCCCCTTGAGATAGCCCCATGTTCTTTTCCAGGATTCGCGAAGATATCCGGTCGGTGTTCGACCGCGACCCCGCCGCCCGAACGACCTGGGAAGTGCTGACCTGCTACCCGGGCCTGCACGCGATCTGGGGCCAGCGCATCAGCCACTGGCTGTGGACCCACGGCTTCAAGTGGCTGGCGCGCGCGCACTCCAACCTGGGCCGCTGGCTCACCGGCATCGAGATCCATCCGGGCGCGAAGATCGGCCGCCGCTTCTTCATCGACCACGGCATGGGCGTGGTCATCGGCGAGACCGCCGAGATCGGCGACGACGTCACCCTGTACCAGGGCGTGACCCTCGGCGGCGTCAGCTGGAACAAGGGCAAGCGCCATCCCACCATCGGCAACAACGTGGTGGTCGGCGCCGGCGCCAAGGTGCTGGGGCCGTTCCTGGTCGGCGAGGGCGCGCGCATCGGCTCCAACGCCGTGGTGGTCAAGGAAGTGCCGCCCGGCGCCACCGTGGTCGGCATCCCGGCGCGCGTGGTGCAGGAAGCGCCGCAGCCCTCCGACAAGGTGGTGAAGATCGCCAGGACCCTGGGCTTCGACGCTTACGGCCTGAGCCGCGACATGCCCGACCCCGTGGCCAACGCCATCGGCTCGATGCTGGAGCACATCCAGGTGCTGGACGAGCGCCTGGTGCAGGTGTGCAAGCTCTTGCACCAGATGGATTCGCGCATGCCGGAGCTGGAGCTGCACAAGCTGGAGCTGCCGGATTTCTGCGGCGAGGGCATGGTGACGGCGCCGCAGGAAGACCCGGTGTCCGGGGCGGGACCGAAGGTCCGCCGCACCGGCTGAGGCCCAGCGCCGTGCCGATCTATTTCGACCACAACGCCACCACGCCGCTCGACCCGCGCGTGCTGGAGGCGATGCAGCCTTATCTCACCGGGCCCTACGGCAACCCTTCCAGCGTGCACCGCTACGGCCGTGCCGCGCGCGACGCGGTGGAGGCCGCGCGGCTGCAGGTGGCGGCGCTGGCCGGGGCCGAGCCGAAGGAGGTGGTGTGGACTTCCGGCGGCACCGAGTCGAACAACCTGGCGCTGAAGGGCGCCACCGAGGTGGCCAGCCCGAGCCGGATCCTCTACGGCGCCACCGAGCACCCGGCGGTGCTGGAGACGGCCGAGGCGCTGGCGGCGCGCGGGTGGGGCGTGGAGACCATCGCCATCGACCGCCAGGGCCTGATCGACTGGCCGGCGTTCGAAGCCCAGCTGGCGCGCGCGCCGCTGCGCATCGCCGCGGTGATGGTGGCCAACAACGAGACCGGCGTGCTGCAGGACGTGCCGCGCGCCACGGCGCTGGTGCACGCGCGCGGCGCCCTGCTGCTGGCCGACGCGGTGCAGGCCGCCGGCAAGGTTCCGCTCGACTTCGCCGCCAGCGGCGCCGACCTGATGAGCCTGTCGGCGCACAAGCTGTACGGCCCCAAGGGCATCGGCGCCCTGCTGCTGAAGGCCGAGGTGGAGCTGGCGCCGCTGCACCATGGCGGCGGCCAGGAGCGCGGCCTGCGCGGCGGCACCGAGAACGTGGCCGCCATTGTCGGCTTCGGCGTGGCGGCGGAGCTGGCGGCGCAGGAGCTGGAAGCCCGCGCCGCGGCGCTGCTGGCGCTGCGCGGGCGCCTGCTCGCCGGCCTGCACGCGCTGCCGGGCGTCACCGTGTTCGGCGAGGCTGCGCCGCGGCTGCCCAATACCGTGCAGTTCGCGCTGCGCGGCTGGGAGGGCGAGGCGCTGCTGATGGCGCTCGACCGCAAGGGCATCGCCGTGTCCAGCGGCTCGGCCTGCTCCAGCGGCAAGGGCGAGCCCAGCCATGTGCTGCTCGGCATGGGCCTGCCGCGCGACGTCGCCTACGGCGCCATCCGCGTCAGCCTGGGCAAGGACAACAGCGCGGCCGAGATCGACCGCTTCCTGGCGGTGCTGAACGAACTGCGGCAAGCGGCGCAGGCGGCGTAGAATCGGAGGCATTGCGCTCGTCGCGTTTCGCATCCCGATGGAGCCTTGTCCGCATGACGCGTCAACCCCTCGAGCAGCACCTGCGCCTCCATGCCTTCGTCGGCGACTGGACCGGGGAGGAGCAGCTGGCGCCCTCGCGCTGGGCCGCCGGCGGCCCGGCCACGGCGCGGGTCAGCGCCCGCGCCCAGCTCGGCGGCTTCTTCGTCGAGCAGCATTACACCGAGGAAGTGCAGGGCCGGGTCAGCCTCCAGGCGCGCGCCGTGTTCGCCTGGGACGAAGAGAGCCGGCAGTTCCTCCTGTACTGGTTCGACAGCTACGGCTTCGCGCCGCAGCAGCCGGGCACCGGCCAGTGGCGCGACGACACCCTGGTGCTGACGCGCGTCTCCAGCCGCGGCATGGCGCGCCACAGCTACCGCTTCGAGGGCGCCGACCTCTACCACCTCAGGCTCGAGAACTCCTTCGACGGCGGCCACACCTGGCAGCCGGTGGCGGACGGGGTCTACCGCCGCGCCTGAGCCGATGAGCGCGCCCTTTGCCATCCGCGACCTCGACCACCTGGTGCTGCGCGTGCGCGACGTGGCCAAGGTGCAGGCGTTCTACTGCGAGGTGCTGGGCTGCACGGTGGAGAAGGTGCAGGCCGGCATCGGCCTGACCCAGTTGCGCGCCGGCCGCTCGCTGATCGACCTGGTCGACGTCGACAGCCAGATCGGCCGCATCGGCGGCGCCGCGCCCGGCGCCGAAGGGCGCAACCTCGATCACCTGTGCCTGCGCGTCGAGCCGTTCGAGGCCGAGGCGATCCGCGGCTGGCTGAAAGCCGCCGGCGCCGACCCGGGACCGGTGGAGTCGCGCTACGGCGCGGAAGGGCAGGGCCCTTCGATCTACGTCCATGACCCCGAGGGCAACATGGTGGAGCTCAAAGGCCCGCCCTGGCCGCCGGGCGCCGGTTCATAATTGCGGATGATCTACCTCGACTACGCGGCGACGACGCCGCTCGACCCGGCGGTGCTGCAGGCGATGCTGCCGCACCTGTCGGGCGATGGCACGTTCGCCAACCCGGCCTCCAGCCACGGCCCCGGCTACAAGGCGCGCGCGGCGGTGGAGAAGGCGCGGGCCCAGGTGGCGGCGCTGCTCGGTGCGGAAGCCGCGGAAATCGTCTGGACTTCCGGCGCCACCGAATCCAACAACCTCGCCATCAAGGGCGCGCTGGAGTTCCGCGGGGTGCGCCACGCGCATATCGTCACCTCCCGCACCGAGCACAAATGCGTGCTGGACACCTGCCGCCACCTGGAAACGCAGGGCGTGCGCGTCAGCTACCTCAAGCCCGGGCCCGAGGGCGTGGTCAGCCCGGAAGCGGTGCTGGAGGCGCTGACCCCGGACACCGTGCTGGTTTCGCTGATGTGGGTCAACAACGAGATCGGCACGGTGCAGGAAGTCGCGCGGCTGGCGCCGCTGCTGCGCGAGCGCGGCGTGCTGTTCCACGTCGACGCGGTGCAGGCGGCGGGCAAGCTGCCGGTCGACCTGCGCCAGGTGCCGATCGACCTGCTGTCGGTGTCGGCCCACAAGATCTACGGCCCCAAGGGCGTCGGCGCCTTGTACGTGCGCAGGAAGCCGCGCGCCCGCCTGGCGCCGCAGATGCACGGCGGCGGCCATGAATGGGGCATGCGCTCCGGCACCCTGGCGACCCATCAGATCGCCGGCATGGGCGCGGCATTCGAGCTGGCCGGCACCCGGCTGGCGGAGGACGCGCAGCGCCTGGCCGGGCTGCGCGACCTGCTGTGGACCCGCCTGCAGGCGCTGCCGCGCATCCTGCGCAACGGCGCGCCGGAGCGCGCCGCGCCGCACGTGCTGAACGTGAGCTTCGAAGGCGTGGAGGGCGAGGCCCTGCGCGCCTCGCTGCCGGAGCTGGCGGTGTCCAGCGGCTCGGCCTGTTCCTCCGCCACCGCCGAGCCCTCCTATGTGCTGCGCGCCCTGGGTCGCGACGACGAGCTGGCCAACGCCAGCCTGCGCTTCTCGCTCGGCCGGGGCACCACGGCCGGGCAGATCGAGCAGGCGGCGGCCCTGGTGGTCCAGCAGGTGCAATGGTTGCGGGAGATGTCACCCTTATGCAAGCCCTGAAATCGAGCGACACGAATCCCTTCGGCTATCCCGAGCCGATCTGGGAGCTGTTCATGCACCCGCCGCACCTGGGTGAATTCCCGGCCGGCACGCCCGGGGTGGTGACCGGCGAGGCCGGCAGCAAGGCGGCGCGCTCGGTGCTGCGGCTGCAGCTGCGCTTCGAGGACGGGCGGGTGGCGGAAACCCGCTTCCGGGCCTATGGCTGCCCCAACAGCATCGCGGTGGGCGGCTGGATCGCGCAGTGGAGCCGGGGCAAGCGGCGCGAGGAACTGGCGGCGTTGAAGGCCGCCGAGCTGCGCCAGGCGCTTGAAATCCCTGACGATCGTGCGCATTGTGCTTTGCTAGGGGAGGACGCGCTCCGCGCAGCCTTGGCCCATATCGGTTAAGATATTGAAAAGTTGAGTGATTTCATGAGCATTGCGCTGACCGAATCCGCCGCCCGCCGCATCCAGTCGCAGCTTGCCCGCCGCGGCAAGGGCCTGGGCCTGCGTGTCGGGGTGAAGAAGTCGGGCTGCTCCGGCTACGCCTACACCCTGGACTACGCCGACGCGGCCGGCCCGGACGACGAAGTGTTCCAGTCCCATGGCGCCTCGGTGGTGGTCCGGCGCGAGCACCTGCCGATGCTGCAGGGCCTGACGGTGGATTTCCAGAAGGACGGCCTCAACGAGGCGTTCAAGTTCCGCAACCCCAACGTCAAGGGCGAGTGCGGCTGCGGCGAGAGTTTCGCGGTATAGGACCCAGCGGCGCGGCCGGAGGTTGTTTCCGGCCCTGTGTTGCAGCGCAACGCGTTGCCGGAAGGGCTTCCGGCCAAGTAAAATCCCGTACTTTTGATTGGCTTGCTTGTCTTGGCGCCCCCGCGCCGCTTCGATTTCACAGTACGGAAAACAACACCATGGCGGTTGAACGCACCCTCTCCATCATCAAGCCCGACGCTGTCGCCAAGAACGTCATCGGCGAGATTTACACCCGTTTCGAGAAGGCCGGCTTGCGCGTCGTCGCGGCCCGCATGAAGCACCTGTCCCGCACCGAGGCCGAAGGCTTCTACGCCGTGCACCGCGAGCGCCCGTTCTTCAAGGCCCTGGTCGACTTCATGGTCACCGGACCGGTCATGATCCAGGTGCTGGAGGGCGAGAACGCCATCGCCAAGCACCGCGACCTGATGGGCGCCACCGACCCCAAGAAGGCCGCGGCGGGCACCATCCGCGCCGACTTCGCCGACTCCATCGACGAGAACGCCGTGCACGGCTCGGACAGCGCCGAGAACGCCGCGAAGGAGATCTCCTACTTCTTCCGCGTCACCGAGCTCTGCCCGCGCACCCGGTAAAGCCGAAGAAAATGAGCGACGCCGCCCCCCTCCCCGAAGCGAACGTCCAGACGGGCGGGGCGGCGGTGCGTCCGGCGGCGGCCGCGCCGCGGGTCAACCTGTTCGGCCTGGACCGCGAGCGCCTGCGCGAGGAGTTCGCGCGCATGGGCGAGAAGCCCTACCGCGCCGACCAGGTGATGCAGTGGATCTACCGCCGCGGCGTCGACGACTTCGACGCCATGAGCAACGTCTCCAAGGACCTGCGCGAGCGGATGAAGCAGCACTTCGTCATCCGCCATCCGGAGCTGGTGACCGAGCAGGTCTCGGCCGACGGCACCCGCAAGTGGGTGCTGCGCCTGGAGAGCGCCGAGGGCCGGCCGGAGACCGCCATCGAGACGGTCTACATTCCGGAGAAGGATCGCGGCACGCTGTGTATCTCCTCGCAGGCCGGCTGCGCCATGGACTGCAGCTTCTGCTCCACCGCGCAGCAGGGCTTCTCGCGCAACATGAACACGGCCGAGATCGTGGCCCAGGTCTGGTTCGCGGCGCGCACCCTCGGCGGCGACTTCCAGAACGACCGCGTCATCTCCAACGTGGTGTTCATGGGCATGGGTGAGCCGCTGGCCAACTACGGCCAGGTGCTGGCGGCGGTGAAGATCCTGCTCGACGACTTCGGCTTCGGCCTGTCCAAGCGTAAGGTCACGGTGTCGACCTCCGGCCTGGTGCCCTTCATCGACCGGCTGCGCGAGGACGTGGACACCGCCCTGGCCGTGTCCCTGCACGCGCCCAACGACGCGCTGCGCGACCAGCTGGTGCCGATCAACCGCAAGTATCCCATCGCCGAGCTGATCGAAGCCTGCCGCCGCTACACCACCGGCAAGGACCGCAAGGCCCACATCGTTTACGAATACGTGATGCTCGACGGCGTCAACGACAAGCCGGAGCATGCCCGCGAGCTGGCGCGCCTGCTCGGCGACCTGCCGGCCAAGGTCAACCTGATCCCCTTCAATCCCTTCCCGCAGACGCGCTACAAGCGCTCGTCGCCGGAAGCGATCCAGCGCTTCGCCGAGATCCTGCGCGCCAAGCGCATCATCACCACGACCCGCCGGACCCGCGGCGACGACATCGACGCGGCGTGCGGTCAGCTGGTCGGCAAGGTGACGTCGCGGCAGAAGCAGCGGCTAGGTGACATTCCGGTAAAGGTCCAGTGAAACCCATGGGCGCCGCTGCCCTGGTCCCGCCGCCCGCTCCCGCGTCGGCGGAGGGTCGGCGGTCGGCGGCTGCGCCGCCGCGGCACGATCTTCGCTAAAGTTGGCCGATGCCTCCGACCTTTCTCCGTCATCCGATGTCCCGGCTCGCCGCCGGAGCCCTGGCGCTGGCCCTCTGCGCCTGCGTCACCGAGACCACCGGGCCGCGCCAGCCGTCCAAGCCCGACCTCAAGGAAGCCGCCCGCATCAACACCAAGCTGGGCCTGACCTACGCCAGCGAGGGCATGCTCGAGGTGGCCGCGGCCAAGCTGAAGAAGGCCGTCGAACAGGACGACAGCGTGGCCCAGGCGCACGCCGGCCTGGGCTACATCTACTGGCAGCAGAACGACATCGACGGCGCCAAGAGCGAGTACAAGCGCGCCATCGGCCTCGACGGCGACGATCCGGAAATCCGCAACAACTACGGCGTGTTCCTGTGCAGCCAGGGCAAGTTCGACGAGGGCGACAGCAATTTCATGCTGGCGCTGAAGAACCGCGACTATCCCACCCCGGCCAAGGCCTGGACCAATGCCGGCATCTGCGCCGACCACGCCGGCGACCCGGCGCGCGCCGAGGCGGATTTCCGCAAGGCGCTGCAGGCCGACCCGAACTTCTCCGGCGCCCTGTCGGAGATGGCCGGACTGGAGTTCCGCAAAGAGAACTACTACGGCGCGCGCGCCTTCCTCGAGCGCTACCAGAAGCTCGCCCCGGCGCCGGCGTCCCTGCTGCTGCTCGGCTTCAAGACCGAGCGCGCGCTGGGCAATGAAGACGCCGCCCACCAGTATTCGTTGAAACTGATCCGCAATTTCCCCGATTCCGACGAAGCAGCCCAACTGCTCAAACTACGCACCCCGCCCCAATGACCACCGACAATACCGCCGAGCCGGCGGCCAGCACCGAAACCTCCGAATCCGTCCGCCAGGGACCCGGCCGCCTGATCCGCCTGGCGCGCGAGCGCGCCCGCCTGGGCCTGCCCGAGCTCGCCGGCCTGACCAAGCTCGCGCCCGCCACCCTCGAGGCGCTCGAGCGCGACGATTTCGCGGTGCTGAACGAGCCGGTGTACGTGCGCGGCTACTACCGCAAGTGCGCCAAGGCGCTGTCGCTGTCCGAGCAGGAGCTGCTGTCGGCCTACGAGAAGCTGGTGGCGCCGCGCGCCCCGGCGGCGCCGACCAAGCTGCTGCTGGGCAGCAGCAACACCGGCAGCAGCCTGAAGAAGAACCGTCGCCGCGGCGGCGGCACCCCTTGGTGGCTGTGGCTGGTGGCCTTCGGCGTGCTGGTGGGAATCGCCGCCTTCGTGCTGCGCGAGAATCCCGGCGAGGGCCGCGGCGCCGCCGAGCCGGCCAAGCCCGCGGGGCTGCCGGCGCCCGGTGCCGCTGCGGCGCCCGCGCCGGCCCCTGAAGCCGGCGCCGCCCGCCCGCTGTCGACCAACGAGCTGTCCACCACCCCGGCCGAGCGTGGCCAGTCGTCGGCGCCGGCCGCGGCCGAACCGGCGCCCGCGCCGCAGGCTGCGGCCCCCGCCGCCGTGCCTGCGCCGGCTCAGCCCGCCGCCGCCCAGCCGCCCGCCGCCGCGCCGGCACCGGCCGCTCCGGCCGCCGCCGCGGTTTCGGCCGACGCCCTGAGCCTGGACTTCAAGGCCACCTCCTGGGTGCGCATCGAGGATGCCGCCGGCAAGGTGCTGCTGGCGGGGGTGATCCAGCAGGGCGATCACCAGGTCCTGTCCGGCAAGCCGCCGTACTCGCTGTTCCTGGGCAATGCCCCCGGCGTCGCGGTGAGCTACCGCGGCAAGACGCTGGACCTGGGCCCGTACACGCGCGCGAAGGACAACACCGCGCGCCTGAGCGTGCCGTCCTCCGACTGAACAGCGCGTCGCCATGAGCCAGAAGCTGCAAGCCGTCCGCGGCATGAACGATGTGTTGCCGGCCGACGCCGCGGCCTGGCAGCACCTGTACGCCGTCGCCGCCGAGGTGTTCGCCGCCTACGGCTACGGCGAGCTGCGCCTGCCGGTGGTGGAGCGCACCGAGCTGTTCAAGCGCGCGGTGGGCGAGGTCACCGACGTGGTCGAGAAGGAGATGTACAGCTTCGAGGACCGCGGCGGCGAAAACCTCAGCCTGCGCCCGGAGCTGACCGCCGGCGTGGTCCGCGCCGGCATCGAGCACGGCCTGCTCTACAACCAGCAGCAGCGGGTCTGGTGCACCGGCCCGGTGTTCCGCTATGAGCGCCCGCAGGCCGGGCGCTACCGCCAGTTCCACCAGCTCGATGTCGAAGCCTTCGGCATCGCTACGCCGGACATCGACGTCGAGGTCATCGCCATCGCCGCACAGCTGTGGCGGCGGCTCGGCGTGTCCGGCTTCAGGCTGCAGCTCAACTCGCTCGGCACCCCCGCCTCGCGCGCCGCCTATCGCGCGGCCCTGGTCGAGTACCTGTCGAAGTACGAGTCCTCGCTGGACGAGGATTCCAAGCGCCGCCTCGGCAGCAACCCGCTGCGGGTGCTGGACAGCAAGGTGGAGACGACCCGCCAGATCGTCGCCGGCGCGCCGCGGCTGCTCGATCACCTCGACGCCGCCTCCGCCGCCCACTTCGAGGCGGTGCAGCGCGGGCTGTCCGATCTGGGCATCGATTACCTGATCAACCAGCGCCTGGTGCGCGGCCTGGACTACTACACCCACACGGTGTTCGAGTGGACCACCACCCAGCTCGGCGCGCAGGACGCGGTCTGCGCCGGCGGCCGCTACGACGGCCTGGTGGAGCAGCTCGGCGGCCCCGCCACCCCGGGCGTGGGCTTCGGCCTCGGCATCGAGCGCCTCATTGCCCTGATGGCGCTGCAGCAGGCGCCGGTGCCGGGCAACGCCAGCCATGTCTATTTCTGCCGCTTCGGCGCGGCCGCCGAAGGCCCGGCGGCGCAGCTGGCCGAACGCCTGCGCGCCCACGCGCCGCGTCTGCGCCTGACCCTCAATGCGGGCGGCGGCGGCCTCAAGTCCCAGCTCAAGCGGGCCGACAATTCCGGCGCCCGCTACGCCCTGATCCTGGGCGACGACGAGGCGGCCCGGTCGGCGGTTCAAGTAAAATCCCTGCGCGGCGAGGGCGAGCCCTTCAGCTGCTCCTGGGACGAGCTGCCGGCGAAGCTGGTGCGCCTGCTGAGGCTCTGAGCCCCGCTTTACATGCAAATCCTCTGGTACTCTGCGCCTCTTAAAAGCGAGAAGATGCTGTGACCGATCATTACGACGAAGAAGCGCAAGTCGAAGAACTGCGCAAGTGGCTGCGTGAAAACTGGTTCCCGCTGGCTTCCGGCCTGGCGCTGGGCCTGGCGGCGATCTTCGGTTGGCAGGCCTGGGGCCAGCGCCTGGACGCCCACGCCGGCGAGGCCTCGCACGTGTTCGAGGACCTGAACCGCGCCGCCGCCGAGAACAAGTATGACGACGCCAAGGCGATGACCGACCGCCTGGTCAAGGATTTCAGCGACACCCCCTATGCCGCCGCCGCCTCGCTCAAGCTGGCCGCCCTGGCGGTGGGCAGCGGCAAGTTCGACGACGCCGCGGCCCGCCTGCAGTGGGTCGCGCAGTACGAGCAGAGCCCGTCCGTCGCGGCGCGCATCGGCGCGATGCTGCACCTGCGCCCGCGCGGCTACGATCCGGCCCTGCTGCCGCTGGCGCGGCTGCGCCTGGCCCAGGTGCTGTGGCAGCAGAACAAGCCCGACGAAGCCCTCAAGCAGCTCGACGGCGACGCCGGCGCCTATGCCGCGCTGTACGACGAGCTGCGCGGCGACATCAAGCTGTCGCAGGGCGACCGCACCGCTGCCCGCGGCGCCTACCAGCAGGCCCTGCAGACGCTCGGCCCGGACGCGGTGAACCGCGAAGGCCTGCAGCGCAAGCTCGACGACATCGCCGACGCCCCGGTGGTGAAGTCCTGATGGCCGGCGCGGGCGGTTTCCGCACCGGTCTGCGCTTCGCGCTGGCGGTGGCCCTGGCGGCCGCCGCCATGGCCGGCTGCTCCAGCAAGGGCAAGACGCGCGAGCCGGCCAAGCTGGTCTCGATCGCCAAGGAGGAACTGCGGATCGACGACGTCTGGTCGCGCCACATCGGCGACGGCAGCGACGGCTACGTCTCCGGCTTCCGCGTGGCGGTGGCCGAGGATGCCGTCTTCGCGGCGTCGATCGACGGCAAGGTCTACGCGCTCAACCCGAAGAGCGGCGACCTGATCTGGCGGGCCAAGACCCGCGCGCGCGTCATCTCCGGCCCCAGCGTCAACGGCAACCAGGTGCTGGTTGGCACCCTCGACGGCGAAGTCATCGCGCTCAAGCGCGCCGACGGCAGCGAGCTGTGGCGCACGCGCGCGCCGAGCGAGGCGCTGGCGGCGCCGGTCGGCTCCGGCAACACCGTGGTGGCCAAGGCGGTGGACGGCCGCGAGTACGGCCTCGACGCCGCCACCGGCGAGCGCCGCTGGGCCTTCGACCGCAACGAGCCCAACCTGACGCTGCGCGGCCTGTCGATGCCGCTGATCATCGGCAACCGCGTCTACAACGGCCTGGACAACGGCAAGCTGTCGGTGCTCAACCTGCTCGACGGCACCCAGGTGTGGGAGCAGACCATCTCCGTGCCCACCGGGCGCAGCGAACTGGACCGGGTGATCGACATCGACGCCGACATGCTGCCCGGCAACGACGGCCTGTTCGTCGTCACCTACGGCGGCGACCTGACCCTGGTCGACTACAACACCGGCGACAGCCGCTGGCGCCGCAGCGTCAAGAGCTACGCCGGCATGGCGCTGGGCGGCGACAAGCTGTTCGTCACCGACGACGACGGCACGGTGTGGGCGCTGGACGCCGCCACCGGCGCCGCCGCCTGGAAGCAGCAGGAGCTCAAGTACCGCCGCCTGTCGCCGCCGGCTTTCTACAAGGGCTACGTGGTGGTGGGCGACTACAAGGGCTACCTGCACTGGCTCTCGCCCGGCGACGGCAGGATCGTCGCCCGCACCCGCCTGGGCAGCGACCCGATCGCCGCGCCGCTGGCGGCCGGCGGCGATCTGCTTTACGTGATGGATGTCGGCGGCAAGCTGCGCGCCTACGACACCCGGCCCCGATAAGGATGCGGCTGCCGTAGGCAGCCGGCTGCAGCCCTCTCCCGCCGGGAGAGGGGAAGGCCATCGGCGGATCGCCGCTGGCGGGTGAGGGGCGCGGCCCAATTCAGCGCCACTCTCCGCCATACAGTTCTACAATTCGCCCATGTCCACGCCCGTCTTCGCCCTGGTCGGCCGCCCCAATGTCGGCAAATCGACCCTGTTCAACCGCTTCACCGGCACGCGCGACGCGCTGGTGGCCGACTTCCCGGGCCTGACCCGCGACCGCCAGTACGGCCGCGGCGAGTTCGAGGGCAAGCGTTTCATCGTGGTCGACACCGGCGGCCTCAGCCCGGAATCGAGCGACGCGCTGGCGGCCCTGGCCGAACAGCAGGCGCGGACCGCCATCGAGGAGGCCGACGAAGTGCTGTTCATCGTCGACGCCCACGCCGGCCTGCTGCCCTCGGACCGCGACATCGCCGAATACCTGCGCAAGCTCGGCAAGAAGGTGCGGCTGCTCGCCAACAAGGCCGAGGGCATGGGCAAGGCCACCGTCGCGGACTTCTTCGCCCTGGGCCTGGGCGAGCCGCTGCCGGTGTCGGCCGAGCACGGCGACGGCGTGCCGCCGCTGCTGCGCTCGCTGCTGGCCGCCACCGAGCCGACGCCGCGCGAGGACGAGGACGGCACCATCCGCGTCGCCGTGGTCGGCCGCCCCAATGCCGGCAAGTCGACCCTGGTCAACCGCCTGCTGGGCGAGGAGCGGGTGCTGGCCTCGGACCAGCCGGGCACCACCCGCGACGCCATCAGCGTGCGCTTCGAGTGGGACGGCCGCGCCTTCGAGCTGATCGACACCGCCGGCATCCGCCGCCGCTCGCGCGTCACCGAGGTGATCGAGAAGTTCTCCATCGTCAAGGCGCTGCAGGCGATCGAGCGCGCCCACGTGGTCATCGCCATGGTCGACGCCCGCGAGGAGATCGGCATGCAGGACGCGCGGCTGATGGGCCTGATCGCCCACCATGGCCGCGCCATGGTGCTGGCGGTGAACAAGTGGGACAGCCTGCCCGGCGACCAGCGCCGCAGCGTCAAGGACCAGGTCGACTTCCGCCTGCCGTTCCTCGATTTCGTGCCGCTGCACTTCATCTCCGCGCTGCACGGCTCGGGCCTGCGCGAGCTGATGGAGGACGTGGTGGCGGCCTACGAGGCGACCACGCGCGAGCTGCCGACGCCCGAGCTGAACCGGGTGCTGGAGCAGGCGGTGGAGCGCCACGCCCCGCACGCCGTGCTGGGCCGCCGCATCAAGCTGCGCTACGCCCACCAGTCCGGCCGCAACCCGCCGTCGATCATGATCCACGGCAACCAGACCGACAAGCTCAAGGACGCCTACAAGAGCTACCTCGCCAACGTCTTCCGCGACGCCTTCAAGCTCAAGGGCGTGCCGCTGCGCCTGGAGTTCAAGACCGGCGACAATCCCTTCAAGGACAAAAAGAACGAGCTGACCGGCCGGCAGATCAAGAAGCGCAAGCGCCTGATCGCGCGGCACAAGCGCTGAAACTCCGGACGGCGCGCTATCGCATTGCAGCAAAGCACCGGGCTCAGCGCCGATCTTGTTGAGCGGACGGCGGTGGGCGTATTCTCCCATTGGGGTTGCACCGCAAATTATTCCAACGGAAGGGGAGTTGCGATGAAAAAAGCTTCGGGCTTGTGTCTGCTTCTCGCCGCGGTTTTCTCTGTCCCCGCAGTGCTTGCCGATTCGAACAGCGACACCGGCATAGCCGCGGGCTCCACCGCCAACGCTTCGTCCGCGGCCGCGGGCTCGACCACCACCGCCATCGTGGCCGGCGTGGTCACCGCCGCGGTGATCGGCGGCGTCATCGCCGGCACCTCCGACAACAAGGGCAGCAGCACCACGTCGACGACCAGCACCCACTGAGTCCGCGCGCCTCCTGCCGGCTCGGGCCGGCAGGGGGCGACTGCTCAACCGCGCGGCCTCGAGCTGCCCGCGGGGTCGTCCTACGCGCCTCTTCCGACGATCGACCTGGCGATCACTTCCTTCATGATCTCGCTGGTGCCGCCGTAGATGCGCTGGATGCGCGCGTCGACGTAGTAGCGCGAGATCGGGTACTCGACCATGTAGCCGTAGCCGCCGAACAGCTGCAGGCAGCCGTCGGTGACGCGCGCCTCGAGTTCGGTGGTGGATAGCTTGACCATCGCCGCGGTCGGCACGTCGAGCCGGCCTTCGGCATACAGGCGCACGCACTTCTCGACGAAAGCCTGGTGCACCTCGATCTCGGTCTTCATCTCGGCCAGCTTGAAGCGGGTGTTCTGGAAGCTGGCGATGGCGGTGCCGAAGGCCTTGCGCGTGGTGACGTAGTCGATGGTCTTCTCCAGCGCGCCGCGCGAGTGGCCGATGGCGGTCACCGCCAGGCCCAGGCGCTCGCGCGGCAGCTCGTCCACCAGGTGGCCGAAGCCGTTGCCGACGCGGCCGAGCACGGCGCCGGCCGGCACCTTGACGTTGTCGAAGAACAGTTCGGAAGTATCGGCGCTGTGCTGGCCGATCTTGTCCAGGTTGCGGCCGCGCTTGAAGCCCGGCAGCCTGGCGTCGACCAGGAACAGGGTGGTGCCCTTGGCGCCGGCCTTGGGGTCGGTCTTGGTCGCGGTGATGATGACGTCGGCGTTCTGGCCGTTGGTGATGAAGGTCTTGGAGCCGTTGATCAGGTAGTGGCCGCTGCCGTCGGGCAGGGCGCTGGTCTTGATGCCCTGCAGGTCGGAGCCGGCGGCCGGCTCGGTCATGGCGATGGCGCCGATGGCTTCGCCGCTCACCATCTTCGGCAGCCAATACTGCTTCTGCTCCTCGGTGCCCAGGTGCAGGATGTAGGGCGCGCAGATGTCGGAGTGCACCGTGAGGTTGGACGACAGGGCCAGGAAGCCCATGCGCCCCGCCTCCTCCAGCACGACCATCGAGAACTCGAAGCTGGCGCCGCTGCCGCCATATTGCTCCGGCACGTCGATGCAGAGCAGGCCGGCCTCGCCCATCTTGTAGTAGAACTCGCGCGGCACGCGGCCGTCCTTCTCCCACTTCTCGATGTGCGGCTCGACCTCGGCGGCGAAGAAGCGGCGCACGTTGTCGCGGAACAGCTCCAGCTCGGCGGGATCGGCGGGGGCGTGAACGG
>DASRFD010000006.1:0-62637 GCA_035651715.1 Nevskia sp.
TGAGCTCGCGCCAGGTCACACCTTTATCGGATGTGCGCAGCACCGTCCCGCTCTGGCCAACCGCATAGCCCGTTCCGTCCGGGCGGATTTCGATGGCGAATATCGAGGCGTCTCCTTTATGCAAGGCGCGCCACGACTTCCCGGCGTCCTCCGAGCGGAGGATGAGTCCGAACTCCCCGGCCACGGTAATGGCGCCTGCATCGTCCACGGCGACACAGTAGAGGTGGGGATCTTCCCCGCCGGGCGTAAAGCGATCCCACCTCGGGGCAATCGACGCCCAATGCCCGCCACCATCGGTGGAGCGCAGAATGGTCCCGAACGCACCCACGGCGGCAGCGACTCCGCCCTGATTGACGCTGACTCCAAACAGTCTTTTGCCCGTACCGGCGTCGCCCGCCGTCCATTTGCCCGTGGCGTCCATGAACAGAATCAGCCCGCTCTGTCCGACGACGATGGCGTGCCCGGGCTGCAGGCTGACGGACAGCAGCGCCATGGAGGTCGGGGCCGGAACGACGGCCTTCCAGGTTTCGCCGGCGTCCGCACTTTCCAGGATTTCGCCGTTCCCGCCGACCGCCACGCCGATTCGACCCAGCATGCCGATCGAAAAGAGAGCGTCATGCTGGGTGCCGCTCACCAATGTGGTGATCTTTGCCGGCTGATCGGCGCCGGCCGCCCCCGCCATCAGCAGGCCGGCGCCGATCAGCTTTCTCACTGCATTCGCGGACATCGGTCAGGCGGCGCCGAGGCGCTGGATCGCCTGCACCGTCAGGAACTTGTTGTAGACGTCGATGCCCTGCGCCCCGTACTGGCTCTTGTAGCCGCCGGCGACCTCTCGTGCCTGGACGAAGCGGCTCATGCGGTTGGCCTGGATGTCGTGGCTCATCACGTGGGTCCAGGACCAGGCCGGGTGCTTCCCGTCGTTGAGGGTGTAGTGCTCGTTGGAGTACTGGGCGTAGGCCGGCTCGAACGACTTCCACAGTTCGCCGCGCCGGTCGTAGGTGTTGTAGGCGACGTACATCATGTTTCGGGCATCGATCCACACCCGCTTCTTGCCCACCGGCGAGCGTGGATAGCCGGTCGGCTCGGCCTCGATGACCAGAACCTCCGGCACCAGCTCCATCCAGGTATCGAAGAAGGTCTGGTTCTTCGGGCCGCCGTGAACCGGCCGCTCCCAGTTGTCCATGACGCCGCCGTAACCCTGCATGAAATTGCGCGACCCGATGCAGCCCAGGAACGGCTTGCGCTCCACGATCCGGTAGTTGCCCCAGGTCAGCATCGGGTCGCCCGCGGCCCACGCGTCCGAAAGGAAGAACGTGATGCCGGGCACCAGGGGCTCGAAGCGCTGATTGGTCGGGAACTGGCGCACGCGCTTGAACGCCGGCAGATAGCCATAGAGATCCGGGAACCGGCGCTGGTCGTAGTACCACACGCTCAGAAACGAGGTGCCTGCGGTGTCGTTTGGCGCCGTGAAGAACACCGTCTGGAAGCGCAGCATGTCTTTTTTTCCCTGCCAGACCTGGTCGTCGGTTCTGGCCGTGGTGTTGAGCTCGCACCAGGGGAAGTCGTACTGGTAGGCGACGGACCCGTCCGGACCGATATCCCAATCACGGATCGCATACTGCGAATACGTGTGCCGGCCCCAGGAAAGGGTCAGATTCGCCATCGCTTCATTGCCGTCCTTGGCGTCCGGGAACGGCAGGCCGCCGATCCACGGCTCGCCGGACGCCGTGACCACGTTGCCGTTGGCATCGAACCTGGCCTTGCCCTTGTTACGAAGCGTCGCCTCCAGGTATTCATATGGAAACAGCTTGGAGACGTCCTGGGTCGATTCGATGATGTTGATCCGCCGCCCCATGGTCTTGACCTGCTGGTAGGCAATCGGGTCCAGCAGGTCCTTCACCAGGTCGACATTCGCCGCGGTGATCACGTCACCAGGCTTGACCTTGCCCTTGGTGTACATCTCGATCGAGCGCAACTCGTCGGGGTAGGCCTTGGAGGCATCGGCAGTGTTGCCGATCATCGGCCATAGGGGCGCCAGCAGCCCCGCGCCGGCGCCGATCGCCCCCTTTTTCAACAGCGCACGGCGCGCGTAGTCAACGTCGTACTTTCTGATGCGCATGGTCAATCTCCTCAGTGAATCACGTAGATCAAAGGCGCGGGCGCGCCATCAGCTTTCCGGTATCAGGCCGGCAGCAGCGTCGTCCTCTTCGGTAAACAGGGAAAGATCCACCCCTTCCCCGACCAGCAAGTCTTTTCGCGATACGAAAGCCGGCTTGATCACCCACACCAGCAGCGGCAGAACCACCAGCGCGAGAACCATGTTGATGAGCATCGTCAGCACCAGCAGCAGCCCCATGTCCGCGACGAACTTGAGGCTCGACAGGAAGTACCACGGCGCGATGCCGACAAGCATGATCGAGGCGGTAAACGTGATTGCCTTGCCGGTGGTGGTGAGCGAGGCGGTGATCGCCTTGCCCCAGTCCGCGCCGTGGGCATGGAACTCCTCGCAGATGCGCGAGAGCAGGTAGATGCCGTAATCGATGCCTACGCCCACGCCGACGCAGCACACCAGCAGCGCGTTGATATCGAGGCCGATTCCGATCAGCTTCATGCCCGCGGTGAGGATGAAGTTGGCCAGATTCACGGGAATCAGCAGAATGATCCCCGCCATAATGGAACGATAGGCAAAGCTGCATCCGAGCAGAATCACCAGATTCAGGCAGCCGACGATGGTCCAGTGATACCGCTTGACCACGTTGTTCATCGCCTGCTGCAGAGCGATGGTTCCCGAGCCCAGCCGGATGCGGAAGCTTGCGTGATCCGGGTTGATCGCGTCGACGGCCTTTGAGGCTGCCGCCAGCGCCGAATCGACCGTTTCCTGCTTGTTGTCCTTGAACCACAGCGAGACCGTCCCGTTCTCCTGCTCGAAATCGATGACGTTCGAATAGGCCTTCGGGCTGCTTCCGACCATGACGGCGGCGGCGGCGGCGTTGACGGACGTGTCGTCGGCATCCAGGGGCAGCCATTTCGGATTGCCTCCCGCGAACAGGCGGTTTCCCTCCATCAAGTAATCGCCGAACGACAAGGTTGCCCGCGGAGGGTGTGCCCCGCTCTCCACCGCGTGCTGCAGCTTGATCATCGTCAGGATGGCATCCTCCTGGTGCATCAGGCGGTTGCGGTCCTTCTGGTCTTTGGCCTCGAAAACGATCTCCAGGGTGTTGACGCCCGGGAAATTGCGGTTGATCTGGTGGACGGCCTGGTTGTATTCCGACACCGGCCACAGCAGCGAGCTGCCTTCCACCGGATTGCCGATGCGGATGTGGAGGGCGTTCACCAGGGCATAAACGGCGACACCCACGACAATCACGCAGGTGTAACGGGCGCGCCTGCCGAACGTCAGGCTGGCGATGCCGCGCAGGAGCGAGTGGAACGCCGTCTGCATCCCGCCGTGGCTGCCCTGGCCGACAAGCCGCGCGACGTTTTTCGGAGCAGGCAGGGAAGCCAGCAGCAGCGAGATCAGAATGACCCCGGTCGGGATCAGCCAGATCGCCCAGAATCCGCAAAACACGGCGAATCGCTCCATCGCCGGAATCGGGGCGATGGCGATGAGAAAGATGCCGACGATGTCCGTGAAGATGCCGAGCACCGACGGCGCCATCATCACCCCCATGGTGATCTCGGCGGCCTTTACCCGGTCATTGACGTGGGCGAATATCTCATAGTAGCGCTCGGTGAACTGGACGCAGTGCGAAAATGACCGTGCCACGAGCAGAAGCGGCACGACCATCAGCAGCGGCTCGATTGGCGACTTCAGCCACCCGACAAATCCGAAGCCCCAGATGGCGGCGACAGCGCTGGTCAGGATCGGCGTCACCACGCCGACGACATTGCGCATGTACAGGGTCAGCGACAGGACCAGTGCGCCAATCGTGATGCACGCGATCCACATCAGCTCCGACTCGTAGTGGTAGACCCAGCCGGTGAGGACGGGCTGCCCGGCCATCAGCACCTCGTGGTGCTCGTCGCCGGCGTCCCTGGCCAGCTTGCGCACGTAGTCGAACACCGTGCCGTAATCGAGCCTTTGCTCGATGAACGTCGCGTTGATCAACGTAGAGGCGGAATCCTTCGAGATCAGAAATGTCCTGGCGTTCGGGGACTTGTCGACGCGATTGCGGAAATCGTCGATTTCATCCTTGCTGGTGGGGACGTGATCGCCCATCAGGGGGCGCATGTCGATGCCTTCCGGCGTCGCCTCGATGTAGCGCGCCTTCTCGGTGGCAATCGACAGGATCTGATCGTGGTCGACGCCCGGGGCCAGGTCGATGTCGCGCGTCAATTTCCAGACTTTTGCGAGGGTCTCGGCGTTGTAGATGTCTCCGTCTTTCCGCTTGACCATCAGCGTCACCGTGAGCGGGTTGCCGAAGTTGGGATGATCCTTGAACACCTGAACGTACGGATCGTCTTTGGGCAAGAGATCCGAAAAGATCGTCTTCAGCTCGACGTTCCTCAGGCCCGCACAGAAGAAGCCGGTAACCAATACGAAGATTCCGGCAACCAGGACACGATGGCGCATGACGCCACGGGCGATTCGGAATCTCAGTGAAAACATGGCATCCCCGTGTGAAGGTCGGCGTTATATTCGAATGGCCGCGCTCCGCGGCCGCCCGGCGTCATCGCCGGGGCGCGGACAGCTCCATCGGGGGCTCTGGTGCATGCCATCTGGTTGTTTCTCCTCCGTCGAGCCCTTCGGGAAGGCTCGTTCGGCATCTCACTGCGGAACCGGGATTGAGGTCCCGCTTTTGGGAGGAGCTTATGCAGGCGGCTCGCGTCAGTATTGGATAATGTTCAGCGCGATCTTGTACAACGTCGCCATCCACGTTTTCGCAGGCCGCAGATGAGCCGGCAACGAGCCCTTATTGCCCGGGCTTACACGTTGCACGCACTGGCGCAGACCGTATGATCCGGAACGTTGCCGACGCCGCGGCGCTTTCGCCGATGCGGCCGGGCTCAACGCCTGGCCTGCTCCCGAAATGCGTTTGGCGTGGTCCCGAGGTGTTTCTGAAAAACGCGCGTCATGTGGCTCTGGTCGAAGAATCCGCTGCGAGCCGATATCTGCTTGATGGCAAGCGCCGTCTTGGTGAGCAGCTGCTGCGCGCAAAGCAACCGCCGCTGCACGACATAGGAGTGCGGCGCGACGCCGAACCGTTGCTTGAACTGACGCAGGAAATGCGAAGAGCTGATATGGGCAACCTCGGCCAGTTCGTCCAGGCTGAGCTGCTGGTCGAGGTTGACCTCGATGTACTCCTCGACCATCTTCGCCTGGATCGGCGAAAGGCCGCATGGCCCCTGGTTCTCCCGGAACGCAACGGAAGCGTATCGGCGCAGGATCTGGATGCAGATCTGGGTAGTGATGGCATCGACGTAGAGCCGGCCGCCGAGGTGATCGCTGCGGATTTCATTGGCCAGGGCGGCGATTCCGTGGCGCAGCATGGGATCGTCGATCTTCAGCACGTCGCGCAGCTTCACTTCGTCGATGTCCCGGTCGTACATTTCACCGGACGTCTTTGCCAGCTTGTCGTGGGTCAGATAGAGGTGGGTGACCTCAATATCGCTGGTCCAATGCCACTGCGACTCCTCCGCCCTGGTCAGCAGGGAGATGTTGCCTGGCACCATGAACTCGTGGAGCCACGGCCCGTCGACCTTGCGGTCCATCGATGTAGGCCCGCTGCCGTAGGCCACCAGCATGAAGTCCCGCATCGGCGGAACATAGACCTCGGAAGGTGAGTAATGGTAGGACCGGAGCATGACATTGCTCCAACCGGCCTCGTCGCTGGCCAGCAGAACGTCCCCGGGTACCCACTTTGGAAGATCCTGTGGGCGGATCATTTCGTTCATGGTTCCTCTCCTCCACAATCATTATGTGCCTGGGGCGCGGCAGCTTCGGCTGCTCTACTCCTTTTTTCCAGGCGCACTACCCATTGGGGCGGGCGAGCCGCTGCCTCCACCGGGACCGGTTTGCGGGCCGGGCACGGTGACCAGCCCCCACTGCAAGGCTCGAACAACCGCCTCCGTGCGGCACTTGACGTGCAGCTTTTCGAATATTCCCTTCAGATGAAACTTGACGGTGTCGCCACCGATGTTCATGCGCGAGGCCACCTCGACATTCGTGGCCCCGGTGGCGAGCAGCCGCAGCACCTGAATTTGACGCGGTGTCAGGAGGCTCCCGGGGGAGCCTGGATGCGCCTTTCTGGTGCCTGCGGGCACGGAACGCATGCTGTGGGTGTCAGATGGCTACGATGTAATCAGCCTCGGTTCGGGCTTGCACGTCCTCCGGGGAAACGCCGGCCGCGAGCTCGATCATCCGCGCACCTGCCCCCTTCCTGTCGATTTCGAACACCGCAAGGTCGGTGATCAGGAGATCCACCACGCCGCTGCCGGTGAGCGGGAGGGAACACCTGCGCTTGAATTTCGGCTCGCCGCTCTTTTCGGTGTGCTCCATGACCACCACCACCCGGCGCACTCCGGCAACCAGGTCCATGGCGCCGCCCATGCCCTTGATCATTTTTCCGGGAACCATCCAATTGGCGAGATCGCCGTTGCCCGCAACCTGCATTCCACCGAGGATGCACAGATTGATGTGCCCACCACGAATCATGGCGAAGCTGTCTGCGCTCGAGAAAAAGCTCGATGTCGGCAGCGTGGAGATCGTCTGCTTGCCGGCGTTGATGAGGTCCGGATCCACCTCGTCTTCGTAGGGGAAAGGGCCCATCCCCAGCATGCCGTTCTCGCTTTGCAAGGTGACCGACATCCCTTTCGGAATGTGGTTGGCCACCAATGTGGGAATGCCGATGCCGAGGTTGACATAGAAGCCGTCCCGCAGTTCCTGCGCGGCGCGGATGGCCATCTGTTCGCGTGTCCAGGGCATCAGTTCGCCTCCCTCTTTCGCGTGGTGAGCCGCTCGATGTGTTTGTCGTAGTGCGCGCCGACGACAAGGCGCTGAACATAAATTCCCGGGGTGTGGATCGCATCCGGATCAAGGGTTCCCGCCGGGACCAGTTCTTCCACCTCGGCAATTGTTACCTTTGCGGCGGTGGCAATCATCGGATTGAAGTTGCGCGCCGTCCTGCGGTACACCAGGTTGCCTTCCGGGTCTCCCTTCCAGGCCTTGACCAGGGCAATGTCCGCGGTCAGTCCGGTTTCCATCACATACCACTCGCCCCCGAACTCCCGCGTTTCCTTTCCCTCGGCCACCATCGTGCCGTAGCCAGTGCGGGTAAAGAAGGCCGGAATGCCGGCGCCTCCCGCACGGATTCGTTCGGCCAGGGTTCCCTGCGGATTGAATTCGATTTCGATGTCGCCGGCGATGAAGCGGCTTTCCAGGATCTTGTTGTCGCCGACGTAACTCGCGACCACCCGGCGGATCTGGCCGTTCGCCAGGACAAGCCACATGCCGTGGTTGTCGCACCCGACGTTGTTGCCGATGATGGTCAGGGCCTTCGCCCCTGAATCGCGCAGGCCGACGATGAGGTTCTCGGGAATTCCACAAAGCCCGAATCCGCCGGCCATGACCGTCATGCCGTCGAACGTCAGCCCCCGCAGGGCGCTATGTGCGTCAGGGTATAGTTTGGTCGACATGCGGTTTCAGGTTCGTAGCTGTCTTGGCTTTCTCGATTCGGTACAACGTCGACATCAGGTACGCGGTGCTGCGCAAGGCCGGCTGAATCGGCTGGGTCGGCCACCACCACAGGGCAATGGCCTGGTCGAGGCGCCTTGATGAACTCGCACCTGGAACCTTCGTGGGAAAATGGAGGGAACGGTGCTCCGCCATACGTGCTAGCGGAACTGCTCCAGCCAGCTGAGCAGCCGCTCGGGGATCACATCGCCGGACATGGTGATGTAGTAAAAGCCAACACCCTCCTTTTCGATGGCGCCGGACGGCCCTTCAGCTCCGTACCGGATCAGGTGTCCGATCCGCCCGGGAGATCGGCCCATGCCGATCTGATAGTCGAACCCGGCCTCGGCAGGAACGGCATTTTCCGCGCCGGCGGCCATCAATCCCACCTCCCAGCGGTAATGCTGGGCCTTGTTCACGATCGGCTCGTAGCTTTCCAGCCATTCATCGGCGAGGTCGGACACCGTGGGAGGCTCGATGATCAGCAGGCTATCGAGCCGGCTTTCCGACAGGGCACCCAGCAAGTCTGCGAGATACACAGCAGCGTTGGCGGCGTCTTCCGGGCCCACCGGAGACGTCGGGGGCGCGCGGTGCGCGAGCTCGTAGGCCAGCTCAAGAAGCCGGCCCGGCGACGGCATCGACAAGACCAGCGGTCGCGTGGGGTTGGCCGACCGCAACGGCGCGAGCAGAGCGATGAGGCTTTCGCGCAACGCCGGGTGCCCGAGGAGCACCCGCAGCGGGTATCCGAGCCGACTCTTGCCCCGCATGTCCCGGGCGAGGTCATCGCTGGCAGCGGCCATGGCCCGCAGAATCGGCTCCAGCGGCAGTTCGACGACGCCCGACTTGAGCAACCCCTGCGCCTGCGAATGGAATGCCGCAAATCTGGCCTGGTCCAGCCAGGGAACGGCTCCGCGGGCCAGCAGGCGCCCGGCGTATTCATAAAAATCGACCCAGGCAGCGGACGGGCCAGTCGCAAACGCCGAGACCGTTCTCCCTGCTAGCTCGGTCCTCATAGATTCGTCCTCAATCAGCCCCGGGAAGGGGTCGGAATCGACTTGAAAGGCTATACAGTCGCTCTGCGCTCGCTAACCACACCTACGGGTAGGTCGAGTTCTTGATTCGGGTGGAGTAGCTTTAAGGTCCGACCAGGCCTGTGTCAGCAAAGCCGGCGGAGACCCTGGAGGAGGGTTCGGACGATGAAAAGCACCTCAAAAGGTGTGGTTGCGCGCCAAAAGCCCCTGGTCACGACCAAGCTGCGGCCGCCCCGGAACCGGGGCGCCCTGCTCCAGCGGCCGAAGTTGATTGATGCGCTGCGGCAAACCCTCAGCCGCAAGCTCGCGATCATTCACGGCCCCGCCGGCTTCGGCAAGACGACGCTGGCCGCCCAGTGGTTCGAGGAGCTGCGGGCGAAAGGCATTACCACGGCATGGTTGGCGATTGACGCCGCCGACAACGACATCAACCGGTTCCTGGCTTATCTGGTCGAGTCCATCCGGGACGCGGCTTCGGAACTCGGCGATGGCCTGAGAGAGGTCATCGAGGCCAACCCCCGGTCGGGCGTGGACTTCGTGCTGGACAGCCTGGTCGCCGATTTCTCCATCCACGACAAAGACATCGTCCTGTTCCTGGACGACTGGCACCTGATCAACGAAGGGCCGGTCCACGACGCCTTGCAGCTTCTGCTGACGCGCAGCCCGGCCAACCTCCACGTTGTTGTCGCCAGCCGGACCCGCCTGAAGCTCGCCCTGACCAGGCTACGGGTGCAAGGCGAGCTGATCGAAATCGACGCCGCAAATCTCCGGTTCGACCTCGAGGAGTCCAAGACGTATCTGTCCGAGACCAAGGGTATCGAACTGCGCAGCGAGGACCTGTTGGCGCTCTGGCGCAGCACCGAGGGCTGGGCGGCGGCGCTGCAACTGGCCTCACTGTCCTTGCGCGGGACGGATGTCCATGAGCGGGTCCTGTCCTGGGCCTCCGGCACCGCAACCGACATCGGCGAGTACCTGTCGGAGAACGTGGTCAGCAAGCTGCCGCCCGAGCTCGTCGATTTCATGGTGAAGACCTCCATCCTCGGGCGGATGAGCGGCGAGCTCTGCGAAGCGGTCACGGGCCGCGCGGACAGCGCCGCGATACTGGACGACCTGGAGTCACAGGAGCTGTTCCTTCTCCCCCTGGACGAGGACCGGCAATGGTTCCGGTACCACCACATGTTCGCGCGGTTCCTGCAGCGCCGGTTAAAAAAAGCCCACCCGGAAGCGATTCCGCCACTTCATCTCGCCGCTTCGAACTGGTTTGGGAACCATGGCCAGACCCTGGAGGCGGTCGAGCACGCCTTGCTCGCGGGCAGTACGGAGCGCGCCGCGGACCTGGTCGAACGCGACGCCATGCCGCTGGTCGAGCACAGTTACATGTCGTCCCTCCTCAACCTGGTCAACAAGCTGCCGCGCACGGCGCTGTTCGACCGGCCGCGGCTGCAAATGGCGATCGCGTGGGCGAACTGCCTGACGCATCGGCCGCAGGAGTCGTCCGAGGCACTGTGGCATGTGGAGCGGGTCGCGCCCACCCTGAACGAGCGCAGCCGCCGCGTGCTGCTGGGCGAAGCCAACGTGGTGCGGGCCTGCACCATGGTCTATGGCGACCAGATCGCCGCGGTCGACACCCTGGTGAAGCCCTGCCTGGACAACGCGGAAGGATTCCAGCCGTGGTCGGTCGGCGTCGCCGCCAACATCCTCGCCTACCGCTACATCCACACCTGCCAGTTTTCCAAGGTCGGGGACCTGCTGCAGTGGGCCCGCTCTTATCAGGATCGCGCGAATGGGCTCTTCAGCGGCGTGTACGGGCGCTGCTTTGAAGGCATCTCCGCCTCTCGCGCCGGCAACCTGGAGGTCGCCAGGCACCTCTTTGCCGACGCCTTGAAGGTGGCCGAGAACACCGCCGGGCGCCAATCCAATGCGGCAAGGCTGGCTGGGGCCCTTCTCGGCCAGCTCTACTACGACGAAAACAACCTGGGCGAGGCCGAGCGCCTGCTGAACGAAAGCCGCTTCCTCGGCTTCGAAGGCGGCGTTGTCGATTTTTACCTCGCAACCTACCTGTCCGGTTGCCGCCTGAAGCTGTTGAAGGGCTGCGAAACCGAAGCCCTGGCCCTGCTGCAAGAAGGGGAAGACACGGCGCAGGCCCTCTCGCTGGAGCGGCTGGCGGTCGCCCTGGCTTGCGAGCGGGTCCGGGTCAAACTGCTCGGCGGCGATATCCGCGGAGCCGAGCAGACGCTCGGAGACGTCGACGCCAAGCGGGCCTTTGCGGATGCGGCATCGGGGCCCGGCGTCGAGATTGAAGCACACGTCAACATGGCGAAGGCACGCCTGTTGTGCGCGCGGGGCAGCCCGGCCCTGGCCATCCGCGTGCTCCGCGAGCAGATTGCTTCAGCCGCGACCCGGGGCTGGAAGCAGCTGGAGTGGCAGGTGCGAATCCTGCTGTCGATTGCGATGGAGCAGCACGGGCAGACGGTGGAAGCCGAGCAGCTCCTGCTCTCGACGATCAACGAGGCGGTGCCACGGGGAATGGTCCGCCCCTTCCTTGACGAGGGTCAGAGGCTGATCGGCATCCTCGACCGGGTGCGGGACAAGGCGCGCCGCAAGTCGGGCGTTGAGGCCGACCAGCTCAGGTTCAACGCCACCGCGCAGCGGCTGTTGACGACCAGCCGGCATCCGGAACACGGCGTAACCGGCCTCGCCGGGTCGCGCGCGCATGTCGCCGAGCTAACCGGGCGCGAAGCGGAGGTCCTGAAACTGGTCGATCAGGGGCGTTCGAACAAGGAGATCGCGCGAACCCTCTCCATCAGCGTGGATACCGTGAAATGGTATCTGAAGAACATCTTCATCAAACTTGGCGTTTCCACCCGCACCCAGGCGATGAATGAGGCCCGCCGCATGAACCTCTTCGGTACAGGCGACGTCCCCACCGCGGCCGATTCGAAGGAGGGCCCAAGACAGCGGCCCTCCCCGGCCGTCAGCGCAGCCGCTTTTTCAGATCGGCAATCTCGGCCTGAAGCGTAGCGATCTTCCGATCCTTCGGATTGGAGATCATGACGCCCTTGCACTCGGATGCCTTGATCCGGACCCGCGTCCCTCCGGGGGGCGAGGCGATGAGCTCCTCGTCGTTGTCCCAGCTGCCGAAGTACGGCAGATCCGCCGGCGGCTCCTTGGTGACCCATTTGGCGACAAATTTGTCGTAGGGCACGCCCCGCGACTTGCGGGCGGCCTTTTCCGCCGCCCTCGCCCTCGACGTGGCGTCCGCATCGACCGCGAGGGTCCGCGGATCCAGGATCGTCTTGTAAATGCGCTCGGCGAACTCCAGGGACACCAGCCCGTCCTGGACGTCCTTCACCACCAGCGCGGGGTCGCGGTCGAGCACGTCGCCATAACCGCCGCCGGCGCCCTGGCAGATCATGTAGACCTCACCTTCGTGACACTGCTCGAAATTCATGCCGGCGTCCTGCATGACGTACGTTGCCCCGGGAATCGCCTGCTCGTTCATCAGGTCCACCATGCTGAACTTCACCTTTTCCGGATCGTTCTTCAGGGTGTCGAAAATATTGATGTTCTTGATCTTGCCCAGCGGGTAGGCCGGGCACGCATACCCGCCGAACAGGCCCAGCGCCGAGTTGTGCTTGCCGCCGCATTGCCCGGTCATGAAGCCGAAGTTGTCGGAGCCGCGGACCGTCATGATCTGCTCGTAACCCATGCCGCCGCGGTACTTGCCCCAGCCGCACCGGTCCTTGGCAAACTGCTGGGCCACCACGCGCACGTAGGGCAGCTCTTCCTCGCCGATTTCGTATTCGCCCGTGTCGGCCAGATAGCCGAACACGGGCGACAGGGAGTGCTCGCCGTCGGAGTTCTCGCGCGCGCCGCCGCCGTTGCCGTTGATGTCGGCGCAGAAGTTGCCCGTCACTTCCAGGTGCTGGGTCATGCCGCCGTAGACGAAGGTGGCCGGCTGGTTGTAGTGGCTCGCCACGATCGCGGTGTAGCGCTTGGGCAGGCAGTAGGCGAACTTCGCCAGCACGATGTTCGGCACCGACAGCGAGCGGAAGATCGGAATCAGGCTCATCGCGTTCGGCGCGTCGACCGAGCTGTCGATCAGCGTATTGCGGTGGGTGAGGATTTCGACGGGATCGAGCACCGCCTGGTTCGAGGGCAGATCGGGCCAGACGTACAGCACCAGGTTCGACAGCATGCAGGACTTCTGCGAAGCCAGCGCCGAGTTGATCGACCGGTTGGTCAGCTCGGGACTGGCGCCGCGGAGGTCCCAGATCATCTTGTCGCCCTTGATCGTGACCTTGAGCGGATACTTGCACAGCACGTGTTCGCGCAGGTCGCCGTCGATGAACGTGTTGATCCGGCAGGTGCCGTCCGGCAGCTCGGCGATGCGGCGGCGCACTTCCGCCGCCGTATCCTCCAGGGTCTTGCGCAGGGTGGCGATCAGGTACTCCTTGCCGAACTCCTCGATGATGGCGAGGACGCGCTCCTGCAGGCGGATCACGGCGTGCAGCTTGACCTTCATGTCGGCCAGCTGGAGCTTGGGGTCGCGCACCGAGTTCTGCAGGAAGTTGACCAGGTCGCGCTTCAGCTCATACCTCTCGACGACCTTGAACGGGCACATCTTGAGGCCCTCGTCGAACTTGGATTCGGCGATGGATGGCATGCCGCCCGGCTCGATGGCGCCGTTCTCGCCTTCATGGATGGTCGAGCCCAGCCAGCAAACCAGTTCGCCCTTGTAGAACAAGGGCATGAGCATGCTCTGGTCGGTGTTGTGGATGTTGCCGTAGCGCGAGTCGTTGTGAATGAAGCCATCGCCTTCCCTCACGCCGACACTCTTGTCGTTCATCCAGTACTTGCGGATGAACTTCACCGGATACTGGCACACCGAGGCGAACGGCACGATGCCGTACGGCCCGACCTGGGACAGGTCGCCGCGCTCGGTGAAGATGGCGGAGACCAGGTCGCCCCACCGGGCACCGGGCGCCACGCCCATCTGCTCCACCATGTTGAAGCTCTCCTGGAGCGCCGACCCGAGGCGGTCGCGCACCAGGGCGATCTTGTTGGAGTCCAGGTCGCTCCGGCTCAACACCTCGTCCTCCGCGGTGGAGCGGGGGGCGATCCGGTGGTCGCGCATGATCTCGTCATCCGGCGCATAGAACAGCTGATTCTCGATCAGGAACTGGTCGATCAGCGCCTGGTCGGCGGCCGAGAGGTTGGCTCCCAGGCCCTCGCTCATGTCATTCATCACAATCTCCTCGTTGCTGTTTCGTATCGGCGAGTTACTGGCGGGCGCCGCGGCTGAACCACACCGCGCCGTAGTTGGAGGCGTGGTACGTCCAGCCCGGCTCCACCAGGTAGGTGGTCGCGCGGGTGGTGACCACGGCGGGCCCTTCAATGTAGGAGCCGGGCTTCAGCGCCGCCTCGTCATAAAGAGCCGTGTCGAGGGGCTTGTCGAAGCCCACGAAGTGGCAGGGGCGCGCGCCCACCGGCTTGACGGCGTGCTTGTCTTTCAGCGGCTTCAGGTTGTGGAACTTCACCTTGTCCAGCTTGACGTAGCTGGTCACGCGAACCGTGTTGATGCGCACGCCCGATTCGGTGGCCTGGCTGCCTTCGCCGAAACGCTCGCCGTAGCGCTCGTGGAACTCGCGGATCAGCGACAGCACGTCCTGCGGCGACCTGATGCGCGACAGCTTCGTCGCCACCGCGGTCTCGACGCGCTGGTTGCCGTAGCGCATGTCGAACTCCAGACGGAACGCCACCTGTTCCGGGGCGACGCCCTGGCGCACCAGGTCCTGCCGCCCGCGGCGCTCCAGCTCCTCGATCGTGGTGTTGAGGCGCGAGTAGTCGGTCAACAGTTTCTTCAAGCCGGTATGGAACAGCACGGTGTAGGTCGACGATTCGTGGATGTGCAACTGATCCACGTTGCCGGCGCCGAGGGCCGAAAACACCGAGCTGAACGGGGGCGCCAGCACCCGCGAGACCCCCAGCGCATTGGCGATGCCGCAGCAGTGGAGCGGCCCGTTTCCGCCGTAAGCCAGGATGGTGAACTGCTCCGGCGCGTAGCCGCGGGACCGCAGTTCCGTGGCGATGCCATTGGCCATGTTGTGGTCGACAGTCTGCTTCATGATCTTGCAGATTTCGATCAGCTCCAGGTCCAGGTCGTCGGCCAGATGCTCCTCGATCGCCATCCTGGAGCGCGCCGGATTCAGCTTGATGCGGCCATTGGCGTAGTTTTTCGGGTCAAGGTAGCCCAGCAGCAGATCGGCGTCCGTCACGGTGGGCTTCAGGCCGCCCTGGTCGTAGCAAGCCGGCCCCGGATCCGACCCTGCGCTCTGCGGGCCAATCTTGACGGAGTTGTAGAGCCGGTCGAACGAGGCGATCGAGCCGCCGCCCGCGCCCAGCGTCACCAGGTGCACCATTGGCACGCTGACCAGCCAGCGGTCGATGACCGGGTGGAAGTCATAGTGCTTTTCGCCGCCGGCGGTGACGATGCCGATGTCGAAGCTGGTGCCGCCCATGTCGGTGGCCACGACGTTGCCGAGCCCCCCTTCTTCGGACAGCAGCTCGGACGCGGCGATGCCGGCGACCGGCCCCGAGTGGACAGTCTGGAGCGCGTCGGTCGAATTGAGCTGAGCCAGGCCGCCGGAGTTGTGGTTGATCAGCATCGGCTTGTTGTAGCCGTTGGCGCGCAGGTTCAGCTCCAGGGTCGACAGACCGTGATACATGACGTTGTGCAGGAAGCCGTCGATGATGGTCGACGTCGCACGGGTGTACTCGCCCTTGCGGCCGGCGACCTGGTGCGACAGCAGCATGGGGATGGAGCCGAGCAGGTAGTCCGGATACTCGCTCCGGAAAATGGACTGGACCGCCAGTTCATGAGACGGGTTGACCACGCTGTTGGTGAGCATGACGACGATGGTCTCCGCCCCCTGGTCGACCAGCTCCCGCAGGGCCTCGCGGACTCCTTCCTCGTCCAGTTCCAGCAGCACCTCGCCGGCGTAACCGACCCGCTCGCGGATGGTGCGGATCATGGGAATCGGCACCAGCGGCTCCGGCCGCTTGGCCCGAGGCAGGTCGCGCTGCTGCTCGAATGGCAGGCCCTCGCCATAGCCGCGGGCGCGTGAAATGGGCACCACACTGCCGAAGCCGGCCGTGCAGATCAGGCCGATGCGCGGCCCTTTGCGCTCGATCAGGGCATTGGTGCCCAGGGTCGTGGAGTAGCGGACCGAATCGGCCGTGCCCAGCAGGGAGGGAACATTGATGCCCAGCTCCTCGCACGCCACGTCCAGGGCCTCGTTGAACCCCAAGGCCAGATTGTGGTGGGTGGTCAGGGCCTTGGCCTGGACATACTTGCCTTCATGTGACACGAAGCAGTCGGTGAACGTGCCGCCGATGTCCACCGAAATTCGATTGGCGCTCATTTACAGAATCTCCTCGTTGCGCATCTGTCAATGCTTGTGCCCGTCGTCATGACCGCGGCCATGACCATGTTCATGTGGCGGGTGGGTGTGCTTGGGCGGATGGACCGGAATGTCCCGCGGCATGTCGTAGGTCTGCCCCCACTTCCCGGCCTTCTCGCGCAGCGAGTCGATGTCGAGCTCGATGTCGTGAACGGGCGGATGGCCCGGAATCGTGTATTCCGTTTCCATCAGGGTGCCGCAGTGCGGACAATAGAACTCCAGCAAGGCGGTATAGGCCGGGTCCGGCGCGAAGGTGTACTCGTACTTGCTGGCGTCGATCAGCGCCGGGTGGATCTCGCGGGGGTCGCGGTCATACACCAGCAGGGCACGCTTGTAGTTGTCCCGCGCGGAGATGAGCTTGTTGCTGCATGAGCGGCAGAACCACATCTCGTCGTCGAGGTCGATGCCCAGGTATTCGGTGATTTGAACTTTCATGTTGATGTCTCCGTTACTTGATGCGGGTCAGGAGAATGTCGTGGCTCGGCGTGATCTCGAAGCTCCATCCCGCATCGACCTTTCCGGTGAAGTAGGCTTCTTCGATGATCGCGGGCCCTTCCGCCGTGGCTCCGGGCTGCAGGGCTTCGATCCTGTAAACGGGAACGGCCGTGCGCCTGCCGCCCGCCACCAGGATGGTCCGGGAACCGGTCGCCTTGGCCTCGTGGCGCGTTGACGGCGCCGAATGGATCCTGGCCCGCTGGACCGGCTTCACCACCCGCAGCTGCAAGGTGGCCACGTCGCCGGCTTTGAAGTCGCACGGCGGAGCGAACGTTGCCGTGTCGATGGCGAACTCATCCGCCCGGCCGCCGCGCTCACGGACGAGCGCCGTGCTGATCGAGCAGTCGTCAAGTGCGGCCTTCTCCGCGTACATGTCACGGCGCGCGCGTTCAAGCAGGCCCTGGTATGCCTGTTTCAGCGCCCCCTGGGCCGGGGCCTCCAGCACCACCCGGTATTCCTGGGAGACGTCCGAGAAATTGATTCCATAGGCGCTGAATACCGCGGCCAGGCGCGGAATCAGCACCCGATCCGCCCCGACGTTGGCGGCGATGGCAGTCGCCGCAAGTGCACCGGCCCCGCCGAACCCGAACAGGACCACATCGGCGCAGCTGCCGGCGAATGCGGTGATCGAACTGGCGATCTTCCCGATCCACGCGGCCTCCATCTCCTTCAAGGCGACGTCAAGGGTCCAGTTCAGCGGACCGCAGATATTCGCCTCGATGCAGGCTTTCGAGCGGCTCTCATCGAGACTGAAGTCGCCGCCGAAGAAGCTGCTCTTGTCCAGGACACCCTGAAGCAGGTATACGTCGGTGATCGTGGCTTCCTTGCCGCCCCTGCCGAAGCAGGCCGGACCGGGCAGCGCGCCGACCGATTTGGGGCCGACGCTGATCGACTTTCCGGCCGCGGCAATGATGGAACTGCCGCCGACGCCGGCGCTGAGCACGTCCGCCAGCGGAAAGGCCACCTCCACACCCTCGCAACGCCCGTTGCGGGAGGCGCGTATCACACCCTGTTCGACGACTCCGATGTCGGTGGTGGTCCCGCCGACGTCGTAGGACACCACCTTGGGATATCCATAGTGCGCCGCCAACGCCCGGGTTCCCTCCATGCCGCCGCGCGGACCCGAGCTGTAGGTCTTGACCGCCGTGGTCTTGGCCACGCGCGCGGAGCCGCCGTCATTGCGGAACACCAGCAGCGGGTTGGCGGTGTTCTGCTGCTTCAGGCGATAGTCCGCCGAGTAGAGGAAGCGCTCCATCGCGGGGTGCAGAAACGTGTTGAGGATGGCGGTCCAGCTGCGGCGGGTAAACGTCGGATCGTCCGTCAGTTCGCCGGCGCAAAGAAGCGGCATCGCTCCGAGCAGATGCGAAGGAAACTTGCGCTGGATGATGTCCTTGATGCGCGACTCGAGCGCCTTGAAGTCCGGCGCGCTCGACGCAATAACCAGGCGGCTGGCGCCGGCGGCTGCCAGCTCGTTCACCGCCCTGATGACGATCGTCTCGAATTCGACGTCGCTATCGACGGGGGTGATGGAGCGGGTCCGGTCGCCGACAATCCCTTCGAAAAGGGAGGCCAGGTGCTCCTTGGGCGTCAGCGCCGAAATCTCCGTACCGGCGGTCACCAGCAGGCCCAGGCGCGGCCCCTTGCGCTCGACGAGCGCATTCGTTCCCACAGTGGTGGAGTAGCGAATGTACTCCGCCTCCGCCAGCAGGCGGGCCACATCCGTCTCGCCATAGACACTGCCCGACACCTTTTGCAAGCCGTCGAAGAAGCACTTGCTGAGGTCATAGGGGGTGGTTACGGTCTTCGCATGGTGCACCGCGTCATCCGTGATGACGCAGAAGTCCGTAAGCGTTCCGCCGTTGTCGACGCTGATTAACAGCCCCATTGGGGTCTCCTTCCAGTTTGGTCTTCGGTCTCGAAGAGACAGCGCACACAAGTGGCCCTAAACAGACCGCAATGTGCTTCCCGGAGGGTAGAGAATCGACAACCGTCCTGAACCTCCCCCGATGGGTGGAACCTTCCGGCGGGATGGGTAGGTGCTGCCGCCGCGGCGAATGCGCAACAATTCAGTCGGTTACCCCGATTACTTCAGCGGAGTGCCGGGCGTTGAAGCGGCTTTGCCGCTTGGAGTTGGCCCGATGGACGCAATTGGCTCTTCACGTCGCCGCGTTCGACTACACTCGGGCACGGCAGAGAAAGAAGGAGCAGCATGAGGCACATCCGTTTCGACCGCGGCTATAGCCGCCGCAAGTTCCTCAATGACGCCGCGCGCGGCGTGCTCGCGAGCGGCGTGCTGCTGCCCTTGTGGAAGACCATCGCCGCAACCGGCGACATCACCAAGGCCTATCCCGAGGAATTGTTGTCGATCGAGGGTTATACCAAGGGCAGGATCAAAACCGGCGACGAAATCACCGCCGCCAATGTGGAGCACGTCAAGGATCTGCTCGAGCCGATCCGCTACGAGCAGATCGTCAAGATGGGGCGCAAGCTGAAGGTCGCCAAGACCACCACCGAGGTGATGCGCACTTCACCCTGGGACTACCTCGAGGCAACCCTGCGCAACGCGGGCAAGGCGACGTTCGACGCCAAGGGCAACGTGGTGGCGCCGGATGGCAAGCCCTGGATCGGGGGCAACCCTTTTCCCGACGCGAAAAACGGCCTGGAACTGTTCGCCAGCCAGACGCTGAGCTGGGGCCGACACGACGCCTCGTTCTACGCCTTCCGCGAATTCGACGTCGATCCCAGCGGCGAAGTGCTGTTCAGCTACGAGGGCGGCTGGGCCGAGCTGTCGCCGGTGGCGCGGGTGACCATGGAGCCGAAGCCGTATTGGCCCGGCTTCGAGGACAAGCTGCGCTATCAGACCGTGTTCTTCACCAAGCCGAATAACCTGCGCGGCACCTCCTTCCTCAACATCTGGCCCTACGACCACAGCACGTTCCCGGAGCTGTACGGCTACGTGCGCGAGTTCCGCCGCATCCGCCAGTTCCCCACCGACCAGCGCTTCGAGCCGCTGGTGCCGGGCTCGAGCCTGTACCTGTCCGACGCCTGGGCCGCGGGCGATCCGCTTTATACCTGGGGCAACTACAACATCGTCGGCCGCGGTCCCTTTCTCGCCGGCATCTCCGGCGGCTGGAACGCCGACCATCCGAACTGGGAGCACAACACCCATGGCGGCCCCAAGGGCAACTCATTCTGGGACACCACGGTGGAGCTGGTGCCGGAGGCGATCATCGTCGAGGCCGAGCCGGTGAAGTTTCCCCGCGCGCCGGTATCCAAGAAGCGCGTCTGGTTCGATGCGCGCACCCAGTTGCCGATTTCGATGGTGTCCTTCGACCGGCGCGGCGAGCCGTACCGTTCCTTTGACGGCGCCTACGGCCTGTACGAGGCCGACGGCAAGGCGTTCATGGACGGCAAGCACCCGTACTGGTCATGGGGCCATGTCCACGCCTTCGACCTCCAGACCGGCAACATGACGCGGCTGGAGCAGGTGCGTGCCGTCTCCGGCGGGCATTCGACCCGGGTCAACGACACCGGAATCTACGAGAAATACCTCACCAACGCCGCCCTGATGCATCTGGGTAGCGTCTGAGCGGCGTCTGCAAGCGGAAAAACTACCCGAGCGGGTAGCGGTTTGAAGGGGAGGGGCGCTTAGTCTCTTTAAAAATGCGGCGTGCCGGCATGGACGGACCGCAGCGGACAACGAGTGGTAACGATGGAGGAGACCATCATGCCGAACTCAGGCAAAACGCGGCCTGCCCCGGGCCGCGCGCGGTACCAGCCCCCGACTCGCAGCAAAATTCTGGAGATCCGTTGATGAGCGTCGCTCGTGAAGATTTGGCCGTGGCCGAAGCCCCGGCGCGGACCGCGGCGGCCGTCAACGCCTCCGCATCGCCCGCCGCCGCCGGCAAGCTGATCAATATCGACAACGGCGGCACCCTGACCGACATCTGCGTCATCGACGGCGAGCGCGTCTACCGCACCAAGACCGTCACCACCCCTTACGACTTGTCCAAGTGCCTGTTCGACGGCCTGGTCAAGGCCTCGAAGCTGATTTATGGCCAGGAGGATCCGCTGGCCCTGCTGCTGTCCACCGAATACATCCGCTATTCCACGACCCAGGGCACCAATGCCCTGGTGGAGCGCAAGGGCCCGCGCCTGGGCCTGATCCTCGGCGGCGGCCTGGGCATGAAGGATCTGCAGGCCGATGCGCAGCAGCGCGGACTGTTCGCCAGCTTGGTCGGCAGCCGCGTCGAAACGCTGGACCCTGCCCTCGACGGCGAAGCCTTTGAAGCCGCCGCGGTGCGCGCGGTGACGACGCTGTCCTCGGGCGGCGCCAACCGCGTCGTCGTCGCCTATGGCGGCACCGCCCGCGACGACGGCGAAGCGAAGCTGAAGAAGCTGCTGCTGCGCAAGTTTCCGCCGCAGCTGCTCGGCGCCCTGCCGATCCTGTATTCGCACGAGATCGTCGACGACGCCAACGACGTGCGCCGCGCCTGGACCGCGCTGTTCAACGCCTTCCTGCATCCGGCGATGGAGCGTTTCCTCTACAACGCCGAGCACAAGCTGCGCGAGTACCGCGCGCGCAACCCGCTGCTGATCTTCCGCAACGACGGCCATTCGGCGCGCGTCGCGCGCACCATCGCCATCAAGACCTACAGCTCCGGGCCACGCGGCGGCGCCGAGGGCGCCAAGGCCCTGGCCGCGCATTACGGCTTCAAACGCCTGCTGTCGATGGACGTGGGCGGCACCACCACCGACATCGGCCTGGTCGAGGACGGCGTGGTCCGCGCCCATGCCCGCGGCAAGGTCGAAGGGGTGGAAACCTCGTTCCCGCTGTGCGACGTGGTCAGCGCCGGTGTCGGCGGCAGTTCGATCATCAAGGTCGAGGGCAAGGCCATCAAGGTCGGCCCGGAGAGTGTCGGCGGCGCGCCCGGCCCGGCCTGCTTCGGCCTCGGCGGCAAGGAGGCGACGATGACCGACGCCTTCCTGCTGATGGGGCTGCTCGACCCGGCTTCCTACTTCGGCGGCGAACTGAAGATCGACGTCCAGCGGGCCCGCGCCGCCATCGGCGAGAAGGTGGCCAGGCCCCTGGGACTGAGCGAGGAGGGGGCGGCGCAGGCGATGGAAGACGCCTGGGTGGGGAAAATCGCCGCCAGCCTCAAGGGCTATGCGCCGGTCACGCCGGACACGGTGCTGGCCGCCTTCGGCGGCGCCGGGCCGTTCGTGGTGTGCAAGGTGGCCGATGCCATCGGCGTGAAGAAGGTCATCATTCCAGGCCTGGCGGCGGTGTTCTCCGCCTTCGGCATCGGTTTCTCCGACATCGCCCACCGCTTCGAGGCGCCACTGCGCAGCAACGACGCGGCCGGCCTGGAAGCCTGCCGCAGGGAGCTGCTGGAGCGCGCGCGCCGCGCCATGTTCGGCGAGGGTGCCGAGCTGGACGAGTGCGACATCGAGGAAAGCCTGCAGGTGGTCGATGCCGGCGGCGAACGCAGCTTGCCGTTGAACAACGGCAAGGGCGAGGTGCCGGCCCAGGGGCGCGTCACGCTGGCCCTGCAGGCGGTGAAGCCGATCAGCCACGCGAGCCTGTCCGGCGGCTTCGGCAAAAACTCCAAGGCCGCGGTCAGCAAGGGCAGGCGCGCCACCCTGGCCGGCGACTTGCCACTGTACCGGGTGGAGGAACAGCCGGCCGGCGCCGGCGCCGCCGGGCCGGCGGTGCTGGAAGAGGCCTTCTTCACCTGCCGCATCGAATCCGGCTGGCGCTTCGAGATCAATGAAGCCGGCGACATCCTGCTCAGCCGCGGCTGAGCGGACCCAACGAGTGCTCCCATGAATGTCCTGATCACCGAATATCTGCGCATCAACCTCGACACCGAGAACTACGAGTGCCGCCGCTGCGGCAAGGTGCTGGTCTCGGCCCGCGACAATTACAAGCGCGGCCTGCTGGTCTACGACCGCGACCCCCGCGAAATCCACAAGCCGCTGCTCGACACCGGCAAGTACGAGCGCACCTACTCGCCCAACCCGCAGTGGTGCCGCATCCTCGAATACTACTGCCCGCAGTGCGGCACGATGATGGAGGTGGAATACGTGCCGCCGGGCCATCCGCCGCTGCGCGACATCGAGCTGGACATCGACGCCCTCAAGGCGCAGTGGAAAGACCGCCAGGAGGTGAAGGAGTCGCCGACCGGGCCGGTGCCGCCGCGGCGCGTGCACAGCCACCACGGCCACAGTCATTGAATACACGCCTGCCGGCCCCCGGGCCGGCCGCGCCGTCGGCCTGAGCGCCGACCTAGAGGATAGAGACAATGAAACGAGTTTCGGTAGACATCGGCGGCACCTTCACCGACTGCTTCGTCGTCTGGGACGAGCGCAGCATCGGCGGCAAGGCCCTCACCACCCATCACAACCTGGCGCTGGGATTCAATGAGGCGCTGGCCGACGCCTGCCAGCAGCTCGGCGTCGAGGTGGGCGAACTGCTGTCCCAGGTCGATTCGGTGCGCTACGCCACGACCCTGGGCACCAATGCGCTGATCGAGCGCAAGGGGCCGCGCATCGGCCTGCTCGTCACCGCCGGCTTCAAGAGCACCATCCCGCTGTCGCGCGCCCGCGGCTACGGCGAAGGCTTGCCGGAAGAGCGGCAGATGGACATTCCCAACGCGCGGCGCCCCGAGCCGATCGTGCCGATCCCGATGATCCGCGAGGTGCGGGAGCGGGTCGACTACCTCGGCCGGGTGTTCCTGACGCTGGACGAGGACGACGTGCGCCTGCGCATCCGCCAGCTGGTGGACGCCGGCGCCGAGGCTCTGGTGGTGCTGTTCACCAACAGCGTGGTCAATCCCGAGCACGAGCTGCGGGTGCGCGAGATCTTCCTCGAGGAGTATCCCGGGCATCTGCTCGGCGCGGTGCCGATGCTGCTGTCGCACCAGGTCGCCGGCCGCAAGGGCGAGTACGCCCGCGGCACCTCGACCATCATGGACGCCTTCCTGCACGCCACCATGTATCACGGCCTCGGCACGCTGGAGCTGAACCTGCGCAGCCAGGGTTACGACAAGCCGATGCTGGTCAACCACAACTCCGGCGGCATGGCCCAGCTCAACTCCACCGATGCCCTGCAGACGGTGCATTCCGGGCCGGTGTCGGGCATCGCCGCCAGCGAGCACCTGATGCACCAGACCGGCCTGGGCAACGTCGTCGCCACCGATATGGGCGGCACCAGCTTCGACATCGGCATCGTGGTCCACGGCGGCGTCAAATATTACGACTTCAACCCGGTGATCGACCGCTGGCTGGTATCGATCCCGATGGTGCACCTGGTCACCCTGGGCGCCGGCGGAGGGTCGATCTGCTCCTACGAGCGCATGTTCAAGACGGTGAAGGTGGGGCCGGAGAGCGCCGGCTCCGATCCCGGACCGGCCTGCTACGACCGCGGCGGCCTGCGGCCGACCGTGACCGACGCCGACCTGCTGCTCGGCTACCTCGATCCGGCCAACTACGCCTCCGGCCACATCAAGCTCAATCCGCGCCGCGCCAAGCAGGCCTTCGAGGACCATCTTTGCGACGAGCTGGACCTGGACCTGGTGGAAACCGCCAAGCTGATCAAGCGCACCGTCGACGCCAACATGGCCAACGGCATCGCCACCGAGCTGCGCACGCGCGGCTATGAGCCGAAGGAATTCACCATCCTGGCCTACGGCGGCAACGGCCCGCTGCACGCCTGCGGCATCGCCGAGGTGCTGGGCGTGGACCGGGTGCTGGCGCCGCCGTTCTCGTCGGTGTTCTCCGCCGTCGGCGCCGGCAACATGAACCAGATGCACATCCACGAGATCAGCAGCTGGACCGTGCTGTTCGACGCCAACACCAGGGCCTTCTTCTCCGATTACGAGGCGTTCAACCGCAACGTCGAGGAACTGGAGCGGCGCGGCCGCGAGGACCTGCTGCGCCAGGGCTTCGCCGCCCAGGACATCCGCTACCGCCTGGAGCTGGACATGCGCTACGGCAACCAGCGCGTGCAGACGGCGGTGGTGACCGACATCAGCCGGCTCAAGGGGCAGGGCGACGTGCTGCGCCTGATCGACCAGTTCCACACCCGCTACGGCGAGCGCTTCGGCGAGGGCAGCCAGTCGCCGGAGGCGGGGGTGCGCATCAACACCTTGCGCGTCTGCTCCTATGTTGAACAGACCACGGTGCAGTTCTCCGGCATCCAGGACCCGGGCGGCACCGGCAGGACGGTCGAGCCGATCGGCACCCGCAGCTGCCATTTCGTCGGCCACGACAAGCCGCTGGAAACCCGCCTGTACGACGAGCGGGCCCTGGCCGAAGGCACCCGCATCCAGGGCCCGGCCCTGGTCACCACGCGCGCCACCACCTACCTGGTCGAGCCGGGCTGGCGGTATTACGCGGCGGCGCAGGGCGCCGTCTGGTTTACGCGGGGCGGACACTGATGAGTGGTCGGTTGCCGGTTCCCGACAACCGGCGGCTGGCAACCAACGACTTTTTTTGGAGCTTCACATGAATGAACCCCTGAACAAGAAGGCCCTGCCCAAGGAAGAGCAGGCGGTGCTGGACCGCTTCCTGGCCGACAACCGCCTGTTTCTCGGGCCCGACCCGGAGATCATGCGCAACCACGCCCTGGCGCCGCGCACCGAGGAGGAGGACCGGGTCCTGAAAAAAGGCCTGGACGCGCACCAGGTGCACCACATCCGCGGCCTGATCAATGCCGCGCTGTCGGAAGCCTTCCAGATGGTGAACCAGATGGGCGCCGCCCCCGGCGCCAAGTGGGGCGACCTGGTCACCGGCATCTACACCACCTCCGGCGACCTGGCGATGATCGCGCCGCACGGCATCATCGCCTTTGCCGCCTGCTGCTTCTATCCGATCAAGTTCATCAACAAGTACTGGATGAACGACCCCACCGTGGGGGTGAAGGATGGCGACGGCTTCATCCACAACGATGCGCGCTACGGCGGCATCCACAACACCGACCAGTCGATGATGATGCCCTTGTATTACAAGGGCGAGCTGGTGTGCTGGCTGTCCTCCACCATCCACGAGGGCGAGAACGGCGCCTGCGAGCCGGGCGGCATGCCGGCGGCGGCGGAGAGCAAGTACGACGAAGGGATCAAGATGTCGCCCTTCAAGGTGGTCGAGAACTTCCAGATCAAACGCGACCTGCTGACCTTCCTGCAGAACTCGGTACGCGATCCCAAGCTGCAGCTGGAGGATATGAAGGTCAAGCTGCATGCGGTGATCCGCCTGCGCGAGCGCATCGTGGCGATCCTCGACCAGTACGGCCGCGAAGCCCTGGTCGGCACCCTGCGCAGCCATCTGGAGGATGTCGAGACCGAGATGCGCCGGCGCATCCGCGAGCTGCCCGACGGCACCACCCGCGTCAACGCCTTCATGGACTCCTCGCTGCGTGAGAACTGCATGCAGAAGATCACCCTGGCGCTGACCGTCAAGGGCGACCGCATGATCCTCGATTTCCGCGGCACCGCGCCGCAGTTCCTCAACCGTGCGGTCAACACCAACATCGCCTCGTTCAAGGCGGCGCTGTGCACCGGCTTGCTGCAGAACATCTGGCCGGACCTGCCGCACACCATGGCGGTGCTGTCGCCAATCGAGATCATCAGCGACCGCAACTCGATCATCGACGCCGAAGGCGAAATGCCGCAGGCGATGAGCCTGATGCCGCTGTTCAAGGCCTGCGTCATCTGGACCATCCCGATGAACAAGCTGAACTACAGCCTGCCGCACCGCTACTCGGCGGTGATCGCGCAGCAGTACGACCAGGCGGCGACCTTCATCTATGGCGGCCTGACCCAGCACGGCGACGTCACCGGCAACTTCTGCGGCGACATCAACGGCATGGGACAGGGCGCGCGCTCCGACGCCGACGGCGAGCATTCCGTCTCGCCGGTGTTCGGCTTCATGGCCGACTCCGGCGAGCACGAGATCAACGAGGAGGACACGCCGATCATCCGTCTCGGCGCGCAGCGCCTGGCCAAGGACCGCATCGGCTTCGGCAAGTACCGCGGCGGCATGGGCTACGAGCAGATCGCCACGGTGCGCGACTCCAACCTGTGGGGCTTCATGACCGGCTGCGAGGGCTCGCTGTTCTCCTCCGCCCAGGGCCTGTTCGGCGGCTACTCCTGCCCGTCCTACCAGCTGTGCAAGATCAAGGGCATCAACATCTTCGAGGAGCTGCGCAACAACCCGAAGCTGATCGACGAGTGGGACATCGTCAAGCTGATGAACGAGCGGCCGATTGCGGGCGGCAAGTACACCAGCCAGGACATGGGCATGACCTTCGAGCTGTGCCAGGAAGGCGAGATCTACATGATCTGCCAGGGCAGCGGCGGCGGCTACGGCGACGTGCTGGAGCGCGATCCCGAGCTGGTGATGAAGGATCTGCGCGAGGACCTCATGTCGCACGACATCGCCCGCGACATCTACAAGGTGGTCTACGACGAGGCGACCCTGATCGTCGACGTCGAGGCCACCGAGGCGGCGCGCAACGCCTACCGCAGGGAGCGCATCGCGCGCGGCAGGCCGTTCGACCAGTTCTGCAAGGACTGGGTCAAGCCCGAGCCGCCGGCGGCGCTGCCGTACTTCGGCAGCTGGGACGACACCAGGGTGATCTACGCCAGCAGCGCCGGCCAGCGCATCAAGATGGACTCCGACAAGCTGCAGGGCGTGTTCATGCTCAATCCCAAGGATCTGCGCATCGCCGAGCTGGAAGCCCAGGTCGACTCCCTGCGCGGTCAACTGGACGACTGCAACAAAGGCAAGAAGAACTGAGCCATTCCGCAACGAAGGGAGGAGAGAGATGACCGACTACGGCAAGGCATTCCGCCTCGACGGCAAGACCGCCCTGGTCAGCGGCGGCGCGCGCGGTATCGGCGCGGCGATCGCCGAGGCGCTGGCCCAGGCCGGCGCCAGCGTGATGGTCACCGACCTGCTGGAGCGCCCGGGACAGGAAACGGTGGAGCGCATCCGCCGCGTCGGCGGCGAAGCGGCGTTCTTCCAGCACGATGTGACCAACGAGGACCAGTGGCAGGCGGCGATCGCCGCCGCCGAGAAGACCTTCGGCCCGCTGGAAGTCCTGGTCAACAACGCCGGCATCGAGACCGCGGCGCTGCTGAGCCAGTGCGAGCTGGCCGATTTCAAGCGGGTGATGGAGGTCAACGTCAACGGCGTGTTCCTCGGCCTCAAGCACGCGGTGCGCGCGATGTCGCCCGGCGGCAGTTCCGGCCGCGCCGGCTCGATCATCAACATGTCGTCGGTCGCCGGCCTGATCGGCACTACCGGCCACATCTCCTACCATGCCTCGAAGGGCGCGGTGCGCGTCATGACCAAGGCCGCGGCGATCGAATGCGCGCAGCTCGGCACCGGCATCCGGGTCAATTCGGTGCACCCGGCCATCGTCGGCACCGAGATGGGCACCAATTTCATCAAGCACTTCGTCGACCTCAAGCTGGCCCCGGACTACGCCACGGCCGAGACCGCGTTCAAGGCGGCGCACCCGCTGGGCGGCTTCGGCGAGACCGCCGACGTGGCCAGCGCGGTGCTGTACCTGGCCTCGCCGGCGTCGAAATGGGTCACCGGCACGGAGCTGGTGCTGGACGGCGGCTACACCGCCGCCTAGGGCCTTGGGACGCCGATGGCCGCACTGACCGAACGCCTCGCCGCCAGCGGCCATGGCCTGTGGCTGGATTACGGCGCTTACGCCGGCCGGCTGCTGGCCAACGGCGCCGCGCCCTGGCTCGACGTGGATGCGGCCAGCGGCTGGCTGCGCAAGGCGCAGAGCCTGCTCAAGTCCGACGTGGTCAGCCTGCCGGTCGCCGCGGTCGCCGCCGACTGGCTGCGCGCGCATCCCGAGCTGGTCGGCGCCATGGCGGCCAAGCGCCGCAACGTCTTTGCCCTGAAGACCCTGCTCGCCGACGAGGGCTTGCGCGCCCACCTGGCGACCCTGGCCCTGGTGCTGCGCGCCAGCTTCGCCGGCGCGCCGCTGGTGCTGGCCCTGCCTTCACCGCGGCTGTGGGTGACGCTGGCCCACGCCCAGGCCCACGCCGGCGAGACGGCCGAGGTCGACGCCGACGCGGTGGACGGTGCCGCCGCCTATGTCGCCGATTTTCTGCGCGGCTTCGCCGAAGCCGGACTCGACGGGCTGCTGCTGGAGGAAAGCGGCGAGACGGAGCCGGCGTCGGCGGAGGATTTGCAGCTGTACCAGGCGGTGTTCAACGTCGCCGCGCATTACCGCTGGGAGACGGGTCTGCGCCTGCCGCTGGGCCGCTGCGCCGCCGCCACGGGCCTGGGCTTCGTCCTGGCGCCGCAGGCGGTCGCCGGCGCCAGGCTCGGCTTGCGGGTGCCGGCGGCGTTCTGGGACGGTGCGCCGCCTCCGGGCTGTCCGGACGGGGGATTCCGCTTCGCCGAGATTCCGGCCGGGGCCAGCCCGGAAGGGGTGCTCGAGCGGCTGGCGGCCTTGCGTTGAACGCGCCGTAAAGGGGAAGGGATGCACGAATACCGCATGGAGCATCTGTTTTCATACAACGCCGGCCTCAGGCCGCCGGAAGTGATCGCGCCCCTGCCGGAAGGCGCGCGCGCCACCTTCCACATCACCGGCGGCACCATCCGCGGCCGGCGCCTCAACGGCCGCTTGCAGGCCGCCGGCGCCGACTGGTTCCTGCTGCGCCGCGACGGCGTCGGCCAGCTCGACGTGCGCGCCACGCTGGAATCCGACGACGGCGCCCTGATCTACGCCAGCTATCCCGGGCTCGCCGACTTCGGCGAGGACGGCTACGAGCGCTTCCTGCGCGGCGAGCTGCCGAAGACCGTGAAGCTGCGCACCACGCCGACCCTGCGCACGGCGCACCCCGATTACCAATGGCTGCACCGCCTGCTCTGCGTGGGCGTCGGCGAGGCCGATCTCGAGAAGCTCGAAGTGTCCTACGACGTCTACGCGGTGCGTTAGCCGGAGAAATTTGCGATGGTCAAGGAAGGAGAGCTGCTGTGGACCCCGCGCCCCGAGTTCGCGGCGAACTCGAACCTGGCGCACTACATGACCTGGCTGAGGCAGACCCGCAAGCTCGATTTCAAGGATTACGAGGCACTGCGCCACTGGTCCGTGACCGAGATCGAGGACTTCTGGGCCTCGATCTGGGATTACTTCAAGGTGCAGTCCGAGCAGCCCTATCAGCGCGTGCTGGACCGGCGGGTGATGCCGGGCGCGAAGTGGTTCGAAGGCTCGCGCCTGAACTACGCCGAGCACCTGTTGCGGGCGGAAGCGGCCAAGGGCGACGCGCCGGTATTCCATCACCTGTCGGAGAACCGCGCGCTGGCGCGGATGAGCTGGAACGAAATGGGGCGGCAGGTGCGCATCCTGGCGACGCAGCTGCGCGCGCTGGGCGTGGTGCCGGGCGACCGCGTCGTTTCCTACATGCCGAACGTGCCGGAGACGGCGATCGCGATGATGGCGACCACGGCGATCGGCGCGGTGTGGTCCTCGGCCGCGCCCGAGTTCGGCGTCAAGACCGTCACCGAGCGCTTCAGCCAGATCCAGCCCAAGGTGCTGTTCGCGGCGGACGGCTACCGCTTCGGCGGCAAGGACTTCAAGCGCGAAACCGAGGTGCGCAGCATCATCGCCGAGCTGCCGACCCTGGAACGGGTGGTGTGGCTGCCATACCTCGATCCGCAGGGCGAGGTGCCGCAAAGCCTGCCCAAGGCCATGTCCTGGCGGCGGCTGATGGACCGCGAGCCGGTGCCGCGCGACAGGTTCCGCTATGAGCGGGTCGACTACGACCATCCCTTGTGGATCGTCTTTTCCTCCGGCACCACAGGTCTGCCCAAGGCCATCGTCCACAGCCACGTCGGCGTGCTGGTCGAGCACCTCAAGCTGATGCACTTCCACCTCGGCCTGAAGCCGGACTCGGTGATGTTCTTCTACAGCACCACCGGCTGGATGATGTGGAACCTGCTGCTGGCGGCGCTTCTCACCGGCGCCGGCGTGGTGCTGTACGACGGCAACCCGGCCTGGCCCGACCTCGACCTGCTGTGGAAGCTGGCGGCCGACTGCGGCGTGACCTCGTTCGGCGCCAGCCCGACCTACGTGCAGATGATGGAGAAGGCCCGGCTCAAGCCGATGGAGAGCCACGACCTGTCGCGGCTGGAGTCCATCGTCGTCGCCGGCGCGCCGTCGACGCCGGAGACCTTCGACTGGTTCTACCGCTGCGTCAAGAAAGACCTGTGGGTCACCTCGCAGTCGGGCGGCACCGAGCTGTGCAGCGGCTTCGTCGGCGCCTCGCCGCTGCTGCCGGTCCACGCCGGCGAGATCCAGACGCGCATGCTGGGCATGGACGTGCACTCGTGGAGCGACGACGGCAAGGAACTGGTCGACCAGGTCGGCGAGCTGGTGGCGACCAGCCCGTTCCCGTCGATGCCGATCCGCTTCTGGAACGACACCGGCGGCAAGCGTTATCGCGAGTCCTACTTCGAGGTGTTCCCCGGGGTATGGCGCCACGGCGACTTCATCAAGATCAACCAGCGCGGCGGCTGCTACATCTACGGCCGTTCGGACTCCACGCTGAACCGCTACGGCGTGCGCATCGGCACCGCCGAAATCTATCGCGCGGTGGAGCAGGTGGAGGAAGTGGCGGACAGCCTGATCGTCTGCTGCGAGCTGCCGGGCGGACATTTCTTCATGCCGCTGTTCGTCAAGCTCAAGCCGGGCTTCGCCCTCGACGACGGGGTGCGCAACCGCATCGCGGCCAAGCTGCGCGAGGACTGCAGCCCGCGCCACGTGCCGGACCGCATGTACGCGGTGGAGGCGGTGCCGTACACCCTGACCGGCAAGAAGATGGAAGTGCCGGTGCGCAAGATCCTGATGGGCTGGCCGCTGGAGAAGGCCGCCAGCCGCGACGCGATGATGAATCCCGAAGCCATCGACTACTTCGTGCGCTTCGCCCAGGAATCGATCGACTACCAGTGGCGCCCGGCCGATCCGCAAACCGCCGTAGTGCGCTGAGGAGGAGAACCCGAATGAAACGAGTACAGAACAAGGTCTGCGTGGTCACCGGCGCCGCCCGCGGCCTGGGCCTGGCGGCGGCCGAGGCGCTGGCGCGCGAGGGTGGGCGGGTGCTGCTGACCGACGTGGACCGCGCCGCCGGCGAAGCGGAAGCCGCCCGCCTCAACGGCCTGGGCTATGCCGCGAAGTTCATGGCGCAGGACGTGACGCAGGAGGCGCAGTGGAACGAGGTGCTGGATCGCGCCGCCGCGGCCTGGAGCGCGCCGCTGGACGTGCTGGTGAACAACGCCGGCATCGCCGCCCTCGCCGACGTGGAGAAGGAAAGCCTGGCGCATTGGCGCAAGACCCTGGCGGTGAACCTGGACGGGGTGTTCCTCGGCACCCAGGCCGCCATCGCGCGGATGAAAGGGCGGGGCGGCTCCATCGTCAATATCGCCTCGATCGAGGGGCTGCAGGGCGAGCAGCTGATCCCGGCCTACAACGCCAGCAAGGGCGGGGTGCGCATCTTTACCCGCTCCGCCGCGATCCACTGCGCCCGCGCCGGCTACAACATCCGCATCAACAATGTCTGTCCCGGCTTCGCCGAGACGCAGATGGTGGCGGGGGCCCTGGCCACGCTTTCGCCGGAGGACGCGCAGGCCTTCGCCGGGCGCACCCTGGCGCGCATCCCGATGGGCCGCTTCGCGCGGCCCGACGAGATCGCCCAGGCCGTGCTGTTCCTGGCCTCGGACGAATCCAGCTACGTGACCGGCTCGGACCTGGTCGTCGACGGCGGCATGACGGCCTGAGCTTCGCCCAGGCAACGAACACTTGAGGAGACAAGCAATGAGCAAAAAGCCCGTGGTCATCTACGGCGTCACCGGCTACACCGGCCGCCTCGTCGCCGAATACCTGCGCGAATACCGCGTGCCCTTCATCGCCGCCGGCCGCGACGGCAAGCGCGTCAAGGAAGTGATGGACAAGGTGCCCGGCATCGAGAACGCCGACTACGAGATCGCCGAGGTCAAGCACACCACCGAGGACCTGACGCGGCTGTTTAAGGGCGCCCAGGTGGTGTGCAACATGGTCGGCCCGTTCATGAAATACGGCCCGGAGGCGGTGGAGGCCTCGCTCGCCGCCGGCTGCCACTACACCGACACCAACGGCGAGCAGAACTGGATGATGCACTGCGAGGAGACCTGGGGGAGGAAATTCGCCGAGCGCAATCTCCTGCTCACCCCCGGCATCGCGCAGATGTACACCACCGGCGAAATCGCCGCGAACATCTGCCTGGAGACGCCGGGCCTGGACACCCTGGATATCCTGGTGCTGTGGAAGGGCTTCCCCACCTACGCCTCGACCCAGACCATCTTCAGCATCCTCACCTCCAACTTCTTCTACCTCGACCAGAACCAGTACGTGCAGTGGTCGCCTTTCGCCAAGGCCGAGGTGCAGGTGCCGGGCCAGCACGCCGTGGCGATGGCGCTGCCCTGGGGCGGTACCGCCCACCCGGTGTGGTTCAAGAACGATCCGCGCGTGGCCAACTGCCGCGCCATGGGCGGCGTGTTCGAGCGCACGGTGATGGACGGCGTGGTGCAGATCACCAGCGTGGTGGAAGAGCAGATCAAGAAGATGCCGAAGGAGCAGCAGGAGAAGGCGCTGTCCGACATGGCGGCGAGCCTGCAGGCCGGCATGCCGCCGCGCGAGAACCCGCGCATCAACATCTCGGTCGACTCGGTGCATGCCAGCGGCCCGCTCGGCCACGTGCACTGCGTGATCCATGGCAATTGCAACTACAAGCAGACCGGGCTGCTGCAGGCCTATGCCGCCTACCACCTGCTGCAGGCGCCGCCCAAGCGCTACGGCTTCGCCTCCGGCTGCCAGGCTTTCGGCCATCGCGAGCTGCTCGGTGTGCTGCAGAGCTTCGGCCTGGTCAGCAAGCCGGTGGTGACCAGCAACGTCTGGTAAAGCGGGCGTGATGCCGCGGGGTTTGCCGCCGTCCCGCCGCGGGGCGGCGGTGCCCTGGCGTTCATGCCGGCACCGGCGGTCGGGCCGGCCAATGGGGGCGCAGGGCCGGATCGGGTAGAGTCTGGATCGACCAATACCAGATCCGCGGGCGGCGCATCCGGCGTCCGGACCGCGGGGACCCGGGGAGATCCGTTCATGTCCAATGGTTTTCGCGGCGCCGGATGGGCCGGCCTGATCCTGCTCGGCATCGCCGGATGCACCGGCAGCAGCGCGCCGGCGACCGATCCGCCGGCAGGTGGCGCCGCCGTCGCGGCGGCGCAGTGCGGCCCCGGCTCCCTGCCGGAGACCGGCCTGCAGGGCGAAGTGCCGCTGGCGGACCGCAACAGCGGCCGCAACCAGCAGGGCTACCGCTGCAATCTCGAGCTGGTGGGCCAATACCAGGGCCCCGGCGCCAGTGTGGTCAGCCCGTCCACCGGCAAGTGCGCCTACATGTCCACCGGGGGCACCCTGCTGGACCCGCTGCAGGCGGCGGAGCCCGATCCGGGCGTGCTGGTCGTCGATGCCGGCAACACGGCGCAGCCGGTGCTGGCGGCCAACCTCACCGGCCCGTCGATGCTGATCGGCACCTGGGAGTCGCTGAAGGTCAACGAGCCGCGCAAGCTGCTGGGCGGCGTCGCCGTCGGCGGCCTGGTCGGCGCCGGCTTCTTCGATGTTTACGACATCTCCGACTGCGCCCACCCGGCGCAGCTCAACGGCCTCGGCGGCACCGGCCTGGAACTGCCCGACAACGTGCTGGGCCATGAAGGCAACTGGTCCCCCGACGGCAAGACCTACTGGGCCACCGGCACCGCGGCCGGTTCGATCACCGCCATCGACGTCAGCAACCCGGCCTCGCCGCAGATCGTCTTCACCGGCCTGGCCGGCTTCCCCGCCAACCACGGCGTGGAGCTGACGCCCGACGGCAATACCCTGTACCTGGCGACCTGCCTGCCGGGCGGCGTGCAGATCCTCGACGTCAGCGACGTGCAGGGCCGCAAGGCCGCGCCGCAGATCCGCCAGATCGGCGCGGTGACCTGGAACCAGTTCAGCTGCGGCCAGCACGCGCTGCCGGTGAGCTGGGCCGGCAAGCCGTACCTGGTCGCGCCCGACGAGTTCGACTCCGAGGGCATTCACATCGTCGATATCTCCGACCCGGCGCAGCCGAAGGTCGTCAAGCAGATCCAGCTCGAGATCCAGTTGCTGAAGAACGCCCAGCTGCGCGCCAACGATGTGTCCGGCGACGGCGCCTTCGGCTACGAATCGCACTACTGCACGGTGGACCGCGTCACCGACCCCACGGCGCTGGCCTGCGGCTACTTCCAGTCCGGCATCCGCGTATTCGACGTGCGCAATCCGCTGCAGCCGCGCGAGATCGCCTACTTCAACCCGCCGGCGCAGACCGGCAAGGGCCTGAGCCTGCAGCACTCGCTGCACGCCTGGATCGGCGGCGCGCTGCCGACCATTTCCGACCTCTACACGTCCGACTCCGGCCCCACCGTCGGCACCGGCAGCATCGATGCGCGCTATGTCGGCGACTTCGTGGCGCAGCTGCCTTCGCTGCTCGCCAGCCTCGGCACCGGCCCGGTGTCGGGCAACCTCAGCGCCGACTGGTGCAGCTCGCCGCCGCGTTTCGTCGGCGACCAGCTGTGGGTGACCTGCATGGACAACGGCTTCCTGGCGCTGAAGTTCACCAACGGCGCCTATCCGCTGCAGTGAAGCCGCGCCCGCTGGCCGGCGCCGTCCTGCTGCTGCTGGCCGGCGCAGGGCTCGCCCTGGCCGGCAGCCGCCTCATCGCCGGCGCGGCGCCGCAGCGACCGCCGGCGCCCGGCCCGGTCGACATCGGCTTCGCCCAGGCCATGCGCGGCCACCACGACCAGGCGGTGGTGATGACGCAGATCCTGCTCGGCGGCGGCAGCACCAGGCTGGCCAGCCTGGCGCGAACCATCCAGACCGACCAGCTGATCGAGATCGGCCAGATGAAGGGCTGGCTGCTGCTGTGGAACAAGCCGCTGCTGCCCAGCCGCGCCGGCATGGACTGGATGCTGCTGGGCCGCACCCCGCCCGACGCGGCGCTGACCCGCTATCTCGCCGATTGCCGCGCCAGCTCCGGCGGCATGCCGGGCCTGGCCAGCAGCGAGGAGCTGAACCGCCTGCGCGCGCTGGACGGCGGGGAGCGGGACCGGCTGTTCCTGGAACTCATGCTGCGCCACCACCAGGGCGCGCTGCCGATGGCGCACTTCGCCGCACGCAACGCCGAGACCGCCGCGGTGCGCACCCTGGCGGCGCAGATCGAAGTGCAGCAGGCGCAGGAGCTGGGGGCAATGGCGCTGCTGCTGCGCGGCACCTGACGCGGCGCGGACCGGCCTGCCGGATTCAGAGTTTCTCGACGGTGACCGCCATCGCGGCGGTCGGCGCCTGCTCCGGCCAGTGGCGGTAGTTCAGCACCTGGCCGTCGCGGCGCACTTGCGCGACCTTGTCCAGGTCCAGCTCGGCGAGGATCCAGCCAGGCTGGTTGAGGCGGCCCTGTGCGACCACGCCGTCGGCCGGGAAGCCGTGGTCGGGCGGGCCATAGACCGCGGCGGCGCCGACGTTGACGTCCACCGCCGGCGACCAGGGCGCTTCGCCGACCAGGGGCGAGAGCAGGGTGTAGCACTGGTTCTCCAGTGCGCGGGCCTGGGCGGCGACGCGCACGCGATGGTAGCCGGCCTCGGCGTCGGTGCAGGACGGCACCAGCAGCAGCTCGGCGCCGGCCTCGGCCAGGGCGCGGGCCGGCAGGGGAAACTCGGCGTCGTAGCAGATCTGCACGCCGATGCGGCCGAGCGCGGTGTCGAACAGCTTCAGCTCGCCCGCGGCAGTGATGCTCCAGCGCTCGCGCTCGAAGCGCGTCATCACGCGCTTGTCCTGGAAGCCGGCCTTGCCGTCCGGCGTGAGCAGCCAGGCGCGGTTGTGGAAGCGGCCATCCTCCACCAGCCAGGGGAAGCTGCCGGCGAGCAGGTGGACGCCGTGGCGCCGCGCCAATTGCTGGTGCAGCTCCAGGTAGTCTTCGCGCAACTTCTGCAGTTCGTGCAGCTGGGCGGAGAGATCGCCATATACCGCCGGCGCGAACATTCCGGCCAGCGCCATGGCGGCGTACTCGGGAAACACCAGCAGCACCGCGCCCTGCGCGGCCGCCTCGGCGGCCCACTGCGACAGGCCGGCGGCGGCCTCGGCCCAGGAGGCCGGCTGGCTCACCGGGTACTGCGCGACGGCGGCGCGGAATCTTTTCATGCCGGGCTCATGCGCCGTGCCGCAGGTCGCGCAGCCAGAAGGTCATCGGCTTGGGCGTGGAGACGGTCTCGCCGATGTCGGGCCAGGAAAAGCTGGTGACGATTTCCGGCGCCTTGCGGTAGCCGCGGCGGGCCCAGAAGGCGTCGTTGGGGACGTACTCGGGCGGACGGCGCGGGTGCTCGTCGGGTCGGTCGACGGCGCAGAAGGCGCAGACCGACAGTCCCAGGCCGCGCGCGTGCGCTTCGCGCAGCTCGAAGAACTTCACGCCCAGGCCGCGGCCGCGGAAATCGCGCAACAGCAGCGACTCGCCGAAATAATCGATGGCGCCGATGTCATGGCCGCTGTCGCGGAACGGCTGCTGCGCCTCGGCGCCGGCCTCGGCCAGCGGCAGCACGGTGGAGGCGCCGATGCAGTCGGCGCCGGCCCAGACCAGGATCGCCAGGCTGCGCGGGCAGCGCACGTAGGTGTCCAGGTACTTGCGCTCGTACTCGCGCGAGCCCTCGTACAGGTAGGGCCAGTCGCGGAATACGCGGATGCGCAGGTCGGCGAGGGCGTCGAGCTGACCGGCGATCTCCGCCCCGCGCAGCTGCTGGATGCGCAGTTCGGACACTAGAGCTTCTCCATGGGTAAATCGCGCCTGCGACGGAGGTCATTTTTGCGCAGTGCGAGTCGGACGGGGCGCGGCGTTGCTCGTCGCTCATTTAGTGGTACTAAGCTTCGCTCCCCGCGCCTTGCCTGGCGGGATTTTGGGCGGCAACGCAGGTGCGATTTACCCATGGAGAAGCTCTAGGCCCCCACCTGCTTCAGCCAGTCCTGCAGGTTGTAGTAGTTGGTCACGCGCGCCACCTTGCCGTTGCGGATCTCGAAGAAGGCGCCGCCCGGCAGCCGGTACTTCTGCCCGGTGGCCGGCGGCAGGCCTTCGTCGGTCCTTTTATAGGTGCCGAGCACGGTGAATTCAACGGCGGCGCGGCTGCCCTCGGCGTTGCTCATGACGACGATGTCGGCGATCTGCTCGCTGTAGCTGATGTTCATCCGCTCCATGAAGCGGGCGAAGGCGGCGCGCCCGGTCTCGCGCGCTCCCTGGTTGACGTCGTGGATGACGTCTTCGGTGAGCAGGCCGAGGAAGGTGTTCCAGTCGCCGGCGTTGAACGCGGCGTAGTAGCGCTCGAGCAGCTGCTGGGTGGCTTGCGACATGCGAATCTCCGAAATATGACGCCGGGAAGCGGGCTGCCATTTTAGTTCCGCCCGCGGCGGCGTAGTTGTGACCCGTCCCAGTGGCGCGCATCCGACACAGTTGAAGCGCACGGCGTGTTCGCTGCATAAGGTGCGCAAAGCCGGCGACCCGGCAAGGAGGAGACCGATGCGCAGAAATCAAGCCGTCATCCTGGCGCTGGGCATGGCCGTCTACGGCGCGTTGCTTCGGGCGGTGGCCGACGATCCGGCGCCGCCCGCGTCGGCGTCGCCGCCGCCGCCGAAATGCGAGGAAGCGCTGGTCAGCCCGGTCAGCGGCTATGCCGTCTGCGTCAAGCCGCCGGGCGCGCCGGTGGACCCGCCGCCGCCACGCCCCTCCGCCGGCCAGGCTCCCGCGCCGAATCCACCGCCGCGATGAACCGGCGTGGCGGCACCCTACGGCAGCTTGGCGTAGGCGGCGTCGAGATGGGCCTGGGTCTGTTCGATCAGGAAGCGGCGGAACGCCGCCGCCGCGGGCGAGAGCTGGCGGCGGCGCGCATGCACCACATTCCAGGTGCGCAGCAGCGGCAGGCCGTCGACGTTGAGGATGGCGATCTCGCCGCTGCGCAACTCCAGCGACAGCGTATGCAGCGACAGCAGGCTGACGCCGAGCCCGGCCATCACCGCCTGCTTGATCGTCTCGTTGCTGCCCATGGTGGTGATCTTGGCGGGCTTGAACAGATGGGCGCGGAACAGCTCCTCCAGCATGATGCGGGTGCCCGAGCCGTCCTCGCGCTGCAGGAAGGTGTCGCGGCGCAGCTCATGCATGTCGAGGCGGCGCAGGCCGGCGAGGCGGTGGCCGACCGGGCCGACCAGCACGTTGGGATTCTCGGCCAGCGGCTCGGACACCGTTTCAAGCTCGCCGGGCGGGCGGCCCATGATGGCCAGGTCGGTCTGGTTCTCGCGCAGCAGCTGCACCAGGGTCTCGCGGTTGCCGACGACGAAGCGCACCTCCACCCCCGGGTGGTGATGGGCGAACATCGCCAGCAGCTTGGGCGCGAAGTACTTGGCGGAACTGACCAGGCCGACGGTGATCGAGCCGCCGGACAGGCCGCGCAGGGCCTGCAGCGACTGCTCCGCGTCTTGCAGCTCGCCGAGGATGCGCGAGGCATGTTCGAGCAGGAAGCTGCCGGCCTCGGTCAGGGCCTTGTTGCGGCCGACCTTGTCGAACAGCGGCATGCCCACCGCTTCCTCGAGCTGGCGGATCTGCATCGACACCGCGGGCTGGGTCAGATGCAGGGTTTCGGACACGCGCGAGAAGTTCAGCTGGCGGGCGGCTTCGACGAAGACCTCCAGCTGCCTCAGGGTGAGCCGGCGCGACAGGTTCATGGCAGAACCATAAGCGATCGCTTAATGAATTAAAAGAAATATTTAATTTTTCTTTTAGATATATCCAACTAGTCTACGTGCAAGCTCCTACGACGAGGACTAGGCGATGCTCGCAACAGTACCCATGGCTGCCCCAGCAAAGAATTTGAACCCTGCCCAAAGCGTTTCCGGGAACAACAACGCCCGGTACAAGGCCGGCGTGCTGAAGTACAAGGAGATGGGGTACTGGCAGCCGGACTACCGGCCCCTGGAGACCGACCTGATCGCCATGTTCCGGATCACCCCGCAAGACGGGGTGGATGCGGAGGAGGCGGCGGCGGCGGTGGCCGGCGAATCCTCTACCGCGACCTGGACCGTGGTCTGGACCGACCGCCTGACCGCCTGCGAGCTGTACCGCGCCAAGGCCTACCGCGTCGATCCGGTGCCGAACACCGGCGCCGGCACGCGCACCGAGCAGCAGTATTTCGCCTACATCGCCTACGACCTGGACCTGTTCGAGCCGGGCTCGATCGCCAACCTCACCGCCTCGATCATCGGCAACGTGTTCGGCTTCAAGGCGATCAAGGCGCTGCGCCTGGAGGACATGCGCATCCCGGTGGCCTACCTGAAGACCTTCCAGGGGCCGGCGACCGGCATCGTGGTGGAGCGCGAGCGGCTCGACAAGTTCGGCCGGCCGCTGCTCGGCGCCACCACCAAGCCCAAGCTGGGCCTGTCGGCGCGCAACTACGGCCGCGTGGTGTACGAGGCGCTCAAGGGCGGCCTGGACTTCGTCAAGGACGACGAGAACATCAACTCGCAGCCGTTCATGCACTGGCGCGACCGCTTCCTCTACTGCATGGAGGCGGTGAACCGCGCCCAGGCCGAGACCGGCGAGGTCAAGGGGCATTACCTCAACGTTACCGCCGGCACCATGGAGGACATGTACGAGCGCGCCGAGTTCGCCCGCGAGCTGGGCTCGGTGATCGTGATGATCGACCTCGTGGTGGGCTACACCGCGATCCAGTCGATGGCCAAGTGGGCGCGCCGGAACGACATGATCCTGCACCTGCACCGCGCCGGCAACTCCACCTATTCGCGCCAGAAGAATCACGGCATGAACTTCCGCGTGATCTGCAAGTGGATGCGCATGGCCGGCGTCGACCATATCCACGCCGGCACCGTGGTCGGCAAGCTGGAAGGCGATCCGCTGATGATCCGCGGCTTCTACGACACGCTGCGCGAGACGCGCACCGGACAGGATCTGCAGCACGGCCTGTTCTTCGAGCAGGACTGGGCCTCGCTCAACAAGGTGATGCCGGTGGCCTCCGGCGGCATCCACGCCGGGCAGATGCACCAGTTGCTGCACTACCTGGGCGAGGACGTGGTGCTGCAGTTCGGCGGCGGCACCATCGGCCACCCGATGGGAATCCAGGCCGGCGCCACCGCCAACCGCGTCGCGCTGGAGGCGATGATCATGGCGCGCAACGAGGGCCGCGACACGCTGGCCGAGGGCCCGCAGATCCTGCAGCAGGCGGCGCGCTGGTGCAGCCCGCTGAAGGCGGCCCTGGATACCTGGGGCGAGGTGACCTTCAACTACGAATCCACCGACACCTCGGACTTCGTGCCCACCGCCACGGCGAGCGCCTGAAGGAGCAATGCCATGATGACCAACTACGGCAACCGCCTGACCCAGGGCCAGTTCTCGTTCCTGCCGGAACTCAGCGACGAGCAGATCCTGGCGCAGCTGAAGTACGCGCTGTCCAGGGGCTGGGCGGTGAACGTCGAGTACACCGACGATCCGCATCCGCGCAACACCTACTGGGAACTGCACGGCATCCCGATGTTCGACCTGCGCGATCCGGCCGGCGCGCTGATGGAGATCAAGGCCTGCCGCCAGACCTTCCCCAATCACTATGTGCGCGTCACCGCCTTCGACGCCACCCGCGGCTGGGAGACGCCGCGCATGTCGTTCATCGTCAACCGCCCCAAGAACGAGCCCGGCTTCCGCCTGCAGCGGCAGGAAACCGGCGGCCGCACCATCCGGTACACGACCCATGCCTACGCCACAGACCGCCCTGGCGGCGAACGTTATTGAGCCGCCGCCCGCGGCGGCAGGAAGCGGGCTGCGCCAGCTCTACCGGGACTCCGGCATCGCCACGGTGCTCGACCAGCTCGACCGCGAGCTGGTCGGCCTGGCGCCGGTGAAGGGGCGCATCCGCGAGATCGCCGCCTACCTGATCGTCGACAAGGCGCGCCGCGCGCAGGGCCTGACCTCGGGAGCGCCGAGCCTGCACATGTGCTTCACCGGCAATCCCGGCACCGGCAAGACCACGGTGGCGCAACGCATGGCCGACATCCTGCACCGGCTCGGCTACATCCGGAACAACCACCTGGTGTCGGTGACGCGCGACGACCTGGTCGGCCAGTACATCGGCCACACCGCGCCCAAGACCAAGGAGGTGCTGAAAAAGGCGATGGGCGGGGTGCTGTTCATCGACGAGGCGTACTACCTGTACCGGCCGGAGAACGAGCGCGACTACGGCCAGGAGTCGATCGAGATCCTGCTGCAGGTGATGGAGAACCAGCGCGAGGACCTGGTGGTGATCCTGGCCGGCTACAAGGACCGCATGGACACTTTCTTCAACAGCAACCCGGGCATGGCCTCGCGCATCGCGCATCACATCGACTTCCCGGACTACAGCCCGGAGGAGCTGCTGGCGATCGCGCAGCTGATGATCGGGCGCATGGATTACCGGCTCGACGACGGCGGCCTGGAAGCGATGCGCGACTACATCGCCCGACGCATCCGCCGGCCGCACTTCGCCAACGCCCGCTCGATCCGCAACGCGCTCGACCGGGCGCGCCTGCGCCAGGCCAGCCGCCTGTTCCGCGAAGCCCGCGACGGCGGCGCCGGCGGCGGGCCGGAGCGCGAGGCGCTGATGACCATCGCCGCCGCCGACATCCGCGCCAGCCGCGTGTTCGACGGCGCCGAAGCGGGGCAACAGGCGCCGCGGCACTGAGCGCCGCGGCGTCACCACCAGCGGTACACGAGGGGAAAGCCATGCGCTACGGACGCACCACGCTGTCGAAGTTCCTGATCGAGCAGGCCCGCGGCGACGCCACCCTCGGCGACCTGGCGGCGTTGCTGATCGACGTCGCCGCCGCGGTCAAGAGCATTTCGGCGATGGTTTCCAAGGGCGCCCTCGGCGGCTACCTCGGCTCGCTCGAGACGCAGAACGTGCAGGGCGAGACGCAGAAGAAGCTGGACGTGCTGACCAACGAGGCGGTGCTGAGCAACTGCGAGTGGGGCGGCCTGGTCGCCGGCATGGTGTCGGAGGAGCTGGACCAGCCCTATGCCATCCCCAGCGAGTACCCGCGCGGCGGCTACCTGCTGGCCTTCGATCCGCTCGACGGCTCCTCCAACATCGACGTCAACGTCTCGGTCGGCACCATCTTCTCGGTGCTGCGCCACAGCGGCAGCGGCGCGCCCGAGGCCCAGTCCTTCCTGCGCCCGGGCCGCGAGCAGCTGGCCGCCGGCTACGCGCTGTACGGGCCCTCGACCATGCTGGTGATGAGCGTGGGGCGCGGCACCCACGGCTTCACCCTGGACCGCGAGACCGGCAATTTCATCCTGACCCACCCGGACCTGCTGATCCCGGCCGACACCAGCGAGTTCGCCATCAACGTCTCCAACGAGCGCTTCTGGGAGCCGCCGATCCAGCGCTACGTGACCGAGTGCAAGGCCGGGCGTGCCGGCGTGCGCGAGCGCGACTTCAACATGCGCTGGATCGCCTCGATGGTGGCCGAGGTGCACCGCATCCTGATGCGCGGCGGGGTGTTCATGTACCCGCGTTTCACCCGCGACCCGGTGCGTTCCGGCCGCCTGCGCCTGCTCTACGAGGCCAACCCGATGGCGCTGCTGATCGAGCAGGCCGGCGGCGCCGCCAGCACCGGCCGCGGCCGCATGCTGGAGGTGGAGCCGGAGAGCATCCACCAGCGCGTGCCGGTGGTGCTGGGCTCGCGCCACGAGGTGGAGCGCATCGAGCGCTACCACCAGGAGTTCGATTGCGGCGCCGACCAGCCGTACGTGTCGCCGCTGTTCAACGAGCGCTCGCTGTACCGGCAGGAAGTCAGCTAGGCGGGGGACCAGCATATGTCCAGAAAGCATCCGATCGTCGCCGTCACCGGCTCCTCCGGGGCCGGCACCACCACGGTGATGCAGAGCTTCAAGCACATCTTCCGCCGCGAGAAGATCGAGCGGGTGCAGATCGTCGAGGGCGACGCCTTCCATCGTTTCGACCGCAAGGGCATGCGCGCCGCGATGAAGGAGATGGAGAAGTCGGCCAATCCCAACTTCAGCCATTTCGGCCCGGAGGCGAACCTGCTGGCCGAGCTGGAAAGCATGTTCCACAGCTACGGCGAGAACGGCAGCGGCCGCGTGCGCAAGTACCTGCACGACGAGGCGGAGGCCGTGCCGTACCAGCAGGACCCCGGCACCTTCACGCCCTGGGAGGACATTCCCGAGGGCACTGACCTGCTGTTCTACGAGGGCCTGCACGGCGCCGCGGTGTGCGACGGCATCGACGTGGCGCGCCATCCGGACCTGCTGATCGGCGTGGTGCCGATCATCAATCTGGAATGGATCCAGAAGCTGCACCGTGACCAGAACCTGCGCGGCTACTCGCAGGAGGCGGTGGTCGAGACCATCCTGCGCCGCATGCCGGACTACGTGAAGCACATCTGCCCGCAGTTCTCTCGCACCCACGTCAACTTCCAGCGCGTGCCGACGGTGGACACCTCCAATCCGTTCATCGCCATGGACATCCCGAGCCCGGATGAGAGCATGGTGGTGATCCGCTTCGCCAACCCCAAGGGCATCGACTTTCCCTACCTGCTGTCGATGCTGCACGACTCGATGATGACGCGGCCCAACTCAATCCTGGTGCCGGGCGGCAAGATGGGCCTGGCCATGCAGCTGATTTTCACGCCGATGATCCTGCGCCTGATGGACCAGAAGCGCCGCGCCTGAGGCACCGGAGAACCCATGTTCGACCTGTTCATGTTCGACCTCGACGGCACCCTGGTCGATACCGCCGGCGAGATCGCCGACACCGTCAACGACGTGCTGAACGAGCTGCGCCTGCCGGCAGTGTCCGACGCCCAGGTGCGCGGCTGGATCGGGCAGGGCAGCCGCGAGCTGCTGGTGCGCGCCTGCGCCCATGCCGCCGGCCGCAGCGAGGCGGAGCTGCGCGACGGCGCCGCGCCGGACTCGCTGCTGGAGATGTACGCCCGCTTCCACGAGCGGCGCTGCGGCACGCGCAGCCAGGTCTATCCGCAGGTGGAGGCGACCCTGTCGGCGCTGCAGCGGCGCGACATGGCCCTGGCGGTGGTCAGCAACCGCGAGCGCCGCTTCGCCGAGGCGGTGCTGCGCGCCCACGGCCTGATCCGCTACTTCGATCCGGTGGTCGCCGGCGACACCCTGCCGGTGTGCAAGCCCGATGCCCAGGTCATCGAGTACTGCCTGCGCCGGCACCGCGTGCCGCCGCAGCGGGCGCTGATGGTCGGCGACTCGGCGGTGGATGTCGCGGCGGCCCGCAACGCCGGCGTCCGCTGCTGGGCGGTGCCCTACGGCTACAACGGCGGCCGTCCGGTCGAGGATGCCGCGCCGGACCGGGTGATCCCCGACCTGTCGGCGCTGCTCGCCGCGGTGCAGGGCAGCCGCGATCTTTCCTCCATGCTGAAGGAACAACTGTCATGGCAATGATTTCCCTGCGCCAGCTGCTGGACCATGCCGCCGCCCACGACTATGGCCTGCCGGCGTTCAACATCAACAACCTCGAGCAGATCCAGGCGATTATGCAGGCGGCGGCGGAGTGCGACAGCCCGGTGATCCTGCAGGCCTCCGCCGGGGCGCGCAAGTACGCCGGCGAGGCCTTCCTGCGGCGCATGGTGGAGGCGGCGGTGGAGAGCTATCCGGAGATCCCGGTATGCCTGCACCAGGATCACGGCGCCTCGCCGGCGGTGTGCCAGGCCTCGATCCGCAGCGGCTTCTCCAGCGTGATGATGGACGGCTCCCTGCGCGAGGACATGAAGACCCCGGCCAGCTACGACTACAACGTCGGCGTCACCGCCAAGGTGGCCGAGCTGGCGCACGCCGTCGGCGTCTCGGTGGAAGGCGAGCTGGGCTGCCTCGGTTCGCTGGAAAGCGGCGAAGCGGGCGAGGAGGACGGCTCCGGCGCCGGCGGCAAGCTCGACCACAGCCAGCTGCTCACCGATCCCGGCCAGGCGGCCGAGTTCGTGCAGGCCACCGGCGTGGACGCCCTGGCCATCGCCATCGGCACCAGCCACGGCGCCTACAAGTTCACCCGGCCGCCGACCGGCGACATCCTCGCCATCGACCGGGTCAGGGCGATCCACGCGCGCATTCCCAACACCCACCTGGTGATGCACGGCTCCTCCAGCGTGCCGCAGGAGTGGCTGGCGGTGATCCGCAAGTTCGGCGGCGACATCAAGGAGACCTACGGCGTGCCGGTGGAGGAGATCCGCGAGGGCATCCGCCACGGCGTGCGCAAGGTCAACATCGACACCGACATCCGCCTGGCGATGACCGGCGCGATGCGCCAGAGCATGGGCGAGAAGCCGCAGGAGTTCGACCCGCGCGCCTTCCTCAAGGCCGCCACCGCCGCCGCGCGCGGCGTCTGCAAGCTGCGCTTCGAGGCCTTCGGCAGCGCCGGCCAGGCGGCGAAGATCCGGCCGCTGCCGCTGGAGAAGATGGCGGCGCGCTACGCCAAGGGCGAGCTGCGTGCGGTGGTTCACTGAAGATGAACTCCCCGGAGCGCTCCCCGGCGGCGTACCGCGGCGGCGGGCCGCTGCTGGCGCCGAGCATCCTGTCGGCGGACTTCGCGCGTCTGGGCGAGGAGGTGCGGGCGGTGCTTGCGGCCGGCGCCGACTGGATCCACTTCGACGTGATGGACAACCACTACGTGCCGAACCTGAGCATCGGCCCGGCGGTGTGCGCCGCGATCAAGCCCTACGCCGGCGAAGCCCTGATCGACGTGCACCTGATGGTGGAGCCGGTCGACGCGCTGGTGCCGCTGTTCGCCAAGGCCGGCGCGGGGCTGATCTCGTTCCATCCGGAGGCGACGCGCCACGTCGACCGCAGCCTGCAGCTGATCCGCGACCAGGGTTGCCGCGCCGGCCTGGCGTTCAACCCGGCGACGCCGCTGTACTGGCTGGAGCACCTGCTCGACAAGCTGGACCTGGTGCTGCTGATGTCGGTCAACCCCGGCTTCGGCGGCCAGTCCTTCATCGAATCGACCATCGACAGGCTGCGCCAGGCGCGCGGCATCCTCGACCTCCACGCCGCCGAGACCGGACACCGCATCCGCCTCGAAGTGGACGGCGGGGTCAAGGCCGACAACATCGGCCGCATCGCCGCGGCCGGTGCCGACACCTTTGTCGCCGGCTCGGCCATCTTCGGCTCCGCCGACTACGCCGCCACCATCGCGCGGATGCGCGGCGCGGTCGGCGCGCCGGCCGCGGCTTCGGCATGAGCCAGCTGCGCGCCCTGTTGTTCGACGTCGACGGCACCCTGGCCGAGACCGAGCGCGACGGTCATCGCGTCGCCTTTAACCAGGCCTTCCTCGAGCATGGCCTGCCCTGGCACTGGAGCGAGCGCCGCTACGGCGAGCTGCTGGCCGTCACCGGCGGCAAGGAGCGCATCGCGCACTTCGCCGCCGAGGAGGAGCCGGGCTGGCCGGGGCGCGCCGATGCGGCAGCCGCCATCGCCGCGATCCATGCCAGCAAGAACCGGCGCTACCAGGAACTGGTCGCCAGCGGAGCCATCGCGCTGCGCCGCGGTCTGCGCGGCCTGCTCACCGAGGCGCGCCACGCCGGCCTGCACCTGGGCGTGGTGACCACCACCAGCCGCGGCAACCTGGAGGCGTTGCTCGCCGCGGCCCTGGACCGGGAGTCGCGCGAGGCCTTTGCGCTGCGCATCGCCGGCGAGGACGTGCGGCGCAAAAAGCCCGATCCGGAGTGCTATCGGCTCGCCTTGCAGCGCCTCGGCCTGCGCCCGGAACAGGTGCTGGCGGTGGAGGATTCGCGCAACGGCTTGCTGTCGGCGCGCGCCGCCGGCTTGCAGGTGCTGGTGGTGCGCAGTTTCTATTTCGAACAGGATGACTTCGACGGTGCGCTGCAGGTGGCGGACGAGTTCATCGGCCTCAGCGTGGAGGAGCTGCGGCGGCGCTTCGAGCGGCACTGCCGGGAGGGTGCGCAGGACGAGGACGCCGTTCGTCGACACACAAGTGTGTCATGCGCGACACAGCCGGGAGTGGCGCCTGCAACACTGCTTGTTGAATGACTCCGCCGCCGATAGTGTTGGGGTCCCGACAGAGGAGAAAAATCATGATCAAGGTCAGCGTGATGTACCCCAACGGCAAGGGCCACACCTTCGACATGGCCTACTACACCGGCAAGCACATGCCGATGGTCCGGCAGAAAATGGGGGCGGCCTTGAAGAACATGGCGGTGGAGCAGGGCATCGCCGGCGGCGAGCCGGGCGCGCCGCCGGCCTACCTGGCCTTCGGCCACCTGTACTTCGATTCGGTCGAGGCCTTCCAGGCCGCGTTCGGCCCGCATGCGCCGGCGATCCTCGCCGACATCCCCAACTACACCAACACCAAGCCGGTGCTGCAGATCAGCGAAGTGAAGCTCTGAGCCCGCCGCCGGCGCTCGAGAACCGGGAGGAACGACCTGTGGAAACGCGCAGCGAGCACGCCTGCTTCGGCGGCAGGCTGGGTTACTACAGCCACCGCTCGGAGGCCACCGCCAGCGACATGCGCTTCGCGGTCTACCTGCCGCCGCAGGCGGCGCGCGGCAAGGTACCGGCGCTGTACTACCTGGCGGGGCTGACCTGCACCGAGGAAACCTTCGTCATCAAGGCCGGCGCGCAGCGCCTGGCGGCGGAGTACGGCCTCGCCCTGGTGGCCTGCGACACCAGCCCGCGGGGGCTCAACCTGCCGGGCGATGCCGACGCCTGGGACTTCGGCGTCGGCGCCGGCTTCTATCTCGATGCCGCCGCCCAGCCCTGGGCGGCCCACTACCGCATGGGCCGCTACGTCAACCGCGAGCTGCCGGCGCTGGTCGAGGCCAACTTTCCGATCAGCACGGCGCGCCGCGGCATCTTCGGCCATTCGATGGGCGGACATGGCGCCCTGGTCTCCGCCTTGCGCCATCCCGGTTTCTGGCACTCGGTCTCGGCCTTCGCGCCGATCTGCAACCCGGTGGCGGTGCCCTGGGGCAAGAAGGCGTTCGGCAACTACCTGGGCGCCGACACAAAGAGCTGGGAGGAATGGGATGCCTCGCTGCTGATGCGCCGCAAGCCCTATCCGGACGCGATCCTGGTGGACCAGGGGTTGTCCGACCAGTTCCTCGCCGAGCAACTGCAGCCGCAGGCACTGGAGGCCGCTGCCGCGGCTTCCGGCCAGGTGCTGAACCTGCGGCGCCACGAGGGCTACGACCATTCCTACTGGTTCATCCAGACCTTCGTCGGCGACCATCTGGCGCACCATGCCAGCCGGCTGCTTTGAGCCGATGAACCTCGCGGCGTCTTTGCGCGGACGGCTTCACGTACCGAACGTTACGCATTTACCCGGATCGCGGGCGCCGCGGCTGGCGCCTCCCCGCCGGCCGGCGGGGAGGCGCACCGCAGGCGGCCTGGGCGGCGCTGGGTCATATCCGGCCCACCCGTTGTGGCGCAGCCGACCCGAGGCCTGCCCCGGAAAGCGCTGCAACGCCGGGCGGATGTATTTAAATTCATTGAAAACAAGGGATTGTGATTTATCGGCCGGCTGGCATGGCCGCTGCTTCGTGATGGATCAGCCGAATGCCCACGCATGCGGACGGCAGTGAACCCGTAGCCCACGCCGGCTGCCCCGGCAGTGATGGCGGGACATAAAGACATGATGCGAAGGAGGAGACTGCGTATGGAATCCGTTTTGAAGAGCAGGCTGGGGATGTTCTGTGCCGTCTTGGCACTGGTCGCGACGGCGGGGGCCTCGGTGGCCGACGAAGTCGCGGATCGCGCCAAGGATCCCAATCTCTGGGCGGCGCCGGGCGGAGACACGGAGCTGACGCGTCACAGCCGTTTGAAGGACATCAACACCACCAACGCGCATAAGCTGCAGATGGTCTGGTCGCAGTCCAGCGGCACGCTGCGCGGTCACGAGGGCCAGCCCCTAGTCGTGACCGTCGACGGCACGCCGATGCTGTACATGGAAAGCGGCTGGCCCAACATCGTGCAGGCCCTGGATCTGAGCGATCCCGATCACCCCAAGACGATCTGGCAGTACAAGAAGACCACCGACCGGGACGACTCGGCGGTGCCGCGCGCCTGTTGCGACACGGTCAACCGCGGCATGTCCTACGCCAACGGCAAACTGGTGTTCGGCACCCTCGACGGTTTCGTCGTGGCGCTGGACGCCAAGACCGGCAAGGAAGACTGGGTGGTGAAGCACGCCTTCCCGGCCAAGGGCGAGACCATCACCCCGGCGCCGATCATCGCCGAGGGCAAGGTCATCATCGGCTTCGGCGGCGACGAGTTCGCCGCGCGCGGCAGGATGACCGCCTACGACCTGGCCGACGGCAAGAAGCTGTGGGAGTGCTACAGCACCGGCTCCGACAAGGACGTGTGCCTGACCCCGGATACCAACAAGGCGCATCCGGAGTACGGTACGGCCGGCCACGACATCGGCATCAGCAGCTATCCCGGCGACGAATGGCAGCGCGGCGGCGGCGCGGCCTGGGGCTGGTACAGCTATGACCCGGCCCTGAAGCTGGTCTACTACTCCACCGGCAACCCCGGTCTGTGGAGCCCGTCCTACCGCTGCAAAGCCAAGACCCACGAGGAGTGCAACGACGGCAGCCAGGACAACAAGTGGTCGATGACCATCTTCGCCCGCAAGATCGACACCGGCGAAGCGGTCTGGGCCTACCAGATGACGCCGTTCGACCAGTGGGACTATGACGGCATCAACGAGAACATGCTGGAAGACCTGACCGTCGACGGCAAGAAGCGCAAGGTGCTGATCCACTTCGACCGCAACGGCTTCGCCTATGTTCTCGACCGCACCGACGGCACGCTGCTGCGCGCCAACAAGTACGTCACGGCGAACTGGGCCGAGAAGGTCGACATGAAGACCGGCCGCCCGGTGAAGGTGAAGGAGCACTCGCCCTTCGGCCCGAACGGCAACGTGCAGGCCTGCCCCTCGGCCATGGGCGGCAAGGACCAGCAGCCCTGCGCCATCGACCCGAGCGAGCCCGGCATGGCCTATTGCCCGACCAACAACTGGTGCATGGAGGACGAGCCGCAGGAGCGCTCGCACACCCAGCAGGGCACGGTGTACGTGTTCGCCAATGTCTACATGTACCCGGAGAAGCCAGGCACCACCGGCAAGTTCAAGAAGTTCAACGTGCTGACCGGCGAGACGGTGTGGGAGATCGCCGATCCGTACCCGAACTGGGGCGGCGCCCTGGTCACCGACGGCGGCCTGGCCTTCTACGGCAGCCTCAACGGCGACTTCCGCGCGGTGGACCGCAAGACCGGCAAGGTGCTGTGGCAGCGCCGCCTGGGTTCCGGCATCATCGGCAACCCGATCACCTACAAGGTCGGCGGCAAGCAGTACGTCTCGGTGTGGAGCGGCATCGGCGGCTGGATCGGCCTGCCGGTCACCGCCGGCCTGGACCTGAGCGACAAGTACGGCGCCATCGGCGCGACGGCGATGACCAAGGCCGCCAATCTGGACAAGATCCCGATGGGCGGCACGCTCTACACCTTCCGGGTGGAATGAGCGCGTAACAGTGGTCTGGCGCCCGGTGCCGCCACAGGCACCGGGCGTCTTTTGGAACCGGCGGCGCAGGCCGCTGCGCAGCAGTACATAAATAAAACCGGAGGAGACATGAAACAGCACAGGAAGCTGGGCTTGGCGTGCGCCGTCCTGTTGTGCGCCGCCAGCGGCGCTGCCCAGGCGCTGGACCGGCCGCTGCGGGTCTGCGCCGACCCCGGCAACATGCCGCTGTCCAACGACAAGGGCGAAGGCTTCGAGAACAAGATCGCGCAGGTGATCGCGGATCAGCTCGGCGTCGGCCTGACCTATTACTACCGTCCCTTCATCGAGCGCGGCCTGACCCGCACCACGCTGGATGCCGACGAATGCGATCTGATGATCGACATGCCGGCGGACGCGGAGCGGGTGATGACCACGGTGCCGCTGTACCGGACCAGCTTCGTGCTGGTGTACCGCAAGGACAGCGGGCTGGACATCAGGAACCTCGACGACCCGGCGCTGAAGAAGCTGCGGGTCGGGGTCTACCAGACCTCGGCGATCCGCGAGGCCCTGGCCCAGCACGACGTGAAGAGCAATACCGTCGTGCACTACCTCAGCCACGACGCCGACCTGGTCCCCGAGGACCAGCCGTCCTGGCAGGTGCAGCAGGTGATCGACGGCAAGCTCGACGTCGCCGCCGTGTGGGGCCCGATGGCGAGCTGGTACCAGGCCGTGAAGCAGGCGCCGCTGGTGATCCAGCCGACCAACCTGATGGACGACAATGTGCCGATGGAGTTCGACATGGCGCTGGCGGTGCGCATGCGCAACCGCCAGCTGCACGACCAGGTCGAGCAGGCGATGAAGCAGCAGGCCGACAGGATCAAGGCGATCCTGGTGCAGTACGGCGTGCCGCTGCTCAAGTGCGATGAATGCCTGATCAGCGGCGAGCTGCCGGCGCACGGCCCTTACGCGCCGCCCAGGCCGCAGCGCGTCACCGCCTCGGCCGAGCCCGGCGTCAGCATCGCCACCCTGGAGGAATGGCTGAAGCAAGGCGCCAAGGTCAACGACGAGCTGAACAACGCGGTGATCGCCGACGACCCGGTGCGCGTCGCCTACCTGGTCGAGAAAAAGCACGCCGACATCAACGCCCGCGACCTGCAGGGCTACACGCCGCTGCTCAACGCCATCCGCAAGACCTCGCCGGCGATGGTGCGTTACCTGGTCGACCATCACGCCGACGTCAACCGCGCCGACCGCGACGGCTGGAGCCCGCTGATGACCGCCGCCTGGATGGACGACGGCGACACGGCGCGGCTGCTGGTGGCTCACCACGCCAGCCTGAGCGCAAAGACTCCGCAGGGGCTGACACCGCTGGCCATCGCCGCGCAGTACGGCAAGGAAGTGGCGGCAGTCGCCCTGGTGCAGGCCGGCTCGGACGTGAACCAGAAAGTCGGCAGCGGCTATACGCCGCTGATGCTGGCGGTGGCGGGCCACGCCGACGGCGCGGCCAAGGCGTTGATCGATCACGGCGCCGACGTCAATGCGCGCAACGCCGGCGGCGTCACCGCGCTGATGATCGCCGCCGCCCAGAACCAGCCGGACCTGGCGAAGCTGCTGCTGGTCGCGGGCGCCGACGCCACGGTGCGCAACGAAAGCGGCAAGACCGCGCTGGCCATCGCCCGCGACAAGGACAACCAGGCCGTCGTCAAGCTGCTGGAGGACGCGGTGCCGCGCACCGGCTCCTCCTCCAGCGCCGGTCCCGGGCAGGAAGCCCGCGGCTGATTCCCCCGCAGTGTTCAACCAGGACAAGGAGATCGCAGTGCTGAACAAAGTATTCGCTGGCGCCGTCGTGGTGCTGATCGTGGCGGCGGCCGCCTGCGCCCAGGACAAGGGCTCTTCCGACAATGCCGCGCCGCAGGCGCAGGCTGCCGTCGCCATGACGCCGGTCGACCGGGCCAAGGCGACGAAGCAGGGCGAGCTGAAGAACCCGTACAAGGACGACAACGCGGACATCGTGGCGCAGGGCCAGAAGCTGTTCATGCATGCCGGCTGCAACGGCTGCCACGGCGGCAACGGCGGCGGCGGCATGTGCCCGCCGCTGACCAACGACACCTGGGTCTACGGCGGCGACGACGACACCCTGTTCCGCCTGGTGACCCTGGGCAGCGACGAACTGCAGAAGCAGGGCTACAGCCGCAAGGGCCACGAGAACGTGGTGGGGCCGATGCCGCCGCACGGGACCATCGTTAAGACCGACGACGACCTGTGGAAGATCATCACCTTCATCCGCTCCAATTATCACGGCAGCCCGGACCACAAGTTCGGCGACAAGCCGGCGGCGCCGTGAGCGGGTGGAGCAGGCCTGTGTCACTCCTGTCCCAGGGCTGTGGCGCGGCCGGCTCCAGGCCGCGAACGGCCGCCCGCATCGCCTGAAGTAGGCACAGCAAGCACATGAATTCATTGATTGTTGACGGCGCGAAAAAGCTGGCACGCGGGCTGCTTCCAGGAAGCTGCCCGGAGCTCGATACCGGTGCCGGCGCCGCCGGAACAAAGAAAGGAAGGAGACCGCGAACATGAAGTCGAGAGCCGCAGTCGCATGGGAAGCCGGCAAGCCCCTGTCGATCGAGGAAGTGGACGTCGCCGCGCCCAAGGCGGGCGAGGTGCTGGTCAAGGTGGTTGCCACCGGCGTTTGCCACACCGACGCCTTCACCCTGTCCGGCAAGGACCCCGAAGGCCTGTTCCCGGTGATCCTGGGACATGAGGGCGGCGGCATCGTGCAGGAAGTGGGCGCGGGCGTGAAAAGCGTCAAGCCCGGCGACCACGTCATCCCGCTGTACACGCCGGAATGCGGCGAGTGCAAGTTCTGCAAGTCCGGCAAGACCAATCTGTGCCAGAAAATCCGCACCACCCAGGGCAAGGGCCTGATGCCGGACGGCACCACGCGCTTCTCCCACAAGGGCAAGCCGATCCTGCACTACATGGGCACCAGCACCTTCTCCGAGTACACGGTGATGCCGGAGATCTCGGTGGCCAAGATCAACCCCAAGGCGCCGCTGGACAAGGTCTGCCTGCTGGGCTGCGGCATCACCACCGGCATCGGCGCGGTGCTCAACACCGCCAAGGTCCCGCCTGGTTCCAGCGTGGCGGTGTTCGGCCTCGGCGGCATCGGCCTGTCGGTGGTGCAGGGCGCGGTGATGGCCAAGGCCGGACGCATCCTCGCCATCGACACCAACCCCGACAAGTTCGCCATGGCCAAGGCCCTCGGCGCCACCGACTGCGTCAACCCCAAGGACTACGACGTGCCGATCCAGCAGGCCATCGTCGACCTCACCGACGGCGGCGTCGACTACTCGTTCGAGTGCATCGGCAACGTCAACGTGATGCGCTCGGCGCTGGAGTGCTGCCACAAGGGCTGGGGCGAGTCGATCATCATCGGCGTGGCCGGCGCCGGCGAGGAAATCCGCACGCGGCCGTTCCAACTGGTCACCGGCCGTGTCTGGCGCGGCTCCGCCTTCGGCGGCGTCAAGGGCCGCTCGCAGCTGCCCGGCTACGTCGACCGCTACCTCCAGGGCGAGATCAAGATCGACGAGATGATCACCGAGGTGCTGCCGCTGGAGGACATCAACAAGGCCTTCGACCTGATGCACGAAGGCAAGGTGATCCGCTCGGTGATCCGCTTCTGAAGATGCGCGGCCATTTCGCCATGGCTGCGGCTGCACCGGTGGCGCGCCGGCCTGGCCGGCCGCGAGCCGCCGTCCCGGCGCCGATGCAGCGCAGGGGTTTGATGCCGAATAAGAAAATACCGCCAGCCGGTGCTTTCCCCGGGGAGTCAACCGCAGTACGCTGCGTGGACAACAGCGACGGTTCTATGCCACGCAGCACGGAGAGGTCCTGTCCAGCCCCACGGGCCGCAGGTCTCCGCCGTCGCCGACCCCAGCCGGAATGCATGCGTGCATTGCGGAACAAGCGACGGAGGAAAGGGCCATGCGTTTGAGACAGGATAGCCAGGGCCATCTGCGCCTGATCGAGACGGCGCTGAAAGGCCGGGTGGACGACACCGGCGTGGGACAGGAGGTGCGGAATTCGTGGAGCCGCTGCCTGTCCGCCTATTCGCTCGATCCGCTCCAGGTCAAGAAGCCGCTGATCGTCGAGCGCGCCGACCTCGAGGCGCGGCGCGAGAAAATCGGCGCGGTGCTGCCGATCGCGCGCATCGAGATGCTCGGCCTGTCGCGCCACATGCATCATTCGCAGTACGGCATCATGCTGACCGACAGCGACGGCGTGATCCTCAGCTACGTCGGCGACCCGGCGTTCTCGATGACGGCGCGGCGCAGCGGCTTCCGCGAAGGCGCGGTGTGGAGCGAGCAGGAGCTCGGCACCAACGGCATGGGCACCTGCCTGATGACGCGGGAGCCGATCGTCATCCACCGCTCGGATCACTTCCTGGTGCAGAACACCGAGCTGACCTGCTCGGCGGCGCCGATCTTCGACATGCAGGGCCGGCTGCTGGCCGCGCTGGACATCTCCGGCGCCTCGACCGGCTCGCAGAGCCACACCCTGGCCCTGGTCGACATCGCGGCGCAGAACATCGAGAACCGGGCGCTGCTCAATGCCTGCCGCAGGTACCAGGTCCTGCGCTTCCACCGCTGCGAGGAGTTCGTCAGCACCCCCGGCGAGGGCGTGCTCGCCTTCGACGAGGGCGGCACCATCCTCGGCGCCAACCGCGCCGCCCTGGAAATGCTGGGGCACCGCGATCACAAGTCGCTGTGCGGCCAGCGCATCGACACCATACTGGATGCGCCGCTGGCCGGGCTGCTGCAGATGGGGGTGCGGCACGGCTTCCGCCCCGAACCGCTGTCGACGCGCTTCGGCCACCAGAAGTTCTTCGCCGTGGTGCAGCCGCCCGCCGACGAGTTCCGCCGCGCGCCGAAATCGGTGGTGGTGGGCTCCCGCGTTTCCGACACGCTGGACATGATGCAGCCCTCCGATCCGGTGATGGTGCGCAACGTGCAGATCCTGCGCCGGGTGTTGAACCGCGACATCTCGGTGCTGCTGCTGGGCGAGACCGGCACCGGCAAGGGCTACTTCGCCAAGGCGATCCACAACGCCAGCCGCCGCGCCGACAAGCCTTTCGTGGCGGTGAACTGCGCCGCCATCCCGGAGATGCTGATCGAGAGCGAGCTGTTCGGCTACAAGCCGGGCGCGTTCACCGGCGCCACCCGCGAGGGCAACGTCGGGCGCATCCTGCAGGCCAACGGCGGCACGCTGTTCCTCGACGAGATCGGCGACATGCCGCTGGCGCTGCAGGCGCGCCTGCTGACGGTGATCGAGGAGCGCGAGGTGGTGCCGCTGGGCGCCAGCAAGCCGGTGGCGGTGGACATTCGCGTGATCAGCGCCACCCACCGCGACCCGGTGGAGATGATCAGCCGCGGCAACTTCCGCGACGACCTGTACTACAGGCTCAACGGCATCACCCTGACCATCCCGCCGCTGCGCGAGCGCAAGGACGCCGCCGACGTGGTGCGCTACATGCTGCGCCTGGAGGCCGGCGAACGCACGCCGGTGCAGATCGAAGAGGCCCTGGTGCAGCGCCTGGCGAGGTATAGCTGGCCCGGCAACCTGCGCCAGCTGCGCAACGTGCTGTGCATGATGCTGGCGCTGCGCGAATCGGACTACCTGACGCTCGACGACTTCGACGAAGCCTGGCTCAACGGCGGCCGGCCGCAGGCCGCGCCGGCCGGCGTGCCCGCCGTGGCGCGGGCCGAGGCGGACGAGGACAACGTGCTGGGCAGCGCCGAATGCGAGGCGCTGCGCCGCACGCTCGAGGCCTGCCACTGGAACGTCAGCGCAGCGGCGGTGCGGCTGCACCTGAGCCGCAAGACCATGTACCGGAAAATGCACCGCCACGGGCTGGTGCGCAACGAGCAGTTCCGCCGGCACGACGAGCCGGCGGCGCCGCAGGCCGTCGCTCCGCAGGGAGACGGCGCGGTGGAAGCCACAGGCATACGGCAGGCAGCGGGCTGAAGGGCGGACATGATCGGCAGGCCAGACTCCGACATGCGCAGGATCTCCGGACCCTCCACCGCATCCTGCCTGGCCGCCCTGCAACATGCCCGGTCGCGCCATACGCGGCGCGCACCGGTGCTGCACCCGATCGTAAAACCCCACAAATCAGTCCCAATGGAGGAGTTGCCATGAGCCCGAAGAGCAAGCCCGCAGTCGCAGCCACCGCTTTCGCCACCAGGGGAGGGTGAGCCATGGCCATTTCCATTCATCCCGCGGTGGACGGCGGCATCAAGCCCGCGGCCAAGGATTTCGCCGGCGGCACCCTGGTGTGCAAGTGCGCGCAGGACCCGGTGGAGGTGCGCCTTGATTCGCAGACGGCGCACAACCACGCCTGCGGCTGCACCAAGTGCTGGAAGCCCAAGGGCGCGCTGTTCTCGGTGGTCGCGGTGGTGCCCAAGGACAAGGTCACCGTCACCAAGAACGCGCAGAAGCTGGCCGTCGTCGACCCGAACGCGGTGATCCAGCGCCATGCCTGCAAGGCCTGCGGCACGCACATGTACGGCCGCATCGAGAACACCAAGCACGCCTTTTATGGCCTGGACTTCGTGCATACCGAGCTGTCGCCGCAGTCGGGCTGGTCGGCGCCGGGCTTCGCCGCCTTCGTCTCCTCGATCATCGAGTCGGGCTTCGACCCGAACCGCATGGGCGAGGTGCGCAGCACGCTGAAGAGCCTGGGCCTGGAGCCGTACGACTGCCTCAACCCGCCGCTGATGGACGCGCTCGCCACCCAGGCGGCCAAGCTGTCGGGGGTGCTGAAGGCCTAGTGCTCCGCCGGATGGGCCGGTCCCGATCGGGGACCGGCCCGTCCAGGCTCCGCGCCGCACACGGCGCCCAAAGCCCTGCCGGCTGTGCCATGCCCGGCGGGGCGGTCGCGTTGCCGCCACCCGGAGCGGATGGTGGTGGTGCCGCACCATCAGTCACCAACCGGAGGATCGTGGATGCAGAGGCTGCTTGCGGGAGGATTGACGCTGTCATTGCTTGGCCTCGGCCTTCCGGCATATGCCGAGCTCGCGTACGTGCCCAATGCCGGGTCCGGCACCATCTCGGTGATCGATACCGCCACCGACGAGGTGGTACGCACCCTGGCCGGCGAAGGCTCCCTGGGCAAGAAACTGGAAGGCGCGGCGGTGAGCGCCGACGGCAAGCGGGTGCTGGTGGTCGATGCGCCGGCCGACGCGGTGCTGGCGGTCGACGCGCAGAGCGGCAAGCTGATCAAGTCCATCCCGGCCGGCAAGAGCCCGGAAGGCATCCAGATTTCGGCCGACGGCAGGACCGCCGCGGCCTGCGCCGAGGATTCCAACGAGGCGGTGCTGATCGACGTGCAGCGCCTCGAGCCGGTCAAGGCCATCGCCCTGCAGGGCAGGAACCCGGAGCACTGCGTGTTCAGCCCGGACGGCCGCTGGCTCCTGGTGAGCAACGAGAACAGCGACAACGTCGACGTGATCGACCTGGCGCAGCGCAAGTCGGTCGCCCTCATCGCCGGCGACGGGCATCCCCGCGGCATGGCGATCACGCCCGACGGCCGGTTCGCCTACATCGCCAACGAGGGCACGGCCTCGGTCCAGGTAGTGTCGATGGGCGACTGGAAAGTCGTGAAGCAGATCGCCACCGGCCTGCGCAGCGCCGGCGCCCTGGCCAGCCCCGACGGCAGCCGCGTCTACATCGCCAACGGCGGAGCGGGGACGGTGTCGGTGATCGACACGCGCAGCAACGAGGTGGTCGCGACCGTCCCGGTCGGCCAGCGCCCCTGGAACATGGCGATCACCCACGACGGCGCCAAGCTTTACGTGGCCAACGGCCGTTCCAACAGCGTATCGGTGATCGATACGGCGAACAACCGGGTGACCCGGACGATCGAGGTGGGTAAGCTGCCCTGGGGCGTGGCGATCCGCTGAACCGGCAGACCGCTTCAGCCGAACACCGCAATCCCGGCGCGGGCGGCGACGCGCACCAGCTGCGCGGTGTTGGCGGCGCCGAGCTTCTGGCGGATGGCGGACTGCAGGTTCGCGACGGTCTTGGCGCCGAGGCGGAGGCGCCGGCGATGGCCTCGACGGAATGACCCTGCACCAGCATCGTCAGGATTTCGAATTCCCTCGGCGACAGGGCCTTCACCGCGTCCACCCGGGTGATACTTATAAGAGGAGGGAGTGTTCATGAGGGGTTTGCTGGCGCTGCGCCTGTTCTGCGGCCTGGCCTGCGCCGGAGGCCTCGGCGCCGTGCTGGCCGACGACGCCCCGGCGGCCGGCAACCCCGCCACGGTGCTCGAGCTGCCGCAGGTGGACGTGATCGCCAACGTGCCGCTGCCGGGCCTGGGCGTGCCGCGCAACCAGATGCCGGCCAACGTGCAGACGGCGGTGAGCCGCGACCTGCAGCGCCAGCAGATCCTGGGCCTGTCGGACTTCCTCAACGGCAACTTCAGCGGCGTCAACGTCAACGACACCCAGGACAATCCCTTCCAGGCCGACGTCAACTACCACGGTTTCACCGCCTCGCCGCTGCTGGGCGCGCCGGAGGGCCTGTCGGTCTACCAGGACGGAGTGCGCGTCAACGAGTCCTTCGGCGATACGGTGAACTGGGACCTGATCCCGGAGAATGCCATTTCCACCATCACCCTGGTGCCGGGCTCGAACCCGGTGTTCGGCCTCAACACTCTCGGCGGGGCCCTGGCGGTGCGCACCAAGAGCGGCCATGACGACGCGGGCGCCGAGCTGCAGGCTTCCGGCGGCTCCTTCGGCCGGCGCGACTTCCAAGCGCAGGCCGGCGGCGACCTGGGCCAGTTCGACTGGTTCCTTGCCGGCAATTATTTCGACGAGGACGGCTGGCGCGACCTTTCGCCCTCGCACGTGCGCCAGCTGTTCGGCAAGCTCGGCTGGCAGGACGACAAGAGCGACGTCGATCTCAGCTATACCTGGGCCGACACCCGCCTGGTCGGCAACGGCACCACGCCGGAAAGCCTGCTGGCGGTGCGCCGCGAGGCGATCTTCAGCGCGCCGGACGCCACCGGCAATCACCTCAACTTCGCCAACCTGACCGCTACCCGCTTCCTCGCCGGACATCTGCTGCTGTCGGGCAATGCCTATTACCGCCAGCTGCAGACCCGGACCATCAACGGCAGCACCAACGGCGACTACAGCGGCGGCCCTTCCGGCGTTTCCGACGACTGCTCCGGCGCCGCCAGCCTGGACGATTTCGCCGCCTGCGCCGCGGGAATCAACCAGGCTTCGGACCTGGTGCAACGGACCCTGGGCTTCGGCGCGCAGCTGACCGAGTCGCACGATGTGGCGGGCTGGAACAACCAGGCGGTGCTGGGCATCAGCCTCGACCGCACCCGCGATCAGTTCTCCCAGTCCCAGCAGTATGCGGACGTGACCGCCGAGCGCTCGACCAGCGTGATCGACAACCCGGCAAATCCGCTGCAGGCGGTGAACTCGCTCTACGGCACCAACCAGATCTTCGGCGTGTATTTCACCGATACGCTGTCGCCGAGCAAGCTGCTGCATCTGGTGGCGTCGGCGCGCTACAACCGCAATGCCGAGGTGCTCGGCGGTTTTACCGTCGACGACGACGGCGATCGCCACCCGATCACGGTCGACCACAGCTTCCACCGCCTCAACCCCGCGCTCGGCTTCACCGTGACGCCGAGCGAAACCCTGACCCTGTTCGCGGACTACAACGAGGGCAGCCGCACGCCTACCGTGATCGAGCTGGGCTGCGCCGATCCGGCGGTGCCTTGCAGCCTGCCCAACGATTTCGCCAGCGACCCCGATCTGCAGCAGGTGGTTGCGCGCAACGTCGAGGCCGGCGCGCGCGGCGCCCTCGGCCGCTGGCTGAACTGGAGCATGGACATATTCCACACGCGCAGCAGCAACGACATCCAGTTCGTCTCCACCAGCCTCAGCCAGGGCTATTTCAGCAACGTCGGCGACACCCGGCGGCAGGGCCTGGACCTCGGCCTGGGCGGTCGCCTGGCCCGGCTCAAGTGGCATCTGGCCTACAGTTTCGTCGACGCCAGCTACCGCTCGCCGTTCGAGATCAACGCGGTGGCCAACAGCAGCGCGGACGCCGACGGCAACATCACGATCCAGCCCGGCGACCGCATCCCGCTGATCCCCCGCCATACCGGGCGCCTGGTGCTGGACTACGCCGCCACCGAAAAGTGGAACGTCGGCGCCAACCTGATCCTGTCTTCCGGCTCCTACCTGCGCGGCAACGAGAACAACGCCAACCAGGCCGGCGCCAGCAACGGCGCCGGGAAGACGGTCCAGGGTTCCGGCCGCATCGGCGGCTATGCGGTGCTCAATCTCGACACGGATTACCGCGTGCGGCGCAACGTCGAACTGTTCCTGCGCGTGGTCAACGTCTTCGACCGCGACTACGCCACCGCCGGCACGCTGACCACCAACCCCTTCAGCCCCGGCGGCAGCTTCCGCCCCGATCCCGCCGGCTGGACCCAGGAGAACGCCGTTTCGCCGGCGCAGCCGCGCGCGGCCTGGGGTGGGGTGCGCATCAGCTGGAATTGACGGCGGCGGCACCGGGCGCGGCGGTTGTAGCGTTTCCGTAACAGGCTCATTGACCCATTGTTGCCTTTGTGGCTACGGCGCCTACGCATCATCCGGCATGGCCGCACAAGGCATTGTTAATACAAGGTTTTCGAAGCGGCAAAAACCCTGTTTTCCTGGCATATCGCTTGCCTTTTTGGCTACGGGCGCGGGCACCACGCGTTCGCGCGGACCCAAGGCCCGCGAAATCAACAGCGATAACTAAACCCAGGAAAGGAGGAGCCGATGAACAAAACCCAAAGGACCCTGTACTCGCTCACACCGCTTGCAGCCGGGCTCTGTACCCTGTTCGCGGCGATGCCGGCACAGGCGATCGATTTCACCACCGCCGACAACAAGTGGACGTTCTCGGTGGCCGGCAACGTCAACGTCCACTACATCTGGTCGAGCTGCGAAGGGGTCGACAACGCCAAGCCGGTGGCGGGCGGCCTGGCCTGCACCGGCACCAAGAGCGGCAGCAGCGTCTCCAACGTCGGCAACGGCCTGCTGCCGGCGGCGATCACCTTCGGTGTCGCCACGCAGCAGGAAGGCTTCGACATCGCCGCCCACTTCGGCTTCTATCCGGGCATCGCCACCAACGACGGCGGCAGCCCGAACCTGCAGAGCAACGGCGGCGCCAACACCAATACCGCGCTGGGCACCACCGGCCTGGACGTGCGCCAGGTCTACATGACCTTCGGCAACAAGGACATGGGCACCTTCCTGCTGGGGCGCAA
>DASRFD010000007.1:0-2443 GCA_035651715.1 Nevskia sp.
GCCATTTCGGCAGCAGCGCAGGAAGCGACATGAGGGACACGCGCCCACCCTCCAGCCTTGGCCGCCGCTTCGACATCCTGTCTCCTGAGCTTCCCTGGTGCTTCCTCCGTTTTGACTGCGCGCTTGCCAAACCGTTCGGCAGTCGCACCCGGTATAATCGCGGAACTTTTCACAGGCCTGAGTGGCGGAATCGGTAGACGCAGCGGACTCAAAATCCGCCGAGGCAACCCCTCGTGAGAGTTCGAGTCTCTCCTTAGGCACCAGCAGTCTCCCCGGCAGTCCGGGAAACCACCTTCTCCCGAGCTTCATCCCGCCGCAGGTTCGCTTGGGGACAGGGCGGCGCTGCGTGAATGCCGCATGCGCACCGCGCATTGTCTGTACCATGCGCCAATGGCCGAAGCCCTGCTATTCACCGCCGCCCGCATCGGCACGTTCGACGGCCAGCGGCCGCTGACCAACGCCAGCGGATTCTTCTTCGAGCGCGATCGGCGCCAATATCTGGTGACGAGCCGCCACGTGCTGATCGACGAGCCCAGCGGGCATTTCCCCGATCGCGTCGAAATCGAGCTGCACGTCGACGCGGTGGACCTGACCCGCACCGTCGGCTTCTCGGTTCCGCTCTACCGCAACGGCAAAAGCCTGATGCGCGTGGCCACCGACAGCGGCGGCGAGATCGACGTGGCGGTGATCGAGCTGGATCGCGCCGCGCTGCCGCCGTCCCGCGTGCTGCACGCCTTCACCCCGGCCCATCTGCAGGCGCAGAGCGCGAATGTCGAACTCGGCACGCCGCTGTCGATCCTCGGGTTTCCGCTGGGCTTCCACGACACGCTGCACCACCTGCCGGTGGCGCGCCAGGCGGCGATGGCGTCCTCGTTCGGCATCCGCTTCCAGGGCCAGGGCTACTTCCTCACCGACGCGCGCACCCACCGCGGCACCAGCGGCGCGCCGGTGCTGATGCGCGGGCCGGCGCCGCGCCACGATGCGGCGGCTCTGCCCTGGCGCCTGCTCGGCATACATTCCGCCCGGGTCGACATGGCGGACCGCGACAAGGCGCAGGATGACGCGCTGGCGCTGAACTGCGCCTGGTATGCCGATGTCCTGATGATCCTCACCGACCACTAGCGCCGCCGCGGGGTGCCGGCGACCGGTCGAGTCTCGTCGCCGGCCCTCAGTGCCGCGTCGCGGCAGGGCCGATGATCAGGCGCTCCAGGACGTCGAAATCCACCGGCTTGACCAGGTGATGATCGAATCCCGCCGCAGTGGTCCTCTGGCGGTCCTTGGCGTCCCCCCAACCCGTAACGGCGATCAGCAGCGCGGCCTTGCCCCAGTCGGTCAGCCGGATGCGCACGGCGACGTCATTGCCCGAGATGTCCGGCAGCCCGATGTCGAGCAGCAGGGTGTCCGGCAGGAACTCCGCCCCGCGGGTGAGCGCATCATGGCCGCAATGGACCACTGCCACTTCATGCCCGACGGTGCGGAACAGCATCTGTAGCGAGGCCGCGGCATCTTCGTTGTCGTCGACGATGAGGATGCGGTGTAAGCCCGGATCAGGCTTGATCGAGCCGGGGTGCCCCGGCGCAGCGGCCTCGCGCGACCCGGGCTCCAGCGGCAGCATCACCATGACCTCGGTGCCCGCGCCGGGCCCTTCGCTGAACAGGCGGATGGTGCCGCCATGCAGTTCCACCAGGTACCGGGCCAGGGACAGACCGATGCCCATGCCGCCCTCCGCGCCGGCGCCGCCGCGGACGCGCCCGAACATTTCGAACACGGAGTCCTGGTGCTCCGCGGCGATGCCGATGCCGTTGTCGACGACCCGGATGCGCGCCATCCCCTCCTGGCCATCGACCAGCACCCGGATATGCCCCGAGGCGGGCGTGAACTTGCAGGCGTTGTTGAGCAGATTGGCCAGGACCTGGACCAGGCGCGTGCCGTCGCCGTGAACGCGCAGGCCGGGCCGCACCAGCAGTTCCAGGCGATGGCCCTTCGCCTCGATCCGGGGACCGGCGATCTCGACCGCGTCGTTGACGACGTCGCCCACGGCGAGGGATTCCCGCCTCAGTTCGACCTTGCCGTGCGTCAGGCGCGAAAGGTCGAGCAAGTCTTCCACCAGGCGGGTGAGGTGCCTGACCTGGCGCTGCATCCTTTCGCAGGTGCTGCGCGACACCGGCTTGTCGTAGCCGCCCATCTCGATCAGCTGCAGGGAGGCCGCCAGGGGCGCCAGCGGATTGCGCAGCTCGTGCGCCATGGTGGCGATGAACTCGTCCTTCCTGCGATCCGCCTCGCGCAAAGCCTGCTCGGAACGGACGCGGTCGCCGATGTCGCGGGCGATCTTGCTGGCTCCGACGATGGTTCCGGTGCGATCCCGGATCGGCGAAATGGTGAGGCCGATGTGGATCGGGCTGCCATCCTTGCGGCGGCGGATGGTTTCAAAGTGCTCGACCAG
>DASRFD010000008.1:0-43984 GCA_035651715.1 Nevskia sp.
ACAACTTCTACGGCCTCACCGACGACGCCACCGTGCAGGATGTCGGCGTGCTCGGCGCGCGCCTGGCGGTCGAGCTGCTGCCGCGCCTGACCCTGCGCAACCGGCTGCAGTACAGCCGCTACCGCATCGACGCGCGCGAGACCGGTCCCAACTCGGTCGGCACCTGCTCCGCCCTGCCCTGCAGCGACAGCAGCTTCGTGGTGCTGCCGACCAAGGCCGCCGGCAACACCAACGTCGATCACCTGCCGCTGGACCAGCTCTACGTGCAGATCGGCAGCCACGCCCGCAACATCAAGGACACCTCGGCCTTCGACCAGACCGATGTGCTGTGGAAGTTCGAGACCGGCCGGCTGCGGCACGACTTCGTCGCCGGCGCCGAGATCGGCCGCGACACCTATCTCAACCGGGGCATCACGCTGAAGAACCTGCCCTACGTCTCGCTGGAGAGCCCGGCCTATCTGTCGGGCGCCCAGGCCGGCGTGACCAGCACGCCCGGCAATACGGTGCAGTCCAGTGCCATCACCGAGGCGGCCTATTTCAACGACACCGTGACCCTCGCCGAGCACTGGAAGGCGGTGGGCGGCCTGCGCTGGGACCGCTACGAGGCGCAGCTGACCACCACGCCGCCGCCGGGCGGCAGCCTGTCCGGCACCACCGTGGCGGCGGCGCGGCAGACGGTCTATTACGACAGCGTGCGCGGCGGGCTGCTGTACCAGCCCAGCGGCACGCGGACCTATTACGCCTCCTACGGCACCTCCTTCGACCCCTCGCTGGAGCAGCTCACTGTCACCAACGGCACCCAGGCGGTGCCGCCGGAGAAGAACCGCTCCTACGAGGTGGGCGGCAAGTGGGACCTGTTCGACGGCAACCTGTCGCTCACCTCGGCGCTGTTCCAGGTGGAGAAGAACAACGCCCGCTCGCAGGTCAGCGCCGGCGTGTACACGCTCGACGGCAAGGTCCGCGTCAACGGCGCCGCGCTGTCCGCCGCCGGCCGCATCACGCCGAAGTGGGAGGTGATCGGCGGCTACACCTATCTGGACCCCAAGATCGTCGCCGCCGGCCAGGCCGACGGCACCACCGGCAAGACCCCGGCCAACGTGCCGCGCAACAACCTCACCACCTGGACCAGCTACAAGCCGGTGCAGCAGTGGGAGCTCGGCACCGGGCTGGTCTATTCCTCCTCGCGCTACGCCAACACCACCAACACGGTGGCGGTCGACGGCTTCGTCCGCTGGGACGCCACGGTGGCTTACCACCAGCGCCGCTATGACCTGCGCCTGAACCTGCTCAACCTGTCGGATACCCATTATTTCGACTCGTTGATCCAGTCCGATGGCGGCCGCGCGGTGCCCGGCATCAGCCGCACCGCGCTGGTCACCCTGACCTGCCGCCTGTAAGCCGGAGCCCGCGCCGATGCTGCTGAAGATCCCCGCCGTGCTGAACGCCGAACAGCTGCGCGCGGTGCGTGCGCGGCTGCTCGCGGCCGAGGCGCCCTGGGTCGACGGCCGCGTCACCGCCGGCTACCAGGGCGCGCCGGTCAAGCGCAACCGGCAGCTGGAGGAGCTGTCGCCGCTGGCGCAGGAGCTGGGCGACCTGATCCTGGCGCGGCTGGAGCGCAATCCGCTGTTCATCAGCGCGGCGCTGCCGGCGCGGGTCTATCCGCCGATGTTCAACCGCTACGAGGGCGGCATGCACTTCGGCAGCCACATCGACGGCGCGGTACGGCTGGTGCCCGGCAGCGGCCTCAAGCTGCGCACCGACCTCTCGGCCACCTTGTTCCTGGCCGATCCGGCCGAGTACGACGGCGGCGAGCTGCTGATCGAGGACAACTACGGCAGCCACGGCGTCAGGCTGCCGGCCGGCGACCTCGTGCTGTACCCGGCGAGCAGCCGCCACAGCGTCAGCCCGGTGACGCGCGGCGCGCGCCTGGCCAGCTTCTTCTGGGTGCAGAGCCTGGTGCGCGACGACGGCCAGCGCCAGTTGCTGTTCGACCTGGACCAGGCGGTGCAGGCGCTCGGCGCCGGCGGCGCCGAGCCCCAGGCGCTGCTGCGCCTCACCGGCAGCTACCACAACCTGCTGCGCATGTGGAGCGAGACGTGAGGCCGCTCCATGCCGCCTCCCCGTGCCCGCGCCGCCGATCCCGCGGCGCGGTCTTTCCTTTCTCCGCAGCCCAGCCATGTCCGCCATCGAAACCCTGAACGAGTCCGCCGCCGTCCCGCACAATCCCAGCCGCGTGCGTTTCATCCGCTGGCTGCGCCGGGTGCACGGCTGGATCGGCCTGTGGGGCGCCGCCCTGGGCCTGCTGTTCGGCAGCAGCGGCATCCTGCTCAACCACCGCGCGGTGATGCGCATCGACGCCGCGCGCAGCCAGGAGAGCACGGTGCAGCTGCCCCTGCCGCAGCCCGCGCCGCAGAGCGCGCAGGCGATGGCGGAGTGGCTGCGCGACGAGCTCGGGCTGGATCACCCCAACCTCAAGTCGCGCGAAGAAAAGGCGCACCCCGTAGCCTGGGGCGAGCGGGACCTGGTGCAACCGGGGCACTGGCAGATGTCGCTGACCACGCCGCGCATGAACGTGCAGGCCGACTGGTGGGTGGGCAGCGCCTACGTCACGCTCAAGCGTTCCGACAACAACTTCTTCGCCGTGCTCGGCAACCTGCACAAGGGCGTCGGCCTGGGCGCGCCCTGGGTGCTGCTGGCCGACAGCCTGGCCGGCAGCATCATCCTGCTGTCGCTGACCGGCGTGATCCTGTGGACCCGGCTCAACCGCCGGCGCCTGGCCGGCGCCGCCATCGGCATCGCCGGCCTGGTGCTGACCCTGGCGCTGTCGCTGTCGGCGATGTAGGCATGGCTGCCGCGCACCACGGCGCGCCGGCCTGGCGCGACCGCGCCGCGCCGCGGCGCTGGCCGGCCATCGCCGCGATCCTGGCGCTGCACGGCGCCGGCCTGTACGCGGCGCTGCGGACCGGCGCGGTGCGCGAGCGGGCCGCCGAGGCGGCGCCGCTGCTGGTCAGCTTCATCGCCGCGCCGCCGCCCCGCGAACAGGCGCAGCCGGCCCGGCCCGAGCCGGCCAGGGCGAAAGCCGAGCCGCGCCTGATCGCCGCGCCCGGGCCGGCACCGTCGCCGATGCAGGCACCGCCTCCGCCGCCGCGGGAGGAGCCGGCCGCGCCGGCGGCGCCCCCTGCGCCGCCGGCGCCCGCCGCCGACGCCCCGCTGACGCCGCCGAACTTCGCCGCCGCCTATCTCGACAACCCGGCGCCGGAATATCCGCGCCTGTCGCGGCGCCTCAAGGAGAGCGGCCGCGTGCTGCTGCGGGTGCGGGTCGGCGCCGGAGGGCGAGCCGAGCAGATCGAGCTGGGCCGGAGCAGCGGCTACGAACGCCTCGACCAGGCGGCGCAGGACGCGGTGCGCCGATGGCGCTTCGCCCCGGCCCGGCAAGGCGACCAGGCCGTCGCCGCCTGGGTCATCGTTCCGATCAACTTCCAACTGGAGCCGTAGACATGGACGCAACGCAGGCAATGGGCTTCGGCCACTTCCTCACCCGGGCCGACGGCCTGGCCCTGGCCATCCTGGCCGTCATGCTGCTGGCCTCGCTGACCAGCTGGTACCTGATCCTGACCAAGGCGCTGTCGAACTGGTCGGCGCAGCGGCGCAGCGCGCGCTTCCTCGACTTCTTCTGGAACGCGCCCTCGCTGGGGGCGGTGGCGGCGCACCTGGAAGGCCGGCACCCGGACGAGCCGTTCTCGCACCTGGCCTATCACGGCATCGCCGCCAGCCACCATCATGAGCGCCACGGCGTCAACCGGCTCAACGAGGCGGGCAGCCAGGGCGAGTTCGTCACCCGCACCCTGCGCAAGACCATCGACGAGGAGACCGCGCGGATGGAGGCGGGGCTGACCATCCTCGCCTCGATCGGCGCCACGGCGCCCTTCGTCGGCCTGCTCGGCACGGTATGGGGCATCTACCACGCCCTGGTCGCCATCGGCATCAGCGGCGCCGGCACGCTCGACCAGGTGGCCGGGCCGGTCGGCGAGGCACTGATCATGACCGCCATCGGCCTGAGCGTGGCGATCCCGGCGGTGCTCGGCTACAACTTCCTGGTGCGCTCCAACCGCATGACCCTGGCGCGCCTCGACGCCTTCGCCCATGACCTGTTCGCCTTCCTCGCCACCGGCGCCAAGATCGAGGCGCAGGCGCCGTCCAACATCACGCTGCTGAAGCAGGCATAGCCATGGCCTTCGGCAATCCCGGTGCCCGCGGCGCCAGCGCACCGATGACCGAGATCAACATCGTCCCCCTGGTCGACGTGATGCTGGTGCTGCTGGTGATCTTCATCATCACCGCGCCGCTGCTGGGCAACGCGGTGAAGATCGACCTGCCCCGGGCCAGCAGCGCGCCGGACCCGGCCCGGCCGCACGACATCCAGCTGGCCATCGACGGCGGCGGCAACTTCTACTGGAATGGCGAAGCGCTCGACCGCGCCACCCTGGACCAGCGCCTGCGCGAGGCCGGCCGGAGCCAGCCGGTACCGGAGCTGCACCTGCACGCCGACAAGGCGACGCGCTACGAAGTCCTGGCGGGGGTGATGAGCCAGGCCAGCCGCGACGGCGTGACGCGCATCGGCTTCGTCACCGATCCGCCCGCGGCCGGGCCGTAACGAACGCGGCGCGGCCGCACGGCCCGGGCCACCGCGGCGATGCCGGCGGCCGCGGCCGGCGGGCTTGCGGCAGCGCCGGACGCGGCTGCGCCGTCGGCGTTATGATCCGGGCAGCCCGACGCAAAGGACTGCACCGTGATTCCCGCACGACACCGCACCCAGCTGCTGATGATGCTCGGCGAAGCCGCCGAGATCGAACACTGCCTGATGTGCTGCTACCTCTACGCCGCCTTCTCGCTGAAACAGTCCGCCGACGAGGACCTGACGGCGGAGGAAGCCGAGGCGGTGCAGCGCTGGCGGCGCGAAGTGATGCGCATCGCCACCGACGAGATGCTGCACCTGGCCCTGGCCAACAACCTGTCGGTCGCGCTCGGCGGCCGTCCGCACTACCGCCGCTTCAATTTCCCGATCTCGCCCGGCCTGTTCCCGGCCGACGTGGTGGTGGAGCTGTCGCCGCTGGACCTGGACACGCTGGACCACTTCGTCTACCTGGAACGCCCGCTCGACGCCAAGGACCAGGACGGCGGCCGCTTCGAGAAGCTCAGCTACCGCCGCCAGGGCGCCGCCGATCGCCTGATGCCGTTCGCCGACGACTACCAGACCGTCGGCGAGCTCTACGCCTCGATCCGCGACAGCGTGACGCAGCTGGTGGCGGACCTGGGCGAGGCGGCGGTGTTCGTCGGCACCCGCGAGGCGCAGCTGTCGCCGCGCGACTTCGGCATGCCGGGCCTGCGCACCATCGGCACCCTCGAAGACGCCGTGGCGGCGGTGGACTTCATCGTCCACCAGGGCGAGGGTTCGCCGCAGGACAAGGCCGGCTCGCACTTCTCGCGCTTCTGCGCCATCCGCCGCGAATGGCAGCGGCTGCTCGCCGCCCGCCCGGCCTTCACGCCGCACCGCCCGGTGGCGCGCAACCCGGTGATGCGCTCGCCGATCCTGCCGGGCCGCGTCCAGGTGGTGGAGGAGCCGGCGATCCAGCTGCTCGACGCCGGCAACGTCTGCTACGAGCTGATGCTGCACGTGCTGGCCGCCACCGCCGAGCTCAAGCCCTGCGCGCAGCAGGGCCAGCAGCGCGGCGACATCGTGCGGCAGAGCCTGCGCCTGATGCAGGCCGTCGGCGAGATCGGCTCGATGCTGAGCCGCCTGCCGGCGAACCGCGACAACCCGGGCGTCAACGCCGGGCTTACCTTCACCGTCTCGCGCACCGAGCTGACCTTCCTGACGCCGATCACCGACAGCTTCGCCCTGGGCGAGCGCTTCTGCGCCCTGGCCGGCCGCCTGGAGCAGCTGGCGCCGGCGCACCCGCAGCTGCGCCGCCATGCCGAGGCGATGCGCGAGCACGAACGCTTCTGGAAGGAACGGTACGGCGGCCTGCGCGGCGAAGCCCCGCCGGCGCCGCCTGCCGCCGCGCCGCAGCCCGCCGCGCCGCTCGCCGCCCCCGCCCCGGCCAAGCCCGCCGAAGTGGTGGAAGGCCGCGAGGTGACGCTGGTGTTCGACTCCAGGCGCTGCATCCACTCGCGCGGCTGCGTGCTGGGCGAGCCCGGGGTGTTCATCGCCAACAAGCCGGGCGACTGGATCTACCCCGACACCGCCACGCCGGAGCGCCTGTCGCTGGTGGCGGTCAACTGCCCCTCCGGCGCGATCTCGGTGCGGCGCCGCGACGGCGTGCAGGAAATGCCGCCGCCGGTCAACGTGGTGCGCGTGCGCGAGAACGGCCCGCTCGCCTTCCACGGCGAGCTGGACATCGTCGGCCACCCGCCCGGCGACGCCGCGCCCTACCGCGCCACGCTTTGCCGCTGCGGCCAGTCGCGCAACAAGCCGTTCTGCGACGGCTCGCACAACGAGGCGAAATTCCAGGCCACCGGCGAACCCGCGACGCGCGATTCGCAGCCGCTGCCGCTGCGCAACGGCAGGCTGCGCGTCGCCCCGCAGCGCAACGGCCCGCTGGAGGTGAGCGGCAACCTGGAGCTGTGCGCCGGCACCGGCCGCACCGTCGACCGGCTCGGCGGCGCGCGCTTTTGCCGCTGCGGGCAGTCGAAGGACAAGCCGTTCTGCGACGGCAGCCACGTGCTGGCGGGGTTCGAAGCCGAGGGCGCCTGAGCCCGCCCGGCCGGGTCAAGCCACGCCGAGGTAGCGTTCGAACTCGCGCCGGCGTGCCGCATCCAGCGCCGGTGCGGCGGCGCCCGGGCCGAGCTGCCGGCTCAAGCGGCGGTGCGCCTCGGCAAAGGTCCGCAGCTCGCGGCTGGCGCCGAGGTCCTCGCCGCGCTGGCGCAGCACGGCCTGGTCCAGCACCCCTTCGATCAGCGCGAGCTGGCGCTCGATGTAGTCGAGGCAGCGCCGGCGGCAGGCCGCGGAGACGCGGGCGGCAAGATTCAGCACCGGCGCGATCGACAGGCTGAGGTAGCCGCCCGCCGGGATCGCCGGCGGCTCGCGGGCCAGCTGTTCCGACACGGCGTTGCCCCACCAGTATTCGTCGAGCCGCACCGCCTCGCGGCGCCGCTCCAGCGCTTCGATCGAGCCGGCGTCCACCAGGCGCCCGCCGCGCACGATCACCTCGTGCTGCGCCGACTCGCCGGCGACGATGCACTGCGCGCCGAAGTAGCTGGCGCTGGCGTTGCGGCCGAGCAGCACCGCGGCCTGCATCGAGTCCGGCAGGGCCGCGTCCAGCGGCACGACCGCGCACACCGCGGGCTTGCCTCGTTCGTGCAGGGTGCAGCGCCGGTCCGGGCCGAGGGCCGGGCAGCCGTGGAGCGCGGGATAGTCGTAGGCCTGGCCCAGCACCGCGAGGCGGCGCCCGGCCCCGCGGCGCAGCGACAGGCAGCCGACGAACAGATCCTGATGCCGCAACAGCTCCGGCAGGCTCAGCAGCGGCGGCGAATTGCAGCACTTGCCGCAGGCATTGCAACGGTGCGACACGGTGACTGCCGCGGCCGGGCTCACCACGGCCGCCGCACCGAATCCTGGTAGCGGCTCAGGATGAAATGCTTGATCTCGGGTGAATGGTAGGCCGCGACCAGCGCGCCGACCCAGGGCTTGCCGCGATCCTCGGCGCGCACGGCGATGACCTTCGCGTAGGGGCTGCGCGCGTCCTCCATGCCGATCGAGTCGCGGGCCGGCCGCAGGCCCGCCTGCTCCGCCGCTTCCCAGGGGATCGCGGCGAGGGCCACCTGCGGCAGCGCCGCGGCCAGGCGCTCCGCCGGCAGGCGGATGAAGCGCAGCCGACGCGGATTGCTGCTGACATCCGCGGGCGCGGCATGCAGGCCGGCGCTGTCGGGAAAGCCGATCAGGCCGTAGTTCTGCAGCAGGATCAGGGCGCGCGCGCAGTCGGCCGGCGTATCCGGCAGGGCCACGGTGCTGTCGGGCCCCAGCTCGCGCAGCGAAGCGAGGCGGCGGGAGTAGAACGACAGCGGCAAGGTCACGGTGTAGGCCACGTCGACCAGGCGCGCGCCGGACGAGGCATTCCACTGGCGCAGCCCGGCCAGGTCCGCCGAGCCGTCCGCGTCGATGCGGCCCGCGGCGAGCGCAGCGTCGAGCCGGGCCGGATCGTCGAAAGGCAGCAAGCGCAGCTCCAGGCCCATGCGCGCCGCGACCTCCCGCACCGCCTGCAGGATTTCCTCCTGCGCACCGCGGGCGACGCCGATGCGGACCACCTGCGCCGCCGTGCCCAGGTGCGCGGACGCCGCGCCCAGCGCCAGCGCCGCGGCGGCGGGGAGGACGTAGCGGCGCACCGCGCTCATCCGCGCACGGTGCGGAAGCCGATGTGGGTGGCCGGCAGGTTGCCCTCCTGCGCCTCGCGCGCCGCGGCACGGTAGCGCACGCAGAAATCCTGCGAGCAGAGGAACGAGCCGCCCTTGATCACCATGGCCTGCCCCGGCTTCGACAGGCGGCTGGCCGCGGCGACCGAGGCGGTGTCGCCGTTGGCATGGCCCTGGTGCGCGCCGGTGTAGGGGTCGCGGGTCCACTCCCAGGCGTTGCCGATCATGTCGTACAGCTTCCAGCCGTTGGCGGCGTAGCAGCCCACCGGCGCCAGGCCGTCATGGCCGTCGGCGCCGGTGTTGAGCACCGGGAAGGCGCCCTGCCAGTAATTGGCGGTGGGCCGGCCCACCGCATCGCGCGGCGCCTCGTCCAGCGCGGCGTCCTCGCGCCCGGCCTTGGCGGCGTATTCCCACTCCGCCTCGGTCGGCAGGTCACGGCCCAGCCAGCGCGCGTAGGCCAGGGCATCGGCCTCGGTGACCAGGGTCACGGGCTGGTTGTCGAGCCCGGCGCGGCTGCTGCCCGGGCCGCCGGGATGGTTCCAGTCGGCGCCGCGCACGTAGCTCCACCAGGCATAGGCGCGGGCCCCGAGCTCTTCCGCCGTGGGCTGGTGGAACACCACCGCCCCGCCTTCGCGCTCGGCCTCGGTGACGTAGCCGGTGGCGGCGACGAAGTCGGCGAACTGGCGGTTGGTGACCTCGGTCTGGTCGATCCAGAACGCCGCGACCTTTTCCGCCGGGGCGTCGGCCGGGCGTTCGTCGGCATAACCGCGCCGGCTGCCGAAGACGAAGCGGCCGGCCGGCAGGCGCACCATGCCGGCGTGCGCGTCATGCCCCCACAGCGGCGGCAGGCCGGCGTAAGCGGCGCAACGGGCAGGATCGCCCAGCGCCGCCAGCCCGGGCCCGGCGACCTGCGGCCCGCCGCCGAAGGCGAGCCCCAGGCCGGAAGCCAACGCCACGCCCGCCCCTGCCGCCGCGACCAGCGCCGCCGGCAGCCATGCCTTGCGCTTCATCCGCCGCCGCTCAGTAATAGCCCTTCGGCTGCAGCGGCTCGACGCCGCCCACGCTGGTCATGTAGTCCTGCCACTGCGTGGTCAGGGTGGTGACGAGGTCGGGGTTCTGCGCCGACAGGTCGTTGGTTTCGCCGCGGTCGGCGCTGACGTCGAACAGCTCCCAGTGGCCGTCGAGCGGGCCCAGCGGCGGCTCGGTCCAGCGCGCCTTCCACCTACCGTCGGCGCTGCGCAGGTAGGCGCGCCCGTACGACTCGTCGCCGAACGCGGCGGTATGCACCGGCCCGGCCGACTGGCCTTGCAGGCGCGGCAGCAGCGAAACGCCGGTGACCGGGTAGACATAGCGGTCGTCGTAGACCACCTTGCCCTTGTTCTGGTCGACACCGGTGGCGGGATTGATCGAGGCCGGTGCCGGCGTGCTCGGCGGCTTTACCCCGGCTACGGCGAGGAAGGTGGCGGTGTTGTCGGTGACATGGGTGAAGTCGTCGATCGTCGCCAGCTGCTGCTGCTGCCGCGGCAGGTGGACGATGGCCGGCACCGATACGCCGCCCTCGCCGGAGTAGCCCTTGGTCAGGCTGAACGGCGTGGCGCTGACCTCGGCCCAGCGGAAGCCGTACTTGATGTTCTTGGCGCTGGTCTGGCCGTTGTCGGCGCCGAGTGTCTCGTACACCGGCGACTGCGCGTTGGCCTCGTCGGTGGCGGTGGGATCGGCCCCCGAGTCGATCGGCCAGCCCTCGGCGCCGTTGTCCGACTGGAACATGATGAAGGTGTTGTCGTACTCGCCGATGTCTTTGAGGTGCTGGACCAGCAGGCCGATGTCGTGATCGAGGTTCTCGACCATGCCGGCGAAGATCTCCATGTAGCGCGCCTGCGCCTTGCGTTCCAGCGGCGACAGCGATTCCCACTTCTTGTCGACATAGCCCCGGCCGTAGTCGACGTAGCCGTCGGCCGGGCCGTGCACGGCGCTGATGTACTTGGCGGCGGCGGTGCCGGCGCCGGCGGTGGCGGGCGAACGGCTCAGGGTCTCGGGCAGCCCGGCGAACGGCGTGAAGTCGGCCGGGATCAGGCCCAGCTGCTTCTGCCGCGCCAGCCGTGCGTCACGGATGGCGTCGTAGCCGGCGTCGTACTTGCCGGCGTAGTTGTGCAGGTAGGGATCGGGCACCGACAGCGGCCAGTGCGGCGAGGTGTAGGCGGCGTAGGCGAAGAACGGCTTGCCGTCGCCGTGATTGGAGTCGATGTAGGAAATCAGCTTCTGCGTATAGAAGTCGGTGGAATAGAACACCGCCGGCGTGCCGCCCGGGCCGCCCGGCTGGCCGGGCTGGCCCGGCTGCACGTAGACGCCATCCTCGGTGTAGTTCTTCGAGCCGGCCTGCTCGTGCGCGAAATGATTGGCGGCCGCGCCGCCGAGCAGGGCGTAGCTGTGCTCGAATCCCCATTGGTCCGGCGTCTGCCCGGCGTTGCCGGTGCTGCCGACGATGCCCGAGCCGAGGTGCCACTTGCCGGCCATGTAGGTGTGATAGCCGGCGTCCTTGAGCAGCTGGGCGACCGACAGCGAGCGGTCGTTGAGATAGCCCTCGTAGCCCGGCAGCCCCTTGCGCTCGTCGCTCGGCGCGCCCATGGTGCCCTCGCCCACCAGGTGATGATCGGTGCCGGAGATGAGCATCGAGCGGGTGATGGCGCAGACCGTGCCGGCATGGTGATTGGCGAGGATGCGGCCGCTGGCCACCAGCGCATCGAGGTTGGGCGTGTTGATTTCGCCGCCGAAGGCATGGATGTCGGAATAGCCGAGATCGTCGGCCATGATGAACAGGATGTTGGGCGGACGGTCGGGCGCGCTGTCGTCGCTGCCGCAGGCGGCCAGCATGGCGGCGGCGGCAACCGCGATCAGGGTCTTGCGCGCGGCAAGGGCCGGGAACGGCAGGCTCATTGAATTTCCCCAGTGGAAGAGCAGGCCGCCGCAGTCTAGTCAGGCCGTTCCGCACGGGAAAATAATCATTCAGTTCATTTTTATGAGCTTCCGGTCTAAGGCACGCGGCACCGGCCCGGCCTCCGGCGGCAGGGCGAAGCGCGTCACCGGGGGAGGACGACCGCTAGGGACAATCCCCCCTCAACTCCCGCACCTTCGCCTCCAGCGCCGCCGCGCTCAGCTGCCCCGGCTGGATCGGCGCATCCGCGATCAACCCGATCCGCGCCCGGAAGCGCCGCGGCATGCGCATGCGCCGCATGCGCGAATCGCGCCGCGACCACATGCTGGCCCACAGTCCGCGCACCGCCACCGGAATCACCGGCACCGGGCTTTTTTCGATCATGCGCTCGATGCCGGTCTTGAACGGCTGGATGCTGCCGTCCGGGGTCAGGCCGCCCTCGGGGAAGATGCCGATCAGTTCGCCCTCGGACAAGGCTTTTTCGATCTCGGCATATGCCGCCTTGAGCAGGGCCGCGTCCTCCTTGGCCGGCGCGATAGGAATGGCGCGCGCGGTGCGGAAGATGAAGCTGAGCACGGGAATCCTGAAGATGGTGTGGTACATGACGAAGCGCACCGGCCGGCGCACGCTGCCGCCGAGGATCACGGCGTCGACGAAGCTGACGTGGTTGCAGGCGATCACGGCGGCGCCCTCGTCGGGGATGTTTTCCAGGCCCTTCTTGTCGATGCGGTAGAGCAGGCTGATCAGCATCCATACCAGGAAGCGCATCAGGAACTCGGGCACCAGCGAATAGATGAACAGGGCCACGGCGGCGTTCATCAGGGCGGTGACCAGCAGCAGCTGCGGGATGCTCAGGCCGGCCTTGAGCAGGGCGATGGCCAGCACCGCCGAGGCGACCATGAACACGGCGTTGAGGATGTTGTTGCCGGCGATGATGCGCGAGCGGTGGCTGGCGGCCGAGCGGGTCTGGATCAGCGCGTAGAGCGGCACGATGTAGAAGCCGGCGAAGGCCCCGATCAGCAGCAGGTCCCACATCACGCGGTGGCTGCGCAGCTGGTGCGCGAAGTCGGCGATGCCGAGGTTGCGTACCGTGGCCAGGTCCGGCTGGGCGAAGTAGAGGTCGATGCCGAAGATGGTCATGCCGATCGAGCCGAACGGCACCAGGCCGATCTCGACCTTGTGGCCGGACAGGCGCTCGCACAGCAACGAGCCGATGCCGGTGCCGACGCAGAAGATGCCGAGCAGCAGGGTGAAGACATGGTCGTCGCCGCCGAGATAGGCCTGGGTGTAGTGCGGCAGCTGGGTGATGAAGGTGGCGCCGTAGAACCAGAACCAGGAAATGCCCAGCACCGACAGGAACACGCTGCGGTTGCCGCGCATGAACTGGATGTTGCGCCAGGTCTCGGTCAGCGGGTTCCAGTCGATGCGCAGCCCGGGCAAGCCGGGCGGCGCCGGCGGGATGGCGCGCGCGGCCAGGTAGCCGAGCGCCGCCACCGCCAGCACCGCGATGCTCACCGCGGTGGGGCCGCTGGGCAGGGCCATCAGCAGGCCGCCGGCCATCAGGCCGAGCAGGATGGCGAGCGAGGTGGCGCTCTCGACCAGCGCGTTGCCGCCGACCAGTTCGTCGTCGCGCAGGGTCTGCGGCAGGATCGAGTACTTGACCGGCCCGAACAAGGTGGCCTGCAGGCCCAGGCCGAACAGCACCGCCAGCAGGAACGGCATGCTCTGCAGGTACAGGCCGATCGCCGCCAGCACCGCCAGGCCCACTTCCAGCAGCTTGATGCGGCGGATCAGGCGCGACTTCTCGTACTTCTCCGCGATCTGGCCCGAGGTGGCGGAGAACAGGAAGAACGGCAGGATGAACACCACCGCGGCGAGATTCTGGTAGAAGTCCACCTTTTCCGGCGCCAGGTGCATGGCGCCGAAGGTCACCAGCAGCGCCAGCGCGTTCTTGAACACGTTGTCGTTGAACGCGCCCAGGGTCTGCGTCACGAAAAACGGCACGAAGCGGCGCTGCTTCAACAGGCCAAACTGGCTGCTCATTCCCCTTCCCTTTAGCGCCCTCCCGTGTGGCGGCGCTGGTTATTCAGTGAGTACGCCGAGGCGGCGGTGGAATTCGGCGATCGCCCGCAGGGTCTCGGCCGGCGCCTCCAGGTGCGGATAGTGGCCCACGCCCTGGATCACCACCACGTCCGGGTTCGGCACCAGCTCCTGGTAGCGCTGCACCATGCGCGGGCCCGACACCGGGTCGAGCTTGCCGCAGACGAAGCGCAGCGGCACGCGGCTGCGCTGCAGCGCCTCGACCCAGCGCTCGCGGCACTGCTCGCGCTCCTTCAGGTAGCGCATCTGCCGGTAGGCCAGGTCGGCGCCGCCGTTGTAGGCCACCAGCTGCCAGAACTCGGCCAGCTCGTCGAACGTGGGCTGGGTGTTGGGGCCGAAGACGCGGCTGAAGCTGGTGCGGAAGCCGTGCTCGGTCAGCATCTTGCTGACCAGCGGCCCGACGCGCGACAGCAGCAGCTTCTGCAGGAAGGTCGGGCGGAAAGCCTCCGGAAACAGGCCGCCGTTGAGCAGGCAGACCGATTCCAGCACCAGGCCCGGCGAGCCGTCGCGCCCCTCCTGCCGCGCCAGCAGCTCCTGCGCCACAGTGTCGCCGTACCCGTGGCCGATGACGTGGCAGCGGCGCAGGCCCAGCGACTCGAGCAGGCCCTGCTGCAGGTCGGCCTGGTCCATGATGCTGTAGGTGTAGTCGCGCGGCTTGGCGGAGTACCCGTAGCCGAGCATGTCGGCGGCGACGACACGGGCGAAGCAACGGCACAGCGCCGGCCACAGCAGGTGCCAGTCCCAGGAAGCGCTCGGCGCGCCGTGCAGCAGCAGCAAGGCCGGTCCCTCGCCGCCGTGGCCGCCGGCCTGGTAGAACACGGTGTGGCCGCGGTGGGAATAATGCCGGCCGCGCTCGTACCAGCGCTTGAAGGTGACGGGCTCCTCGACGGGCTGCGGGGTGCTCATGCCTCCAGTGTACGCAAAGCCGCTCAGGCGTTCCTGGGCAGGGCGCGGTGGAAGGCGAGGAAGGCCTTGAGCGTGCCGGCCGGGTCCTCCACCTGCGGGTAATGGCCGATCCCGGGCAGCAGCACCGTGTCCGGATGGGGCACCAGCTCGCGGTAGCGCTCGACCATGTGCTCGCCGGAAATGGGATCGGCCGGGCCGTTGATCAGGCGCAGCGGCACCGCGGTGGTCTGCAGCGCGCCGACCCAGCGCGCGCGGTTGGCGCGCCGCTCCGGGATGTAGCGGATCAGCTTGTGGGCGATGCGGTTGCCGTGCTGGTGGGCCAGCAGCTCCCAGAACTGGCGCATCTCCGCCGCGTTGGGCCGGGTCTGCTTGCCGAACACCGCCGAGAAGCTCCTGGCGAAGCTGCGCTCATTCATCACCGCCGCCAGCAGCGGACCCAGCGGCGTCAGCAGCAGCTTCTGCACCCGGCGCGCGCGGTGGGTCTCGGGGAACAGGCCGCCGTTGAGCAGGCACACCGATTCCAGCACCAGCGAGGCGTCGCCGGCGGCGCGGCGCTGCTCGTGCCGGGCGAGCAGCTCCTGCGCCACCGTATCGCCGTAGTCGTGGGCCAGCAGGTGGTAGCGGCCGACGCCTTCGGCGCGCAGCAGGTTCTCGTGCAGGTCGGCCTGGTCGAAGATGGAGTACGGGTAGCGGCGCGGCTTGGCCGACCAGCCGAAGCCGATCATGTCCGGCGCGATGACGCGCGAGAAATGGCGGCACAGCTCCGGCCAGACCGCCGCCCAGTCCCAGGACGCGGTGGGGAAGCCGTGGATGCACAGCAGGGTGCCTCCCGCGCCCTCGCCGCCGGCCTGCCAGAAGATGTCATGGCCGCGATGGGAGTAGCGCCGCCCGCCCGCGCGCCAGGACTCGAATGTCGGTGTCATGAGCGGCCCCTTTGTTTATGCTTGGCGCCATTTCCATCCTTCTGAGCGGATTTCCCAAAATGGCGCAGCAAGGCACAGTGTACTTCACCCCGGCCAGCTTCAAGTTCCTGCGCGGCCTGGCGCGCAACAACAACCGCGAGTGGTTCGCGGCGCACAAGCAGGACTACGAGGACCACCTGCGCCAGCCCTTCCTGCGCCTGATCGCCGACCTGGCCGGGCCGCTGCGCGAGCTGAGCCCGCACTACGTGGCCAATCCCAAGCCGGTGGGCGGCTCGCTGTTCCGCATCTACCGCGACACCCGCTTCTCCGGCGACAAGACGCCGTACAAGCCCTGGGCCGGCGCCAGCTTCTACCACGAGGCGACGCGGGCGATCGTGCGCGGCGCCGACGGCAACAGCGGCATGATGGGCCGGCTCGACGCGCCGGTGTTCTATCTGCACGTGCAGCCGGGCGAGTGCTTCGCCGGCGGCGGCCTGTGGCACCCGATGCCGGAGACGGTGAAGCCGGTGCGCGGCTACATGCTGGGCAACCCGGCCAGCTGGAAGAAGGCGACGCGCGCGCCGGCCTTCACCCGGGTCTTCGGCGAGCTGGGGGGCGACAGCCTGAGCCGGCCGCCGCGCGGCTACGACCCGGAGCACGAGCTGATCGAGGACCTGAAGCGCAAGGACTACGTGTGCAGCGCCCGGCTCGACGACGAGGCCCTGTGCTCGCCCGGCCTGGTCAAGCTGCTGATCCGCCACTACCGCGCGGCGCTGCCGATGATCGACTGGCTGTGCGGGGCGCTGGACCTGGACGTTTAAGGGCTCCGGTCGGTCCGGGCCCGCCGAATAAAAAAGCCGGCGGCGGGAAATCCCGCCGCTGGCTGCCGCCGCAGACCGCGGCGCTCAGTACTTTGAAGCTCAGTTGTACTTGGAGAAGTAGTAGTAGACCTCGCCGCTGAGCGTATTCGGGTCGGTCTCCGGCAGGGTGAGCGAGGGATAGGCCGCCCAGGTCTCGAAGGCCAGCTGGTCCGGATTGACGCCGGCGCCCGCCAGCGCATCCATGTGGAACTGCGCGGTGTAGGCATAAACCGCGTCGCTGGTGGCATCCTGGCTGCCGTTGAGGATGAAGCCGATGCCCTGGCCATTGCTGCGCGCCGCGCTGGCGGCGAGCTGGGCCACGTACTGGATCGCCGGCACGCTGGGATAGGCGGTGTACTGGTACATCGCCGGGTTGCCCCAGTCGAAGTCGACGTGCAGGAAGGAAATCCTGGTGCCGGTGGCGGCGTAGAAGGCCTGGACCCAGCTGGCGTAGTCGGCCTGCCAGTTCGGCTGCAGCGGCACTTCCGGGAACGGCTCGATGTCGCCCACCGCCACGTTGGGGAAGGCCGCGGTGTAGATCTTCATGACCACGGCCGAGCGGCGCGCCTCGTCCTGGATGGTGCTGTTGCAGGCGTTGGCGCCGGTGTAGTAGTGGCCGTACCACAGCGGCTCGTCCATCAGCAGGGCGCTGACCTTGCCGCCGGCATTGAGCACTTTCTGGATGACCTGGTTGGCGGTACCCGGATCGGAATAGCTCTCGACGCCGGCGCCGCAGGCCACCTCGTTGTAGTTGTTGGCAACGCCGATCTCCAGGCCCAGCGCCAGGCCATGGGCGTCCATGGCGCGGAAGATGCCGGGCAACACGCTGTCGGGAATCGCCATCAGCACGCTGGTCGGGATGCGGATCGCCTGGATGTGCTGCGCCGAACTGCTCCACTGCAGCAGCAGCTGGTCCCAGGTCTGGCCCTGGGCGATGGCGCCGAGGAAGTCCTCGCGCGGCGAGAACCAGCCGAGCTTGGCGCCGGCCAGCTGCGTCGCGGTCGGCAGCTGCTGCGCCAGCGCCGGCATCTGCGCCTGCGCCGCGGTGGCGGTGCTGGCGATGACGGAGGAGGTGGCCTGCGTGGTGGCGCTGCCGGTATAGCTGACGTGGATTTCCGGCCAGACCGCGGCGACCGCGGCCGGCACGCTCAGCTGGTACTGGCCGCTGGCGTTGGTGGTGGCGTTGGGCAGGCCGATCTGGGTCGGCGTGAACCAGATCTTGTCGCGGCGCAATTCGCGGCCGCTGGCGTCGAGGAAGATGACGCCGACATAGCCGGCGCTGGAAGCGCTGCCGGTGGCGGCGATCGCCACGTAGGCGCCGTAGGAGGCGCCGGAAGTCACGGCGAACTGGGCGAGATTGGAGGAGATCGACTGCCCCGGCACCAGCGCGTAGGTACGCACGCTGACCGGCGCGTTGGCCACCGGCACCGTCACCGGCGAGACGTCATGGGTGTTGCCGGTATTCGGCTCGGTATACCAGACGTCGCCGACCGTGGCGCCGCCGGCGCCGGCGCAGATGCAGGCGCCCTCGATGCCGCCGCGCACAGCGATGATGGCGCTGGCCGCGCCGGCCGGTACCGTACCGGTCAGGGTGCGCCAGCTCATGCCGGTGCGCGCGGTCACGTCCAGCGCATAGGCGCTGAGCGTGGCATTGGCCACCACCTTGCCGCCGCTGGTCAGGGTGCCGCTCACCGCGCCGGCGCTGGCGGTGCTGCTGGCCGAGAGGCTGGAGGCCGTCACCGCCGCCGTCTTTCCTGCCGCATGAGCGGCGGGCAGCAGGCTCAGGGCGAGAATTCCGCAGGAAAGCCCCAGGTGTAAGTGGCGAAATTTCATTTGAATCCTTGCGCCGGCTGTCGGCGCGTTCTGAGCAGGTGCCGCGATTGGCATGGCGCGCATCGTCTGGTCACCTGACGACCGGGTCAAGTGCTCAAGCCGCGACGAGCGATTGACGGTAGCTGGAGGCCGATACTCGCAATCAAAATGCCAAAAAAGCCAAGGGGGTCCCATGCCAAAACCTGTGGTAAAAATCCCCTAAAACAGGCGCCTCGCGCAGCCGGCCCGGCGGCGTGGCGGTGCCCTGCCCCCTCCCGGGGTTCGAGGAGCAACCATGCGATACCAAGGCAGCTGCCACTGCGGCAAAGTCAGCTTCGAGGTCGAGGGCACGCTGGAACAGGCGATGGAATGCAACTGCTCGCACTGCAGCCGCAAGGGCTACCTGCTGTGGTTCGTGCCGCAGGCGCAGTTCCGGCTCGACAGCGGCGGGGCCGACCTGCGGACCTACACGTTCAACAAGCACGTGATCCAGCACCGCTTCTGTCCGGACTGCGGCTGCGCGCCCTTTGCCTACGGCCGCGACCGCGCCGGCAACCCGATGGCGGCGGTGAACGTGCGCTGCCTGGAGGGCGTGGACCTGGGCGCCATCAAGCGGGTGCCGGTGGACGGCCGCTCGTTCTAGCGGAAATAAAAAGGCCCGCCACAAGGGCGGGCCAAAAAAGCCTCGGAGGAGGTGATACGCCTCTAGGTTAATTTCCCGCGCGCCGCGGCGGAAGCGGCCTGCGCTTCTTTGAACAGACCGATTCGGTCTTAGGGGCGGGCCCGGCGCGGCTTGTCCGCGGACCGGCCCTAGGCCAGCCTCACCTTGAACAGCTCGCGCGAGCGGCGCCAGACATAGAGCACGGTGAGCAGGGTCAGGCTGCCGCCGAACAGCACCGAGGGCACGGTGCCGAGCAGCCGCGCGGCCAGGCCGGACTCGAAAGCGCCGAGTTCGTTGGAGGCGGCGAGGAAGATGCCGTTGACCGAGACCACGCGGCCGCGCAGGTGGTCCGGCGGCATCACCTGCAGGATGGTGCCGCGGATCACCACGCTGACGCTGTCGAAGGCGCCGGTGAGGAACAGGGCCGCCGCCGACAGCCAGAAGCTCTGCGACACGCCGAACAGCAGGATCGACACGCCGAAGCAGGCCACCACCACCAGCAGGTTGCGCCAGGCGCGGTGGGTGGGCGGGTAGCGGGTGCAGATCAGCAGGGTCAGCATCGCGCCGATGGCCGGCGCGGCGCGCAGCACGCCCAGGCCTTCCGGGCCGACCCGCAGGATGTCGGTGGCGAACACCGGCAGGATGGCGGTGACGCCGCCGAACAGCACCGAGAACAGGTCCAGCGAGATCGAGTAGAGGATGATCGGCGTCCTGAACACGAAGGAAATGCCCTCGCCCAGGCTCTCCCACAAACCGGCCTCCGCCCGCCCTTCCCGGGCCGGCTGCGGCGGGCGCGGCTTGAGGCCGGCGAACAGCAGCAGGGCGCCCAGGGTCAAGGCGATCACCGCCAGCAGCGTACCGGTCAGTCCGAGAACGGCGTAGAGGAAGCCGGCGCAGACCGGGCCGAGGATCGCCCCGCCCTGCCAGCCGCTGCTGCGCCAGGCCGCGGCGTTGGCGTAGATCGCGCGGGGCACGATGAAGGCGGTGAGCGAGCTGGCGGCGGGCGAGAAAAAGCCGCGCGCCAGGCCCAGCGCGGCGATCACGCCGTAAATGGTCAGCAGCAGGGTGTGCTGCGAGATGCGCGCCTGGGTGGCGGGCAAGGTGATCCACAGCAGCACGCACGAGCCCGCGGCGATGAACAGCGTGGCGCCCAGCATGATGCGGCGCCGGTCGCCGCGGTCGGCGAGGTGGCCGCCGAACAGGGCCAGGGCGATGAAGGGCACGGCCTCGGCCAGGCCGGTGAAGCCGAGCACCAGCGGATCGTGGGTCAGCCGGTACAGCTCGTAGCCCAGCACCACCTCCTGCGCCAGGATGGCGATGGTGAACAGGAACACGCCCAGGGTGAGATGCCGGAACTCGGCATAACGCAGCGCGGCGAAGGTGTCGTGGCGCGGCGCCGGCGCCATTTCGGCGACCGCATCTTCCGGCGGCGGGGTGGCGGGCTCGGTCATCGCAACGGCAGGGGTCGGCTCAGGCGGGGGCGCCATTGTCCCCGTTTTCGCTCGGGCCTGCGCCGCCCAGGCGCAGGGCCGCGGCGTACAGCGCCTTGCGCGGCGCACCGGTGATCTCCGCCGCCAGCCGCGCCGCCGCGGAGGGCGGCAGCTCGCGCAGCAGCAGGCGCAGCACGCGCTCGCCCTCGGCGGCGTCGGCGGCTTTTTCGGCGGCGCCGATCAGCAGCACGAATTCGCCGCGGCCGCGGTTGGGGTCGGCCGCCTGCCAGGCGGCAAGCCCCGCGGCGCTGCCGCTGAAGCTCTCCTCGAAACGCTTGGAGAGCTCGCGCGACAGCGCCACCGGCCGTTGCGGGCCAAGCACGGCGACGACGTCGGCCAGGGACTCGGCAATGCGGTGGGCGGACTCGTAGACGATCACGGTGCGGCTGTCCCGGCCGAGCTCCTCCAGGCGCGCGCGGCGGGCGGCCTGCTTCGGCGGCAGGAAGCCGGCGAAGACGAAGGCGTCGCTGGGCAGGCCGGACACCGACAGGGCGGCGACGGCGGCGCAGGGCCCCGGCACCGCGTAGGCCGGCACGCCGGCGGCGCGGGCGGCCCGCACCAGGGCGAAGCCGGGATCGGAGATCAGCGGCGTGCCGGCGTCGGAGATCAGGGCCAGGGACTGGCCGGCCTGGAGCTGGCGCACCAGCTCGGCGGCGATACGGTCCTCGTTGTGCTCGTGCAGCGCCACCAGGGGACGCTGGATGCCGAAGTGGGCCAGCAGCTGGCCGCTGGTGCGGGTATCCTCGGCGGCGATGCGGTCCACCGCCGCCAGCACGTCGCGGGCGCGCGGCGACAGGTCGCCGAGGTTGCCGATGGGGGTGGCGACCACGTAGAGGGCGCCGGGGCGCACCGGATGGCCGGCCGTCGTGGCCGGTTCGGGGGTGGCGCTGTCATCCGGGGTGGGGGTGGCCATGTCATACTTTAGCGGATGAAGCTCCGCCGACTGACACCTCCCGCCGCCCTGCTCGTGGCTGCGCTCGCCGGCTGCGCCGTCGGGTCCGCCCCCTCCTATTCCGCCTCCACCGGCGAGTCCGGCGCGGCGCTGGACAATGCCGAGCGGGCCCAGGCCCGCAACGACAGCTACCGGGCCTCGCGCGCCTACGAACAGGCGGCCGCGCAGGCCACCGGGGCGCAGGCCGCGGACTATCACCTGCGCGCCGCCGAGGCGGCCGCCGATGGCAACGACTACGTCTATGCCAGCGGCATTCTCGATGCCTTGCCGCTGAACAGCCTCGACCCCTCGCAGCAGCTGCGCTGGCGCATCGTGCGCGCGCGCATCGCCCTGGCCCGCAACGATGCGGCCGGCGCGCTGCGCCTGCTGCCGGCCGACAATGCCGGCGGCTCGCCGCTGGCCGAGCGGGTGCTGCTGCTGCGCGGCCGCGCCCTGTTCCGGGTCGGCGATCCGGTGGCGGCGACCCAGGCGCTGGTACAGCGCGAGCGCCTGCTCCCGCCCGGCCAGGCCGGCGAGAACCGCGACGCGATCTGGTCCGGCCTCATCGCGGCCACCCTGGACGGCGCCGCGCTGGCCCGCGCCGGCAACGCCGATGCGGTGACCCGCGGCTGGATCGAGCTGGCCAACCTGGCGCACCGCAACGCCTCGCTCGACCAGTACGAAGGCTGGCGCCAGCGCTATCCGGCCCATCCGGCCCAGGACCGCCTGGCCGGCGTGATGATGCAGGGCCAGCAGCCGGCGCCGGCGCCGGCCTACGTGCAGCCCGGCGGCCCCTCGCCGCTGGCGCAGCCGACGTTCAGCACCGTGCCGGCCCGGCCCGGCTTCTATGCCCTGCTGCTGCCGCAGAGCGGTGGCCTGGCCAGCTACGCCGAGAGCCTGCACGCCGGCTTTGCCGCCGCCGCGGCCCGCGCCGGCAGCCCCGCCGAGGTGCGCGTCTACGACGCCGCCGGCAATCCGGCGGCGACCCTCAGCGCCTACAACCAGGCGGTCGGCGATGGCGCCGGCGTGGTGGTGGGGCCGCTGCTGAAGAACGATGTCGGCTCCCTCAGCCAGGCCGGGAGCCTGCGCACCCCGGTGCTGGCCCTGAATTACCTCGACAGCGGCCACGCCGTGCCGCCGGGCTTCTACCAGTTCGGCCTGGCGCCGGAGGACGAGGCCCGCGCCGCCGCCGAGGATGCGGTGTCGCGGGGCCTGCGCCGCGCCCTGGTGCTGGTGCCCGACAACGACCGCGGCAGCCGCGTCGCAGCCGCTTTCGAGCAGCGCCTGCGCGAGCTCGGCGGCGAGGTGCGTGATTCGCGCCGCTATTCCGGCGAGTTCAAGGACTGGCAGGCGCCGATCGCCAGCCTGATGCACTACCAGCGGATCGACGACAAGAAGAAGCTGGCCGAGCTGCGCGCCGCCAATCCTGGCGTCGACCCGCAGCGCCGCAACGACTTCGACTTCATCTTCATGGACGCCGGCGCCGCGCAGGCGCGCCAGCTGTGGCCGCTGTTCCGCTTCTACCGCGCCGAGCGCATGCCGATCTACGACACCGCGGCGGTCAACGAAGGCCATGGCGACCAGGATCTGGCCGGCATCCGCTTCTGCGACGCGCCGTGGATGCTGGACCAGGGCGGCACCTGGGCGGCCCTGCACGGCGAGGCGCTCAACGGCCGCCGCCCCGAGCAGGGGCGCTTCTACGCCCTCGGCGACGACGCCTTCCAGCTGGCCCAGCGCCTGGCGCAGAACAGCCTGCACCCGCTGGACGAGCTGCCCGGCGCCAGCGGCACCTTGCGCGTCGGCGACGACGGCGCCGTGCACCGCAGCCTGGTCTGCGCCCGCACCACCGAAGGCGAGCCGCAGGTGCTGGAGCCGCCCGGGGCGGGAGCCCAGTAAGCTGCGCCTGTTCGCCAACAAGACCGAGCGCGGCGCCGCCGCCGAAGCCCTGGCGCAACGGCACCTGGAGCGGCACGGCCTGAAGCTGGTCGCCCGCAACTGGCGTTGCGCCGGCGGCGAGCTGGACCTGGTGATGCGGCGGCCCGATCGCCCCGGCAACACGCTGGTGATGGTGGAAGTGCGCAAGCGCTCGCGCAGCGACTACGGCGACGCCTTCGCCTCGGTGCATGGGCGCAAGCGCGGCCGGGTGATCCACGCCGCGAAAATGTTCCTGGCGGCGCACCCGCAGTATGCCGGCGACGCGGTCCGCTTCGACGTGGTGGCGGTGGACGGCGCCGACGCGGTGGAGTGGCTGGAAGCGGCGTTCACCGCCGAGGGCTGAGATTTCGAGGAGCAGGACCATGACGACAACCGATCTGGAAAGCCGCATCCGCTCGCATTTCGAAGCGAGCATCGAGACCAAGCAGCGCACCCTGGCGACGATGCTGCCCGCCATCCTCGGCGCCGCGCGGCACATGGCCGCGGTGCTCAAGGCCGGCAACAAGGTCCTGGCCTGCGGCAACGGCGGCTCGGCCGCCGACGCGCAGCACTTCGCCGCGGAACTGACCGGCCGCTATGAAAGGGAACGGCCGGGACTGGCGGGCATCGCCCTGACCACCGACACCTCGGCGCTGACCGCGATCGGCAACGATTACGCCTTCGAGCAGATCTTCTCCAAGCAGGTGCAGGCCCTGGTGCGGCCCGGCGACCTGCTGCTGGCGATCTCCACCTCGGGCAATTCCGGCAACGTGGTGCGCGCCATCGAGGCGGCCCATGCCGGCGACGCCAGCGTCATCGCCCTGACCGGCCGCGACGGCGGCAAGATGGGCAGGATGCTCAAGGACGGGGACTTCGAGCTGCGCTCGGCCAGCGCGGTCACCGCGCGCATCCAGGAGACGCACCTGGTCTTCCTGCACTGCCTGTGCGACCTGACCGACGAGATCCTGTTCCCGAAATAAAGCCCGGCGGCGCCGCGCCGGGGCGCGAGGATGCCGGAAAAAGCCGGGTGGCGAGGCCTGGGCGGTCTCTGCGTCCGCCGGTTTTTTGCGCGGCAGCGGCCCGTTGCCTTACTTGACCACCCGCAGCTTCGGCCGCCCGCCCGGCTTGGGCGGCTGCGGCGGCTCCTCGCCCGGCGCGCGGGCGGCGGGCGCCGCCGGATCGAGCGGCTCGGGCTCGCCGAACATGATGCCATCGCCGTTCTCGCGGGCGTAGATCGCCAGCACCGCGCCGCTGGGGATCAGGATGTCGAACGGCCGGCCGCCGAAGCGGGCCGAGAAGAAGATCGGCTCACTCTCCAGGTTCAGCTCGCGCACCGCCATCGGGCTGATGTCGAGCACGATGCGGCCGTCCTTGACGAAGGCCTGCGGCACGCTGACGCCCGGATAGTCCGCCGCCACCAGCAGGTGCGGGGCGTAGCCGTTGTCCACCGCCCAGGCGTGGATGGCGCGGATCAGGTAGGGACGGCGTGAACGTGAGGTCATTTCGGCTTCCTGCCCGTGTGCTGCTCGAAACATTTCTGGTGCGCCGGCCGCGCCGCCAGCCGGGCGGCGTAGCGGCGCAGCGGCTCGGCCGGGGCCGGCAGTTCCACGCCGAGGCGCCGGAGCTGGCGCAGCAGCGCGGCCCAGCCGCTGTCCGCCAGAGTGTACTCCCGCCCCAGGATATAACCCTGGGCGGCGAAATGCCGCCCGCCGGACAGCAGGTGGCGCAGCAGCTCCTCGCGCGCCGCCGCCTGGCTGCGCGCCGGCGCCGCCTCCAGCGCCTCCAGGCGCGGCAGCAGCTCATGCTCCAGGCCGTGCAGGGCCATGCGCACCCGGGCCCGCGCCGCCGGCGACAGTGGCATCAGCGGCGGGTGCGGATAGCGCTCGTCGAGGTATTCGACGATGACCCGCGCGCCGGTCACCACGCCCTCGCGGTCGGCCAGGGTCGGCAGCGACTGCGCCGGGTTGAGCACGACGAAATCCTCGTCGACCGTGCCGGGGCGGATCGGCCGGACCTGGGCGCTGTCGACATCCTTCTCCGCCAGCACCAGCCGCGCCCAGTCGCTGCCGAGCTGGTTCTCGGCGACGAAAAGCATCAAGCCCGCGTTGGGCGCGGGCTTGATGTTGTGCTGCGCCGCTTTGTGTCGGCTGCGTAGGACCATTCAGCCTCTGGCGGACTAGTGAACGTCGCGCCAGAACTCCTTCTTGAGGGCGTAGGTCAGCGGAATCAGCAGGAACAGCAGGTAGAACACCACGTGCCAGCCGGTGTGCTCACGTTCCTTGGCCACCGGTTCGGCGGCATAGGCCAGGAAGCTGGTCAGGTCGCCGACGAAGGCCTGGTACTGGGCGGCGTCCATGCTGCCGGGCTGCACCAGCTTGAGCGGCAGCTTGCTGCCTTCCTCGCCGCCCTTCCCGCCCTTCTCGTCGACCTTGACCTGCCAGCCCTGCAGCTCGCCCAGCACCGCCGGCATCGACACGCCCGGCAGATACAGGTTGTTGACGCCGAACGGGCGGGTGGAATCGAGGTAGAAGCCCATCAGGTAGGAGTAGACCCAGTCGGCGCCGCGCGCCTTGGTCTCCAGGGTCAGGTCCGGCGGGGTGCGGCCGAACCAGGCCTCGGACTGCTTGCCCGGCATGGCGGTCTGGATCTGCTCACCCGGCTTGGAGCCGTCGAAGATCAGGTTGGCCTTGAGCAGGCCCTCGGAGATGCCCAGGTCAGCCGCCATGCGGTTGTAGCGCAGGTACTTGAGCGAGTGGCAACCGGAGCAATAGGCCATGAAGTCGCGGGCGCCGCGCTGCACGGCGGCGCTGTTGCTGCTCGGCGTGAAGGCCAGCGGCTGGATCTCCTCCTCGGCGTAGGCCGCCGGAGCGGAAAGCAGCAGGCCGGTCAGAACCAGTGCGAATGCTTTCATGGTGCGCTTCATCTTGTGGGCGGCGCGATCGGCGAGGCGGCTCATGAGGTCACCCGTTCCGGCACCGGCTTGGTCTTGTCGAACTTGTGGCAGAACGGCAGCACCAGCAGGAAGTAGCCGAAGTAGTAGACCGTGCCGATGCGGGCCAGCAGGGTGAACGTCGGGTTCGGCTTGTGCATGCCCAGGTAGTTGAGCATGCCGAAGTCGGCGGCGAACAGGAGGGTGGCCCAGAAGAAAACCGGTCCCTTGTAGCGCCAGGACTTGACCGGGCTGCGGTCCAGCCAGGGCAAGAAGAACAGCACCACCACCGCGGCGAACATGACGATGACGCCCCAGATCTGCGTGGCGAAGAACGACGGCACCGCGCGCAGCATGGCGTAGAACACGCCGAAGTACCACGCCGGGGTGATTTCCTCGGGCGTGACCTGTGGGTTGGCCGGCAGGTAGTTGGGCTTCTCCAGCACGTAGCCGCCGCCGTCCGGGGCGAAGAAGATCACCAGGCTGAAGATCAGCAGGAACACGCTGACGCCGAAGATGTCCTTCACCGTGTAATACGGGTGGAAGCCGATGCCGTCGAGCGGGATGTGGGTGACGGGGTCCTTCTTCTTCTTGATCTCGACGCCGTCGGGATTGTTGGAGCCGACCTCGTGCAGCGCGATCAGGTGCGCCACCACCAGGCCCACCAGCACGAACGGCAGCGCCACCACGTGCAGCGAGAACAGGCGGTTGAGGGTCGCGTCCGCCGGGTTGAAGTCGCCCTGGATCCAGGTCTGCAGGGCGTCCCCGATGTAGGGGATGGTGCCGAACAGCGAGATGATCACCTCGGCGCCCCAGTACGACATGTTGCCCCAAGGCAGCACGTAGCCGCAGAAGGCCTCGGCCATCAGGCACAGGAAGATCAGCGCGCCGAAGATCCAGATCAGCTCGCGCGGCTTGCGGTGCGAGCCGTAGATCAGGCCGCGGAACATGTGCAGGTACACCACCATGAAGAACGCCGAGGCGCCGGTGGCGTGGAGGTAGCGGATCAGCCAGCCCCAGGACACGTCGCGCATGATGTACTGCACGGAGTCGAACGCGGTGTCGGCGCCCGGCTTGTAGTTCATCGTCAGGAAGATGCCGGTCAGCAGCTGGTTGACCAGCACCAGCAGCGCCAGCGAGCCGAAGTAATACCAGAAGTTGAAGTTCTTCGGCGCGTAGTACTCGGACAGGTGGTCCTTCCACAGCTTGGTCAGCGGGAAGCGGTCGTCGATCCAGCCGAGGAAGCCGGTAGTCTTGTGCGGGTTCGGGATGATGGCCATGGGTTACGCCTTGCTCTGGTCTTCGCCGATGATGACCAGCGTGTCGCTGGCATAACGGTGCGGCGGCACTTCCATGTTCTTCGGCGCCGGCTGGCCGGAATAGACGCGGCCGGCGAGGTCGTACTTGGAACCGTGGCAGGGGCAGAAGTAGCCGCCCAGCCAGTTCGGGTCGATCTCCGGCGCCGGGTGGTCCGGGCGCAGCTTCGGCGAGCAGCCCAGGTGGGTGCACTTGCCGTTCATCACCAGGTATTCCGGCTTGATCGAACGGGTGTCGTTCTTGCAGTAGTCCGGCTGCTTGGAAATCTCGCTCTTCGGGTCGGCCAGCACGCTGACGCCCTTGGCCAGGTTGTCGAGCATGTCCTTGGAGCGCTTCAGCACCCAGATGCTCGAACCGCGCCAGACGAAGGTGACCTGCTGCCCTTCCTCGATCTTGGAGATGTCGGCGGCAACCGGGGCGCCCAGGGCCTGGGCCTTGGCGCTGGGCCTCAGCGAAGCCAGAAACGGCCAGACGACCGCCGCGGCGCCGGCGGCGCCCACGACGCTCGTGGCAGCGGTGAGGAAGCGGCGGCGGCTGCCGTCCACGCCTTCGTTGCTCATTGCTTGAAAACCTCTGGAGTGCGGATCATTAAACGGATTTTTATGCCCCGCAGAGCCTCCACGCGGGACCGCCCAGCTTATTCGCCGCATTATAGCGGGGCCCGGCGCGACAAAAAAAGGCAAGCGCGCAGCCAGGAGCGCCCGGCCACGCTCCCTAGCACGGCGGCGACGCAAAAAGCAAAGGCCCCGCAGGGCCTTTGCTCCACGCCGCCGGACGCGGGCCTAGAACTGGTATTTGATGAAGGCCTGGGCGAAGTCGCGATCCGACAGCACGTTGTAGACGCCGCCGCCCCAATACCAGGTATAGCCCAGGGTAAAGGCCAGCGACTGCTTGTACTGGAACTCGAACAGGCTGTCGAATTCCTTGGTGCCCTTGACGAAGTTGCCGCCGGGGCCGGGCGAGATGCCGCCGATATCCTGCTTCCACACCAGGAACGGGCGCAGGTTGATGTTGGGCAGGATGCTCTCGTAGCGCAGCTGCGAGATCAGGCGGTAGCCGTAGGACACGGCGGTGGGATAGCCGGAGGCGTCCTGCTGGTGCGGGTTGAAGCGCAGGCCGTCGCCGCCGACGACGCAGTCGGCCGAGCCGGCGCAGGACATGCGCGAGCCGTCGGCGCCGGAGCCGTCGGCGCCGGCGACGGGGCCGTAGGTGCTGTTCGGGCCCTGCAGCACGAGCTGGTCCAGGCGCGGCAGGAACGGCACGTATTCCGCGCCGGCCTCGCCCACGATCAGCACCTGGCTGGCGCCGAAGGGGTTGTCGGTGGCGCCCAGCACGCGGGTGAAGCCAAGGTTGAACTGGAACACCTGGAAGCGCTCGTAGCCGCGGATGTAGCTGTTGGCCGGGTTCTCGCCGATGACGCCGCCGCGGTAGGGAATGACGAAGTTGGGGAAGGAGCGGGCCGAGCCGTCGATGTTGCCGATGGCCAGGTCGAAGGTGTCGCACGTGCCCGGCAGGCAGCCGGTGTTCTTGTCGCTCGGGCCGTAGACGGTGACGCCGCCACCTGTGGCCGGATCGGCGAAGCCGACGCCGGCGTGGGTGCCGATGCAGTTCTGGCGGTGACAGGCGGTCAGCGTCGGGCCGAACGCGGCGAACGCCAGGTCGTGGGTGTCGACCTGCAACGGCAGGTTGGGACGGTAGGCGATTTCGCCCTGGATCGAGTAGCTGCCGACGGTGGTGTTGAAGCTGAAGCCGACCAGGTCGATCTTGTTCGGGTATTCCAGCAAGAAACGGGCGGTGTCGATGCCCAGGGTATCGGAGGTGGCGTACTGCGCCTCGGGCCCGGGGGAATTGCCGGGGTTGAGGGCATGGAACACCGGCAAATCCGGACAGGCCTGGAGGAAGGTGATCGGGTCGGTCGCGTCGATGTCGGCGCCTGGTTGCCCTGTGATCTGGTTGATGCCGTGCTTGCCGCCTTTGCGCGCGCAGCTGCCATTGGTCGAATAGAAGCTGGCGTACGGCAGACGCGAGTTGTAGCGCATGTAGTACAGCGACAGGTCGGTGCCGTTGTTGAAGTTGTCGGCGTAGTAGTCGAGCTTCACTCCGAACTGGCCCCAGGTGCGCGCCTCCCGGTCGGGCAGGCGCATGATGGTGGAGGTGCTGTTGGTGATGCCGGCCAGCGGATTGTCCTGCGGCGTGCCGCAGGTCTGGCCGCTGTTGGCAAAGCAGGGATAGGGATCCAGCGCCGCCTGGCCGAAGCTGGCGTTGATCGAGTTGCCGACGTTGTTGGTGCCGATCGGCAGGCTGGAGAAGTAGGTGCCCGGCGTCTGGATTTCGATCGGCTGCCATTCGAGCTGGTAGAAGCCCTCCACGGTGGCGTTGCTGAACGGCTCGAAGCTGACGTCGACCATGTTGATCGGGGTGAAGAACTCCTCGACCTGGCCGCCGATGCGGAACACGTTGTTGGCGTTGACCGGGTTGGCCTGGTTGATGCTGTTCAGCACCAGCGTGGTGCTCTCGCCCCAGTTGACCAGCTGGCGGCCGATCTTGAACGAGACGGTCTTGTCTTCGGTGAACGGGATTGGCAGCTTGCCGTACAGGTAGCTGTCCAGGTACTGCATGTTGGTGCCGGCCTGGGCCAGGGCTTCACCGTCGGTGCGCTTGCTGCGCACGTAGCCGCCGCGGCCGTAGACGATGAAGTTACCGTTGCCGTCGGGCTGGCCGTAATTGCGGTTGTTGAGCAGGCCGCCCTCCAGCACGGTGGCAGCCGGGCAGCCGGCGCCGAGTACGCCGCCGGCGATGCCCAGCGGATTGGTGAAGAACGGACTGTTCGGATTGGCGAGGTTGCCCAGCAGGTTCTGCACGCACGGCGCCAGGCCGGTGATGACGCCGGTGCCGCCGAGCGGCGCGACATGGCGGCCGACCTGCAGGCGGTTCTGTGGGGTGATCTCGTTGGGATGGGTTTCGGTGAAATCGTTATTGACCGCGTCGTAGAAGTACAGGGCGCGGGCGAAGATGCCGAAGTCGTGCCAGGTCAGGTTGAGGTCGGAGGTGACCTTGGCCGGCGCCTGGAACAGGTGGAAGCGGGAATAGTTGAGGTCGCCCTGGTCGCCGTTCATCGAGGCGGCGCCACGCGCGCCGGCGAGGTGCTGTGCCGGGAACAGCTGGTCCTTGAATAGGCCCTGGCAGATCTGGTAGGCGCCATCCGGGCCACCACAGACATTGGGGTCGATGTTGCTCTTGCCGACCAGGTTCTGGCTCTGGCTCTGCATGCGCACGCCGACGCCGGCGGTGAAGGTGGTATTGAGCACGCCCTTGATGCCGTCCTCACTGCCCGGCAGCGGAACGCTGAAATCGATGGCATGGACCGCCCCCAGGGGCAGCAGCAACGCCGCCAGCAGGCCGACACGCACGACACCCCCACCACGCAGAACGCTCCGCATCGTTCCTCTCCTCAGCCTAGCCCTGATGTGAGCCGGTTATTTGTATTTTTGGCGCGCGCCGGGGGCGCGCTTTTGTTAAGCGGTAGTAAACCGCAGCCGGAGCGCCGATGCAATAGAAAAAACAAAGCCGGCCGTGGCTTTAGGCCCACGGCCGGCTGCATTACATGAACTTCTGCAGTCGGCTAGAACTGGTATTTGACGAAGAACTGGGCGAAATCGCGGTCCGACAGGGTGTTGAACACCCCGCCTCCCCAATACCAGGTGTAGCCGATATCGAACGACAGGGCCTGCTGATAGCGCGCCTCGACCAGTGTATTGACCTGCTTGCGGCCGGCGACGAAGTTGCCGCCGGGCCCGGGGGCGGTGCCCTGCACGTCCTGGGAGTAGAAGATGGTGGGCTGCAGGCCGACGCCGGGCAGCACGTTCTCGTATCTGAAGATGCCGATCAGGCGGTAGCCCCAGGAGAACTTGTCCGGATAGCCGGTGGCGTCCTGCTGGTGCGGGTTGAAGCGCAGTCCATCGGGGCCCAGGGCGCAGTCCGGCGCGGTCGAGCAGGCCAGGGGCGAACCGTCCGCGCCGGAGCCGTCGGCGCCGGCGCTGGCGGCGTAATTGGTGTTGGGGCCCTCGAGCTGCAGGCGCGCCAGCGGCGGCAGGAACGGCACGTAGGTCGCGCCCAGTTCGCTGACGAACAGCACCTGGTCGGCGCCGAAGGGGTTGTCGGTGGCGCCGAGCACGCGGGTGGTGCCCAGGTTGAACTGGAACACCTGGAAGCGCTCGTAGCCGCGGATATAGCTGTTGGGCGGGTTCTCGCCGATGACGCCGCCGCGGTAGGGAATGATGAAGTTGGGGAAGGACCGCGCCACGCCGGGAATGGCGCCGGCCAGCACTTCGATGGTGTCGGTCTTGCCGGCGGCGTAGTCGCTGCTGCCGTACAGGTGCAGGTTGTTGCTGGCGTCGTAGCCCAGGCCGCCGAGGGGCGTGCCCGGGGTGCAGTTGACGCCGGGGCTGCTGCAACTGGTCAGGGTCGGACCCAGCGCGGCGAAGAACAGGTCCTGCTGGTCGACCTGCAGCGGCTCGTCCGGGCGATAGGCCACCTCGCCCTGGATCGACCAGGCGCCGACGGTGGTGTTGAAGCTGGCGCCGATCAGGTCGATGCCGTTGGGATATTCCAGCAGCAGCTTGGGCGAGTTCAGCGCCAGGATGCTGCTGGTGGCGTTCTGCGGGTCGTTGGGGTGCAGCACTGGCAGGTCCGGACAGGCCAGCAGGAAGCTGACCGATTCGGTCGCGTCGATGTCGGCCCCGGGTTGGCCGGTGAGGCGGTTGATGCCGTGCTTGCCGCCCTTGCGCGCGCAGCTGCCGTCGGCCGAATAGAAGCTGGCGTAGGGCAGGCGCGAGTTGTAGCGCATGAAGTAGGCGGACAGGTCGGTGCCGTTGTTGAGCCAGTCGGCGTAATAGTCGAGCTTGACGCCGAACTGGCCGCTGGTGCGCGCCTCGCGGTCCGGCAGGCGCTGCGCCGTGGTGGTGGTGTTGGTCAGCAGCGCCAGCGGGTTGTACTGCAGGGCAGCGACGTTGTCGGGGTCGTAGGCGTTCTGGCCGAAGCTGGTGTTGAGGGTCTTGCCGGTGTTGTTGGTGCCGAAATCGACGTCCGACAGGTAGCTGCCGGGCGCGGCGATCTCCACCGGCTTCCACTCCAGCTGGTAGAAGGCCTCCAGCGTGGTGTTCTCCAGCGGCTCGAAGCTCAGGTCGATCATGTTGATCGGGACGAAGTCCTCCTCGACCTGGTTGCCGACGCGGTTGAAATTGTTGGCGTTGACCGGGTTGGCCTGATTGAGGCTGTTGATGACGATGGTGGTGCTCTCGCCCCAGTTCACCGTCTGCCGGCCGATCTTGAACGACAGCTTCTTGTCGTCGGTGAAGGGGATCGGCAGCTTGCCGTAGAAGTAGCTGTCCAGGTATTGCAGGTTGGTGCCGATCTGGCTCAGCACCTCGCCGTCGGTGCGCTTGTCGCGCACCAGCTTGCCGGGGCCGAACACCTTGCCGCCCGGGTACGGGATCAGCAGCGGCGTCGGCGGGCTGATGCCGACGTCGGCGTCGTTGCGGTTCCTGGCGGTGACTTCGTTGGGCTGGGTCTGGGTGAAGTCGTTGTTGACGAAATCGTAAAAATACAGGGCCCGGGCGAAGATGCCGAAATCCTTGTAGCTGATGGTGATGTCCGAGGTTTCCTTGGCCACCGCCTGGGTGAAGTGGTATTTGCTGTAGTTGAGGTCGCCGTCGTCGGTGTTGATGGTGGCGGCGCCTGGCGCGGCTGCCAGGTGCTGCGCCGCGAAATATTGATCCTTGAACACGCCCTGGCAGGCCTGGAACGGCACGCCGCAGACGTTGCGGTTGAGGTCGCCCTTGCCGATCAGGTTGACGCTGGGGGCCTGCATGCGGATGGCGCCGCCGGCGGTGAAGGTGTTGTTGAGCACCAGCTTCAGCTGGTCGTCGCCGATATTGAAGCTCTCGCTGATGGCCCAGGCCGGCGCGCTCGCGCCGAGCAGCGCTGCCAGAGCCAGGGCGCGCAAACGCCGCATCCCATTCGAAGTCCGCATCTCATCCCCTCCCTGCGCGGCAAAACGCCGCAAGCCTACCGTACGGCAGCGCATGGCCCCGCCCAGGCGCGCAGCTTACCCGGTATTTCGGAAGAAGCAACCGCAGTGCAGCAATTACCTGGCGGGTAAAGCTCAGCCCGCCAGCGGGAAATGGCAAGAACACTGGCGTTCCGACCCATCCAGGGCGCGCAGCGCGGGCGGCTCGGCGCAGGCCGGAGCCGCCGCCGGGCAGCGCGGGGCGAAGGCGCAGCCCGGCGGCAGGCGCGCGAGGTCCGGCGGCTGGCCGGGAATCGCCCGCAGCAGCCGGCCCGCCGGCGTGTCCAGCCGCGGCCGCGCCGCCAGCAGCCCGGCGCTGTAAGGGTGGCGCGGCGCGGCCAGCAGCGGCGCCGCCGGCCCCGACTCGACGACCCGGCCGGCGTACAGCACCAGCACGCGTTCGCACACCTGCGCCACCACGTCGAGGTCGTGGGAGATCAGCAGCAGGGCCAGGCCAAAGGCTTCGCGCAGCTCGCCCAGCAAGGCGAGGATCTCGGCCTGCACCGTCACGTCCAGGGCGGTGGTGGGCTCGTCGGCGATCAGCAGCGCCGGCCGGCACAGCAGGGCCATGGCGATCATCACGCGCTGGCGCATGCCGCCGGAGAGCTCGTGCGGATACTGGCGCAGCCGCGCCGCCGCGCCGGCGATGCGCACCGCGTCGAGCATGCGCGCGCACTCGGCCAGGGCCGCGCCGCGCGACAGGCCGCGGTGCAGCACTAGGACCTCGGCCAGCTGCGTGCCGACGCGCAGATGGGGATTGAGGCTGGTCATCGGGTCCTGGAATACCATGCCGATGCGGTCCCCGCGCAGGCGATTCCAGTCCCGCTCCGCCAGGCCGAGCAGTTCGCGTCCCTCGAAGCGGACGCTGCCGGACAGGCACGCCCCCGGCGCCTGCAGGCCGAGCAGGGCCAGCGCGGTCTGGCTCTTGCCGGAGCCGGATTCGCCGACGATGCCGAGCGTCTGCCCGGCGGCCAGCCCGAAGCTGATGCCGCCGACCGCCCGCACCTCCCCCGCCCGCCGCGGGATGCGCACCGCCAGGTCGCGCACCTTGAGCAGCGGCTCAGCCATGGTAGCCGCCGGCTCCGGGATCGAGCGCATCGCGCAGCGCATCGCCGAGGAAGTTGAGCGCCAGCAGCGTCACGGCGAGGAGCGTGGCGGGGACGATCAGCGCCCAGGGGGCGGTTTCCATGGCGTGGGCGCCGTCGCTGACCAGGGCGCCCCAGCTGGTCGCCGGCTCCTGCACGCCGAGGCCGAGGAAGCTGAGGAAGGATTCGACCAGGATCACCTGCGGCACGGTCAGCGCGGCGTAGACCACCACCACGCCGAGCAGGTTGGGCACGATGTGGCGGCGGATGACGGCGGCGGGTCCGGCGCCGCCGACCAGCGCCGCCTGCACGAACTCGCGCTGGCGCAGGCTCAGGGTCTGGCCGCGCACGATGCGCGCCATGTCCAGCCAGTTGACCGCGCCGATGGCAAGGAACAGCAGCAGGATGTGGCGGCCGAAGAACACCGTGAGCAGGATGACGAAGAACATGAACGGCAGCGCATAGAGCACATCCACCGCGCGCATCATCAGGGCGTCGACCCGGCCGCCGGCATAGCCGGCGACGGCGCCCCAGGCCACGCCGATCAGCAGCGACACCAGGGTCGCGGCCAGCCCCACCAGCAGGGAAATGCGGCCGCCGTAACAGCTACGCGCGAACAGGTCGCGGCCGAGCTCGTCGGTGCCGAGCCAGTGGCCGCGAGCCAGCGCAGGCGCCGCGCCCCAGCGGCCGTCGAAGTCGATGGCGTCGTAAGCCCAGGGGCTGAGCAGCGGGCCGAACAGCGCCAGCAGCACCACGACCGCGAGCGCCGCCAGGGCGGCGCGGGCGACGGGGTCGCGCAGCAGGCGCCGCGGCAGGCTCATGCCAGGCGCACCCGCGGATCGAGCAATCCGTACAGCAGGTCAACCAGGAAATTGAACAGGATGATCAGCGCGCCGTAGAAGATCACCACGCCCAGCACCAGGGTGTAGTCGCGGTTGAGCGCGGCCTGGACGAAGTAGCGGCCGATGCCGGGGATGCCGAACACCTGCTCGACCACCACCGAGCCGGTCATCACGCCCGCCGCGGCCGGCCCGAGGTAGGACAGCAGCGGCAGCAGCGCCGGCTTGAGCGCATGGCGCCAGACGATCAGGCGCGGCGGCAGGCCCTTGGCCCGGGCGGTGCGGATCCACGGCGCGCCGAGCGCATCGATCATCGAGGCGCGCATCAGGCGGGCGATGGTGGCGATCTGCGGCAGGGCCAGTGCCAGCACCGGCAGCACGGCGTCGGCGATGCCGTGCGCGCTCCAGCCCCCGGCCGGCAGCCAGCCCAGGCCGACGGCGAACAGCAGCACCAGCAGCGGCGCCACGACGTAGTTCGGTACCGAGATGCCGAGCATCGCCAGGGTCATCAGCAGGCGGTCGAGCGGACGGTTGCGGCGCCAGGCGGCGAGGCAGCCGAGCGCGCCGCCGCACAGCACCGCCAGCAGCATGGCGCAGGCGCCCAGGCGCAGGGACACCGGCGCGCCGGCGGCGATCAGCTCCGCGACGCTGAAGCCGGTGTACTGGAACGAAGGGCCGAGGTCGCCGCGGGAAAGTCCCCGCAGGTAGCCCAGGTACTGCCGCCACAGCGGCTGGTCGAGGTGGTACTCGGCGCGCAGGGCGGACTCGATCTGCGGCGGCAGGGTGCGCTCGCGGTCGAACGGACCGCCGGGCGCGGCGCGCATCAGGAAGAACGCCAGGGTGACCAGCAGCAGCAAGGTCGGCGCGGCCGACAGCAGGCGCCTCAAGGCAAAGCTCAGCATCGAATGCTTGCAGGAAACGGGGAAGCGGCCTCGCGCGGACACGCCAGGGGCGCAAGGAACGCGGGAAAGCGCACTTCGCAAAACGCTTCTCTTCGCGCTTTTGCCGGGGTTCTGTGCATCTTTGCGCGGGGCATTGCTGCGTGGGCTCAATGCGGCAGCAGCCGCAGGTCCTTGCTGTAGTGGATGTCCAGCGGATTGTCCTGCCAGCCGGCGACCCAGGGCTTGATCAGGTGCTTGGATTCGTACCAGTAGATCGGCAGGACCGGCATGTCGCCGAGCATCAGGCTTTCGGCCTGCTCGAGCAAGCCGCGGCGCCGTGCCGGGTCGGCCTCGGCCTGCGCCCGGGCGAGCAGCGCGTCGTACTGCCCGTTGGCATAGCCCTCGTCGTTCTTGCCGTCGAAGCTGCGCAGGATGTTGAGGAAGGCGCTGGCGTCGTCGTAGTCGCCGATCCAGCCGCCGCGAAACACCTGGGTGAGCGCTCGGGCGCGGCGGGTCTGCAGGAACACCTTCCACTCCTCGTTGACCAGGCGCGTATGGACGCCGAGGTTCTGCTTCCACATGGCGGCGATGACGATGGCGACGCGGCGGTGGTCTTCCGAGGTGTTGTAGCGCAGCTCCACCTCCAGCGGATGCGCGTCGGAATATCCGGCCGCCGCATACAGGCGCCGCGCCTCGGCCAATTGCCGCTCGCGGCTCCAGCCGGCCCAGTCCGGCTGCTGCGGGGCGTAGTTCCAGGTGCCGGGCGGGACGAAGCCATAGGCCGGCAGCGCCGCGCCCTGCAGCAGCTTGCCGGCGATGACCTCGCGGTCCACCGCCAGGCTCAGCGCGCGGCGCAGCCCGGCACTGCCCTGGAACGGCGGGCGCGTCAGGTTGTAGCCGTACCAGAAGGCGCCGAGGTAAGGCGCCAGGTGCAGCTCCTGGCCGAGCAGCCCGCGCACCCAGCGGGCCTGGCTCATCGGGATGGCATAGCTCACGTCGAGCTCGCCGGCGCGGTAGCGCTTCAGCTCCGCGGCGAGATCCTCGGTCGGGTAGTAGATGACCCGGTCGATCGCGGTATGGGCATCGTCCCAGTACTGCGGGTTACGTGCCAGCGTCACCCGCGCCTGCACCACCCAGTCCTCGAGCCGGTAAGCGCCGTTGCCGACCAGGCGGCCGGGCCGGGCAAAATCGCGGCCGTAGCGCTGCAGGCTCGGGCGGTGCACCGGAAAGCAGGCCGGGTTGGCCAGCACGGCGGGAAAGTACGGCGCTGGGTCGTGCAGGCGGATGCGCAGGGTCTGCGGATCGACGGCTTCCACGCCCAGCCGCGCTGGCGGCATCAGGCCGGCGCTGACCGCCTCGGCATTCTCGATCGGCGACAGCAGCTGGGCGTAGCGCGAGCCGGTGGCCGGATCGGCGCTGCGGCGCAGCCCGGCGGCGAAGTCCTCCGCCGTCAGCGGATCGCCGTTGGACCAGCGCGCCTGCGGGCGCAGGTGGAAGGTGTAGGTGCGGCCGTCGGCGCTGGAGTCCCAGCTCGCCGCGGCAGCGGCAACCGGCCTGCCGTCCGGCGACACGCCGGTGAGCCCTTCGTAGAGATCGCGCAGGATGTTGGCGGTGCTGACGCCCTCGGCGCGATACGGGTCGAGGGTTTCGGGCTCGGGGCCGTTGCCCAGGCGCAGCACCTCCTGCCCTACCGGATTCCAATTCAGCGGACGTGCCCCGGCGCCAACCCCGAAACAGGTGACGACGGTAGTCGCCACTCCCAGGAGTGCTAGCACTCCGAGGCAACAGGGAACACGCAGGCTTGGAAAAGCTTTCTTGGATGCGGGCACGGCGGCATGCTACTGCGTTTCCGCAGCATCACGCAGCCACAACGTTCAGTGCTCCGGCGGGATGGCGCCTGCCCCGCCCGCCAGGTCAGCGCGTCGTAATGGAGGGATCCAGATGGCGCAGCGCATCGGAATTACTGAACGAGCCGGTGTTCTCCATATCTTCACGGCTGTAGCTGCGGCCGGCTACCGGCAAGCACTCACCTGGCTTCGGCCGGATGTGGCTGCCGGTGTCCTGCACGCAGAGCGTGCTGCCGGGGGCCGGTACGGCTTTGGCCGTGGTTGCAGCCGTTGCAGACGTCGGCGCGGGATCGTCGGCCAGCGCCGCGCCGGACAGACCCGCAAACAACAGGCATGTCAGAATGCTCTTGATCATCTGTCTACCTCCGCAGCCTTGGGAAGCACGGGTCCATTAGACCACACCCGGGAGGTTTAGTTGCCGGTCGCCCGAGCAGGGCAGTGACCGAAAATATGCGGTGAATCAATCACTTCAGCAAAATTATGGAAATCATCATGCCATGACCGGCCAGTCGCACGCAGGCACCATCCCGATCGAGAACATGGAAGCCGTGGTAGCGCAGGCCCGCCGCGCCCTGGCTTCCGGCGCATCGCCTGAAAGCGTGTTGCGGGAACTGCTGGTCTTGCTGCTGCCTCATCCCCTGCCGCGCTACCGCGAAGCCGCCCTCGCCTTCGGCGCGGCGCAGTTGCACGCCTTCGCCGCCGGCATCCTGGACGAAGCGCTGAGACGCTGGCCTGCTGATCTCGAGGTGCGTTACCGCCTCGGCAACGCCTTGCGCATGAGCGGCCAGGTTGCACCGGCCGAAGCGATGCTGCGGGGAGTCCTGAAATGGCAGCCCCATCACAGTGAAGCCGCCCGGTCACTGGCGTTCATGCTGCGCGATGCCGGCAGACCGCATGCGGCAGGCAAGGTCATCGCCGATCTCGATGCCAATGAGCAGCCCCCGGCGCAGATCACCGCCGGCTATATCGAATTCCTGCACCAGTGCCATCAATACCAGCGCGCCGGCGAGCTTGGGGAGCGAGCCCTGGCACGCGCGCCGCAAGATCCCGCCCTGCATTTGCTGATGGGGCGGACGGCTCATGTCTTGGGAAAATTCGGCCTGGCACGGAGCCATTTCCTCAAGGCGATCGATTGTGGGCTCCCTCTGGAGGCCTGGGGAGGAGCGGTTTTGTTTTTGGCCAACTCGCAGCGTTACGACACGCCGCAGCATCCGGACTTCACCCGCTTCGAGCAAATGTCCGGAAACGAGCGCCTGTCGGCGGACGCGCGCGCCGCAGCCGGCTTTGCGCTCGGCAAGGCCTACGATGACCTGTCCATGCACGAGCAGGCGGCTCGGGCATGGAGCAAGGCCAACACACTGGCGACGACAGCGCGCACCTGGTCGAGCGCGGCCTGGCGAGCCTTCGTCGACGAACAGATCGGCGCGGCCTGGCCGTTGCCCCAGCGTGCCCCAATGCAGGATGAGCCAGTTCCGGTGTTCGTCGTGGGGCTGCCGCGTTCGGGTACGACGCTCGCCGCCGAGCTGCTCGGGCGGCATCCGCAGGTGCGCAACCGCGGTGAGTTGAACTGGATTCAATTCATTGCGCAGACGCTGGAGCAAGGGGGCGGGGACGCCCACGATCTGCAAGCCGCGGCCGAGCTATACCTGCGCCAGCTGCGGTTGGACGATCCGCCGGTGCATTGGTACGTGGACAAAAACCCCCTGAACTTCCGCTACCTCGGGCTGATCTCGGCCATGTTTCCCCAGGCCCGGATGATCCATTGCGTGCGCAATCCGCGTGACACGGCGTTGTCGATCTGGAGCCAGTTCTTCGCACACGAAGACAATAACTACGCCTACAGCCTGGAGGGAGTAGCCGCGTTTGCGAAAGGATATGAACGGCTGATGCGTCACTGGCAGCAACGGCTTTCCATCCCGGTTTTCACGCTCAGCTATGAACGCATGACTGCGGAACCCGCAGCGGTACTGGACGGACTCACGAGGTTTCTTGGCTTGCCGCAGGTCGATCTCCTCGGCACCAGTCCCAGGGCCGATACGCCGATCGCCACCGCCAGTGTCTGGCAGGCACGCCAGCCGATCTACCGGACTTCCACCGAGCGCTGGCGCGCCTATGCGCCCTACCTCCCGCAGCTGGAGCAACTGTTCGTGGAAGGCGGCTGAAAGCCGTTCAGCCCTTGACAGCTCCCAGCCCGGCCAATCGCCGAACCAGCCCCTCCAGCGAGGGCAACATCCGGGAAATTGCGGCTTCGTTGACCCGCCACTTGCCCGGCGCCGGAGGCGTGAGTGTGTGGCGGGACAAGGGCAGCGGCGCATGCAGATAGGCGGCATGCCGGTCGTCGAACTCTATGTCGAAGGTCTCGCAGATCTTGCGGGTGACCCCGGCCGGATCGGCCAGGAGATCGGCGTAACAAAGCGTGGTCCAGCGCTCGGCGGGCAACTGCGACAAATCATCCAGTGCAATTTCATTGGTGCGCTCCCACTGAAATGCCGCCACTTCCTCCAGCGGCCGTCCGCGCAGCGCCCGATACCCCGGCGGCACCAGCATCGACCAGGGACCATCCCAGTCCGGCAGCTCCGAATAGGTCTTCCAGCCCCCTGAGCGCCAGGCCTCCATGATGCTGCTGAGACTTTCCCGCGGATCGCGCCACAGGAAGATGAATCGCGCATCGGGAAACAGCGCATTGAAGAATGGAATGCGCAGAGCATTCTTCGGAGTCTTCTCCAGGAAGCGGGCGTCGCCTGCCGGGAGGGCCTGTCCATCGCGATCGCGCAGCTTGGCCGCGAGCTCCGCCTGGATATGCTCCACGACTTCCTGAGTGACGTGGGCCGACGTCAGGCGGTTCGATCCGACACCCTCGGCCCAGGGCCGCAGCTGCGGCAGATCTTCGACCAGGCCGTGAGCCTCGCCGCCCAGGCTGTAGATGCCGTGGGCCTGAGCCAGCGTTTCGAACAACAGGGTGCTGCCCGAGCGCGGCGCGGCGACGATGAACAGGGGCTTGGGGAATCTGTTGCGAGCACGACCGCCGCGCCGGACGGCGGAAGCTTCGCCGGGCGCCGGGGGCTGCCATTCCAGGCTCGTCGGAATTTCGAGTTCGCGCACGGCATGACTCAGCACCCGTGCAAACAACACCTTGGCTGCCGATACGCCGTTGGACGGGCAGACCGGACTTTCGCGCAGGTTCTCCAGCTGCGCGATCATGTAGTCGCGCAGCTGCGCGAACGGGCTCCAGCCCTCGGGGCTTTCGCCATACAGCAGCCAAAGGGCGCGCCACTCCCTGCAAAATCCCGTGGCCAGGCTGGCGAAGCGCTGGCAGTCGCGCTGCTGCCTCGAAGCTGGCGAGGCCAGCAACTCCGCCAGCAGATCGCCAGTCAGCAGCTCCACCTCGGACGGCTGCATCACCACCGGCGCATTGTGCTTCTCGAAAAACAGGGGCGCAGGAGCATTTGCGCCATAGGGAACCAGTTTCGGCTCGGCGCCGCTCCAGGATTCGAATCCGCCGCTCTGACTGGCCTCGACCATGTTCCAGAACGCGGCATTGCCGGTGGTGTCGACCACCAGGTGCACGCGGTCGGCATCGCCGCCATTGTGCACGGTGTGTTCACGCCAGTTGTCGAACACCCAGGCTTCCCCCGCGGCCATGTGCACGGTCTGGCCGCCGCAGCTGAAGCTGACCCTCGGGCTGGTAAACACCGGAATATGGATGCGGATGCGATGAAACCAGCAGTAGTTCACATCGCTGTGCGGCGGCACCGAGGCGCCGGGTGCGAGCCGCATCAGGCGGGAGCGCCCCACGACGACCCGGAAACCGGCCAGCACCTGCTGAATGTACGGACAGCGTTGCAGCTGCGGTGTCGGCATCATGTGGCCGACGAAAGCGTCGTTCTCGCCGCCGTCGGCGCTGATCAGCCGCACGGCGCTGTTGCCGGCAAATCCGGTCGGATGCCGCTGCCATTCCTGCTCGGCAAACTGCGCCACCTCGTGCCGGAGCCGGCTGACGTCGAAAACCAGCGGCAGGCGGTAGAAAGGACTAGGCAGTTTCATGCGGCAAACGGGATTCTGGAAAGCGCTGGATCACGCGGCAGTCGATATTTAGGGGCTGCCCCGGCATTCAAGTGTCGGCATCCAGTCCGCACTCGCGATTGAAAGCGCCGATGGCGACGATCAGCTCGCTGATCACGGCGCATTCTTCACCCGAGAGGTACGGGTTCCAGGCATCCAGGATCAGCACGGCGCGGGTGCTCGCGCTGCGGTTCCAGGCTTCATGCTGGAAGGTGTCGTCGAAGGCCACGCAGCGGCCTTCCTGCCACGCGTGGATCTCTCCGCCCACGGACAGGGCGCAATCCGGCGGCACGATCAGCGGCAGATGCACCACGATCCGTGCGTTGGTCACGCCATGGTGCGGCAGGATGTGCGTTCCCGGGGTCAGGATCGAAAAGCAGATTTCCGGCGCGTGGTCGCGAATACGCGCCACGGGCAGCGACTCCAGCAGTGCCGCCGTGGCGGGGCAGCGGGCGCAGTTGGCGTCGTTGCGAACACCGTGGCGGTAGAAGAAGAAAGCGTCCCAGGCCGGCGGCGCATCGCGGCCGGCCAGGTAACGCTCGGCGTTGGCCCCAGGCGGAAGCTTGAGGAACGGCTCCACGCCGTCCCGGCCGGCGCTGGACAGGACCAGGCGCAACTCGTCCCGTACCGCCGGCGTCGCCTGCTCCAGGCTCGACAGCCAGGGCATCGCTTCGCGCGGGAAGTAGGGCTGCGCCGGCAGGCCGGGGAAGTACAGGAATTTGGGACGCTGCCGCGCATCGGCATAGCCGGCCGGCCGGTCGCCCAGATAAATCTGCAGCGCCTGCTCGACCCGTAGGGTGGCTTCCGCGCCATACCGTGCCCGCAACGGTTCGATCACGGCCATGAAGATGGCGCGGCGGCGCTCGCGGACGTATGCGATGGCGTGCAGCACCGGTTGCAACAGGCCCTTGGGCGTGGTGGCCTCGCTGGTCCATTCGCCGCGGCGCTGGGCGGCCACGATCACCTCGAAGTAAACCCGCAACGCCTCGTCGCCGCGTCCAGCGCGCTCCAGCACCTGGGCGAGCTGAAGCCGCACCGAGCGCTGCTCCGGAGCCAGCGCGGCCGACTTGCGCAGGGCCGTCTCCGCCTCATCGAGCCGACCGCCTTCGCTGTAGGCCGCGCCCAGGTTCTTGAGCGTCAGGGGCTGATCGGGGTGGGCTCGCAGGGCGCTTTCCAGCATGCCGATGGCGCGGCCCGGTTCGCCCCTGCCGAGGGCGCACATTGCGACGAAGTTGAGCGCCTCGACATTATCGGGAGCGCTTTGCAGCAGCGCCAGATATTCGCGCTCGGCCAGCACGGGGTCGCCCCGGCGCGCATGATCGCGGGCCGCTTCAAGCTGGCTTGCCTGAGCGTTCATGCCTTCGCCTCCGCCATGGCCTGTGATCGTGGATAGCCCATCCGCCGGGCAAGCTCGAGCAAGCGCGGCTCCACCTCGGCGAACCACGGGCGATAGCGGTGCCAACGCGCCACCGAGCTGCCGTACAAAGGCTGCACCACCTGGCTGTAACTGGGCGTATTGATGCGTCTGGACTGGGCGTGCCGATGGAATTCCAGCATGGCCGGATCCACTTCGAGGCCTAGAAACGCGGCGATGCGCTGTAGCTGAAGCGGGAGGTCCGCCACGACGTCCTCATACCAGAGGTCAAGGCAGTCCGGTTTCAGGCGTGCCTTCTGTTCGAGCCAGATGCTGATCGCCTTGTCGTAGATAGCGGCGCTGTCGCCGATCGTCCAGAAGCCGCGGGTGGCGTCGGAAAAGCCGAAGTTCTGCATGAAACAGCTCAGCACGACATCGCAGGGATGGCGCGTCACGAAAATCAGCTTGGCCTGCGGGAACAGGGCCATGATCAGCTGCACGCGGCAGAAGTTGAACGGGTTCTTGTCGACCAGCCGGGTCCCGGGGCGGCGCTGCAGATACCGGCTGACGCTGCTCCAGTAGCGGGACCGCAGGGTTTCCAGGTCGCCGGGGGCCAGGTTTTGCAGGGAAAGGGGATACCCCTCCGGCCGATTGACAAGAGTCTCGACCACGCTGTCCAGAGCCGG
>DASRFD010000009.1:0-11963 GCA_035651715.1 Nevskia sp.
CCTGACCCACATCTTCGAGCCGTTCTTCACCACGCGGCGCGGCCAGGGCGGCACCGGACTGGGCCTGCACATCGTCTACAACCTGGTCCATGCGCTGCTGCGCGGCACGGTGCTGGTGAACAGCACCGCCGGCCAGGGCACCACCTTCACCATTCAGCTGCCGCAGCACCTGCCGGCGCCACCGCGCACCTCCGAGGTCACGTCATGACATCCGCCACCGATCGTTCCGATCTGCTCGATTTCGCCCCCGAAAAAACGCCGTCCCTCCCGGGCGACTGCTGGAAAGTGCTGGTGGTCGACGACGAGCCGGACGTCCACGAGATCACCGAGCTGACCCTGCGCGACGCGGTGTTCCACGGCCGCCCGCTGCGCTTCCTGCACGCCTACTCCGGCCGCGAGGCGGTGGAGGCCATGCGCCGCGACAGCGACATCGCCCTGGTGCTGCTGGACGTGGTGATGGAGACCGAGCACGCCGGCCTGGAGGCGGTGCAGGCGATCCGCAACGAACTGCGCAACCAGCACACCCGCATCGTGCTGCGCACCGGCCATCCCGGCCAGGCGCCGGAGCACGAGGTGGTCCGCAGCTACGACATCAACGACTACAAGGAAAAGACCGAGCTCACCTCCAAGAAGATGTATACCCTGGTGCACACCAGCCTCGGGCACTACCGGGAGATCAAGGCGCTCGAGGCCAGCAAGGCGGGTCTGGAAACGGTGATCCAGGCCTCCGCCACGATCTTCGAGCAGCGCTCACTGCAGCAGTTTGCACGCGGCGTGCTGCAGCAGCTCAGCGCACTGCTCTACGCGCAATCCGATACGCTGATCGCGCATGTCGAAGGCGTGGCGGCCAGCCGTTCGGAAGCCGCCGGGGTGCGGGTCATCGCCGCCACCGGCCGGTTCGCCAGCACCGAGGGGCAGGACATCGCCTGGATTCCGGACAATGCCGTGCGAACCCTGGTGCGCGAGGCGCTGGAGCGTCACAGCTCGACCATCAACGACCGCTCCTTCGCCGGCTATTTCAGCGGCTCGTCCGGCGCCGAGCACGTGGTGGTGCTCACCGGCGACTCCCCGATCAGCGTCTGGGACCAGCGCCTGGTCACCCTGTTCTGCCGCAACGTGGCGATCGCCTTCGAGAACGTGACCCTGCAGCAGCAGATGCTGGACTCGCAACGCCAGATCATCATGCTGCTGACCCAGGCCATCGAAGAGCGCTCACGTGAAACCGGCAATCACGTGCGCCGCGTGGTCGAGTACGCCGCCACCCTCGGCCGGCTCGCCGGCCTGCCGCAAAGCGAGCTCGAAATCCTGCCGCTGGCGACGTCGATGCACGACGTCGGAAAGATCGGCATCCCAGACGCCATCCTGCACAAGCCCGGATCGCTCGACGAGGCCGAGCGCAGCATCATGGAGACGCATGCCATCCGCGGCCAGGAGCTGCTGCAGGGACAGAACGGCGAGATCATGCGCGCCGCGTCGATCATCGCCGGCCAGCATCATGAGCGCTGGGACGGCAAGGGCTATCCGTCGCGGCGCAAAGAGAAGGAAACGCACATCTACGCCCGCATCGCCTGCCTGGTCGACGTCTTCGATGCCCTCACCACCGACCGCTGCTACAAGGAAGCCTGGTCGATGGAACGGGCCCTGGACTACATCCGGGAGCAGCGCGGCCGCCAGTTCGACCCCGGCCTGGTCGACCTGCTCCTCGAGAACATCGCCCTGTTCGACCAGATCCGCTGCCTCAATCCCGATCCGGTGGTCATGCACTGACCACCCGCGCCGCGGGTCCCTGAGGCGACGGCGGGCCCGGACCGGCAGGTCCGGGCCCTTTTTGCATCCCTCCAGCCGGTTCCCCCCCGTATCGGGGGTGCGCGAAAGCGCCGCCTGCCGCAGCGTATGCCTGCGGTTGCGCCGCCGGTGCACGATTCCGCCATCAAGCTTGCACGAGCTGCGCGGACAATATCCGGCAAGCGCAGCCGTGGGTGCTCCGGTGCGCCTCGGACCGCGCGGCTAGGCGGGCGTTCAGGCATCCTGATGGGCAAACTATGCGGCGATACCTGGGGAGAGGGGAATCCATGCGGCGCTTATTGGTCACCGTGTTGCTGTTGTCCGGCCTGCTGCTGCCGCCGCGGGTGCTGGCGGCGGCAAGCGTGGAGGTCTTCTCGCCCCAGGGTACCGTCAAGGACGTGCGCCAGGTCGCGGTGCGCTTTTCCAAGCCGGTGGTGCGCTTCGGCGACCCGCGCCTGCCCCAGCCCTTCGACATCGACTGCCCGGCCGCCGGCCGCGCGCGCTGGGCCGATGCCCGCAACTGGGTCTACGACTTCGAGGAGGACCTGCCCGGCGGCGCGGAATGCCGCTTCAGCCTCAAGGCGGACTTCAAGGCCGTCGGCGGCGAAGGCTTCTCCGGCAAGAAGACCTTCAGCTTCAACACCGGAGGCCCGGCGGTCCGCGCCGAGCTGCCGGAGGAAGGCAGCGAGTCGGTCGACGAGAACCAGGCCTTCCTGCTGGCGCTGGACGCGCCGGCCACCGAGGAGTCGGTGCGCGCCCATGCGTACTGCGTGGTGTCCGGACTGGCCGAAAAGATCCCGCTGCTGCCGATCACCGGCGAGGAGCGCAAGAAGCTGCTGGCGCAGCGCGAACAGCTGGGCTACGAGTACTACCGCATCCTGTGGAAGAACGGCAGCGAGTCGCTGGCCCAGGCCAGGAACCGCTCGCCGCAGAAAGCCGAGGAGCTGGTGGTGACGGCGCGCTGCGGCCGCGCCCTGCCGCCGGAGACCCAGGTGCAGATCGTCTGGGGCAAGGGCATCGCCACGCCCAAGGGCGTCGCCACCAGCCAGGACCAGACCCTGGCCTACAAGACCCGGCCGGCGTTCAGCGCCAGCTTCTCCTGCCAGCGGGTCAACGCCAGGTCGGCCTGCCTGCCGATGACGCCGATGAGCCTGTCGTTCACCGCGCCGATCACGCGCGAGCTGGCCGGCAGGATCGTGCTCAAGGGCGAGGGCCACACCTGGAAGGCCAGGCCCGAGGACGGCGACACGGTGCAGAACCTGACGTTCGAAGCGCCGTTCCCGGAGAAGGGCAAGTACCGTATCGAGCTGCCCGGCGGCCTGCAGGACGACGCCGGCCGCGCCCTGAGCAACGCCAGCCGCTTCCCGCTGGAGGTGCAGACCGCCGAGGCGCCGCCCCTGGCCAAGTTCGGCGCCAATTTCGGCATTCTCGAATTGAGCGAAGGCGGCGTGCTGCCGGTGACCCTGCGCAACGTCGAGGCGGAGGTGGCCGCGGCCAAGGCCGGCTTGCCTGCGGGCATTCCCGGCAAAGCCGGCAAGATCGAGGACGATGCGCAGATCGCCGACTGGCTCAAGCGTGTCGAGAAGGCCAACGAGGCCAGCGGCGAGTGGGACCAGGACAGCAGGAAGTGGATCGAGCACACCGGCGAAACCTCGGTGTTCAGCCACGGCGAGGCCACCGAGTCGTTCAGCGTGCCCAAGCCGCACGGCGCCGAGGCCTTCGAAGTGGTGGGCATCCCGCTGAAGCAGCCCGGCTTTTACGTGGTCGAGCTGAACAGCCCCAAGCTGGGCGCCGCCCTGCTCGGCGACAACCGCACCCGCTATGTCGTCACCTCGGCCCTGGTCACCAACATGGCGGTGCATTTCGAGTGGGGCCGCGAGTCTTCGGTGGTGTTCGTCACCAGCTTGGACAGCGCCACGCCGGTACCCAACGCCGACATCCGCGTCAGCGACTATTGCAGCGGAACCGAACTGTGGAGCGGCCGCGCCGACGCCAACGGCATCGCCCATATCGGCGCGGACCTGCCGCGGCCGCAGTCCTGGGGCGGCTGCTACGGCCCGGACAACCACACGCTGATGGTCAGCGCGCGCGCCAACGGCGACCTCAGCTTCACCCTGAGCTCCTGGAACCGCGGCATCACCCCGGGCGACTTCCAGCTGGCGACCGATTCCTACCGGTCCGGCGGCCCGGTAATGGCCCATACAGTGCTGGACCGGGCGCTGTTCCGCGCCGGCGAGACGGTGTCGATGAAGCACGTGCTGCGCCTGCACAGCGGCAAGGGCATGACCCTGCCGAAAGAGTACCCGACCGAGGCGGTGCTGAAGCACCAGGGCAGCGACGAGACCTACCGCCTGCCGCTGCAGTGGAGCGACGGCAGCGCCCTGAGCAGCTGGGAAATTCCCAAGGACGCCAAGCTCGGCACTTACGACATCAGCCTGGACTGGGGCGACGGCGACAGCGGCGACAACCGGGGCAGCCTGGACACCGGCTCGTTCCGCGTGGAGCAGTACCGCGTGCCCTCGATGAAGGCCATCGTCCAGGGGCCCAAGGAGCCCCTGGTCAACGCCGACAAGGCCAGCCTGGACCTGTTCGTCTCCTACCTGTCCGGCGGGGGCGCGGCCTACCTGCCGGTGAAGCTGCGCACCCAGGTGCAGCCCAAGACCCTCTCCTTCCCCGGCTACGACACCTTCCGCTTCGGCGGCGAGGAGGTCAAACCCGGCGTCCAGAACGGCGGCGGCCACGGCGCCTTCTACGACGAGAGCGAGGACCAGTCCGGCGGCGACGACAACACCGAGCCCGGCGGTCCGGCCCAGGTGCTGCCGCTGGCCCTGGACGGCCAGGGCGCGGCGCGCGCCACCGTGCCGAAGCTGCCGAAGAACGCCGCGCCAATGGATCTGGCGGCCGAGCTGGAGTACCAGGACGCCAACGGCGAGACCCTCTCGGCCTCGGCGCGCATCGCGCTGTGGCCCTCCGCCGTGGTGCTCGGCATCCAGCCCGACGGCTGGGTTGCGACCAAGGACGATCTGCGCTTCAAGGTGCTGGCGCTGGATCTGCACGGCCAGCCGGTTGCCGGCCAGAGCATCAGCGTCGACGGCTTCCAGCGCATTACCCACTCCTACCGCCGCCGCCTGGTCGGCGGCTTCTACTCCTACGACAACAGCATCGAGACCAGGAAGATCGGTTCGCTCTGTTCCGGCCGCACCGACGAGCACGGGCTGCTCATCTGCAAGGTGAAGAGCGCGGAGTCCGGCCAGATCACGGTGCAGGCGACCACGGCGGATGCCGGGAACAACCGCGCCCTCGCCAGCACCGACATCTGGGTCGCCGGCGGCGACGACTTCTGGTTCGAGGCCGGTCCCAGCGACCGCATGGACGTGCTGCCGGAAAAGCAGAGCTACGACAGCGGCCAGACCGCGCGCTTCCAGGTGCGCATGCCGTTCCGCGAAGCCACCGCCCTGGTCACGATCGAGCGCGAAGGCGTGCTCGACAGCTTCGTCACCCATCTCTCCGGCAAAGACCCGGTGGTGGAGATCCCGATCAAGGACGAGTACTCGCCGAACATCTACGTCTCGGTGCTGGCGATGCGCGGCCGCGTCGGCACCTGGCGCACGCGGCTCGCCGACCTGGTGCACTGGCTGCACCTGCCCTTCCACCTCGAGGGCGGCTCGGCCACGGCCCTGGTCGACCTGAGCAAGCCGGCCTACCGGCTTGGCATCGGCAAGATCAACGTCGGCTGGGACCCGCACCGGCTCGAAGTGAAGGTCACGCCCTCGGCCGAAACCTTTAAGGTGCGCGACACCGCCCACGTCGCCATCGCGGTGCAACCGGCGCGCGGCGGCAAGCTGCCGGAAGGCGCGGAGGTGGCGGTCGCCGCGGTGGACGAGGGCCTGCTCGAGCTGATGCCCAATCCCTCGTGGAAGCTGCTCGACGCCATGATGGCGCCGCGCGGCCTGGAGGTGACGACCTCGACGGCGCAGATGCAGGTGATCGGCAAGCGCCACTACGGCCGCAAGTCGGGCGCCCCGGGCGGCGGCGGCGGCCGCGGCCCGGCGCGCGAACTGTTCGACACCCTGCTGCTGTGGAAGGGCCACGTCGCGCTGGACGCCGAGGGCAAGGCCAGGCTCGACATACCGCTCAACGACTCGCTGACTTCGTTCCGCATCGTCGTGGTGGCCACCGCCGGACCGCAGCTGTTCGGCACCGGCATGGCCAGCATCCGCACCACGCAGGAGCTGCAGCTGGTGTCGGGCCTGCCCGGCCTGGTGCGCGAGGGCGACCATCTCAACGCCACGGTGATGCTGCGCAATGCCTCGGCGCGCCGAATCGCGGCGCAGGTGAGCGCTTCGTACACCGGCCAGGACCCGGCCAGGACCGTGGTCACGCTGCCGGCGCAGACGGTGCAGATCGACGCCGGCTCGGCGCAGGAGGTCGGCTGGCCGGTGGACGTGGCGCCGGGCCTGGGCAACCTCGGCTGGGACATCGTGGCAAGGGAGGTCCAGGGCAGCGCGGTCGACCGGCTCAGGATCGGCGTGCCGGTGATCGCCGCCTACCCTGTGCGCACCTACCAGGCCACCCTGACCCAGGTGGACGGGAGCTACTCGCTGCCGGTGGAGCGGCCCAGGGACGCCATCCCTGGTCGCGGCGGCGTTCGCCTCGACCTGCGCGCCCACCTGGGCGACGGGCTGGACGGTGTCACGGAGTGGATGTCGGCCTATCCCTACATCTGCTTCGAGCAGCGCGCCTCGGTGGCCATCGCGCTCGGCGACGAGGCGCGCTGGCGCTGGGTCATGAACCTGCTGCCCAGCCATCTCGACCGCGACGGCCTGGTGAAGTACTTCCCGGCCGACTGGCTGGAGGGCAGCGACACGCTCACCGCCTACGTGCTGTCGGTGGCGCAGGAGGCCGGCTGGGAGATCCCGCAGGACAGCCTGGCGCGGATGCAGGAGGGCCTGAAGCGCTTCGTCTCCGGCGCGGTGGTGCGCGATTCGGCGCTGCAGACCGCCGACCTGACGGTGCGCAAGCTCGCCGCGATCTCGGCTCTGTCGCGCTACGACCAGGCCGAGGCCGGGATGCTGTCCAGCCTCACCATCGAGCCGAACCTGTGGCCGACCTCGGCGGTGCTGGACTGGATCGACATCCTGCACCGCGTCGCCGACGTGCCGCAGCGCGACCAGCGCCTGGCCGAGGCCCTGCAGATCCTGCGCTCGCGCCTGAACTTCCAGGGCACGACCATGGGCTTCTCGGCCGAGCGCGATGATGCGCTGTGGTGGCTGATGATCAACGCCGACGTCAACGCCAACCGCGCCATCCTCGACGTGCTGCCGGAAGCGGCATGGCGCGAGGACCTGCCGCGGATGGTGCGCGGCGCGCTCGGCCGCCAGGTCGGCGCGCGCTGGAACACCACGGTCGCCAATGCCTGGGGCGTGCTGGCGATGCGCAAGTTCGGCGCCGTCTTCGAGGCCGAACCGGTCAGCGGCACCACCCGTGCCAAGGTCGGCGACGACAGCCGCAACGTCGACTGGACCCGCCCGGCCTCGATGCTCGACTTCCCCTGGCCGGATCAGCCGGCGACCTTGGACATCAGCCACAGCGGCGGCGGCAAGCCCTGGGCCATCGTGCAGAGCCGCGCCGCGCTGCCGCTGAAGGCGCCGCTGTTCACCGGCTACACGGTGAAGCGCAGCGTCACGCCGGTCGAGCAGAAGAAGGAAGGGGTCTGGACCCGCGGCGACGTGGCGCGTGTGCACCTGGACCTGGAAGCGCAGTCCGACATGACCTGGGTGGTGGTGGACGATCCGATCCCGGCCGGCGCCAGCATCCAGGGCAGCGGCCTCGGCGGCAGCTCGCAGCTGCTGACCCGCGGCGAGAAGAAGCAGGGCGACGTGTGGCCGGCCTATGAGGAGCGCCGCTTCGACGCCTTCCGCTCGTATTACGTGATGGTGCCCAAGGGCAAGTGGACGGTGGAGTACACCGTGCGCTTCAACGCCAGCGGCCGCTTCGAGCTGCCGGCGACGCGGGTCGAGGCGATGTACGCGCCGGAGATGTTCGGCGAACTGCCGAACGCGCCGCTGGAGGTGCAGGCGCCGTGATCACGGTGGAGAAGGGGGGCCGTCTCGCGCTCACCGCCGGTGCCGCCCTGCTGCTCGCGGCCGGCGCCGTGTGGCATGCCGCGGCGCCGGCTGCGCTGCCGGGATTCGCCGCGGTGCGCGCGGCCTACGCGCCGACCGAAGCCTACCTGCTCGATCGCAACGGCGCACTGCTGCAGGCGCAGCGCCAGGACTACAGCCGGCGCCGCCTGCCCTGGGTCCGCCTGGACCAAGTCTCCCCCGCCCTCGCCGCCGCGCTGATCCAGGCCGAGGACCGCCGCTTCGAGCGGCATGGCGGCGTCGACTGGCGCGCGCTGCTCGGCGCCGGCGCCCAGGACTCCGGCGGCGGCAAGGTGCGCGGCGCCAGCACCCTGACGATGCAGCTCGCCGCCCAGCTCGATCCCTCGCTGATGCCCGCGCGCGGGCGCCGCTCGCCGCTGCAGAAGCTGCGCCAGATGCGCAGCGCCTGGGCGCTGGAAGCGCGCTGGAGCAAGCCGCAGATCCTCGAGGCCTATCTCAACCTGGTCAGCTTCCGCGGCGAGCTGCAGGGGGTGAACACCGCGGCGCAGGTGCTGTTCGGCAAGGCGCCATCCGGCCTCACCGCCGACGAGTCCTGGCTGCTCGCCGCGCTGCTGCCGGCGCCCGGCGCGGTGCCGGCGCAAACCGCCCGGCGTGCCTGCGCGCTGATGCGCACGCTGGACGCCCGGGCCGACTGCGCCGGCCTCGCGGCGCTGGCCGCGCGCACCCTCGACGCCTCGCGCGGCGTGGCGCCGGAGGCCGACTTCGCCCCGCAGCTGGCGCGCCGCCTGCTCAGCCACGCCGGCGAGCGGCGCCGCAGCACGGTGGACCTCGGGGTGCAGCGCCTGGTCATCGCCGCGCTGACGCAGCAGGTGCAGGAGCTCGCCGACCGCAATGTCCGCGATGCCGCGGCGGTGGTGCTGGACAACGCCAGCGGCGAGGTGCTGGGCTACGTCGGCTCGGTGGCGCTGAACTCGCGCGCGCCGCTGGTGGACGGCGTGCGCGCGCCGCGCCAGGCCGGCTCCACGCTCAAACCCTTCCTCTACGGCCTGGCGCTGGAGAAGCGCTACCTCACCGCCGCCTCGCTGCTCGACGACTCGCCGGTGAAACTGCTGACCAGCGCCGGCCTCTACATCCCGCAGGACTACGACCGCGACTTCCGCGGCCTGGTCAGCGTGCGCTCGGCCCTGGCCGGCTCGCTCAACGTGCCGGCGGTGCGCGCCATCGTGCTGGTCGGGCCCGAGGATTTCCTCGAGCGCCTGCGCGCCTTCGGCTACGACAGCATCGACCAGCCGGCCGACTACTACGGCTACTCGCTGGCGCTGGGCTCGGCCGAGGTGGACCTGCTGGAGCAGGCCAACGCCTACCGCGCGCTGGCCAACGGCGGCCTGTGGTCGCCGCTGCGCCTGACCCCGGAGGAACCGCGGCTGGAGCCGCGCCGCGTGATGTCGCCCGAGGCGGCGTGGATCGTCGGCGACATCCTCAGCGACCGCGGCAGCCGCGCCGTCACCTTCGGTCTCGACAGCCCGCTGGCGACGCCGTTCTGGAGCGCGGTGAAGACCGGCACCAGCAAGTTCATGCGCGACAACTGGTGCATCGGCTGGTCGCAGCGCTACACCGTGGCGGTATGGGTCGGCAACTTCGACGGCGAGCCGATGCGCGGCGTATCCGGCGTCAGCGGCGCGGCTCCGGCCTGGCTGCAGATCATGACCGGCCTGCAGCGTGGCAGCGCCGACGGTCCCCCGTCGGCGCCGCAGGATGTGGTCGCCACCGAAATCCACTACGCCGGCGGCACCGAACCGCCGCGGCGCGAATGGTTCCTGCGCGGCACCGAGCTGGCCAGCGTCGAAGCAGCGCCGGCGCAGAGCCTGCGCCCGCGCCTGGAGTCGCCGCCGGCGGGAATGATCGTCGGCCTGGACCCGGACATTCCCGCCGACCGCCAGCAGGTGCTGTTCCGCGCCGAGCCGCGCAGAGCCAGCCTGCGCTTCGAGCTGGACGGCAGGTTCCTGGCGCGCGCCGACCGCGAGTACTTCTGGGCACCCCGCCCCGGCGCGCACGTGCTGCGCCTGCTCGGCGAGGACGGCAAGGAGTTCGACCGCATGGAGTTCAGCGTGCGCGGCCAACCGCCGCTGGCCGCGGGCAAAACCGCGGCGCCCTGATCCGCAAAAGAGGCGGGCGGATGTCGGGATTCATCCGCCCGCCTTGCAAACCGGCTCAGCCGCAACAAGCGCCTGCCGGCACGACAGGGAAACGGTGCTCTGGAGGATTTCAACTTAACCCCATGCCCGGGCCCGCACCGCGCCTTTGGGGCGGACCGCCCGAGGCTGTGACGAGCCGTGCGCGGCACGGGATGTGCCGTGGCGCCGCTCCCGCAACTCCAGTGCGCAGGTCGCCCTGCGGCGCCTGCTCCCACCTTGATGAGCGCTTTGCCCCATCTCGGCCGAAGGTTACGGGGGAACGCGGCTCCAGCCGGCCTCGGGCGGCCGGGTCAGCCGGCTCTGCGGAATCAGCTTGCGCATGCGCCGGGCGAAGCTGCGCAAGCACACCTCGCTCTCGCCCAGCGGACCGGCGCCGAAGCTGCTCGAGGCCATGCCGGCCTGCACGCGCTCGATCAGCGCCTTGTCCTCCAGGTTCACCTGGCGGTTGATGCGCCAGTTGAGGTAGCGCGCGGCGCGCATCTCGCGGCGGCTGTCCGGGTGCACGTAGGCGATCTCGCGGATCAGGGTCTGCGTCGGCGATACCGGCAGGAACTGCATGAAGTCGATCTGGTCCGGGTAGATGTCGAAGGCGGTGTTGGGCCACAGCTTGAAGTAGGTCCATAGCCGCTGGCGCGCCGGGGGCAGCTCGGCCACCGGCGGCAGGAAGCGCTGGTACAGCCGCTCCGACCAGTTCGCCGAGGGCGCCTCGAGCAGCTCGCCCCACATCTTGTCCGCCCAGGGGCCGGCCTCGACACCGTAGCCCTTGCCGAACAGCCGCGTCAGCCCGGGATGGGCGACGTTGATGTGCAGGCCGTCGGAATAGTTGTCGGCGACGTTCTTCCAGTTCACCGCGCGCGGGCGCAGGGTCACCCGGCCCTGCGGCACCAGCTGCTCCATGCGGTACTCGGCCAGTTCGCCGGCATACGGCGCCAGCATCTCGCGCACCGGCGGCAGGCCCGGCTGCAGGCGCACGAAGACGAAGCCCATGAACACCTCCTGCTCCAGCGGCGCGAGGCCGTGCGCGGCAGGGTCCAGGCCGCTGTAGGTCTTCAGCTGCGGCACCGCGACGAGGCGGCCGTCGAGCGCGTAGGTCCACCGATGATAAGGACAGGCGATGCGCGCACCGCAGTTGCCGCGCGGTCCGTCGAGCAAGCGCGAGGCGCGGTGGCGGCAGACGTTGTGGAAGCTGCGCACCTGCCCGTCCTCGCCGCGCACCGTCACCAGCGACTCGCCGAGCAGGTCGAGATTGTGGTAGTCGCCGGGAGCGGGGATGTCGTTGAGGTGGCACACCAGCTGCCAGCCGGGGCGGAACACCGCGCGCTTCTCCGCCTCGAAGAAATCGGCGTCGTGGTAGATCCAGCCCGGAAGGCCGTAGGCGTCTTCGGATGTCATCCTGAGCGTCAGCGAAGGATCTGGTGCCATACGCACACAAGTGTAGTGCTCTTTCAGAAGCGGAGCACCAGATCCTTCGCTTTGCTCAGGATGACAACGCCACTGCTAAGCTAGCCCAAACCACATGGAGAGCCGGAACCAAACCGGCCCGATACGGGAGGACAATGAGCCGCAATCGCAAGGTCGGTCCCTATCTCGCCACCGCCCTGGTGGCGAGCAACATGGTCGGCTCCGGCATCTTCCTGCTGCCGGCGACCTTGGCCGCGGTGGGCAGCATCACCCTGGTCGGCTGGATCATCGCTACCGTCGGCGCCCTGCTGGTGGCGGTGACCCTGGCGCGGCTGGGCCGCATCTCGCCGCAGGCCGGCGGTCCCTGCGCTTATGCCGCCGAAGCGCTGGGACCCTACTTCGGCTTCCAGTGCACGGCGATCTACTGGATCTCCTGCTGGTCCGGAAATATCGCCATCGCCGTCACCGCGACCGGCTA
>DASRFD010000010.1:0-31098 GCA_035651715.1 Nevskia sp.
GCCGCCGCCGGACCATCCGCCGCCGCCGCAGCAGATCGTCACCAATGCGCCGGTGACGACGCCGGACGTGCCGACGGTGCCGCCGCCCCCGCCCCCGCCCCCGCCGACTCCGCCGCCGCAGGAGAACAAGGTGGTGACCAGCTGGCCGCCGAGCTACCTGAGCCAGATCACCAGCAAGATCTCGGAGAACTTCCGCTATCCGCCGAAGTCGGTCCAGAACGAAGAGGAAGGCGACGCGGTGGTGCGCATCCGCATGGCGCGCGACGGCACCATCCTCGGCGTGGAGTTGCAGAAGAAGACCGGCTTCGTGGCCCTCGACGCGGAGGCGCGCAACGTGTTCGACCGCATCGTCAAGTTCCCGCCGGTGCCGGCCGACGTGTTCCCGGAGGCCGCCTCCTTCGAGTTCACGCTGCCGATCAACTTCAAGCTGAACTAAAGGCCGGCTGAAACCGCAGAAGTGACGGGCGGACGCGACACCCTGTGTCGCGTCCGCCTCATTGTTTCCGGCCTTTCCGCTCCCATATCCAGTTGGCGTAAAATATGCCCTGCCGCGGCGCAAGTCGTCGCGGGCGTTCGATTTTCTCCCCGGCTACCGGGGACTCCACCGGCACGGGCCGGCGGCCGCCAGGCGGTGCGCGCCCGTCGAGACAGAGGACCACCATGGCAGTCAAAGTTGGCATCAACGGCTACGGCCGCATCGGCCGCAACGTCCTGCGCGCCCTGTATGAGAGCGGCCGCAAGGATGTGCAGGTTGTCGCGATCAACGACCTCGGCCCGGCCGAGACCAATGCGCACCTGACCCGTTACGACACCGCGCATGGCAAGTTCCCCGGCACGGTGGCGGTCGAGGGCGAATACCTCGTCGTCAACGGCGACAGGATCAAGGTGCTGGCCAACCGCGACCCGTCGAAGCTGCCCTGGGGCGAGCTGGGCGTGGACGTGGTCCTGGAGTGCACCGGCTTCTTCACCAGCAAGGCCAAGGCCTCGGCCCACCTCGCCGGCGGCGCCAAGAAGGTGGTGATCTCCGCCCCGGGCGGCAACGACGTCGACGCCACCATCGTCTACGGCGTCAATCACCAGACCCTGAAGGCCTCCGACACCGTCATCTCCAACGCCTCCTGCACCACCAACTGCCTGGCGCCCCTGGTCAAGCCGCTGCACGACAAGATCGGCGTGGTCACCGGCCTGATGACCACCATCCACTCGTTCACCAACGACCAGGTGCTGACCGACGTGTTCCACGAGGACCTGCGCCGCGCCCGCGCCGCCGGCCACAACATGATCCCGGCCAAGACCGGCGCCGCCGCCGCGGTGGGCCTGGTGCTGCCGGAGCTGAACGGCCGCCTCGACGGCTTCGCCATCCGCGTGCCGACCATCAACGTCTCGATCGTCGACCTGTCCTTCATCGCCGCGCGCGACACCGACGTCAAGGAAGTCAACGCCATCATGAAGGCCGCCGCCGCGGAAGGGCCCCTCAAGGGCATCCTCAAGTACAGCGAGGCGCCCCTGGTCTCCAGCGACTTCAACCACGACCCGGCCTCCTCGACCTTCGACGCCACCCTGACCAAGGTCTCCGGCCGCCTGGTGAAGGTCTCCTCCTGGTACGACAACGAGTGGGGTTTCTCCAACCGCATGCTCGATACCACGGTGGCTTTCGCCAACGCCAAGTAAAGGCGTCCGCGTACCCGCTGCATCCGGGGGACGGAAATCGCGCACGGTTTCCGTCCCCTTTTTTTGATCCCGCCTTTCCGGAGCTTCACATGACCGTCCTCCGCATGTCCGACCTCGATCTCGCCGGCAAGCGCCTGCTGATCCGCCAGGACCTCAACGTGCCCATCAATGCCGGCAAGATCACCTCGGACGCGCGCCTGCGCGCCTCGCTGCCGACCTTGAAGCTCGCGCTGCAGAAAGGCGCCTCGGTGCTGGTCACCTCGCACCTGGGCCGTCCCAAGGCCGGCCGGTTCGATCCGGAGCAGTCGCTGACCCTGGTCGCCGCCTGGCTGTCGGAACACCTGGGCCAGACCGTCGCCCTGGTCAGCAACTGGATCGAGGGCGTGAAGCTCGAGCCCGGCCAGATCGTGCTGGGCGAGAACACCCGTTTCCTCAAGGGCGAAAAGGAGGACGACGAGGCGCTGAGCAGGAAGATGGCGGCGCTGTGCGACATCTACGTCATGGACGCCTTCGGCACCGCCCACCGCGCCGAGGCCTCCACCCACGGCGTGGCGAAGTTCGCGCCGGTGGCCTGCGCCGGCCCGCTGCTGGCGGCCGAGCTGGATGCGCTGGGCAAGGCGCTGAAGCAGCCGAAGAAGCCGCTGGCGGTCATCGTCGGCGGCTCCAAGGTTTCCACCAAGCTGGACCTGCTCAACAGCCTGGCCGACGTCGCCGACCAGCTGATCATCGGCGGCGGCATCGCCAACACCTTCCTCGCCGCGGCCGGCTACAAGGTCGGCAAGTCCCTGCACGAGCCGGACATGCTGGACACCGCCCGCCGGATCCAGCAGAAGATCGAGGCGCGCGGCGGCAGCATCCCGCTGCCGGAGGACGTGGTGGTGGCCACCGAGTTCTCCGCCGAGGCCCATGCCCACACCCGCGCCGTCGGCGAGGTGGAGGCGGACGAGATGATCCTCGACATCGGCCCCAAGACGCGCGCGCGGCTGCTGGGCCTGCTCAAGGGCTGCGGCACCATCGTCTGGAACGGTCCGGTCGGCGTGTTCGAGTACGACTCCTTCGCCGGCGGCACCAAGGCGCTGGCCGAGGCCATCGCTGCCAGCCCTGCCTTCTCCCTGGCCGGCGGCGGCGACACCCTGGCGGCGATCGACAAGTTCGGCGTGGCCGGGAAGCTGTCGTACATCTCCACCGGCGGCGGCGCCTTCCTCGAGTTCCTGGAAGGCAAGACCCTGCCTGCGGTGGCGGCGCTGGAGGCGCGCGCCGGCTGAACCATCCGCCGCGCGCTCGGCCGCTTAATTGCTGTTGCGGCTGTTGACCTCCTTGACGAAATCGTTGAAAGCGGCGACAGCGTCGTTGGCGGCCTTCTGGTGCTGCTGGGCGAGCTGGCTCTGCGCCGAGGCATAGGCCTCCATGCAGCTCTTGTACTTATCGACGCGCTCCTGGAAGTTGCTGTCGTCGTCGGCCTTGCGGATCTTCGGTCCCACCGACGGCTTGTTGCAGGCGGGAGGTGCCAGCGAATCCGTGGGCGGAGCCGTTGGCGCCGCCGCCGCGGCGTCGTCGGCCAGGGCGGCCAGCGGTGCCAGCGCCAAGGCGAAAACGATCGGAATCAATGCCTTCATAGCTCGAGCTCCTCAAGAGGTTGTGACGCTCCGATAGTTATCCGGATAGCGTGCTTTGGACAGGCTATCCTAACAAATCGGCCCGTGGCGGCCGGCTCCGCCGTATCGCCGCGGGCTCCTGCTATGCTTCAGGCTCCACGCAGAGGACCCTAGCGATGCGTTTTGCCGGCACCGAATCCTACGTCGCCACCGACGACCTCACCCTGGCGGTCAATGCCGCCGTCACCCTGCAGCGCCCGCTGCTGGTCAAGGGCGAGCCCGGCACCGGCAAGACCCGGCTGGCCCAGGAAGTGGCGCGCTCGCTCGGCCGGCCGTATTACGAGTGGCACGTCAAGTCGACCACCAAGGCGCAGCAGGGCTTGTACGAATACGACGCGGTGTCGCGCCTGCGCGATTCCCAGCTGGGCGACGAGAAGGTCAAGGACATCGCCAACTACATCGTCAAGGGCCGCCTGTGGGAGTGCTTCGACAGCGAAGAGCAGCCGGTGCTGCTGATCGACGAGATCGACAAGGCCGACATCGAGTTTCCCAACGACCTGCTGCGCGAGCTGGACCAGATGGCGTTCTACGTCTACGAGACGCGCCAGACCGTCAGCGCGCGGCACCGCCCGATCATCATCATCACCTCCAACAACGAGAAGGAGCTGCCGGACGCCTTCCTGCGCCGCTGCTTCTTCCACTACATCCGCTTCCCCGACCGCGAGACGATGCAGAAGATCGTCGACGTGCACCACCCGGACCTGAAGAAGAACCTGCTGAAGGAGGCGATGGAGGTGTTCTTCGGCCTGCGCGAGCTGCCCGGCCTGAAGAAGAAGCCCTCCACCTCCGAGCTGCTCGACTGGCTCAAGCTGCTGATGGCCGAGGACATCGATCCGGCGACCCTGCGCGAGACCAGCGTCAAGAAGTCCCTGCCGCCGCTGTACGGCGCGCTGCTCAAGAACGAGCAGGACGTGCACCTGTTCGAGCGCATCGCCTTCATGGCGCGCAGGGGCAACTAGGAAGGGCGGCCCCTGTCCACACCTAGGGCGGAGCAGGGACGCGCACGGGCGGCGGCTAAAGCCGCTATCCAGGCAGCCTGAATCCGGCGCTGATCGGACGCCATCGGTGCGCCAGGTTTCTTCCTGACCGGTCCGTGGGCGGGTGACATGGCGGGCCGGCCGCGATGGCCTGACTGTTGCATCCTGCCAGGCAGGCGCGCCGACGCGCCGCCATCGCGCCCGGAGACATCGATGCGTCGCACGAACGATCACGCCGGATTGCGCTCCGGCGCCGCTGGCGCGCGCAGCAGGGCGATGTGCTGGGCCAGGGCCCTGCGGCCGGCGCTGCTTGCCGGACTGCTCGCGGCCTGCGGCGCAGGTTCTGGCGGCGGCGACGGTGGCGGCGCCGGTAGCGCCGGCAAGCCGCTGGACTGGTCCCGGCTCGGCGGCACCCTCGACAGCTTCGTTTCCGCTGCCAACAATCCGCGCAGCGGCACCGTCGGCGGCTACAGTTTCCTGCTCTACGACCAGACCGGCACGCTGTACACGCGCGCCGCCGGCGTCACCCGCGCCGGGCCGGCGATGACCGCGCAGAGCGTCATCCCGCTGAACTCCGCCTCCAAGATGCCTTCGGCGGCGGCAATCCTGACCCTGGTGGACAGCCTCAGGCTGAACCTCGATGTGCCGGTCACCGCCTACCTGCTGCTCGGCGGCGTGGTGTGGCCGCTGGACAAGGCCGGCATCACCATGCGCATGCTGCTGGACCACACCTCCGGCCTGCCCGGTCTGGCGGACCGGACCTCGCCCGACTGCCTCGGCCGCCAGACCAGCACCACCCTGCGCCAGTGCGTGCTGGATATCTCCAGGCTCAAGCTGGTGTCGCAGCCCGGCGCAGAATTCAATTACGGCGGCGCCGACTACCAGGTGGCCGGCTACATCGCCACCGTGCTCTCCGGCCAGGACTGGCAGACGTTTTTCGCCGGCGCCATCGGCCAGCCCCTGGGCCTGACCACGTTCAGCTACGGCGATGCCGCGGTCACCAATCCGCGCATCGCCGGCGGCGCCAGCAGCGATGCCGCCGACTACGCCAGGATTCTGCAGATGGTCCAGAACGGCGGGCAGTCCGGCGGCAAGCGCGTGCTGTCCACGGCGAGCGTGTCGGAACTGGAGAAAAACCAGATCCAGAACAAGCCGGTGGCGTTCACCCCGTTCCCCGACGGGCAGGCGCAGTTCTACCCCGGCTACGGCTTCGGCCTCTGGATCTCCTCGCCCTCGCTGTATGCCCCCAGTCCCGGGCCGGAGTTCAGCGATCCCGGGCTGGACGGCAGCACGCCGTGGTTCGACAACGGCCTGAAGTACGGGGCGGTGCTGCTGATCGAGCAGGATCCGGCGACGGGATTGGATATGTGGAATGCGGCGCGGCCGATCATTGTCGGGCAGCTGGGCGGGGCCTGAGCCGCCGACCACCTGCGATCTGTCATCCCCCGCCCGGGAGTGAATTGCTGCTGCTTCGCCGTGATCCCGCAGGATGTGCTGAGCGCTGTGATCAAGCCGCCCGCGACACGCGCCGGCTCATGCGGTCGTAGCCTGGCGCCGGAAGTCTCGTGCTCGCCAGTGCGCCATTCACCCCGCCGCTGTGACCGCCTTTGTATCGGCCATCCGCCACAGGTACCAGCTGCCCACCGAGCGGTAGGGCGCCCACTTCGCGGTGATCGCCAGCGTGCGCTCGTCGTCGAGCTTCTCGCCCTGGTTGTGCAGCAGGTTGAGGCCGCGGCGCAGGCCGGCGTCGCCGAGCGAGAAGATGTCGAGCCGCCCCATGGCGAAGATCAGGAACATCTCGGCGCTCCAGCGGCCGATGCCGGGCAGGGCGTCGAGCATTTCGATGGCGGCCTCGTCCTCCAGCGTGCTCAGCTTGCGGAAGTAGCCGGCGTCGGCGGCGTGGATTTCGGCCACGCCGCGCAGCCACCTGGCCTTGGCGTTGGAAAGTCCGCAGGCGCGCAGGGCTTCGGGCGTGAGCGCGAGGAAATGGGCCGGCTTGAAATGGCCTCTGGCGCCCGCGGCCAGCGCTACCCGGGCCTGGATGGTGTCGGCAGCCTTGGACGAAAGCTGCTGGCTGATGATGGCGCTGCACAGCACGTGGAACGGGTCGCGCCTGCGGCCGCCGAGCAGGCAGGGGCCGTGGGTGTCGATGAGGCGGGCCAGCTTCCTGTCGCGGCGGCGCAGGTGGTCCACGGCCTGCTCCAGCACTTCGGGTTTGATCACGCGCGTTTCCCTGGGATTGCAGGCCCTAGCATGCCGCAAGGCCATGGCTTTCTCACCTGCAATGTGACGGACCGCGCTGTTGCGGTTGGCTTTGTGGGGAAGGGCTGGATTAGGATTCGGACATGCTGACAGGCGCGCCAGCCGCGATCGCGGCGCAGCAGCCCGGGGCGGCGGTCGGAGCCCCGGAAAGCGAGCGCGCGCTGCACCGCGGCCTGATCTGGCTGTTCGTCAAGGGCTCGATCCCGGCGGTGCTGGGCACCATCACGCTGTGCTTCCTCGGCCTGCAGTTCAGCCCCGAGCAGTGGTTCAAGCTGGTGCCGCAGATTCCGCCCTACGTGACGCTGTTCATCGGCCCGGAGCTGTGGCTGATCGAACGCTACTACCGGCCGCTCGGCCGGGTGTGGGCGCGGCTGGGGCAGGGCATGAGCCCGGCGCGGGACGAGATCTCGCAGGCCCTGGTGCGCGCGCTGAACCTGCCCTATTACGCCTTCCTGCGGGTGACCCTGGTGCGCGGCTTCCTCGGCGCGGCGGTGTCGCTGTGCTCGCTGCTGGTGACCAACTGGCTGTGGCAGGGCGGCTTCGCGCTGTGGCAGATCATCATGTTCCCCTCGCTGGTGCTGCTGTTCGCCTGTCCGATCTACGGCGCCATCGAATACTTCGTCGCCGCGCGCCACATGGCGCCGGTGGTGGAATACCTGTGGCAGCACTGCCCGGAGCTGGAGCGCGCCGACCAGCGCCGGCTGATCGCGGTGCGGCTGAAGAGCAAGCTGCTCTACCTGTGCCTGTTCATCACGGCGCTGCCGCTGCTGTTCATCGCCATCACCGTGCTGTTCAAGGTGGACCAGATGCTGCGCGCCCAGGGCGTGCCGGTCAGCTTCAACCTGATGTGGCCGCTGTGGGGCTGGATCGGCGGCGCGCTGGCCGTGACCATCGCCGGCGCAGTGGCCATGGCCATCCTCACCGCGCAGGAGGTGTCGCGTTCGGCGGCGCGCCTGATCGCCGGCATGAACGAGGTCGAGCGCGGCAACCTCGACGTCGACCTCAAGGTGCTGGACACCGACGAATACGCCGATCTGACCCGCGGCTTCAACCTGATGACCGACGGCCTGCGCGAGGAGGTGCGCATCCTCGAGGTGGCGCAGGACCTCGCCGGCGAGCTCAAGCTCGACGTGCTGATCGGCCGCATCATGAGCGCCGCCACCGAGCTGCTCGACGCCGAGCGCAGCACCCTGTTCGTCTACGACGCCGAGCGGCGCCAGCTGTGGTCGCGCTACGGCGTCGGCCTGCAGGCCTACGACATCCGCATCCCCTGCACCGCCGGCATCGCCGGCGCGGTGTTCGGCAGCGGCCTGGGCGAGAACGTCGCCGACCCCTACGCCGATCCGCGCTTCAATCCCGAGATCGACCAGCGCACCGGCTTCCGCACCCGCTCCATCCTGTGCATGCCCATCATCAACAAGAAGGGCGAGCGCCTGGGTGTGACCGAGGTGCTGAACAAGCGCGAGGGCGGCTTCACCGTCAAGGACGAGCAGCGCCTGCGCGCCTTCACCGCGCAGATCGCGGTGGCGCTGGAGAACGCCCAGCTGTTCGACGAGGTGCTGGCGGTCAAGAGCTACAACGAGAACATCCTGGCCAGCACCACCAACGGCGTGGTCACCCTCGACCCCGCGCGCCGCGTCGTCACCGCCAACGGCGCCGCCCTGCGCATGCTCGGCCGCGAGGCGGCGGCCACGCTGCACCAGCCGGCGGCAAAGGCCTTCGGCGAGGACAACGAATGGGTGCTGCGCAGCGTCGAGCGGGTGCAGCGCGAGGGCCGCGCCGACTTCACCGCCGACGCGGTGCTCAAGCATCCGGACGGCAGCATGGCCTCGGTCAACCTCAACGCGATGCCACTGCGCAATGCCGAAGGCCAGGCCATCGGCGTGATCCTCACCTTCGAGGACCAGACGCGCGAGAAGCGGCTGGCGCGCTACATGAGCAAGGAGATCGTCGACAAGCTGCTGGCCTCCGGCGAAGCCGTGCTGGGCGGGCAGCTGCAGCGCGGCACCATCCTGTTCTCCGACGTGCGCGGCTTCACCGGCGCCGCCGAGGCGCTCGGCCCGCGCGAGACGGTGGCCCTGCTCAACGAATACTTCGGGGAAATGGTCGAGGTCATCGAGCAGTACGGCGGCGTGCTCGACAAGTACATCGGCGACGCCATCATGGCCCTGTTCGGGGTGCCGATCCAGGGCGCGCGCGACGCCGACAACGCCGTCGCCGTGGCCAACGCCATGCTGCGCCGCCTCGCCGCGCTGAACCGGCGCCGCGCCACCGCCGGCAAGGCGCCGATCGAGATCGGCGTGGGCATCGCCACCGGCGACGTGATCGCCGGCAGCATCGGCTCGCCGCGGCGCATGGAATACACCGTCATCGGCGACAGCGTGAACATCGCCTCGCGCCTGGAGGGCGCCGCCAAGCAATACGGCGTCCGGGTGCTGCTGGCCGAGGCCACCGTGGCGGCGCTGACCGTGCCGACGCCGCTGCGCGAGATCGACCTGCTGCGGGTCAAGGGCAAGGACCGGCCGGTCACGGTCTACGAAGCGCTCGGCCACCACGACGAGGGCGGCTTCCCCAACCTGGAGGCCTGCCTGGCCGCCTACGCCGAGGGCCTGCGCGCCTATCGCGTGCGCGCCTGGCGCGAGGCGGCGCAGGCCTTCGAGGCCGCGCTGGCGCTGAATCCGGCGGACCAGCCGTCAGCCCTGTACCTGCGGCGTAGCCGCGATTACCTGATGCACCCGCCCCCCGAGGACTGGGACGGCGTGTGGACGCTGGACCGCAAATAAAGCCAAAATCGGAGCCTGGCTCGCCCTGGCGTCTCCCCCATGCTTTTCGGCTTTTTCCTCACTCTGCGCGCCGCCGGCCTCAAGCCCGGGCTGGGTGAGTTCCTGGCCCTGCTGGAGGCGCTGCGCAAGCACGTCATCATGTTCAGCCTGGACGACTTCTACGTCCTGGCCCGCACCATCCTGGTCAAGGACGAGAGCCAGTTCGACCGCTACGACCGCGCCTTCGCCGCCTACTTCAAGGGCGTCGACCAGGTGTTCCAGGGCTTCGACAAGGCCATCCCCGAGGAATGGCTGCGCGCCGAGGCGATGAAGCTGCTGAGCGAGGAGGAGCGCGCCAAGATCGAGGCGCTCGGCGGCTGGGACAAGCTGATGGAAACGCTCAAGCAGCGCCTGGAGGAGCAGAAGGAGCGCCACCAGGGCGGCAACAAGTGGATCGGCACCGGCGGCACCAGCCCCTTCGGCAACAGCGGCTACAACCCCGAAGGCGTGCGCGTCGGCGGCGAAGGCGGGCAGAAGAAGGCGGTCAAGGTGTGGGAGAAGCGCGAGTACCGCAACCTCGACGACAGCGTCGAGCTCGGCACGCGCAACATCAAGGTGGCGCTGCGCAAGCTGCGCCGCTTCGCCCGCGAGGGCGCGCCCGACATCCTCGATCTGGACGGCACCATCGAGGGCACCGCCCGCAACGCCGGCTGGCTCGACCTGAAAATGATGCCGGAGCGCCACAACGCGGTGAAGGTGCTGCTGTTCCTCGATGTCGGCGGCTCGATGGACCCCCACGTCAAGGTCTGCGAGGAGCTGTTCTCCGCCTGCAAGACCGAGTTCAAGCATCTCGAGTACTACTATTTCCACAACTTCGTCTATGAAAGCGTGTGGAAGGACAATCGCCGCCGCCACGCCGAGCGCATCCCCCTGTTCGACGTGATGCACCGCTACACGCCCGATTACAAGCTGATCTTCGTCGGCGACGCCACCATGAGCCCCTACGAGATCCTGCACCCGGGCGGCAGCGTCGAGCACTGGAACGAGGAAGCCGGCGCGGTGTGGTTCAAGCGCCTCACCGACGCCTTCCCGCGCACCATCTGGCTCAATCCCGAGCACGAGGACCGCTGGGAGTACACCCCTTCGATCCAGGCCGCCTTGCAACTGATCGGCGAGGACCGCATGTTCCCGCTGACCCTGGCCGGGTTGGACCGCGGCATCCGCCGCCTCAGCCACTGACCGAAGATTGCAAAAACATCGATGTCGAAAGCTTGTCGTACGACAGGCGCAATAACTTGGGCGCAAGCCCGCTTAGGGGAGAGTTGAAATGACGTCACTGCAAGCCTTGATCGGATTCACCGCCTGGACCCTGCTGCTGGTGCTGATCGTGTTCAGCTGGCGCGGCATCGCCATCCTGCTGCAGGGCCGCAAGGCCGATTCCTGGACCCGCGGCAAGCAGGTCGACGATCCGGGCTTCGTGCGCCGCGTCGAGCACGCCCACGCCAACGCGCTGGAGAACCTGCCGCTCTTCGCCGTGATCGTGCTGGTGGCCCAGGCCATGGGCAAGAGCGCCGTCACCGACGCCTGGGCCATGTACGTGCTTTACGCCCGCGTCGCGCAGAGCCTGGTCCACATGATCGGCGTCAACCACTGGCTGGTGATGCTGCGCGCCACCTTCTGGTCGGCGCAGCTGGTCCTGTTCATCATCATGCTGCTGGGCCTGTGCGGAGGGCACGCGGCTTGAAGTTCGGGCGTCATCTCGGCCGCAGGCTGCGGCGGTGGTCGCTGATCGCCGCCGTGGCCGCGCTCGCCCTGGTGGCGCTGATCAACAACTGGGTGGTGAACAACACCTACTCCTACATCTACGACGACTGGTCGCTGCTGCCGGACAACGAGGTCGGCCTGGTGCTGGGCACCAGCAGCTACACCCGCAGCGGCGCGCCCAATCCGCAGTTCTACGGCCGCATCCATGCCGCGGCGCAGCTGTACCAGCTCGGCAAGATCAAGCGCATCATCGTCAGCGGCGCCAATCCGGACTCCACCTACAACGAGCCGCGCGCCATGCGCCGCGAGCTGGTCAAGTCCGGCGTGCCGCCCAATGCGATCTACATGGACTTCGCCGGCTTCCGCACCTTCGACTCGGTGGCGCGGGCCCAGGTGGTGTTCGGCCTGGACAAGGTCACCATTATCACCCAGCGCTACCACGCTTACCGCGCGGTGTTCGTGGCCAAGAAGCTGCACATGCAGGTCTCGGCCTACGCCGCGCCGTCGGACGACATCGGCACCTTCACCCGCACCATGCTGCGGGAGGTGCTGGCGCGGGTGCGGGTGGTGCTGGATATCTACGTGCTGCATACCGAGCCCAAGTTCCTGGGGGCGCCGCAGCCGGTGGATACGGACAAGGACGGCAACAGCCCGCCGCCGGATACCGACGGCTGAAAGCGCCGCCGGGCAAAAAAAAGCCGGGCGCAAGGCCCGGCTTTCAACCCCAGGAATGCGGTTCAGAACGAATAGCGCACGTAGGTCTGGACGAAGTCGCGGTCGCGCAGCAGGTTGCTCTGGCCGCCGCCGAAGAAGGTGGTGTAGCCCACTTCGCCGGTCAGGTTGCTGAGGTAGCGCCAGCCCAGCGAGGGCGTCAGGCTGCGGCTGTTCTTGACGAAATTGCCGAGCGGCAGCGGCGTGATGCCGTTGACGTCATGGTCGAAGCGCAGCGCCGGCTCCAGGGTCAGGCCGCCCACCAGCACGTTGTTGTAGGTGCTGCGCGCCAGCAGCTTGTAGCCCCAGGAGTTGGCCGTGGGGTAGCCGCCCTGCTGCTGCGGCACGCCGAAGTAGGCGGCGGTGGCCGGGTTGTTGGGCAGCCAGGTGTTGGGGCCTTCGTAGGCCAGCGTGTCGTGCCCCTCCAGGTCGTGCACGCGGTCGCCGGCCACCTCGGCCACCAGGATCAGCTGCTCCCACTTGAACCAGCTGCTGCCGCCCAGCACCTTGGTGAAGCCGAAGTCGAGCTGGCTGATCTTCTTGCGGCGCCAGCCGCGGATGTACTGGCCGCCGAGGGACTGGGCGGCCACAGGGTCGAACTGGCTCGGCGCGCCGAGGGTGGTCAACTCCGACTCCACCGAGCTGAGCTGGAACGGCTGGTTCGGCTTGTAGCTGTATTCGCCCTGGAACGCGACGCCCCACGGCAGGGTGGTGTTGAAGCTGAAGCCGTACATGTGCACGTCCTCGGGGAACTCGGCGAAGTAGCTCGCCGTGCTCGCCGCGACGTTGGTGCTGGTGGCCGAGGTGGTGCTGTAGACCGGCAGGCGCTCGTGGTAGTTGGCGGCGTACAGCGCCGCGTCCATGTCGTTGAGGAACGGCACGGTGAAGCGGAACGCCGCGCCGTACTGGCCGCCGCCCTTGGGCAGGCGGTCGGCGCCGCGCGGAATGGTGCCGCCGAACGGCACGCAGGTCGGCGCGCCGGGGATGTTGCCGCCGGTGGCGGCGCAGTTGGTCAGCGCCACGGCATTCTCCGGCGCGCGGCCGAAGCTGATGTCGCCGGCGTTGCCGCCGATCAGCGCCGAGAAGTCCTGGTCCGGCACCGGGTAGAAGCTGCCGGCCGCGTCGGGCAGGGTCGGCTCGAACTTCCACTGGTAGAAGCCTTCGATGCTGGTGCTGCCGGTGAGGTTGAGCGAGGCGAACACCTGCGGCACCGGGATGGTGAACTCGCTGATCTCGGCGCCCGGCAGGCGGGCCTTGTTGGCGTCGAGCGAGACCAGGCTGTTGAGTCCGTTCAGCACCAGGGTGGATTCGCCCCAGTTCACGATCTGCTTGCCGACCTTGACGCTGAGGCTGTGGTGGAACACGTCGACACTGCCGTAGGCGTAGAGGTCGAGCACGGTGCCGTCGGAGCCGATGTGGTCCTGCACGCCGCGCTGCTTGGCGGCGCGCACGTCGTCGCCGTACTGCTTGCCGGCACCGTAGTTGTCCGGGTTGAAAAAGGTCTTGTCCTGCAGCAGCGGATCGTAGGTGTAGTTGGCGCGGCCGAAGATGCCGAAGTCCTTCCAGGTCAGGGTCAGCGCGGAAGTGATCTTCTGCGTGGCGTAGACCAGGTCGCCGGCGCGCCTGAACGCCAGCTCGCCGTCGTCGACGTTGGTCGAGTAGGCCTTGCCGCCGTTGGCCAGGCCGACGTACATCGGGTCGGCGCCCTGCGTCCGCATCTCCACGCCGCTGGACATGCGGGTGTTGAGGTCAACGCCGACGTCGCCGAGCTGCCAGTTCAGGGCCAGCGCCGGCGCGGCGGCGCCGAGCCCCAGGCTCAGCGCCAGGACCTGCGCGATCGGGGTGCGGCGGAATGCGAAAGAGGCTTTCTTCGCAGTCATCTTGTTCTCCTCGTTTCTGTTCTGGTCAGGGCTCATCGCGCGCAGCTGCCGGCAATCGCCAGGCAGCGGCCGTCGCTGGCCAGGAATTGGGCCGCCTCGCTTTGCATCTCCTGCGTCACCAGCGGGTCATGGGTCGGATCGAGCACGGTGCTGTGGCCCACCGTGCCGTTGGCGCCGGGACTGAACTGCACGACATAGTCGAGCTGGGCGCCGGTCTTGGTCTCGGGCGAGGCCACCGGCACGGTGAGCGGGCCGATCGCGCTCAGCCCCATGGCTTTCACCAGCGGATCGGTGCCGGACAGGTAGCCCGGCACGACCGTGACATCCTGGGTCGCCGTGGCCGGGCAGGCCATGATCAGCTGCGCGGTGGAGCTGATGCCGGCCGGCAGCGCCGCCGGGCAGGTGCTCAGCGCGCTGTTCGGCACCACCAGATCGCCGATCACCTCGATCATGTCGATGGCGTGGCCGGCGCTCGCCGCGGCGCCGTAGTTCACCGGATCGCCGGCGTCGACCACGGTCTGGGCGAAACGCAGGAAGGTCTCGTAGGCCGGCGGGTTGGGGAAGTTGTCGGTGCCCTCGGCCTGGCCGCTGGCGCCGAGACCGGCCGCGATCGGCGGCCCGAAGCTCTTCGAGGCGTCGAGGAGCTTGGCCACGCCGCCGCCCGGGTTGGCCAGCACCGCGGCGCGGATGTCGCTGTCCACGCCCAGCAGGGTGCCGCCGACGATGCCGCCGAGCGAGTGGCCGAAGTAATAGATGCGGTTCGGATTGACGTCGGGCGTGCCGTCGTTGTCGAGGTCCAGGTTCTTCACCGACTTGACCAGGGTCGCCAGGTCCGCCACCGCCTCGCGCAGGTTGTCGCGGCTGGTGATCAGGCTCTGCAGGTTGATGAAGTAGGTGCCGGAGCCGTCGATCTTGCCGTCCGGCCCGGGAGTGCTGGTGCCGTTGTTCTCCAGGTCCAGGTCGAAGGTGCGCTCGCCGGTGACCAGGCCGGCGGCCGGCGTGCCGGCGAACAGCTGGTTGTGGTACAGCGGGCTGGTGTTGTCGGTGATGCCGTGCAGCGGCAGGTCCATCGCCACCACCACGAAGCCGGCGCGCGCCAGGCCGTCGGCCACGGCGAAGACGTTGGTGCGGTTCTGCGTGATGCCGTGCTGGAAGATCACCACCGGCCAGCCGCCGCTGGGCATGGCCTGGCCGCTGTTGCTGTCCGGCACGGTCACGATCACCGGCACCTTCTGCACCTGGGCCGTGCTGGCGTCGAGCACCGGGAAGCAGCCGGTGGTGCTGGCGCTGGGCTTGAGCACGACGCCGTTGACGGTTGCGCCGACGGCGAAGGCCCCGCAGGGCACTTGGCCGAGGAACTTCGAGGAAGTGTCCGGCTTGGCCGGATCGGCATGCCAGTAACCGCTGAGCGGCGACGGATCATGGTTGCCCGCCGCCACGTTCAAATAGTACGGGACGGTGGTGATGCCGACGTAGACGCTGGCCAGGCCCAGGCCGGGAATGCCGCTCTGGCCGGTCGTCAGGCCGGTGTTCGCCACCTGGAGCACGCCGGCGCTGGCGTTCTGCGCCACCAGCTTCAGGCTCTTGTCGATCGACTGGGTGGTGAAGCTCCAGGCGAGCGCGATCTGGCTGGTGGGAATGTGCGCCAGCTGGTTGAAGGCCTGCACCACCGGCAGGATCGCCTGGCTGCGCAGCGCCTCCAGCTGCTCCTTCTGCGCCTCGGTGAACTGCGCCAGCGTCGGGTCGGTCTGCTGGTCCACCGGCGTGGCGCTGCTGGTGATGATGAACTCGCTCGACGGTACGACGTTGTTGCCGTCGGTGGTTTTCATGCCGGTGAGCAGTGCCACCAGGTATTGGGTGGAGGGCGCCAGCGGCTTCAGCGGCGAGATCAGGATGCGCGAGCGCTGCTGGCTGATCGGCGCGAAGGTGCTGCTGGCCTGGATCTGCGCCGTGGCGTTTTCGTTGTCCACGGTGAAGTCGACGCCGGGCACCAGCACCGCGCCGGTGGCGGTGTTGATGATGACGATGTTCGGCGCCACCGTCTTGTAGTCGAGGAAGCCGGCCACGTCGGCGAAGATCGGCGCCACGGTGGAGAAGCCGTCGAGCTGGTTGATGTCCGACAGCGGCGCCGGCAGGCCCGGGAAATTCAGCGTCGGCGTGGCGAAGCCGCTGAACAGCGCGTCGAACGGCAGCGGGATCGCCTGGGTCTGCACCGGGCTGGTCACCACCGGGTTGAACAGCACCGCCGAAGACGAGCTGAACGACTGGCCCTGCTTGCCATCACCCCCGCTGCCGCAGGCCGAAACCAGCATGCCGGCTGCGGATACGAGAACCACAGGCGCGAATTTCCATTGGCGCATGAGCCATCTCCTCCAGGTTGCAGGAGCCAGGCGGCTCCCTTTTTGTTGTGCGGACTCGGACGGCGCTGCCGCCCCAAAGTTGAGGAGGCAGTTTGGCGGCCTGCGGCGCCATACAACAAGGAGCGCCCATGTCACCCGACAGGCCATTCAGCACCGCTTGTCGGGCAGCGGCTTCTGCCAGGGGTGAAAGGAGGTTTTTACGACAGCGCCGGGACCGTTGGTCCCACTGGAGATACCTTCAGGTACCTGAGTCCGGCGCCAGCCGGCGGTTGCGGCGACGCAACATGGCGCGGCCCTTGCCCCGCGCACGCGTCGCCGGGTTCAGGAGGCCAGCAGCGCTTCCACCTTGCGCCGGGCCGGGCCGGCGTCGCGCACCAGCAGGGTCAGCGGCATGCGCCGGCGCAGCACGTCGTCGGCGCTGCGCGCCATCTCCTCGCGGATCGCCAGCACCGCTTCGGCTTCGAGGAACGGCGCGTCCGGATGCAGGCGCGCGGCCCACGCCGGATTCTCGTCGAGCAGGGCGTGGATGCGCGGCAGGCCGGTGCCGTGGCGCAGGCTCAGGTAGCGTGCCGCCTCCTCGTCCACCTCGCGCCGCGCCAGCGCCGACAAGGCCTCCGCCTGCCAGCCGGTGACGTCGCCGAGGCCGGCGGCTTCCATCGGCGCCCCGGGCAGGGCGCGCTTGCCGGTCTGGGTCGGCCGGTGCTCGCGCTCCAGCCGCCGCAGCACCAGGTCCACCACTTCCTCGGCGTCGCAGCGCGCGGTGGTGAACTTGCCGCCGATGGGCCAGATCAGCCCCGGCTGCGGCTCGGTGATAGTGAACTCGCGGCTCACCGCCGCCAGCGATTCGGCGTCCTCGTCCTGCAGCGTCCGCGCACCGGCGAAGCCGGCGATCACGTCGGCCGCGCTCCAGCGCAGGCCCGGCAGCAGCATGTTCACCGCATCGAGCAGGTACTGCTGTTCCTGCGGCGTCACCACCGCCTCGGCCGGGTCGGCGATCTGCGACTCGGTGGTGCCGACCAGGGTGCGCCCGTACCAGGGGATGACGAAGAACACGCGTCCGTCCTGCGGCGCGGTGAGCAGGAACGCTTCCTCGCAGCCGACAATCGCCGGCAGCACCAGGTGAATGCCCTTGACCAGCTTGACCCTGGGCGCGCCGGCACCGACCAGACCGCGGCCCCAGGGGCCGGCGGCGTTGACCACGCAATCGGCGCGCAGTTCGAAGCGGCTGCCGTCGGTTTCATCGCGCAGGCAGGCGCCGACGACGCGGCCCTCCTGTTGCATCAACTCCGTCGCCGCCACGCGGTTGGCGCAGACTGCGCCGGCCGCCTGCGCCGCCGCGGCCACGAACAAGGTCATGCGCGCGTCGTCTTCCTGGCAGTCGCCGTAGCGCAGCCCGCCGCGCAGGCCCTCGCCGTGCAGCCAGGGGTAGCGCTCGACCATGCGCCCGTGCGAATAGGACTTGAAGCGCGGCACCGGCTGCTTGCCGGTGGCGAGGAAGTCGTACAGCGTCAGGCCGGCCAGCAACTGCAGGCGGCCGACGCGCGAGTCCTTCCACACCGGCACCATGAAGTTCAGTGGCCGCACCAGGTGCGGCGCGATGCGCGACAGCACCCGCCGCTCCGCCAGCGAATGCCGCACCAGGCTGAATTCGTAGTGCTCCAGGTAGCGCAGCCCGCCGTGGATCAGCTTGCTCGACGCGCTGGAGGTGCCGCAGCCCCAGTCGTGCTTCTCCACCAGCGCCACCTTCAGCCCGCGCTGCGCCGCGTCGCAGGCGGTCCAGGCGCCGTAGATGCCGCCGCCGATCACCAGCAGGTCGTAGCGCTCGGCGCGCAGGGCGGAAACGTTGCGGATCAGGGGGAAGGGGGAAGTCATTCGTTTTTTCCTGTCATTCCCGCGAAGGCGGGAATCCAGTTGCTGTGGCCCCGGCGGCGCACCGCACGACCGATGGCTCTCCGGTTGCAGGACACCTGAACGTGATGGTACGCGGGGTCCTGTTTCGTGCCATTCGTAGTCAGGTCCAATATCCAAGATTGCCGAACCGGCTGCATCAGTCGCGTTACAGCGTCAGGCGCGACGCGTGACGCTCCGGTGCAACCCGGAACGGGTTCCGCGTCGATTCTTGAGGATGATCCGGTGACCGCTGCCTGAAATGCATTTTCCTCATGGCACTGAATCTATTTCGGACGGCAGCAGGCCTTCGGGCTTATGACGAGCCCTTGGCTCATCACTTGTAAACCACCTCGGTCTCGAATCTTCCCTTCGGCTGGTGATGCAGCCGCACGTAAGTCGCGGCGATGCGCTGCGGGTCGAAGTGCGTGCCGACCTGGAGGAAGCCGTACACCGTGACGGTGGCGACGTGGATGCCGTAGGCGCCGAGCTCCTGCGCCAGGCTGTAGGCGAGGTTGCGCAGCGCCGCCTTGTCGGCGGACAGCGAGGCATAGGGTGCGGACGGCTCGTGGGCGAAGCCGCCGCCGGTGAACAGGATGCTGCCGTGGCCCTGCTCGCGCATGGTGCCGGCGGCGAGCTGGGCGCAGACCAGCGCGCCGAGCACATTGCTGCGGTAGTCCTCCAGCCATCGCTCGGGCGTCACCGTGGTCGGCCGGCCCTTGTGGGAGCTGGCGACGTTGTAGATCACCACCTCGGGCGCGCCGAGTTCGGCCGTGACGGTCTCGAACAGCCGGTGCAGCGAGGCGGCATCGGCGCCGTCGGCAGCGTAGGCGCGCGCGGCGCGGCCGGTGGCGCGGCGGATTTCCTCGCAATAAGGCTGCAACCGCGCCGGATTGCGCGCGGCCAGCGCCACGCCGTAGCCCTCGCGGGCGAAGGCCATGGCCACCGCGCTGCCGATGCCCGGACCGGCACCCACCACCAGACAGACCTGGCTCACGCTGCTTGCTCCTGAATCCGGTTCACTCCGATGCTACCCAACTACCGCGGCTGCTTGCGAGGGCCCCCGCCGCAGGCCGCGCACGGCCTGCAGCCACTGCTCGAGCTGGCGCGCCTGTTGCGGGTTGATCCTGCCTGCCGCCAGTGCATCGGCGATGCGCTGCGCCGGCGGCTGGCCACCATCTTCCGCCGCGGCGAAGCTTTTCTCCAGCGCCTCGCCGGCGAGGGTGGCGTCCAGCGCTTCGGCGAGCGGCGCCAGCGCCGGGCCGCACTCGGCAAAGCGCCGGCGCAGGCGGGTTTCGTCCTGCAGCCACTGCGCGACCTGGCGGTTGGCGGCGTCGCCCGGCGCCAGCGCGGCGTGGCCGAGCGGGAAGATCAGCAGGCGCGCGAACCAGGCCAGGGCCGGCGCCGAGAGGTGGCGCAGCACCTTGTCCAGCGACTCCTCGACCGCGCGCAGCGCGTCGGCGCAGAGCCATTCCAGCGCGGCGCGGTCGGCGGCCGGCGCGCCCTCGTCCTCGAAGTGCTTCAGTGCGCAGCTGGTCAGCCACAGCTGCGCCACCGCGTCGCCGAGCCAGGTGGTGAGGGTCAGGCGCGAGGCCTCGCTGATCGCGCGCAGCGCGGTGCGCGGCCGGCGCGAGGCCAGGTCCGCGCCCATCCCGCTCAGCGCCAGGTCGGTGGCGAAGGACAGCGCGGCGCTGTAGCGGTTGATGCGGCGGCAGTAGCCGCGCACCAGGTCGGTGTGGCCGGCGGCGGCGCTGAAGCCGCCCGCCGTCAGCGCCAGCACGAAGCAGCGCACGCCGGCGCCGAAGACGTGGCCGATGTGCTTCCACAGTGCTGTATCGAAGCGCTCCAGCGCCAGCGCCGCGTTGGGCGCCCGCACCGCCTCGAGCGCGCGCATGAAGGCGCGGTGGCCCCGCAGCACGCTGGCGGTGTAGCCGGTGGAACGCGCCAGCCGCGCCGGATCCTCGGCCTCGGGCCCCGGCTCCAGGGCTTCGAGCAGCGGCCGCAGCGCGGTGCGCGCCAGGCCCAGATCGGCGGCGGCCAGGCGCAGCTGCGCGCCCTGTTCCACCGCCAGGGTGCGGGCGCAGCTGGCCAGCCCCTGCGGCCGCTCGCCCAGGTCCACCGACAGGGCGCTGGCGCTGGCCTGGGCCTGTGCCGCCAGGCTGCGCGCGCCGATCAGCGCCAGGGCGTCCTGCGCCACCGCGCGGCGGCCGACGATCTCGCTGAACGGCGCATGGACCCGCGCATAGCCGCCCGCCGCCGCGGCAGCGGCGGACATGCGGCCGGCGTGCAGCGCCGAGGTGGCGACGGCATGGGCCACAGCCAGGCATTCGGTCCAGTCGGCGCCGCCGCAGCCGATGCGCGCGCTGCCGCCGACGACGGCGTCCAGGCCCACTTCGAGGCCGTCGGCCCGCAGCAGGTCGGCGCCGGCGCGCAGTCCGACCGCGGCGTTGTCCAGCACCAGGCAGCTCAGCCCGCGACGGCCGCCGAGCAGCCGTTCCGGGTCGTGCACCTGCACCAGCAGGCCGAGCAGGTCCGGCTGTCCGGCGCCGGGATCATGGCGCGCGTCGAGGCGCAGGCGCAGAGCGGTGACGCGCTCGTCGCCGCGCAGGGTCGAGAACACCACCGCGTCGCCGGCGATCTCGTCGAGAGCGCCGCCGAGGCTGGCGCCCGCCGCCAGGCGCGGCAGCCACTGGCTCTGCTGGGCCTCGCTGCCATGGCGCCGCAGCAGCTCGATCCAGGCCAGGCGCTGGGCGCTGCCGATGCGTTGCGCCAGGCCGGCGTCGATGGCGGCGATGCGCGCCAGCGCCGCCGACTGCGCCACCGCCGACCATTCCAGCCCGCCATGCAGGTGCGCAATGCCCAGGCCGAAGGCCTGCTTCTCGCGCAGCCAGGCCAGCGCCTCGTCGGACCCCGCGGCGCGCTCGCGCAGGCCGCTCACCAGTTCGTCGATGGCGGCCTGTTCGCCCGGCAGCGGCCGCGCCGGCGGGAACGACTGGAAGCGCTGCCAGTCCGGATCGCCGCCGATCAGCTCGGCCTCCCACCAGGCGCTGCCGGCGTCGAGCGCGGTCAAGGTCGCCGGATCGAGGCGCTGCACCGCGCGGCGGAACCAGTTCAGCGCCGGCCGCGACAGCCATTCCTGCCGCAACGCCGGCACGTTCAGCGGCACGAACAGCAGCAGCCACAGCAGCGCCAGCAGCGCGAACAGCAGCAGCGAGCCGCCGAACAGGCCGTAGCACAGCACGGTGACGCCCAGCACGCCGCTGGTGGCGCGAATGCCGGGCCGGTAATAGGCCAGCGCCAGGACGGCGATGGCGGCGAACAGCAGCCAGAACGGCATGCCGGCGGCTTCCTATCGCGAGCGCCGCGGCAGCCCTCTTCCCGGAGGAAGAGGGCTGGGCGGGAGCAGGCCGCGCGGCAAGGCCAGCGGCGGTTGCGGGCGCTCCCTCACTGCGCCTTCTGGCTCTTCTTGCGCGCCGCCTCGAACTCGTCGCCGGCCTGCCAGCCGCCGGCATCCGCGCCAAGCAGGGCCTGCCAGCCGAGGGCGAAGCCGAACCGCGCCAGCGCCGCATTGCTGGCGAAGTCCATCTGCGGCGTCCACTCGTCGCTGGGCGCGTGGTAGTGGTTGCTGACGTAGTCGTCCTCCTGCGCCTTGCCCCACTCCTTGGGATGGCCCGCGTACTTCACGCCGGCGCCGATGGAGAACGCCGGCACGCCGACGCGGGCGAAGCTGAAGTGATCCGAGCGGTAGTAGTGGCCCGCGCCCGGGTTGGCGTCCGGCTCGATCTCGTAATGGAAGGCCTTGGCGTCCTTCTCCACCAGCGGATAGAAGCTGAGGCGCTCCGCTCCGGTCACGTTGACCGACTCCGGCAGGCCGATCGGCGCGATCGCGTCGTAGTTCAGGTCCAGGGCGATCTGCCCGGCGGGAATCGGCGGATGGGCGCCGAGGTAGCGCGAGCCGAGCAGGCCCTTCTCCTCCGCCGTCACCGAGGCGAAGTACACCGGGTGCGGCGGCTTCTCCTTCATCTGGCTGTAGGCGTGCGCCAGCTCCAGCAGGATGCCGCAGCCGGTGCCGTTGTCGACGGCGCCGTTGTAGATGTTGTCGCCGGACAGGGCCGGATCGATGCCGAGGTGGTCGTAGTGCGCGGTGTAGAACAGCGCCTGCTTCGGCGTGCCCTTGTCGGTGCCGGGCAGCATCGCCACCACGTTCGGCGACTGGAACTTGCGCAGCCTGCTCACCACGTGCGCGCGCAGGCGCAGCGGCAGCTCCGCCGCCTTGAAGTTGCGCGTGCCGGCCAGGGCGATCTGCTCGTCCAGGTTCAGCTTGGCGCGGCTCAGCAGCACGCGCGCCACGTCGAGCTGGATCCACGCCGCCGCCTGCAGCTTCGGCGCCTTGTCGTCGGCCAGGTAGACCTGCTCGTTGCTCCAGGAGCTGCGCACCACGTTCCAGCCGTAGCTGGCGAGGTCGGTGCGGTGGATGATCATCGCGCCCACCGCGCCCTGGCGTGCCGCCTCCTCGAACTTGTACATCCAGCGGCCGTAATAGGTCAGCGCATCGCCGGTGAAGAACCTGGGGTCCTTGGACGGCGGCTCGTTGACGATGATCAGCGCCACCTTGCCCTTGACGTCCACGCCCTTGTAGTCGTCCCACTGGTATTCCGGCGCGACGATGCCGTAGCCGACGAACACGATCGGCGCGTCGATGTCGGCGGTCTCGGCCTGGGCCTGGTCGTTGACCACGAAGTCGTCCTGGTACTTCAGCGACACCGCGTCGCCGCCGCCGCTGCCGGACTGCAGGGTGAAGCTGCTCGACGGATCGGTCTGGACGCCGACGAAGTTGACGTTCTGGAAATAGCTGCCGTCGTCGCCGGCGGGCTTGAGGCCGTCCAGCGCGAACTGGCTGGCGATGTAGCGGGCCGCCAGGTCGCCGCCGCGCACGCCCGGGCCGCGGCCTTCCAGCAGGTCGTCGGCGAGGAAGCGCACATGGGCGCTGATGCGCCCGGCGTCGATGCCCTGCATCGCCTCGGCCACGGCGGGCGGCAGGCCCAGGTCCGCCGGCGGGGGCGGCAGCGGGGTGTTGTCGGCGGCGGCGGTGCCCATGCCCAGCAGCAGGGCGAGGGCCGCGGTCAGCGGTGATTTCATGGGTTCGGGTCCCGGTCTAATGGTGTGGGAATGGGGTATGCGACAATCTTCGCAGAATTGTGGAGCGTGAAAAACCGCTGGAGCCGCACATGCCGGGACCCAAGGCCCAACCGCCATCCGCCGGGCGCCGCGACTATTCCCCCGCCGACCGCCTGCTGATGCGCCTGCACCAGGGCCTGGAAGCCCTGGCCGCCCCTGCCCGCGGCGGCCCGGCGGCGCCGTATCCGGCGGAGCGCCTGCCGGAGGTGCGGCTGGAGGCGGCGGCGCGGCGCCACGCCGCCGGCCTGATGCGGGTCAACCACGCCGGCGAGGTTTCGGCCCAGGCCCTGTACCACGGCCAGGCCCTGGTTTCGCGCGACCCCGCTGTCCGCCGCCACCTGCTCCACGCCGCCGAGGAAGAGCGCGCCCACCTGCAATGGTGCCAGACGCGCCTGAGCGAGCTGGGCGAGCGGCCGAGCCGGCTCAGCCCGTTCTGGTACGTCGGTTCCTTCGCCATCGGCGCGGTCGCCGGACTGGCCGGCGACCGCTGGAACCTGGGCTTCGTCGAGGAGACCGAGCGCCAGGTGGTCGAGCACCTGGAGGACCACCTGGAGCAGCTGCCGCAGGAAGACCAGCGCAGCCGCGCCATCGTCGAGGCGATGAAGCAGGACGAGGCCCGCCACGGCGACGAAGCCGCCGCCGCCGGGGCGCAGGTGCTGCCGCCGCCGGTCAAGGCGCTGATGCGGCGGGTGGCGAAGCTGATGAAGTTCGGGGCCTACCGGCTGTGATCCGGCGGCCGCGCGCCGCCGCTACCCCGATCTGCGCTTCGCCGCCCCGCGCCGCTTGCCGGTGCCGGCGTGCGTGGTCCGGCCGCCCGGCTGCGCGCCGCTGGCGCGTCCGCGCGGGGCACGGCGCGCTACCGGGGACTTTTTTGCCGGCTTTTTCGCCAGCCCCCTGCCTGCCGCGGACTTCCGCGCCGCGGCCTTGCCGGCGGCCGCCTTCTTCGCCGCCGCCCGCGCCGGGGCGGGCGCCGGCGTCGCGGCCGGAGCCGCCGGCGCGGGCACCGCGCTGTTCACTGTCGGGTGGTCCGCATCCTCCGGCTGGAGCGTGCTCGACGGCCGCATGCCCGGCGTGACCGGCGCCAGTCCCCCGAACCAGAAATCGATTTCGCGCTTGCGCGCGGCCTGGTAGTAGCCGTCCTGCCAGGCATCGGTCGCGGCCAGCCCCTTGTAGGCGGCGGCGGCCTTGGCGCCCTTGGCCGGCGCGGCGACGTGCTGCGAGGCGCGGAACTTGTAGTGATCGAACACGCCCAGCATGTTCACCGCGTATTCGGCGGCCAGCCCCGGCGCGTTTTCGACGATCAGCAGGTTGTCGTCGTTGAAGCCGCTGGCCTTGGGCCCGAGGTTGTGCGACCCGGTCATCAGCACCGGATGCGGGCCGAACGGATCGATCAGCACCACCTTGGAGTGGATCATCACCATGTTGCCGCGGTATTCGTCGCCGAACCAGGACTGCATCTGGTCGGCGATGGGCGCCGGCACCACCGCCTCCGGCGCCGCGTCGATCGGCGTGCCGCGGTCGTGCAGGGTCAGGATCGGCGTCTTGCCGCCCGGGTCCTGGTTGACCACGCCGTGGATGAACAGGTTGTCCTGCTGCAGCGCCAGGATGTCGTTGAGCAGGGTGCCCTTGGGGCCGGGGTTGAAGAACAGGAACAGCACGCCCTGCCGCGCGCCCTGGATCAGCCGGCGCGCGTCGGCCAGATCCACCAGGTTGAGCACCGGCACGTTCCAGGCGGTCATGGTGGCGCCGCCGAGCGCGGCCTGCGCCGGCGTCGAGCCCTGCTGCGCCACCTCCGGCGGATAGCCGTCGCCGGCGGCCTTCAGCGTGTTCCAGCGCCGCAGGTAGGCCGCCGCGAGGTCCGGGCTGTCCACCAGGATGCCGTTGTTGACCTGGGTGCACAGGCCGGTGACGGTCCAGTTGGTGCTGCCGGTCCACGCCCGCTGCGGCTTGCCCTGCTTGTCGCAGAACACCACGAACTTGTTGTGCGCGAAATGCTTGCCGCCGACGATGCGGTCATAGATGTTGATCTTGCCGGCGGCCTTCAGCTTCTGGCGGATGTCGGCGTTCTCGTCCTTGCTCGGCGACTTGAAGGCGCCGGAGCCGAGCAGCAGGTTGCAGCGCTTGCCGTAGGCCTGCATCGCCGCCAGCAGTTCGGGGTCGTTCAATTCGTACAGCGCCAGGTAAATGGTCTCGCCGGCGGCGTTGGATTTCGCCAGCAGTTCCAGCAGCGCCGTGCGCAGCACGCCGCCCAGGTCCTGGCGCAGCGGGTTGGCGGGGTCGGCAATGTCCTGCTTCAGCGCCGCTGCCGGGCCGCCGGCCTGCTGCGCCTGCAGCGCCCGCGCCACCCACTGCGAGGCGATCATGCCGCGATTGAAATAGGCGCTGAAGCCCGGCGTGCTGCCGGTGCCGACGCTGCACGGCGTGCTCCAGCCGCTGGCCGGGCCGTCGGCCAGCTTGCCCGGCGTGCCGACGCGGGCGACGGCGCGATAACTGACGCTGCCGGCCCCGGCGGCGGCGTAGTCGTTCCAGATGAAGCGCTGGATCGGCCACTGCTCGCTGCTCGCGTGCGAACCGGGCTTGGCGTTGGGATCGCCGGCGAAGCCGATGCGGTTCTCCAGCACCGTCTCCGTCACCTTGCCCTGCGCGTCGGTGGCGCGCCGGTGCAGCGCGAAGCCGAGGCAGTTGGGAATCCGCGCATCGGTGCGCCACACCACGGTGGCGCTGTCGGAATTGACGTAAGCCCTGATCTCGATCGTCATCGCATCCCCCTTGGCCTGGCGGCCCCGTGCTCAACGGATGAACGATGATCCGACTGTACTACCGGATGATGACGCCGGGGCCTCCAGGCGCGGCGCCGGTGTGACGCAGCGCACGCCGCGACAAAAAAAGCCGGACGGTACCGTCCGGCTCAATGCTTCACCCCTTCACGCACAGCACCTGCTTCAGGGTATGGACCACTTCCACCAGGTCGGTCTGGTTCGCCATCACCTGGTCGATGTCCTTGTAGGCGCCCGGAATCTCGTCCACCACACCGCTGTCCTTGCGACAGACCACGCCCTCGGTCTGCTTCACCAGGTCGGCGGCGGTGAACTGCTTCTGCGCGGCGGTGCGGCTCATCTTGCGGCCCGCGCCGTGGGCGCAGGAGTGAAAGCTGTCGGTGCTGCCCTTGCCGCGCACGATGTAGCTGCGCGCGCCCATGCTGCCCGGGATGATGCCCAGTTCGCCCGCGCCGGCGCGGATCGCACCCTTGCGGGTCACCCACACATCGGCCTCGAAGTGATGCTCGCGCGAGACGTAGTTGTGGTGGCAGTTCACCGCTTCTTCGGTCAGCTCGAACGGGCGCAGGTGGCGGCGCATCGCGCCGAGCACCAGCGCCAGCATCAGCTCGCGATTGGCGCGCGCGTAATCCTGCGCCCAGCCGACCGCCTCCATGTAGTCGGAGAACTCGGCCGAGCCCTCGTCCAGCCAGGCCAGGTCGCGGTCGGGCAGCTCGCGGTTCATGCGCAGCGCGCGCTCGCGCGCCCGCTCGATGAAGTAGGTGCCGATGCGGTTGCCGATGCCGCGGCTGCCGGAGTGCAGCATCACCCAGACGCGGCCGTCCTGGTCCAGGCACAGTTCGATGAAGTGGTTGCCGCCGCCCAGGCTGCCGAGCTGGCGGATCCAGTCCTGCGCCTTGTCCGGCTTGCCCTTCAGCTTCGGGTGCTTGGCCAGGATCGCATCCAGCCCGGGCGCAAAGCGCAGCGCCGCTTCCTCCGGCGCACGCTCGGCGCGGTGCTGTTCGCGGCCCACCGGCACGTCGCGCGAGATCTGCGCGAACACCGTCTTCAGGTGCTTCTCGTCCAGGTCCTCGGCGCGCAGCGTGGTGCGGGCCGCGCACATGCCGCAGCCGATGTCCACGCCCACCGCCGCCGGCACGATGGCGTGGCGGGTGGCGATGACCGAGCCGACGGTGGCGCCGATGCCGAGGTGCACGTCGGGCATGGCCGCGACGTGGTGGTGCACGAACGGCAGCGCGGCGATGTTGGACAGCTGCTTGCGCGAAGCCTCGTCCACCTCGTCGGTCCAGATCTTCACCGGCACGCTGCCGGTTTCGATGATTTCCTTAACGCTCATGGTTACTTCGCCCTTTTCCGGGCGGCTCCTTTCAAAAGAGGCGCCGCCCGCCCATGCGGACGGCGCCTAGAGTACCGCTTCGCGCCCCGGCATCAGGCGCTCTTCGCCGGCTTCACCAGCTGGCCCAGCACGCCCTCGAGGCCGCCGAAGACCGTCAGCTTGTCGATCTTCTCGGTGACCTTCTCCAAGGTCTCCAGCTCTTTCAGGCGCAGCAGGGTCGGGCTCGCCTCCATCAGGCGGGCGGTGTTGAGCGCCGAACGCATGGCGTTGGCCTCCTCACGGCGGCGGATCACGTTGGCCTGGGCCGCCTTTTCCGCCTGCACCACGCTGTTGAGGATCTCCTTCATCTCGCCCGGCAGGATCACGTCCTTGACGCCGACGCCGAGGACCTCCACGCCCAGCTCGACCATGCGGCCGCGCACGTAGCCGTAGATGTCGCCGTCCAGCGAGGCCTTGTCGCCGAGCAGCTCGTCCAGCGTCTTGGCGCTCACCGCCTTGCGCAGGCCGAACTGCAGCTCGCGATACAGGTAGTCGCCGTACTTGGCCACCTTGGTGCGCGCGGCGACCGGGTCGGTCACGCGCACGCTGGCGGCCAGGTTGACGCGCAGGCTCACCTTGTCGCGGGTCAACAGCTCCTGGCCCGAGACCTCGACGCTGTGCACGCGCAGCTCCACCACCTCGGCGCTGACGTTCTTCTGGAAGTTCCAGAAGGCGTAGGCGCCCGGCTCGAGCTTGCGCACCAGCTTGCCGTCGATGAACAGCAGGCCGGCCGACTCCGCCGGCACGGTGACCGCCACCGCGACGCGCTCCAGCGCGCCGAGCTGGCGCAGGCGCCTGGCGACCGCGTCCGGCACCTCCAGGCTCTCGCCCAGCGGCAGCTTGTCTACGCTCACCGCGACCGCGCCCTTCCAGTACAGCTTGCGGCCGCCCGGCGCCAGCACGTCCTCCAGCTTGCCGTTCTTCGCCACCAGGCCGACCTCGCCGGTGCCGACGTCGGCCAGCACGAAGTCGCGCGCCAGCGCATCGCCGAGGCGCTGCACCAGCACGTCGACGTCCTTGCCCTCATACTCCGGGCGGGCCAGGTCGAAGCCGCGCACTTCCAGCTGCTTGAACGCGTCCCACAGCCGGTACACGCCCGGCGCCAGCACGCGCTCGAAACGACGGTTCTTGTACAGCAGGCCGCGCTCGCCGTCACCAATCACGACCCGCTTCATGCCGAACATGGTTTCATCCTCCTTGTTGCGGCTGCTCGCGGCGGTACCACCCCTGCGCAGGCGCCGCCTTGCTGCGCAGGTTGTACTGCTGGCACACATGCCCTGCCGGGGAAGGCGGGCGCGTTCGCGACCGCGTCGCCGCCTTCCCAGCTCCCCTGGCCCAGGGAGCTGCACCCGCCCTTGCGGATGCCAGGTTGATGTTGAAAAGAGGACATCCCTGACGCCGAAGCGGGGGAGACGGCGCGTTCCGGCACGGGAGACCGCAGCCGCCGCGCGTCATGGACCCGGCCGACCGCACCGAGCCGATGCCGCACCGCTACTGCCGTCCGCCATGAAGGAAGGCGCAGGCTCGACCCTCGTCAGCGCTGCACCGTCGCATTTCACATCGCGGCCGCAGCCACGATGTTCTCGGCGCCGGCACACGGGATGTCCCCAGGTGCAACAAGGACTTTCGTCCATGTCTGAGAGCGGGATTCGAACCCGCGACACGATGGACCAAAACCATCTGCTCTACCTGTCTGAGCTATCTCGTGGCTGCCCATGCGGGATTCGAACCCGCGCCCTGCGGCTCGCGCCGCCGCTCTACCGAGCTGAGCTAATAGGCACATGGGAGCCGACGCCGTGCGTTCGCGGCATACGCACCGGCAGAGCCGGGCGCACCGGACCGGGCTCGCGAGCCGGTACCGCTGCGAGACGCCGTGCTTCGGTTCCCGATTGGCGCCTGTTTCCAGGCGCCAATTCCTGCGGCGGCAGCGCCGCCTTGTTCCGTCTCCTGTCCGAACGCAGCAAAAGAAAACGCCCCGGGAGGCAAGCCTCCCGGGGCGTTCGGATGACACGGGAGGTCGGGCGACCGACCTCCTGGAATGATCAGGTCAGGCCGGTTGCGGGCGCAGGTCGTTCCTGGCCTGGAACATCGCCAGGCAAAGCACGGCCGTACCGCGGCTTTCGGGCCGCAGCGTCTGGCTGTGAGATGCGATGACCTGTCTCATGGAACTCTTCGTATCCGATAAAAACCGCACCGGCTGGTGCGAGCGGCGCGGACTATACGCCCGCCTCTCGCGATGCGCAAGGCGTTTGTCGAGCCGGCGCCCGGACCGGATTGACCGCTAGCGTACGGACGCGCACCCGGAGTCTGCCGGATGCTTCAGCCGTAATGCTCGGCCGGGGGCACCGGAAGAGTGCCTTGTAGGGAAGGAAGGAGACAAACATGGAACGTTCAAAACCCGCGTGGTTGCTGTTCGGCGCCGCGCTCATGTGCGGTGGCCTTGCCGCCATCAGTGGAATGGCCGCCGCTTTCGGTTCGAACTTCACCACGCTCGATACCACGTTCGGCGCCAGCGGATACCGGGTCACCGATCTGGGCAGCGCCAACGACAGCGCCGTCGATCTCGCCCTGGGCTCCGACGATTCGATCTACTCGCTCGGCTACACCGCGGATCCCAATGGCAACGTCGCCAACGTCGTCACGCATTACAGCGCCAACGGCACGCAGGACACCGCTTTCGGCACCGGCGGCCTGCTGGCCCTGGCCGATCCTTCCGTGCCCTTCGCCAGCGGCGGCTACAACGCGGTGCTGATGACCGTCGATGACGCCCACAGCCAGATCTACATCGCCGGATTCGTCTTCGGCGCCACCGCCAACCAGGTGCAGGTGGCGCGCTTCAACTTCGACGGCACGCTCGATACCAGCTATGGCACCGGCGGGCTGTCCGATCCGCTGCCGACCCAGGGCAACCTGATCTACACCGGCAAGCTGGTGCTGGACTCGAGCCGTAACCTGTATTTCGAGGGTGCGGACCTCAACCCGAACGCCGACTATTCGGCGGTCACCAGCTCCAACGGCAGCTTCCTGGCGCGCCTCACCCCGGCCGGCAAGCTCGATCCCACGTTCAACGCCGCCGGCACGACCAAGGGCTACCTCAGCTTCAAGTTCGGGCCCTGCGACCAGACCAGCAGCAACTTCACCATCGGCGCAAGCGGCGCGATCTATGTTCCCGGCGCGGTATTCAGCAGCTGCGCCGGCGCCACCCCGGTGCCGGCGGTCGCCAGGATCCTGCCGAGCGGCAAGCTCGACAGCAGCTTCGGCACGGGCGGCATCGCCAGCTTCGCCAGCCTCACCGTCGACAGCGGCGGCGACTACGGGCTGGCCGCGCAGGAGCAGGGCAGCGGCAAGGTGGCCTTCGCCTTCTTCGACGGCGGGGCTGATTACCACGCGGTGATGCTGGCCAGCGGCGGCGGCCTGGACAGCTCGGTGGCGCAGCTCGACGCGGCCGAGAACCTTGCAGACGCCAAGTTCGTACAGAACGGCGGCAGCATCATCCAGTCCACCGGCAAGCTGGTGTACAGCGGCCAGTACCAGACCTCGTCCACCAACACCGACGTGGCGCTGGTCCGCCTCGACGGCGACCCGGCCTTCGCCCATCCGCTGCTCGGCGGCGGTTCGTCCAGCAGTTCGAGCAGCGGCGGCTCGAGCTCTTCCTCCAGTTCGTCCAGTTCCTCGGGCGGCTCCAGCAGCTCCTCCAGCGGTTCCAGCAGCTCCTCGAGCAGCTCCAGCAGTTCGAGCAGCTCGGGCAGCAGCTCGAGCTCCTCGTCCAGCTCGTCCGGCGGACACAGTTCCTCTTCCAGCTCCTCGGGCGGCGGCAGTTCCTCCAGCTCGTCCTCCGG
>DASRFD010000011.1:0-23512 GCA_035651715.1 Nevskia sp.
GGACCCGGTGCTGCAGACCGCGATCTCCGACCTGGAAGTGGTGCAGGAGGAGAAGGACGGCAAGCTCTGGCACTTCCGCTACCCGCTGGCCGGCGGCGCCAGGACCCGGGACGGCAGGGACTACATTGTCGTCGCCACCACCCGCCCCGAAACCATGCTGGGCGACACCGCGGTGGCGGTGCATCCGGAGGACGAGCGCTACCGGCACCTGGTGGGCGGCAAGGTGATGCTGCCGCTGTCCGACCGCGAGATACCGATCGTCGCCGACGACTATGTCGACCGCGAGTTCGGCACCGGCTGCGTCAAGATCACGCCGGCGCACGACTTCAACGACTATGCCCTGGGCCAGCGCCACCAGCTGCCGCTGATCAACATCTTCACTCCCACCGCGGTCATCAACGACGCGGCGCCGGCCGCCTACCGCGGCCTGGAGCGCTTCGCCGCGCGCAAGCAGGTGGTGGCCGACCTCGAGGCCCTGGGCCTGGTCGACAAGATCGAGGACCACAAGCTGAAGGTGCCGGTCGGCGACCGCACCGGCGTGGTGGTGGAGCCCTACCTCACCGACCAGTGGTTCGTCGACCTGACCCGCAAGACCCTGCCTGACGGCCGTCCCGGCGGCTGGACCGCGATCACCGAGCCGGCGATCCGCGCGGTGGAGGGCGGCCGCATCAGGTTCGTGCCGGACAGCTGGAGCAACACGTACTTCCACTGGCTGCGCAACATCCAGGACTGGTGCATCAGCCGCCAGCTGTGGTGGGGCCACCGCATCCCGGCCTGGTACGACGAGGCCGGCAGGGTCTACGTGGCGCGCAGCGAGGCCGAAGCGCGGAGCAAGTACCAGCTGGCCGCCGACCTGCCGCTGCGCCAGGACGAGGACGTGTTCGACACCTGGTTTTCCTCCGACATCTGGCCGCTCGCCACCCTGGGCTGGCCGCAGGAGACGCCGGAGCTGAAGCAGTTCTATCCGAGCAGCGTGCTGGTCACGGGCTTCGACATCATCTTCTTCTGGGTCGCCCGCATGGTGATGATGGGCCTGAAGCTGCATGGCGACGTGCCGTTCCGCGAGGTCTACGTGCACGGCCTGATCCGCGACAGCGAAGGCCAGAAGATGAGCAAGTCCAAGGGCAACGTGCTCGACCCGCTCGACCTGGTCGACGGCATCAGCCTGGACGAGCTGCTGAAGAAGCGCACCACCGGGCTGATGAAGCCGGAGGCCGCGCCGAAGATCGAGAAGGCCACCCGCAAGGACTACCCCAACGGCATCGAAGCGGTGGGCGTGGACGCGCTGCGCTACACCTTCGCCGCGCTGGCCAGCCCCGGCCGCGACATCCGCTTCGACTCCAGCCGCGCCGGCGGCTACCGCAACTTCTGCAACAAGATCTGGAACGCCACCAGCTACGTCCTGATGAATTGCGAGACGCCGGACCCCAACCCGGACGGCCAGGCCTGGCTGAGCGAGGCGGACCGCTGGATCATCTCCAGGCTGCAGAAGGTCGAGGCCGAGGTGGCCGAGCATTTCCGCACCTACCGTTTCGACCTGCTGGCGCAGACGCTGTACCAGTTCGTGTGGAACGAGTACTGCGACTGGTACCTGGAGCTGACCAAGCCGGCCCTGCGCGGCGACAACGAGTCGGCCAAGCGCGGCACGCGCCGCACCCTGCTGCGCGTGCTGGAGGCGACCCTGCGCCTGCTGCACCCGCTGATGCCCTTCGTCACCGAGGACCTGTGGCAGAAGGTCGCGCCGCTTGCCGGAAAGCAGGGCGCCAGCATCATGCTGCAGCCCTACCCGGCCGCGCAGCCGGAGAAGATCGACGAGGCCGCCGAGGCCGACGTGGAATGGCTCAAGGCCTTCATCCTCGGGGTGCGCCAGATCCGCAGCGGCATGGACATCTCGCCCAAGGTCACCCTGCCCCTGCTGGTGCAGGACGCGAGCGCAGCCGACGCCGAACGCATCGGCCGCCTCGCCGCCTCCATCACCGCCCTGACCAACGTGCAGGAACCGCGCCTGCTCGGCGCCGGCGAGGAACCGCCGGTTTCGGCGACCTCCCTGCTCGGCAACATGAAGATCCTGGTGCCGATGGCCGGCCTCATCGACAAGAACGCCGAGCTGGCGCGGCTGAACAAGAAGAAGGCGCAGACCGAGTCCGACCTGGCGAAGAACGAAGCGCGGCTGGCGAGCGACAAGTTCGTCAAGGGCGCCCCGCCGGAGGTGCTGGAACGCGAGCGCGGGCGCGTGGCGCAGCAGAAGCAGGAGCTGGCGCTGCTGGCGGAGCAGATCGGGAAGATCGAGGCGCTCTGATGTCATCCTGAGCGCAGCGAAGGATCCGGTGCCGTGCGCCTCATCGGCGCGCGCAGGCGGGTTGCTTCGCCACGCTCTGCGACGATCCTGCCGATCAGCTTAGCTGGTCCATGGCACCAGATCCTGCACTACGCTCAGGACGACACTACGCGTCCTTGCTGCGCACCACGCTCAGGCTCGGCTTGCGTCCGGCCTCGCCCTTGGCCGCCCGCCCCAGCCGCTGCGGCTCCAGGCTGCGCAGGCAGCGCTCCAGCGTCTGCCCGATCAGCACCTGGTTGCGCACCATCTCGATCCGCTTCCAGGTCGCGCGCTCGCCTTCCCTGATGAAGCGCAGCACCGCGTCCATCTTCGGGTTGACGGTGACGTTGGCGTAACGCCAGACCGTCAGCTTGGGCAGGATCATGATGTTGCCGCGGTAGTCCTGGTCCAGGATCGAGGAGGCGTAGTCCAGCGTGTGCCGCACCCGCTGCACCGGCACGCTGAGCCGGCCCATGCCGATGGCGTATTGCGCCGTGCCGCGCACCAGGGAATAGCCGAAATCGCGCATGTTGCCGAGCAGGCCCTGCTCCTCGGTCGGGTGGCGCATGAACGGGATGACGTGCGGATTGGTCTGGCTGACGATGAAATGGTTTACGTTGTGCAGGCGCCGCAGGCGCACGCCCGGCAGGTCGGACTTGAGCGAGCCGTCGGTCCAGCGCAGGCTCGGCATGTAGGGCACGCGCTTGCCCTGCTCGTCGCGGGTCATCAGCAGCACCGGCTCGAACAGGAACGGCACCGCGCTGGAGGCCAGCACCGCCTCGCGCAAGTAAAGGTAGGGGAAGGTGAGGTAATTGAGCAGGCGCGGCGACTGGTTGCTGCCGGCCGGCGACACGGTGATGTTGATGATGCGGCCGGAGCGCTGGTAGGACTCCTCGAAGGTCAGGTCCGGGATGTTGGCGGCGATGGCCTTGCGGATCTGGCGCTGGTCCATCAGCACGCCCTTCTGCCAGGCGTCGCGCAGGCCCAGCGGCTTCCAGAAGTGGTAGTAGGCGTTCTGCGGGTCGAGCAGGTCCATCAGCTCGTCCTCGGTGCGCGTGCCCACGGTGGAAGCGACCACCGAGCCGGCGCTGGAGCCGGAGATGACCTGCGGCAGCAGGTCCTCCAGCACCAGGGCCTTGACCACGCCGACGTGGAACAGGCCCAGGGTGGCGCCGCCGGACAGCATCAGGGCGGAGCGGCCGTAAGAATGGGCGGTCTCGTCGAAGAAACGGCGCTTGGCCAGGTTGTCGAACTCGGGGAATTCGCCCTCGGCCAGGAACACCAGGGCCCGCGCCACCTCGGCGACGTAGTCGTGGATCAGCTGCTTGGTCCCGACCAGGGCGGTGCCGTAGAGCGCGGGGTTGCACAGGTTGCCGAGGTTCCAGTACAGCCCCTGGCGCAGGTGGTGCACCAGCTTGGCGATCTGGCCCTCCTCGCGCAGCTGGCGGATCTGGCGCAGGCGGTTCTTGACCAGCTTCCAGTCGTATTGGTCGGATTCCTCTTCGAGCTTCCAGTCGGCCCGTCCGGTCACCCGGTCGAACTCGTTCGCGGCCTCGCGCCAGGTGGTGTAGTCGCTCGCATGGCGCATGGCCAGGCGACAGTCGCGGGCTCGTGAATCCAAGAGTGCAGCTCCGTTATTCTTTGTCTGTCGTTATGTTGACACAGACGTCATCGTGCTCCAAGGAGCCGCTTGGGCAGCGTGACGGACGCCCGCCGCCGCCGTCGACGCAGACGGTGTGGATTCGCGGTCCCGCGTCATGAAGGCGTCCCTGTCACAGTGGTAACATCGGCCCGTCGCGCAAATTACACGCGCCTGTCATTCCCAACATAAGCCCTTCATGAACATCACCATTTTCGGCTCCGGCTACGTCGGACTGGTCACTGCTGCCTGCTTCGCCGACGTCGGCAACGACGTGCTCTGCGTGGATATCGACGCCAACAAGGTGGCGCGGCTGCGCCAAGGCCAGATTCCGATCTATGAGCCGGGCCTGACCGAGCTGGTGCTGAAGAACGCGGCCGAGGGCCGCCTGCGCTTCACCACCGACGCCGCCGAGGGCGTGGCCCACGGCCTGTACCAGTTCATCGCGGTGGGCACTCCGCCGAACGAGGACGGCTCCGCCGACCTGCAATACGTGCTGGCGGTGGCGCGCTCCATCGCCACCCACATGACCGACTATCGCGTCATCGTCTCCAAGTCGACCGTGCCGGTCGGCACCGCCGACAAGGTGCGCGAGGCGGTGCGCGAGGTGCTGGCCCAGCGCGGCGCCAAGATCGAGTTCGACGCCGTGTCGAACCCGGAATTCCTCAAGGAAGGCGACGCCATCGCCGACTTCAACAAGCCCGACCGCATCATCGTCGGCGCCGACAGCCCCAAGGCCGCCAAGCTGATGCAGGCGCTGTACGCGCCGTTCAACCGCAACCATGACCGCGTCATCGTCATGGACGTGCGCTCCTCCGAGCTGACCAAGTACGCCGCCAACGCCATGCTGGCGACCAAGATCAGCTTCATGAACGAGATCGCCAACCTGGCCGAGCGCATCGGCGCGGACGTGGAGAAGGTGCGCATCGGCATCGGCGCCGACCCGCGCATCGGCTACCACTTCATCTACCCGGGCGCCGGCTACGGCGGCTCCTGCTTCCCCAAGGACGTGAAGGCGCTGGTGAAGAGCGCGGCCGACGCCGAGTTCGACGCCGCCATCCTGCAGGCGGTGGAAAAGGTCAACAACAACCAGAAGCATACCCTGCACCGCAAGCTGCGCACCCACCTGGGCAGCCTGCAGGGCAAGACCATCGCCGTGTGGGGCCTGGCGTTCAAGCCGCGCACCGACGACATGCGCGAGGCGCCGAGCCGCAACCTGATCGAGGCGATCTGGGCCGACGGCGGCAAGGTCCGCGCCTATGATCCGGTGGCCATGGACGAGATGCGCAAGATCTACGGCGAGCGCGCCGACCTCACCCTGGTCGACTCGCCGCTGGCCGCGGCCGAAGGCGCCGACGCCCTGGCCGTGGTGACCGAATGGCGCGTGTTCCAGAGCCCCAACCTGGGCAAGCTCAAGCAGCTGCTCAAGCGCCCGCTGATCGTCGACGGCCGCAACATGTACGACCCGGAGTGGGTGCGCGGCGAAGGCTTCGTCTACGACTGCGTCGGGCGTCCGGACCGCAGAAGCTGAGCGCGCTCCTCGCCGGAGCCTCCTCGCCGGCGACGCGCTGAAGCAGCGCGGATTTCTTCAGGCCGGCTTCGCCGGAACGGCGGCTCCTACACTAAACTAGCGCTGTGCCGGCGCCGCCGGCACTTCCATTTCTCAGGCACCTTAACGAGGGCGCGCCTTGGACTCCGGGAACGGCGCTGGCGACTCCAAGTTCCTGCTGCGCGAGCTGGCGGAAGCGCCGGCGGCGGTGCGCCGCATCGTCACGCATCCCTACCTGGCGGTGCGCGGCATCGCCCGCGGCAACCTGCCCAGCCCCTGGGACCTGGCCGCCTTCGCCCTGCTGTTCGGCACCCTGGTGCTGATTTCGGTGGGCACGCGCCAGTTCGGCGCGCCGCTGGAGGCGCTGGAGAAGAACCCGGTCGACCTCAGCCCCTGGGCCCTGCCCTACTACGCGCTGCGCACCACCCTGCGCATGGCCGCGGCGATGGTGCTGTCGCTGGTGTTCAGCATCGGCTACGCCGGCCTCGCCGCCAAGAGCAAGCGCGCCGAGCGCATCCTGATCCCGGTGCTGGACATCCTGCAGTCGGTGCCGGTGCTGGGCTTCCTCACCTTCCTGGTGCCGTTCTTCCTCGGCCTGTTCCCGGGCAAGGTGCTGGGCGCCGAGCTGGCCTCGGTGTTCGCCATCTTCACCGCGCAGGCGTGGAACATGGCGTTCTCGGTCTACCAGTCGCTGCGCACCCTGCCGCCGGACCTGGTGGAAGCCTGCAAGAGCCTGCGCTTCAGCCCGCTGCTGCGCTTCCGCCGGCTGGAGCTGCCGTTCGCCATGCCGGGCCTGATCTGGAACATGATGATGTCGATGTCCGGCGCCTGGTTCTTCGTGGTGGCGTCCGAGGCAATCACCGTCGGCAACCAGAACATCACGCTGCCGGGGGTGGGCTCCTACGTCGCCGCGGCCATCGCTCAAAGCAACCTCGGCGCCATCGGCTGGGCCATCTTGGCGATGCTGGTGGTGATCCTGCTCTACGATCAGCTGCTGTTCCGCCCGCTGATCGCCTGGGGCGAGAAGTTCCGCGCCGACAACGAGCCGGGCCAGGTCGAATCCGAATCGTGGGTGCTGCGCATGCTGCAGCGTTCGCGCTGGGTCGCAGGGCTGTGGCGGCCGGTCGAAGCGCTGATCAACCGCCTGCTGCGGCCGCGCCAGGCCGCCAAGGTCACGGCCGAAGCACCTCTTAACCTGCCCCCGTGGACGCCGCTGGCGATGGACATCGCCTGGTACGGACTGATCGTGCTCGCCGCCGGCTATGGCGCCTGGCGCACGGTGGACTTCATCGGCCACTCGCTGGGCCTGGGCGAACTGGGCCACGCGGTGCTGCTGGGCCTGGCGACCATGGCGCGGGTGGTGATCCTGGTGGCCCTGGCCAGCCTGGTGTGGGTGCCGATCGGCGTGTGGATCGGCCTGCGGCCGCGCATGGCCGCGCTGGCGCAACCGGTGGCACAGTTCCTGGCCGCCTTCCCCGCCAACCTGCTTTATCCGGTGGCGGTGTCGCTGATCATCGGCTTCCACCTGCACCCGGACATCTGGCTCAGCCCGCTGATGATCTTCGGCACGCAGTGGTACATCCTGTTCAACGTCATCGCCGGCGCCAGCGTCTTCCCGCACGACCTGCGCGACGCCGCGGACAACCTGCACCTGCGCGGCTGGCTGTGGTGGAAGCGCGCCATCCTGCCCGGCATCCTGCCGTACTATGTCACCGGCGCGATGACCGCGGCCGGCGGCTGCTGGAACGCCAGCATCGTTTCGGAAATCGTGGTGTGGGGCAACGATCACCTCCAGGCCCACGGCCTCGGCGCCTACATCACCCAGGCCACCAACGACGGCGACTATGCGCGCGTGGTATTGGGCGTGGTGGTGATGTCGCTGTTCGTGGTCAGCTTCAACCGCATCCTGTGGCGGCCGCTGTACCGCAGCGCCGAGCGCATCGCAGGCGTCGAGGAATGAAGTGTCATGCGGGCGCAGGGCAGGATGACGTCACGGAGATCCGGAAATGACTGAAGATCAGAAGAACGCTTCCGCCGACGGCGCCGCCGAATCCGTGCTCAAGGTGCGCGGCGTGCGCCGCGCCTTCAAGCGGCCGCACGGCGAGCCGCTGGTGGTGCTGGAATCGGTGAACCTCGACCTGCACAAGGGCGAGATCATCGGCCTGCTCGGCCGCTCCGGCTCGGGCAAGTCGACCTTGCTGCGCATCGTCGCCGGCCTGATCAAGCCCTCCGACGGCGATGTGATCTACCGCGGCGAACCCTTGCACGGCCCGGCCGAGGGCATCGCCATGGTGTTCCAGTCCTTCGCCCTGTTTCCCTGGCTGACCGTGCTGCAGAACGTCGAAGCCGGCCTGGAGGCGCAGGGGGTGCCGGCCGAGGAAATGCGCGAGCGGGCGCTGCGCGCCATCGACGTGATCGGCCTCGACGGCTTCGCCAACGCCTACCCGCGCGAGCTGTCCGGTGGCATGCGCCAGCGCGTCGGCTTCGCCCGCGCCCTGGTGATGAACCCCACCATCCTGCTGATGGACGAGCCGTTCTCGGCGCTCGACGTGCTGACCGCCGAGACCCTGCGCACCGACTTCCTCGACCTGTGGATGGAGAACAAGCTGCCGATCCAGTCGGTGCTGCTGGTGACGCACAACATCGAGGAGGCGGTGTTCATGTGCGACCGCATCCTGGTGTTCTCCGCCAATCCCGGCCGCGTGGTGGCCGAGATCAAGGTGCCGTTCAAGCACCCGCGCAACCGCCTCGACCCGCGCTTCCGCCAGATGGTGGACGACATCTACTCGCGCATGACGGTGCGCGCCGCCACCGGCAAGGCCACCGTGCTGTCGATCGGCGAGCGCCTGCCGGAGGTTTCGACCAACCTGATGGCCGGCCTGATCGAGACCCTGGCCTCGGAAACCTACAAGGGCCGCGCCGACATGCCGGCGCTGGCGCAGGCGCTGGCGCTGGAAGTCGACGAGTTGTTCCCGCTGGCCGAATCCCTGCAGATGCTGGGCTACGCCGAGCTGGATTCCGGCGACGTGCACCTGACGCCGCTGGGCCAGCAGTTCGCCCAGGCCGACACGCAGGCGCGCAAGGTCGGCTTCGCCAAGCAGATGCTCACCCGCCTGCCGCTGGCGGCGCACATCAAGAGCGTGCTCGACGAGCGCCCCGGCCACCGCGCGCCGGCGGTGCGCTTCCTGTCCGAGCTGGAGGACTACCTCAGCGACAGCGCCGCCGAGCAGACCCTGCGCGCCGTGACGCAGTGGGGCCGCTACGCCGAGCTGTTCATCTACGACGACGCGGCCGAGACCTTCAGCCTGGAAACGCCCCAAACCGAGGAGGCGGGCTGAGCGCGGCGGCATTGCGCTGGGCGTCCCGCCTGACTAAAATGCGCGGCTCATCGGATGGTTAGCTCAGCGGTAGAGCATCGCCTTCACACGGCGGGGGCCACAGGTTCGATCCCTGTACCATCCACCAGATTCAAGCACTTACGAGCGGTTTTCCTGGCCTCGGAAGTGACTTAGGCGGGATTTAGGCGGCGGCCACCTCCGGCCCCGCCTTCCGCCCTGCTGCCTCGAATGCGGAATCCATGACCCCAACGGCCTCCCGGCCGCTGTGCGGGGCCAGGTGGGCATAGATCATCGTGGTCCGGATGTCGGCATGGCGCATCAGCTCGCACAGCACCCGCAGCGGCGTGCCGGCCTGGGCCATGATGGCGCCGAAGGTGTGCCGGAAGGTGTGGGGGGGGTGACCGGCTTGATGCCGGCCCGCTGCAGCCCCGCCCGCTGCGCCGCGGTGGCAACCGCCTTCTTCAGCGACTGCACCCTGGTCCCGTCGGAGATGAGGCAGGCGCATGTTGTGCCGCTGTCCGCCCAGGCCTGGCGATCCTGCGGGAGCTCCAGCCGATGACAGGGGGCGGACCATATCTGTTTCCGGGTACGGCGCGCGGGCGGCCGATCAGCGAGAACACCATCAGCCTCGCATTGAAGGATTTGGGCTACGCCGGCGACCAGATGACAGTCCACGGTTTTCGCAGCATGGCGTCCACGCTCCTGAACGAGCAGGGCTGGTCGAGGGACGCCATTGAACGGCAGCTTGCGCATGGGGAAAGGAACCGCGTTCGCGCGTCTTACAACTTCGCCGAATATCTTCCGGAGCGGCGAAAGATGATGCAGGCGTGGGCCGACTATCTGGACGCGCTGCGCGACGAACGGAAGGTCATAGTCGGCCCCTTCGGGCGTGCGGCGTGAACACCTGAACATAGTTAATTCCCTTAAAAACAGAACCTTGGCGGAAGCCTGCATTTCATCCTGAAGCCAGGGCGACTACAAAAAAGGCGAGGTAGAACAAGGCGGTACCCCGCAATCAACGATTGCGTGATGTCTCAACCTCCCCCCTCCCGGATGGGTAGCGGGCGCGGATCGCGCCTCCCTCGGGATTTGCCGCACGGGTGGGCAGATGAGCACGGCGCAGCCGCGCTCGCGTCCACACCTTCAGTGCGGCGGAGCCGCGAACCCACTCTCCGCAAATCCACCTCGCCCGCCCGAGCGGTGGGACTGCGGCAGATGCAATCTGACGCAGTCCGAGCGCAAAGCGCCGTGCCAGTCAATGCGCATTAGCGCCGCGTCGCGCCCTGGACGGCCTGCACTCGAAATTCAAGAGTCCCCCCGGCAATCACAGCACGTCCGCGATATGTGCTCAATGCGGTCATACAACAGCGGCCGAGCAACGAGGCGGCGAACGATTCTCTCCAGTTTGGAAGCACACGATCCCCTTAGGTTTCAATCGCCTCTAGCCTACCCCAAAGTCGTTCGTCAGCTCCGGGCCGGCGGGCGCCGTTCGGCGGATGTCACCAAGGTTAGCGAGGTGAAACGTGCTCGGTCCAGATGACTTCATCAGGTTGGATCACGGCCAGTTCTCACTATCGCATCAAAGGTGGAGAAGGGCACAGCTAATCCGTGACCTGCATTAGCTGGACGCCAGTGAACTTGCACAAGACGTGCCCGCTTGAGCTATTGAGAACGATGACGTAGTGAACCCTGGGCCGAAGCGTCCATACCGCACGGGCGGTTTAGTCCCCCGCCACTGAGCGGAAGTCAGCCGCACACTAACCGTCACTGCCCCGCCCTCGACGAGGGCGCAGAATCGGTATTCGTCGCGCCCGCACCTGCTTTCATCTGCCTCCGCCACCACTCTGCTTAGGCCTTCGAGACCGAAGCCTTGATACGCCGAACCATGCAATCGCAATTGGGCGGAATATTCATACTAGTATGGTTGCCCGGGACCGGGATGCGCTCCAGGTGGTCGAAGAACGGCTCCCAGTCCTGCTCGAAGCCGCGGGTATCGAAGCTGTCATGCTCGCTCGCCTGGAAGAACAGCGCGGCACCGGTGCGGGCCCGAGGCTGGTAGCGCACCAGCGCCTGGTAGTTGGCGCGGAATAGCTTCAGGAGGTGGCGCACGCTGTCCGCTGTTGCGCCGGGTGCCAGGCTTGCTCCGCCGCCATGAGCCAGGAAATACTGCAGCATGTGCTCCTCGTCCAGCCCTTCCAGAGCCTGGCGATGACGTTGAGGACTATCGCCACGCGCCAGCAGGTAGGCGAGAATCTCTGCATCGGAGCGGAAAAACGTCGGCAGAGAACCGGGCGCCGGGCTGTCGATCAAGGCAAGCAACTCCACCCTTTCGCCGGCCTCTTCCAGCTGTCGCGCCATCTCGAAGCTGACCACACCGCCGAACGAAGACCCGCCGAGCCGGTACGGGCCTTGCGGTTGCACGAGGCGTACCGCCGCCAGATACCGCTGTGCCATCTCCTCTATAGTCTGTAGCGGCGATGCCTCACCGTCCGCGCCTTGGGCCTGGATGCCGAACACCGGCACTTGGTCGCCGAGTTGCGATGCCAGCGGCAGGTAGAAGTAGACGTGCCCCCCAATGGGATGAACGAGGAACAACGGCGCCTGCCCAAGAGGTCCTTGGGCCAGCCGCACCAGCAGCCGCGGCAGATCGCGCTGCGGCGCTGCACCGCGCAGACTCGCCGCCAGATCCGCCACGGTGGGATGTTCCAGCAACTCTCGGGTAGCCAATTCGCGCCCCAGAGCCGCGCGCAGGCTGTGGGCGAGCTGCACCGCCAAGAGGGAATCGCCGCCGAGGTCGAAGAAGTTGTCGTTCACCCCTACCGCTTCGAGCTGGAATTGCTCGGCCCAGGTAGCGGCGATGGCGGCTTCAGTCTCGTCGCGCGGCGCGGTATAGGGTACCGTGAGCGGCGGCCGCAGATGGCGTCGCGTGCCGGCGGCTTGCGCCTTGCGGCCCAGGGGAGAGGTACCTTCGCGCAGCCGCTGCGTCAGATCACGCTTGGATACGGCCAAGCTGGGCAAGCCGCAGGACAGGGCACGTTCGAAGATGCGCGCACCCTCGGCCGGACTTAGCAGCTCGGCGTTGCCGGTTGCGCCCGCACACGCCGGCTGGAACTCGATCACGACCTTGCCGATGTGGCGCGCCGCGGCGAGATGGCTGAAGGCTTCAGCAGTCCGATCCTGCGCATAGACGTGCGCCGGTAGCGGCTCATGTTCGCCGCGTGTGGCGGCTGCCATCACTTCGGCCAAGCGCGCGCCCAGGCCCGGCAGCGCTGCTTCGTAGCCGACGGTGCAGAAGGAGGCGCCACGGCTGAACAGCGCCAACGCCAGCTTGCGCCCCTCGATGGCGTCGCGCGCTCCGAGTTCGACGAAGCGGCCGTGCGGCGCCAGCACCTCCACGCTGCGCTCCAGCAGTTCGCCGGACAGCGAGTTCAACACCACGTCGACGCCGCGGCCGCCGGTCGCCTGCATCACCTCGGCGGCAAAAGCCGGCGTGCGTGAATTCATCACGCACGCAATACCCAGACCGCGCAGATACTCGCGCTTTTCTTCGCTACCGGCGGTGGCCAGAATCTCGGCGCCGGCGCGGCGGCAGATCTGCACGGCGGCAAGCCCGACGCCGCCGCTGGCCGCATGGATCAGCACGCGGTCGCCGGCCCCGATCTGTGCCAGCCGCCGCAGCGCATAGCTGGCGGTGACGAAAGCGATCGGCAATGTCGCCGCCTGGACTGCGCTGAGACGGCGCGGGCGGCGGCACACCTGTTCGGCGGGCACGCGCACCGCCGTGGCAAGGCAGCCGCTGCCGATGGCGACCACCTCGTCACCCGGCAGCAGCGCCGTGACCGCTGCACCGATGCGCCGCACGCGTCCGGCGCACTCGAACCCGAATGCAGGCGCGGCGCCGGGCGCTGTAGGAATGATGCCCAGCGCCAGCAACACATCCTTGAAGTTCAGCGCTGCCGCGGCAACCTCGATCTCTACCTCATCGGGCGCCGGGCCGGAATCTTGGGCGCTCTCGTAGCGGATCGAGTTGAACTGTCCGGGCACGGCGAAGGTGGCGATGCGGGCCTGCATCAATGCGCTCCCGCGGGGACCTGGCCCCGCAGCATGTAATCCTCGATGCGCAGCAGTGGCACGCCGTCGGCGCCGCCCGCGCACAACGACAGGTGGCGCGCGCCGGGGCCGCGGCTTTCGCGTGCCGCCACCAGCACCTCGGCACCGAGCGGACCGTACACGGTCACACCGGAATAGGAGAACGGTAGCCAGGCGTCGCTGTCGCTGTGCTCCGCCACCACCGCGGTCAGGGTATCGAGCAGCGCCGGATGCAACACAAATGCGTGCGCTTCTTCGGCGTAGGCCGGCGGTAGCGCGCAGGCGCCAAAATGCGTGCCTTCCTCGCCGCGCCTCCAGCGCAGGCAGTTCCAGCGGGGGCCGAACTCGATCAAGCCGCGCCGCGGCAGCGCCGCGGCCGGTGCCGCGCTTGTGGCGGCGGTGAGCAGGTCGGACTCCACCGCTGCCGGCGGGCCGCCGGGTGCCAGCCGCGCCAGTGCATGCGGACGCCGGCGTCCGTCGTGTTCGCTTTCAATGCGTAGCTCGAGGCCATCCCCGGATTCCCGTACTGCCGTATACAGGACGGGTGCCGTCCCATCCGGAGCGGTGCACGGCGACAGCAGCGTCAATTCGCGCACACTGAACGGATAGCTCCAGCCGCGGGCCCGCGCCACCTCGCAAGCCAGCTCCAGGTAGGCGCTGCCGGGCAGCATCGGCTCCCCCTGCACGCGGTGCTCGGCCATGACCCAGCGCTGCGCCTCGAGCACGGTGCGGTAGGCACCTCCGGGAGTGACCTCGTCCCATGCGTCGAGCAACGCGCCGGCCGGCGCCGGCTGCATGGCCGCGGCCGGTCCCGTCGTCCGCGCATGGTGCCGCGCATAGGATCCGACTTCGTCCCAGCCATCCCAGTTCAGCGCGACGACGCGCCGGCCGGGGCGATCGGCGTGCTGCGCGTATGCGTCCAGGAAGGCGTTAGCCGCGGTGTAGTCGGCCTGCCCAAATACCCCCTTGAGAGCTGTCAGAGAGGAGCACAGGAACAAGAAGTCGTGCGGCACGCCGGCCAGCGCCGCTTCCAGCGCCAGCGTGCCGTGCAGCTTGGCGCGCAGGATGGCGCGCGCGGTGTCCTCGCCGCGCCGCTGCAGCGCGCCGCCGCCGGTGACGCCGGCAGCGTGGATCACACCGTCGATATGGCCGAAGTCCTGCATCGCCGCCTGCACCAGGGCGTGCGCCTGCGCCGGGTCAGCCACGTCGGCCTGCACCAGTCGCAGGCCGCCGGCAGCGCTTCGCAGGCTCCGGTACAGCTCAAGCCGGGCGCCCAGTTCCGGCTCCTCGTGCGACAGGCGCGGCCAATCGTTTTCACAGGGCAACGGCGTCCGCGATGCCAGCACCAGTTGCGCACGATAGTGCCTGGCCAAGTGCGCGGCCAGGGCCAAGCCCATCCCACCCAAGCCGCCGGTAATGAGATAGACGCCGCCTTCCCGCAAGCGCGGCGTCGCTGCCTGCGGGGCCGGCGCCAGGCTGAAAGTGCAGCCCAGGCGACGCCCCTCCCGCAGGCACAGCAGGCGCGTAGAAAAGTCAGACTTCAGTTCGCGCAGCAGCGGCGCCGTCACCTCCGCTGTGACTACCCCGGGCAGGTCGATGTGGCGGCTGCGAAGCCGCGGGTACTCCTCGGCCACCACGCGCATCAGGCCGGCCAGACTGGCCGCGAGGGGATTGGCCGGGGCCGCACCGGCTGCCTGTCCCCCGGCACTGAGCACGCTGAGTTGCACGGAGCCCAGCTCCGGCCGTTCCAGTTCCGCCACCAGCGCGGCTACGGAGAAGTAACCCAGCGCCAGCCCCTCGTCGAGGCCAGCGAGCGAGGTGGCCGCATCGAGCGAAAAGGCGTGGACGATGCCTTCGGCCGGCTGCCCGGCCAGCGCGTCGAACAGCGCGCGGAAGTCCTCGCGCCGCGCCGGGTCGACCGTGAACTGGCACGGACCGCGGCGTGCGAATCCGTCACCGGCGTGTACCAGCACCGTGTCGGAACCAAGCTCGCGCGCTAGGCGCGCGCCTAGCCCGCCGCGGTCGGCACAGACCAGCCAGCGCCGGGGCGCATTCCCCGGCGCGACCGCCGGCAGCTCGTTCCACGACGGCGCGTAGAGCCAGGTGGATTCGTCCTCGGAAGGCGCGGTTTCCGCCGGCCGCCCGGGGTCCGGCAGCAGCCAGTAGCGGCGCCGCTCGAACGGATATACCGGCAGGTGCGCCAGGCCCACGCTTGCGGCGCCGCGCATCGCATCCCAGTCGAGCGCGGCGCCGGCGCACCAGGCGGCGCCGAGCGATTCGAGCCAGCGCTCGGCTTCGTTGCCGCCGGAACGGCCCAGCGTCGGTAGCACCAGAAACTCTTCGGTGCATTCCGAGTGGCGGCGCGCCAGCGCGCCGAGCGTGTCTCCCGGCCCCACTTCGAGCGCCACCTGGCAGTGTCGCAGCAGGCGGCCCAATGCGTCATGGAAGCGCACCGGCCGGCGCAGCTGGCGCAGCCAGTATTCCGGATCGGTTGCCTCGCCCGCCTGAATCCAATCGCCACTGAGACAGGAGAGGTATGGCGTCGCCGGCACCGCCCATCGCACCTTGCCCAAGGCGCGTCGGAACGCCGGCAGCATCGGCTCCAGCGCCCGCGAATGGAAGGCCCGGGTGGTGCGCAGGCGGCGCCCCTCCAGGCCACGCTCAGCCAACGCACGTTCGAGCCGCGCGACATCCGCCTCGTCGCCGCTGGCCACGCACAGCGCCGCACCGTTGACCGCGGCGAGGTCGAGATCACCCAGTAGCGGCAGCAACTGGCCTTCCGGGAGGGGCACGCTCAACATCACGCCCGGCGCTGTATCCTGCATCAGCCGTCCGCGCTCCGCCACCAGGTGTACCGCTTGGGGCAAGGACATCACCCCGGCCAGGCAGGCGGCGACATACTCGCCGAGGCTGTGGCCCAGCATGGCGGCCGGAGCCAGCCCCCAGCGAACCAGTACGCTGGCCAGCGCATACTCCAGGCCGAACAGCAGCGGCTGTGCCAGAGCGGTCTGGTCAAGCGCCGCGCCGGATTCCAGCGTCTGGAGCAACGACAGGCCGGCCTCGGCTTGTAGCACGACATCGACGCGCTGTAGCTCCTCCAGCACCTGCGGCTCGGCACGCGCCAGCTGCAGTCCCATGGCGGAGGACTGCGCGCCCTGGCCCGGGAAGACAAACGCGCTCTTGATCTGGCCCGAGACGACGCGCGCCTGGCCGGAGCGGGCCACCTCACTGAGCCGATGCGCGGCCTGAACCGCATCTGTGGCCACCACCGCGGCGCGAACCGCCCGCTCGCTGCGGCCGGATTGCAAAGTACGCGCGACTGCCGGCAGCGGCTGCGGCATCAGATCGAGATGACAGCCGAGTGCGGCTGCCTGCTGCGCCAGCGCCGTCGGCGTGGCTGCCGACAGCGGCAGCAGGCAGGGTATGCCGACGCCGGTGTCCTGCCGCGCCCGCGAAGCCTCGCGCAGCACCACGTGCGCGTTGGTGCCGCCGATGCCGAAGGAACTGACTGCCGCCGCGCGCGGCGCCGCGGCGTGCCAATCCCGCGTCGCGGCGGTGACGAAGAACGGGCTGCTCTCCAGGTTCAGCTCCGGATTGGGGAAGGTAAAGTGCAAGGTGCCGGGAATACGCCGGTGACGTATGGCCAGCGCGGCCTTGATCAGGCCGGCAACGCCAGCGGCCGCGTTGGTGTGGCCGATGTTGCCCTTGACCGCGCCCAGGGCGCAGCTGCCAGGCGCGGCGCCGGCCTCCTCAAATACCTGGCGCAGAGCGGCGAACTCGATCGGATCGCCCAGCGCCGTGCCGGTGCCATGCGCTTCGACATACCCGACTTCGAATGCCGACAGGCCGGCAGCAGCGAGCGCGGCACGGATCACCGCGCGCTGCCCGGCCGCTCCCGGCGCTGTGTAGCCGACCTTGTCGTCACCGTCGTTGTTAACAGCCGCGCCGACAACGACAGCATAGATATCGTCGCCATCGGCCTGCGCGTCGGCCAGTCTCTTCAGCACCACCGCGCCGGCGCCATCCGCCGGCACCGTGCCGCGCGCGGCGCGATCGAAGGGGCGGCAATGGCCGTCCGGCGACAGGATCATGCCTTCGCGGTACAGGTAGCCCACGCGCGAAGGCACGCTGAGCGAAGCAGCCCCGGCCACCGCCACGTCGCACTCTCCGGCGAGTAGCGCGCGGCAGGCCGTGGCCACTGCCACCAGCGATGTCGAGCAGGCGCTCTGCACGGTCAACGCGGGTCCGCGCAGACCGAGCTTGTAGGCGCTGCGCGTGGCGACGAAATCCTTGTCGTTGCCGATGCCGAGCTGGTAGTCGAGGCCTTCCGCCAGCGCTCCGGCGGCTGCCAGGCGCAGGAGATACTCCTGCGCACCGACTCCCGCGTAGATGCCCACGGCCCCGGGGTGGCGGCGCGGATCGCAGCCTGCATCCTCCAGTGCGGCTAACGCGCATTCCAGCCAGACGCGCTGCTGCGGATCGACCCGCTCGGCCTCGTGCGCAGCCATGCCGAACAGCGCGGCGTCGAAGGTATCATCGCCCTCGATGACGCCGCGTGCCGGCACGTAGGCCGGATCCCGCGCCAGCGTATCGGGCACGCCCGCGGCGGCCAGTTCGGCAGGATGGAAGCGGGAAATGCTCTCCACGCCCTCACACAGGTTGCGCCAGTAAGCGTCCAAGTCGGGTGCGCCGGGAAAGCGCGCTGCCATGCCGACGATGGCGATGCCCTCACCGAAGCCGCCACGGATAGCGGGGCGCGGCGTGGCTGCTTGTTGCACCGGCATGGCCTGCGCGCCGAGCAACGTGCGCATCGCTGCGATACTCGGGTGCGCGAACAGCTCCGCCAGGGCGATGCGCCGACCGAAGACCACTTCCAGGCGCGATTGCAGTTCGACCAGCAGCAGCGAGGTGCCGCCGGCATCGAAGAAATTCACCTGGGGCGACACCTCACGACCCAGTACGCCACGCCACGCTTCAGTAACGGCATTGTCCTTCCCGGCACGCCCGGCGGCTGACGTGGCGTCGGCTCCGGGCAAACGCGCGACATCGAGTTTGCCATTTGGCGTCAACGGCAGGTTCGGCAGTAGGACCAGTTCGGCCGGGATCAACTGGGCGGGCAGGCGCGCCCGCAGGCGTTCAAGAATGTCCGCAGGGCAAGGATTCCGCCCCGCGGCGGGAACGACGTAAGCCAGCAACCGTGCCGAGGCTCCCTCGCCCTTGATGGTCGCGGCCGCGGCCTGCACATCGGGGTCCCCCCGCAAAGCTGCCTCAATTTCGCCCAATTCAATGCGAAAGCCGCGCAGCTTACGCTGCTGATCGAAGCGGTCAATGAACTCCAGGACACCGTCCCTGCGCCAGCGCACCCGATCTCCGCTGCGGTACAGCCTTCCCGGGGCCACGGCCACCCCATCCACAAATCGCTCGGCCGTGAGCCGTTCACGCCCGAGATAGCCGCGTGCCAAACCGCGCCCGCCGATATACAGTTCGCCAGGCACCAGTGGCGGTACCAGATTCCCGTTCTCATCGAGAACGTACAGCAGTGCGCCCGGCACAGCGCGCCCGATTGGCGGATCGCCCTCTCCCGGCACGCAGCGATGTATGCACGCACCGACGCTGGCCTCCGTGGGACCGTACGCATTGATAAATTCCCGCCCCGCGCTCCAACGTTCCACCAGGGTTGCGGGGCAGCGCTCGCCGCCCGACACAAGGCGCTGCAGCTCAGGCAGCGGTCGAGGCGGCAATTGGGCCAGCACGGACGTCGGCAACAACACCTGGGCGATCCGTTCGCGCTCCAGGAACTCGGCCAGCTCGATCCCGGCCAGCAGTTGACCTTGAGGCGGAATCACCATTTCCGCCCCTTGTGAGAAACAGCCCGCCAGATCCGCGACACTGGCGTCGAAGGAGAGCGGCGCGTAGCTGAGTACGCGAGCCCCGGCGGGCAACGGGTACAGTTCCAGCAGCGCGGCCGTAAGGAAGGCCAATCCGCTTCGCTCGATCATCACGCCCTTGGGCTGGCCGGTCGAGCCAGAGGTATAGATCAGATAGGCGAGTGCGGCGCCGGTAGCGGACTGAAGCAGCCCGGTTTCAGGAAAACGCGTCGCCCGATCCAGAGCCAGGAAGTCGATATCCACGGTTCCCAGCGCCGGCAGCGCCTGCTCCGTGGCCAACAGCACCCTGGCCTTGCTATCGGCCAGCATCCAGCGCAAACGCTCGGCGGGATAGGACGGATCCAGCGGTAAATATGCCGCGCCGGCCTTCCACACCCCGAGAATCGCTGCGAACGCCTCCGGCGAGCGCTCGCTGGCGATGGCGACAATGGAATCATTTCCGATATCCCGGTCCCGTAAGCCGTGAGCGATGCGGTTTGACCAGGCGTCCAGTTCCGCGTAGCTGAGCGTTTCTTCGCCGCGACGGATGGCCGGCGCATGAGGCTGCGCCTTCACCACCCCTTCGAATACCTCCAGGAAGTCGGGCAACGCTGACGGCGCCGGCATGCGTGGGGCACCCGACCAATCGAAAAGCAGTCGTTGGCGCTCTTCGCTGCCGAGATAGTCCAACTGCTCCAGTGGGCGGTCCGGGTCTGCCACGGCGGCCTCCAGCAGGCGCAATAGATGATCCCGCAGCTGGTGCATCGCCGGTGCCGAAAATAACTCGGCGGAATACACAAACAGCGCGTGCAGGCCGTCGTCGCGCTGCCACAGGCACAGGCACAGGTCGTAATAAGACTCGCCCGGGTGGGCATACAGCGCCTCAGACTGAAGACCCGGCAGTTCCAGCCGGACCGAGGTCTGTGGCGCAAATGCGAGTTGCACCAGCGGCTGCCGGTTCATTTCACGCTGCAGGGATAAAGCCTGCACCAGACGTGCGAATGGCCAAGCGTTATGCGCGTACGCGGCCTGGCTACACGAATGGCTTTGCCGTGTCAAGTCGCGGAAACCGGTGCCGACCGGCAGCCGCAGGCGCAGCGGCAGTAAGTTCATGAACAGCCCCTGCGTCTGCGCGCTGCCCGGCAAGTCACGTCCGGCATATGGCACGCCGAGCACCAGATCGCGTTGTCCGCTGTAGCGATGCACCAGAGCGGCCAGCGCCCCAAGAATCACACTGTTCATGGTGCAGCGCTCACGCTGCGCAAAAGCCTGGATGCCAGAAGCGAGCTGGGTAGGAATGTCGAACTCCAGGCGCTCCGCGCGGAATGTCGGCGCCGCCGGGCGAACAAATTCCGTAGGGATTTCCGTGGTGGCCGGCACGTCGGCCAGATTCCCGGTCCAGTATGCTTCGCTGCCGCCCAGTTCGCCTGCATCCAGCCGCCGTCGCTGCTCGGCTTCGAATTGGTAAAACTGCGCGGAAGCGGTCGGACGCGCGCACCCGGCATAATCGGCGGCCATTTCCTCGAGAAGCTCCCGCAGTGACCACCCGTCAGTCACTACGTGGTGCAAGACGATCACGAACAAGTGATCCTGTGCGGCCAGCCGGATGATCACCGCCGCCCCAGCCGAGCGGGAAAGATCCAGCGGTTCACGCGCAACGGCGTCGGCTGCCGCGGCCGCGTCCCATCCTTCGCCTTCCCGCAGCTGAAGATGGAAAGTCGGCTCCTCCTCGATGCGTTGCGCCGGGCGGCCTTCGACCGAGCCAAATACGGTGCGGAGTGCGGTATGGCGACGGCAGGCACGCTCCAACACGGCCGCCAGACGCCCGCGATCGAGTTCGCCGCGCAGGCGGAAAGCGGCCGGGCAATGGAAGGCCGTCGACCCAGGATGCAATTGCTGCACGATCCAGAACTGTTGCTGCGATGGGGACAGGGGGAACCAGCCTTGGGGTGCCGGTTCGTCGGACAAGGTTCTCGGCGCCACAGAGCGTGCCTTGTCCACTTCAGCAACCAGGGCTGGCACTGTCGCAGCGCGAAACACCGCGCCCGGCGGCAATACCACACCGCATTCCTCGGCGATGCGCAAGGCCAGCTCCATCGCCTGCAGGGAGGTGCCGCCGAGCGCGAAGAAGTCGGCCTCGCCATCCACTGCCGTCAGGCCGAGAACTTCGCCAAAAAGCGCCGCGACCAGGCCGGCGGTCCCGGCCAGACCGGCGGCAGCTGGCGCCTTCGCCGCGCCTGGTGGCGGCGGTAGCGCGGCGCGATCGAGTTTGCCGTGGTCGGTCAGTGGCAGGGCGTCCAGCGGCAGCAACGCCGCCGGGCACATGTATTCCGGCAGCTCGCGGCGCAATCGCTCCCACGCCGATTCCAGTTGCAGGCTCTGTCCTGGCGACCGCACCAGGTATCCGACTAAGCACGGCTCTCCTGGCACATCGCGGCGCAGCAGCACCACCGCGTCGGACACACCCGGAAGGCCGCGCAGGACGGTCTCGATTTCACCCAACTCAATGCGGAAGCCGCGCACTTTGACCTGATGGTCGATACGGCCAACGTATTCGAGCTCACCGTCGGCACAGCGGCGGGCCAGGTCGCCGGTACGATACATTCGCCCCGCTACCGTCCCGTGGCGTTGGACGAAACGTTCGGCATTGAGGTCCGGGCGCCGGAAATAGCCGCGCGCGACACCCGCACCTCCAATCCAGATTTCCCCTTCCTGTCCGTCTGCAACCGGCGCGCCAGCCGCATCCAGCACGTGCAGGCTCAAGTCCGGAATGGGGACGCCAATCAGGCTGCGTGGCTCGTCGGCGTCGCGGCGTGTAACAATACGATAGCTAGCATGCACCGTGGTTTCAGTGGTTCCGTACATGTTGACCATGCGCGGCCGCGCATCGCCGTGGCGATCGAACCAGGGCTTGAGCACGCGCAAATCCAGCGCCTCGCCGGCGAAGATCACGTACCGAAGGGCGTCCGCGGCCGGCGGTTGCAGCAGCGCATCCGCGCGCAGGAACATGCGAAACGCCGACGGCGTCTGACTCAGCACGGTCACGCCTTCGTCCCGCACCAAAGCGCGGAAAGCGATGGCGTCGCGCGTCACCTCGTGCGGCACGATCACCAGGCGGCCGCCATTGCAGAATGCACCCCACATCTCGAAGACGGAGACATCGAAGGAAATAGAGTGGAACATCGACCACACATCTTCGGTGTTGAAGCCGTACCAGGGCTGCACCTGTGTCATCAAGCGCTGGACATTGCCTTGGGTGATCTGCACGCCCTTGGGCTTTCCGGTCGAGCCGGAGGTATAGATGATGTAAGCGAGACGGTCGGAGGGATCGTCGTGCGGGGGCGCCCGCTCGATGATGCGATCAGCAGCTGGGTCGTCCAGCACCAGCAGCGAACCCCCATGGGCGGCGAACGCCTCGCGGTGCCGGGACTGCGTCACCACCACCTCACAGGCGGCATCGCGCATCAGGAAGTCTCGCCGCGCGGCCGGGTAGGAAGGATCGATCGGTACATACGCGCCGCCGGCGCGCAGGATGCCCAGCACGCCCACGACGAGATCGACGCCGCGATCTGCAGAAAGCGCCACCAGCACTTCCGGTCCGACGCCGGCGCGCTGCAGCCGCGCGGCGACAACGTCCGCGCGCCGCGCCAGTTCCGCATACGAAATCCGGACAGCGCGGTCACTGAGGGCAATGGCACCTGGCCGGCATGTAGACCAGCGCCAGACACACTCTTCGATTCCAGGTCGCAAGACGGGCTCTCCTCAGTCGGGCTGCACGCGCCGCGGCGCCTGCGCACGCCGCTCAAGGCTCCAGTGCCGATCCGAGCAGCGGCGCACGACGATGTCCTCCAGGCCGAGCCGCCGGCACATGCTGGATACCTCTTCCGCGGTGAGCGCGGCATGGAGCGACTGGGCGAACAGTCGGCGCTGATACGGCGAGCAGTCCGATGCGTACGTTTCCACCAGGTGCGTAAGCTCCGCGGTGCTTGCCGGACGGTGGAGATCCTTCACGAAGAAGCCTGCCCCGGGGCGGGCGACACGGAGCATCTCCGCGAAGAATGCGGCGGGGTCCGGGATGTGATGGACGACGCTGTTGGAGACGACGCAGTCGAACGAGGCCCCCTCGAACCCGGTCGCCTTGGCGTCCGCGCGCATAATGGTCACGCGGTGCGACAGCCCGGAGCGCACGACCGTGCGCTGCGCCATCCGCAACATGTGCTCGCCGAGGTCGATGGCGACGATCTCAAGCTCAGGACGGTGGCGGGCGAAGGCGACGGCGATGTCCCCGGGGCCTGCGCCAACATCCAAAAGCCTCCCTGATGCAGGCGCATTGCCAAGCGCCGCGGCGACGAACTTCTCGTTCACCGAGGTGTTGTCGATGCCCGCGTATTCGCGGGCATCTTCTTCCGTGTCCATGACCTCGGGTTCGAGCACTCGGTTAAGCATGATGTGGCATCCTCAGTTCGGATCTGCCGGGGTCGCCCGCCACGCTCGCCCGCACGCCGCCGCCGCTATGGCGCATCCCGGATTCGTAAAGCGCGAGCACTTCCTCCATGTGGTCGAAATCCCGGGAAAGAAAGTAGCGGTGCTGCAAATCCGAGAACTCGATGTCGTGGTGGATGACGTCGAGGGAGTACGGCACCAGCTCGGCGGATTCGTCGATTGCAGCGCGAAACTCGCGGGGCGAGGAAAGCAGGCCGGCGCCGACGACAA
>DASRFD010000012.1:0-118740 GCA_035651715.1 Nevskia sp.
CTTGTAGAAGGCCAGCTGGTCGGCGTCCTCGGGCTTGTACTTCTGGCCGACCACCGAGTAGATGCCGAGCTGGCGGAACATGCCTTCCATGCCGAAGGTGCGCGCCTCGTCGGGGATGATCGGCACCACGCGCGGGCCGACCTTCTTGTCGCGGATCAGGGCCTGCAGGATCTGCACGAAGGCCATAGTCGTGCTGATCTCGCGCTCGCCGGTGGCGGCGAGCATGCGCTCGAAGATGGACAGCGGCGGGATCTCCAGCACCTCGCCCCTGGCGCGGCGATGCGGCAAATAGCCGCCGAGGGCTTCGCGGCGCGCCTTGAGGTACTTGATCTCCTCCGAATTCTCGTCCGGCTTGTAGAACGGCGCCTTGATCAGGTCCTCGTCCGGCACCGGCACCTGGAAGCGGTCGCGGAACTCGCGCAGGGCCTTCTCGCCCATCTTCTTCTGCTGGTGCGTGACGTTCTGGCCTTCGCCGGCCTCGCCCATGCCATAGCCCTTGACGGTCTTGGCCAGGATCACCGTCGGGGAGCCGCTGTGCTTGCTCGCGGCGGCGTAGGCGGCATAGACCTTGTGCGGGTCGTGGCCGCCGCGGTTGAGGCGGCCGATGTCCTCGTCGGTCATGGTCGAGACCAGCTTCTCCAGCTCCGGGTACTTGGTAAAGAAGTGCTCGCGCACGAAGCGGCCGCCCTTGGCCTTGTAGGCCTGGTACTCGCCGTCGACGGTCTCGTTGAAGGCCTTGATCAGCAGGCCGGTCTTGTCCTGCGCCAGCAGCGGGTCCCACAGCGAGCCCCACAGCACCTTGATGACGTTCCAGCCGCCGCCGCGGAACACGCCTTCCAGTTCCTGCACGATCTTGCCGTTGCCGCGCACCGGCCCGTCGAGGCGCTGCAGGTTGCAGTTGACCACGAACACCAGGTTGTCGAGCTTCTCGCGCGCCGCGATGTCGATGGCGCCCAGGCTCTCCGGCTCGTCCATCTCGCCGTCGCCGCAGAAGCACCAGACCTTGCGCCCCTCGGTGTTGGCGAGGCCGCGGTTGTGGAGGTACTTCATCAGCCGCGCCTGGTAGATCGCCATGATCGGCCCCAGGCCCATCGAGACGTTGGCGAAGGACCAGAAATCCGGCATCAGCCAGCTGTGCGGGTAGGACGACAGGCCCTTGCCGCGCTCGGTCTCGGTGCGGAAATTGTGCATCTGCTCGGCGCTGATGCGGCCTTCCAGGTAGGCACGGGCGTAGATTCCCGGCGTGCAGTGCCCCTGCACGTAGATCAGGTCCTGCCCCTGCGGATGCTCCGGCCCCTTCCAGAAGTGGTTGAAGCCGACGTCGTAGAGGGTGGCGGCGGAGGCGAAGGTGGCGATATGGCCGCCGATGCCGGAATGCTCATGGTTAGCGTTGACCACCAAAGCCATCGCGTTCCAGCGGATGATGGAGCGGATTTTCCACTCCAGCGCGTGGTTCCCCGGCGAACGCTCCTCCAGGTGCGGCGGAATGGTGTTGATATAGGCGGTGTTGGGCGAGAACGGGATATAGGCGCCGGACAGGCGCGCCTTCTCCTGCAGGGCCTCGAGCAGGAAATGGGCCCGCTCGGGGCCCGCCTTGTCCAGCACCGCGGCCAGCGCCTCCAGCCACTCCTGTGTTTCCTGCGGGTCGATATCACCCGTCGTCGCCGGTCCTGGCTCCTGCTTGCTCATGAGGCCTCCGCGTTTTTTGTGCGCTTTGGTGCAAGGGCAGCTAGCTTAATACAAGCCCGGCCCGGGTCGCCGCTTCAGCTCATGGCAATGACACGAAGAACACGGCGGAGCCGGCGGCGAGCAATGCCAGCATGGCGCGCGCAGCGGCGCCGTTGCGCACGCAGGCGATGATGAAGGGCACCAGCAGCGGCACGATGAAGCGGAAGTCGGCCTGGCAGGAGAACGGGTAGATGATGCGCACGCTGAGGATGCTGGCCAGCCACAGCAGGCTCAGCACGATCCACGGCACTTCACGCCACAGCGGCGCCGGCGCCCAGCGCAGGCCGCGCAGCCGCGCCAGCAGCAGGAACAGCAGGCCCAGCAGCAGCCCGCCCCAGCCCCAGGCGATGATGCGCTGGAGCTGGCCGTCGAACTGGAATTCGCCGCTGAGCGAGGAGCGCAGCAGGAAGTTCCAGAAATTGGTGCGGCCGGTGGCGTCGTCGCGGCTGTCGACCCAGGGGCTGGTGAGGAATACCGGGATGTCGAGCGGGATGAGGTAGCGCAGGCCCCGCGGCACGCGCAGGCTGTCATCGAGCGTGCCGATGCTGGCGATCAGCCAGCTCGCGGCCTGGCCGTGCCACCAGTACCACACGCCGCGCGCCAGGCTCAGCGCCGCGCCGGCCGCCATCACCGCCCCGGCGCCCGCCGCATCCATCCAGGGACGCGGGCGCCTCCAGCGGCCGTGGCGCAGCAGGCGCAGGCCGACCAGCAGCGCCGCGGCGGCGAACACCGCGCTGGCGCTGCTCTTGCACAGCAGGGCCAGGGCGACGGCGATGGCCATGCCGTAAAGATGGCGCCGCCGTCCACCGCGCCACCAGCGCAGCATGAACCAGGTGGCGACCGCGGCGGCGGCGTAGAACGGCGGATCGTTGCCCAGGCGCAGGCCGTGGATGATGCCGGAAGGCCACAGCGCCAGCGCCGCGGTGGCGAGCAGCAGCGCCCCCGGCGAACGGCGCAGGCCGATGCGCAAGGTGGCGGCCGAGGCGGCGAGGAAGGTCAGCCAGAACGCCAGGGCCAGGCCTTGCAGCGCCTCGGCCGGCGGCAAGCCCAGCCATTCGACCCAGCGCCACAGCGCCGCGCCGATGACATAGTACAGCGGCGGCTGGAAGTATTCCCAGCCTTGATTGAGCGGCGGCAGCTTCAGGTGGTGTGCGACGTAGCCGACGTAGCCGAGGTGGCCGCTGCCGTCGTAGCGCAATACATCGTAGTTGCGCGTCATCCAGCTGGTTTCGCCCCAGTAACAGGCCAGCACCAGCAAGGCGCCGCCGAGTATCAGGGTCTGCGCGCGGCGCAGCCGGAACAGGAACGCCAGCGCCAGCAGCCAGGGCAGCAGGCTCGCCGCCAGCAGCGGCGTCAGCCAGCCGGGAAGCGGCCGCAACAGGATGCCGCCGTCGAGGAAATAGTTGTCGACGGTGAATTCAAGCTGGTTGTCGCCGCTGTGCAGCCACGGCGACAGGTCAATGTCGAAGCCGCGGCGCCAGTCGCTGAGCCCGCCGGGACGCACGCCGTCCAGCGGCACCGCATGGCCGTTGACGCTGAGCGCAGTGAGGCGGTCGTCGGGAATGATGTTCCAGCGGCGCGGGCTGAACCAGTGCAGCGGCAGCTGCACGATGAGCCGGTTGCCGTTGCTGACCTCGCCGAAGACCCAGGGCATCGTCACCGGGCTGGTATAGCCGTGGGCCAGCTGCTGCGTCGCCATCTGGCGCGGAAACACCAGCCACAGCGCCAGGCTGAGGCAGAGCAGGCTGGACAGCGCCAGCACGGCAGCGCGCGCGGGCGTGGATAGCGGGTGGTGCGGCACGGGCGGAGGCTTCCCGACGGCTTTTCTGGTAAGGCAAGGATACCCGCTGGGCCGCCTTTCTCGCAGCTTACGCAACGCCGTGACGGGGCGCGGTAAGCTTAAGCCCCGGATGCCGGAGCACCCATGCGCCTGTTACTGGTTGAAGACGATGTGCAGATCGCGGAAAGCCTGGGGCGCGCCCTGCGCCGCGCCGGCGACGTGGTCGACGTGTACGGCACGGCGCGCGACGCCGAGCAGGCCCTGCGCGCGGTGGACTATGCGATGGTGATCCTCGACCTGGGCCTGCCCGACCGCGACGGCGGCGCCCTGCTGCGCAGCATGCGGGCGCAGGACAACCACACGCCGGTGCTGGTGCTGACGGCGCGCGACGAGATGAACGACCGGGTGCGCATGCTCGACCTCGGCGCCGACGACTACATGGTCAAGCCGTTCGAGCTGGTGGAGCTGCAAGCCCGCATCCGCGCGGTGGCGCGCCGCGCCATCGCCCGCACCGGCGGCGACATCGGCGTCGGCGGCCTGCGCTTCGACCTGGCCGAGCGCCGCGCCTACGCCGGCGACGTGGCGCTGGAGCTGTCGCCGCGCGAGCTGGGCGTGCTGGAGCTGCTGCTGCTTCGGCGCGGCCGGGTGGTGAGCAAGGCGCAGCTGCAGGAGCACCTGTGCGACTGGGACGAGGCGCTGACCGACGGCGCCATCGAGCTGTACGTGCACCGGCTGCGCAAGAAGCTGGAGGGCACCGAGGTGGAGCTGCGCACCGTGCGCGGCTTCGGCTACCTGCTGCAGCATCCGAAGGCCTGAGCGCTGGCCAGCCGCGAAAGCCTGCGCCGGCGCTTCCTGCGGCTGCTGCTGGCGCCGCTGGTGGTGCTGTTCGGCATCGGCGGCCTGGCCTGCTATGCCTTCGCCGTGCACTATGCCAACACCGTTTACGACGGCTGGCTGTTCGACTCGGTCAAGTCGCTGACCCTGGTGGTGGAGCGCACCGACCGGGGGGTGACGCTCGACCTGCCGCAGTCGGCCCTGCGCCTGTTCGTGTGGGACGTGGCCGACACCACCTATTACCGCGTCGTCGGCACGCGCAGCGGCTTCATCGCCGGGCGCCGCGATTTCCCCGAAGCGCCTCAGGACAGCCGCAAGCTCGGCGACTACCAGGGCGCCACGCTGTTCGACAGCTTCATCGACGGCGAGGCGGTGCGCGTGGCCTCGCTGCAGCTGCCGCAGGACCAGTTCGGCGAGACCGTGACGGTGCAGGTGGCCGAGACCAAGAACAAGCGGCGCAAGCTGGCGCGCGAGGTGCTGGCCAGCGTGCTGCTGCCGCAGGTGGTGCTGATCGGCGCGGCGGCGCTGATGCTGTGGTTCGGCATCCGCCGCGGCCTGGCGCCGCTGGGCAGCCTGGCGGAGCGGCTGCAGGCGCAGGACCACCGCCGGCTGCAGCCGCTGTCCGGCGACGACGTGCCGCTGGAGGTGCAGCCGCTGACCCTGGCTCTGAACGATCTGCTGGCGCGGCTGGACAGCGCGCAGGCGGCGCAGCGCCGCTTCGTCGCCGATTCGGCGCACCAGCTGCGCACGCCGCTGACTTCGCTCAAGCTGAACATGGAACAGGCGCTGCAGGACGCGGAGGGTGCCGGCCACCCCGGCCTGGAGGAGGGCGTGATCCCGGTGCTGCGCGAATGCGCGCGCGCGGTGGACCGCGTCAGCCGCCTGTCCAACCAGCTGCTGCTGCTGGCCCGCGCCGAGCCCGACGCGATCGCCACCACGCCGTTCGAGCGTCTCGACCTGGCGGCGCTGGCGCGGACCGTCGGCGCCGAATGGGTGCCGCGCGCGCTGCAGCGGAACATCGACATCAGCCTGGTCGTGGCGGGCGAGGCGGTGACGGTCAGCGGCAACCCGGTGCTGCTGTCCGAGGCGCTGAACAACCTGCTCGACAACGCCATCAAGTACCACCCCGGCGGCGGCCGCATCTCGATCGAGGTGGGCGCGCAACCGCGGCCCTCGGTGCGCGTCGCCGACGACGGGCCCGGCATCCCGCCGGAGCTGCGCGAGCAGGTGCTGAAGCGCTTCTTCCGCGTCGACCGCAGCGGCCGCGAAGGCAGCGGCCTGGGCCTGGCCATCGTGCAGGAAATCGTGCGCGCCCACGGCGGCGCGCTGATGCTGGGCGACGGCCTCGACGGGCGCGGCCTGGGCGCGCTAATCGTGCTGCCGTGAGGCTGCGCCGTCCTGCAGCCGGTCCTCGATGAAGCGGCTCCACACCGCGTCCGGCTGCCACACCGCGAGCAGGTCGCGCTCCGCGGTCTCGCGCGGCACGCCCTGGCGCAGCACGCGGTAAAGGAAGACGAAGGCGGAGACGCGCTTGTTGGCGGCGCAGTGCACGAACACGCGCCGCTCGCCTTCGTCTTCCATCAGCGCGCAGAACAGCGCGAAGATCTCGGCCGATGGCGCTTCCCAGGCCACCGGCAGCTGGTGGTAGCGCAAGCCTTCGGCCTCGACCAGCTGGCGCTCGCCGGCCAGCGCCGCCGGCGCATCCTCCGGCAGCAGGTTGATCACGGTCTGGAAGCCGGCGGCGCGCACGGCGCGAAATTGCTCGGCGGTGGGCTGGCCGGCGGTGGCGAGACGCGCGTCGATGCGGCGGAAGTCGCGGATCGCCTGCAGCGCCTCGAACTCGAACGGCAGCGGCGTCAGGCCGCGGCGCAGCATCCAGTCGCGCAGCGCCAGGCCCGTGGCGGCGGGCCACGGCCGCAGCTGGTCCGGGGCGACGCGGCGGTACTCGACCAGCTCCTCGCCGAGCACGATCTGCCCCTCGGCGACGACGTGGTAGGCGATGATCAGCTGGTTCATGCGCGGGAACGGGTAATGGCCGACGAACTCGCTCACCCGCGCCGCCTTCAGCCCCAGCTCCTCCTCCACCTCGCGCAATACGCCGGAAGCCGGATCGGGGTCATCCTTCTCCAGGAAGCCGGTGATCAGCGCGAACATCTTCGGCGGCCAGGCGCGGTTGCGCGCCAGGATGATCTGCCCCTCGTGCTCGACGATGGCCGCGACCACCGGCACCGGGTTGTCCCAGTGCACGAACTCGCAGGACGGGCAGCGCAGGCGGTCCGGACCCATGTCGACGGCGCCGGTCTGCAGCGGCGTGGCGCAGCGCGGGCAGAACTTGTAGCTCATGTCGGATTTCCATTCAGGGCGACGAAGGTGCCGCTATGGCGCACGGCCTCGCGGCCGGCGCTGCTCAGACTGCTGTACAGGGTGATGCGGGCGCGGCCCCGCTTGCGCAAGGTCGCCAGGAAACGCTTCCACTCCTCTGCCGGCAGGCTGCAGCGCGCGGTGAAGTCCGCTTCCACCGGTTCGACGTACTCGCATTCGCTGCGCTGGATGACGATGCGCGCATCCAGCCCGTGGCGGCGCAACTCCTGCTGCAGCAGCGCCCAGCCGCTGACGATGCCCAGGGTGGCCAGGCTGCCGCCAAAGGCGGTGTCGCGATGGTTGCGGTTGGGCGGCAGCGGCGCGAGCAACTCGATGCGGCCCGCGCCACCGCCGGTGACGCGCAGCTGCATCGCCGCGGTCAGCGGAATGTTGCGGTGCAGATATTCGGTGAAGTTTTCCGGGGACATGCGGCGGCTTTTGATCTCGGTATCTGCGGCCCGCCCCGCCTGCATCCGGCGGCGGCCGGCCGGCGGAGGAGCCTCGCGGGGCAGCGGGCAGCGATCGCCTCAATGGTGCTGCTTGGCTCCGGTCTGGCCCAGGTCTATTTCACTTGCGCCATTTCCCATGCTGCTGCGGTTGATCCCGGCCAGGCCGGCGCCGTTGCAGCCGCTGCCGGCGGAGCCAAGCCGCGGCGTGCCGCCGAGCGACGAGCGCGAGCCGGCCGCACCACGGCCGGTGGACCGCGACAAGGCACTGGAGCTGGTGGAAGCGCCGAAGCCGCTCCCGCCGTTGAGGCCGTTCCCGCAGGAACGGCTCGACGCCGAAATGCCGCCAAGACCGGATGCCTTGACCGTGTTCATCGGGAGCTTCTTGTGGGTTGCGGCGTCCGGGCCGGAAGCCCCCGGCCGCTGCTGGCGATAGGGGTCGTAAATTCCACCCGGCGCGTAGGGATTGTCGAACGAGGTATACGCCTGGGAGCGCTTCTGGACGTAGGGGTTGACCGTTGCCGCCGAGGTGCTGCCGCTGCTGATCGACGCCTGCTGGGCGCCGGCGCCGCATGCGACGAGCAGCAAGGGGATGGCAGGAATCAGGCGACGCAGGGACATGATGCCGCTCCAGGGTGCGGGAGCCGATGCTAGGCCTTGCGGACCGGCAGGGCAACGGCTACGGCATGGACCGCCGTTCCGTATGACGGTTCCGCTCTGCTCCGAACGCGTGAGGCCGCCGCCGCCGAATGCTGGAATGCTGCCGCCGGCCGGGCCCGCTCCGGCGTCGAAGGGAGAGACCGCATGGCGCAGAAATGGACCTTGGCCGAGATGCCGGGGCTGGACGGCCGCGTTGCCGTGGTGACCGGCGCCAACCGCGGGCTGGGCCGCGAGATCGTGGCCGGGCTGGCGGCGGCGGGGGCCACGGTGGTGCTGGCCTGCCGCACCCCGGACAAGGCCGACGCCGCGGTGCGGGCGCTGCGCGCCCGCGTGCCGCAGGCGCGGCTGGAGGTGATGGCGCTGGACCTGGCGGACCTGGGCTCGGTGCGCCGCTTCGCGGCGGAGCTGGCGGCGCGCCATCCGCAGCTGGACATCCTGTGCAACAACGGCAGCGCCATCATGGTGCCCCAGGGCAAGACCCGCGACGGCTTCGAGACTCATATCGGCACCAATCACCTCGGCCATTTCGCCCTCACCGGGCTGCTGCTGGAGCCGCTGCGCCGCGCCCCCGCGGCGCGGGTGGTGAACACTTCCAGCATGGCGCACAAGCTGACCAAGGGCCTGGACCTGGACGACCTGCACTACGAACGGCGCCCCTACAAGGAGATGGACGCCTACGGCCAGAGCAAGCTGGCCGTGCTCAGCTTCAGCTTCGAGCTGGACCGGCGCCTGCGCCGCGCCGGACTGCCGATCATCGCGGCGGCGGCGCACCCGGGCTGGTCCAACACCAACCCGGACCAGGGCACCGCGCTGATGCGCTTCTTCAACGGCCTGATCGCGCAGTCCGCCGCCATGGGCGCCCTGCCCTCGCTCTACGCGGCCGCCGCGCCGCAGGTGCAGGGCGGGGATTATTACGGGCCCGGCGGCATGAAAGAGCTGCGCGGCCATCCGGCGCCGGCGGCCAGCAGCGAGCAGGCGCGGGACCCGGCGCTGGCGGCGCGGCTGTGGCAGAAGTCGGAGGAGCTGACCGGGGTGCGGTATCTCGATTCCTAGCGGCCGGTTTCCCTGGCGCCGATGGCCGTTCCCGGTCAAGGCCTTGTGCCGATCACCGGCAACTGACGAATCACCACCGGCCGTTACGACTTGCAAGGTAGCTGACCCGCCCCCAGCCTTTGGTTCATGATGGGGGCATGACAGGAAGGGGATAGCCCGTGCCAGCCTGTGTCAGCTGCAGCGCCGAAAATCCGGACGGCGCCAAGTTCTGCAACCAGTGCGGCGCCCGTCTCGGCGAGGCCGCGGCGGCGGACGGCGCGCGGCGCTCCTACACGCCGCGCCACCTGGTGGAGCGGGTGCTCAACTCGCGCGCGGCGCTGATCGGCGAGCGCAAGCGCGTCACCGTGCTGTTCGTCGACATCAAGGGCTCGACCCGGCTGGCCGAGCAGGCCGGGGCCGAGGCCTGGCACCTGATCCTCGACCGCTACTTCACGCTGCTCAGCGCCGCGGTGCACCGCTACGAGGGCACCGTCAACCAGTACACCGGCGACGGCATCATGGCGCTGTTCGGCGCGCCCGTCGCCCACGAGGACCATGCGCTGCGCGCCTGCTTCGCGGCGCTGGAGATGCAGCGCCAGGTGCGCAGCTACGCCGACGAGCTGCGCCTCAAGTCCGGCCTCAACCTGTCGATCCGCGTCGGCCTCAACACCGGCGAGGTCATCGTCGGCGCCATCGGCGACGACCTGCGCATGGACTACACCGCGCAGGGCCTGACGGTGAACCTGGCGGCGCGCATGGAGCAGATCTGCGAGCCGGGGCGCATCTACGCCACGCGCAACACCGCCGCGCTGGCCGAGGGCTATTTCAAGCTGCGCGACCTGGGCGAGATGAGCGTGGCCGGGATGGACGCGCCGCTGCGGGTCTACGAGGTCGAGGGCGAGGGCGCGCTGAAGACGCGGCTGGAGCGCGGCCTGGCGCGCGGCGCGGCGCAGTTCGTCGGCCGCGAGGCCGAGCAGGCGCGGCTGCGCGCGGCGCTGGAGGAGGCGCGCGCCGGGCGCGGCCAGGTGGTGGCGGTGGTGGCCGAGGCCGGCATCGGCAAGAGCCGCCTTTGCCACGAGTTCACCCGCGACTGCGAGCGCGGCGGCGTGGCGGTGCACCGCGCCACCGGCGTGCCCTACGCCGCGGCGATGCCGTTCCACCCGGTGCAGACCCTGGTGCGGCGCCGCCTGTGCCTGCCCGAGGACGGCCACCGGGCCGAGCTGAAGCGGCTCGCCGCCGGCGCGCTGCTGCTGTTCGAGCCGCAGGCGGTGGCGCTGCTGCCGCGCCTGCTGGAATTCCTCGGCGAGAGCGACGACGGCGCGACGGCGCTGGGCGCCGGCGCCACCGCCGACCGCCGCCAGCTGTTCGAACTGCTGGCGCGGCTGCTGCCGCGCGCCGACGGGCCGCAGGTGCTGCTGGTGGAGGACCTGCACTTCGCCGACGCCGGCAGCGAAGCCTTCCTGGAGATGCTCGCCGCCCAGGTGGCCGGCACCTCGACCCTGCTGCTGCTCAACTACCGCCCGGACTATGCCGCGGACTGGCTGCAGGCGCTGCCGCACCAGGCGATCCGCATCGGCGCGCTGGCGCCGGCGCAGATCGAGGCGGTGGCCGCCGACCTGCTCGGCCCGCATCCGAGCGTGGCCGAGCTGCCGCGCGAGCTGAGCCGGCGCGGCGGCGGCAACCCGTTCTACATCGAGGAGGCGGTGCAGGCGCTGCACGAGGCCGGCCACCTGCAGGGCGAATCCGGCGCCTACACGCTGGCGCGCCCGATCGGCCAGTGGCCGATCCCGGACACGGTGCACGCCCTGGTGGCGGCGCGCGTGGACCGCCTGCCCGAGGCCGACAAGAACCTGCTGCAGGCCGCCGCCATCATCGGTCTGGAATTTCCGCAGCAGGTGCTGGCGCGGCTGGCGGCGGTGCCGGCGCCGCAATGCGCCGACGGCCTGAGGACGCTGCACGGCCGCGGCTTCGTGCAGCCCAAGGCGGACAGCGTCGGGGTCTACGCCTTCGTCCACCCGCTGAGCCAGGACGTGGTCTACCGCTCGCAGCTCGAGACGCGCCGCGCCGACGCGCACCGGCGCCTGGCCGAGCTGCTGGAGGAGGAGCATCCGCCGACCGCGCCGCCCGACGACGCGGCCGCCGCCATCGCCCACCACTGGCGCCGCGCCGGCGAATACGAGCGCGCGGCGGAGTGGAACCTGCGCGCCGCGAGCTGGTCCACAGCGCACGGCGCCAACGCCTCGCTGGCGCAGTTCCGGCTGGCGCAGAAGAGCCTGGAACAGGTCCCGCGCAGCGCCGCCTCCGACCGCCTGCGGGTGCAGACCCTGGCCGGCCTGGTGCGCATGGCGCAGTTCACCGACATCCCGCCGCAGGAAGTGGAGTGCGCCTACAAGCAGGCGCGGGCGCTGGCCGAGGCCAACCGGGACACCGCGGCGCTGGCCGAGCTGCTGGTCTCCTACAGCGCCGAGCAGCTGCACCGCGGCGACGCGCGCGAGGCGGTGCGCATGAGCGGCGAGGCGGTCCAGCTGGCGGTGGACAGCGGCGCCCGCGAGCTGATCAACCGCTTCCGCCTGCAGTTCCTGGTGGTCCACGGCACCGCCGGCTACCCGCGCGAGGGCGTGACCCTGGTCAGCGAGGCCGGCGGCGACGGCTGGCTGACCGAGCCGCTGGGACCGGAGAACTTCATGTCGCGCGCCTTCCACGCCCTGCTGCTGGGCTGGCTCGGCCGGCTCGACGAGGCGCGCGCCCAGCTCGTCGCCGCACTCGCCTACGCCGAGCGCGACGGCCGCGACCCGAGCTGGATGCACACCAACTGGATCGACCTCGCCGGCTTCACCGGCGACTACGCCGGCGTGCTGCAGCACGGCCAGCTGGCGCTGCTGCGCGCCGAGAGCTGGGGCAGCTCGTATTTCCGCGCCATCGCCCTGCGCGGCCTGGGCCTGGCGCACACGCTGGCCGGCGATCCCGCCACCGCGGTGCAGGTGCTGGAGCAGGCGCTGCCGCTGGTGGCGCCGGGCGCCAACGCCCACCAGTTCCAGGCCCAGACCCTGGCGACCCTGTCCAAGGCTTACTCGCGCCTCGGCGCCTACGACCGCGCCTGGGACATCGCCAACAAGGCCATCGCCGCCGCGCAGTCCTCGCATTCGCGCGTATGGGAATTGATCTGCTGGGTCGCCTACTTCGAACTGCCGGAACAGGGCCCGTGGACCGCGCGCGTCGCCGAAGGCATCGCCCGCATGGGCGAGCTCATCGACGGCACCGGCGCGGAAGTGTCACGGCCCTGGTGGTGGCTGGCGCAGTCGCGCTGGGCGAAGACCCCGGGCGAGCGCGCCGCGCACTACGCGCGGGCGCTGGAGGCGTTCGCGCGGGTGGGGGCGCATGGGCATTTGCAGAGGTTGAGGGCGCAAGCGGCGTAGGCGGTCTTTGTCCCCTCTAAGCTTGTCATCCCCGCGCAAGCGGGGATCCAGTTTTGCTTTTTTTGTTGCTGTCATCCTGACCCCGGACTTGATCCGGGGGAGAATCTGGTGCCATATCCCTCCAGAAAGCGTCAGGCCTCGCGTCCGCCTTCCCGTAATGAAGCCGTGGGTTTTCGCCTTCAGGCGAGCTACTTTCTTGTCAACAGCGACAAGAAAGTAGCCAAAGAAACGCCGCCCCGACGTCAGCGCCCTTCATCGCAAAAGCAACAGCGCGATGAAGGGTACCCTGCGCTCCGCGCTCGTGGCGGGATCCGCTGACAGACCGTCCCTGGCCTGACAGCGGACGCTTCGGCATCCTGCCTCGCCTCGCGCCAACACAGGCGCGAGCCCCAATCGCCACGAGCTTGCGGTGCTCGGCGCCGCCAACGGGGGGAACGTCAAAAACTGCGGGGTCGGAAGCGCTGCGCGCTTCCGACTACTAGAGTTAAAGGTGCAGCGCCTAGCGGAAATAATCGTTTCGCTTAGCACCGTCATACCGCCCGGGTTTCAGGCAGCACTTCTTAAAAGCTCCTGGCGGAACCGCAGGGGCAGAGATCGTTGCGGCCGAGCTTCTCGAATCAACACCTTGTCGCCGTGGACGACGCGGTGACCGCGCTTGACGCGCGCTTCGGACGGATAGCCCTTGCGGCGCTTACTGGCGGGCTCGAAAGCAGAAGCTTTCGTGATCGTAGCGGTTCATTGTCCTTCTCCTTGCATGCAGAGGGGGCGGGATTCTAGCACCGTAGGGTCTGCTGAGCGCATCACTTGCAGTGAACGATGGGCTTCACTGCGTTCAGCACATCCTATCTGCTGCATTCGGGTCATGAGGGCGCCTTCGGCAGCCGATGCAGGGTGCGCAACGCGCACGTGGAGGCGCCACGGCAGAAGTGCGCCGCGTGCGCAGTGCGCACCCTACGCGCGCTGCAGACGAAGCAGCAAAGGTACTTGGTGCCGCGCAGCAAACAGCTGCCATAGACACTAAACCTGAAAGTAATAATGACTAGCTTGTAGGATGTGCTGAGCGCAGCGAAGCGCATCGTTTAGCGTGAGGGATCGCGATTGATGCGCTTCGCTGCGCTCAGCACATCCTACAAACTACTCCTGCATCTTCGCCGCGAACGTCACCATGCTCTGCCGCTGGATCGCCGCGGCCATCAGCTCCGGGAACTTGTCCGGGGTGCAGGCGAAGGCGGGCACGCCCATCGCGGCGAGCAGCTGGGCGTTTTCGCGGTCGTAGGCGGGGGCGCCCTCGTCGGACAGGGCGAGCAGCGCGACCAGCTGCACGCCGGATGAGACGAGGCTCGCCGCGCGCTTGAGCAGGTTGTCGCGCACGCCGCCTTCGATGAGGTCGCTGATCAGGACCATGATGGTGTCCTGCGGCGCGCGCACCAGGGACTGGCAGTAGCCGAGGGCCTGGGCGATGTCGGTGCCGCCGCCGAGGCGCACACCGAACAGGATGTCGACCGGGTCGGCCAGCTGCGGCGTGAGGTCCACCACCGCGGTGTCGAACACCACCAGGCTGGTCTGCAGGGCGCGCATCGAGGCGAGCACGGCGGCGAAGATGCTGGCGTAGACCACCGAGTTGGCCATGGAGCCGCTCTGGTCGACGCAGACGATGACCTTGCGCAGGGCGCTGCGCTTGCGGCCGTAGCCGATGCGCGTTTCCGGCACGATGGTGCGGTACTCGGGCTGGTAGTGCCTGAGGTTGGCGCGGATGGTGCGCGGCCAGTCGATCTCGGCGAAGCGCGGGCGGCGGTTGCGCGCGGCGCGGTTGAGGCTGCCGTGCACCGCCTGCACCAGCTTCTGCGCCAGGCGCCGCTCGACTTCCTCCACCACCTTGCGCACCACCAGGCGCGCGGTGTCCTTGGTGCGCTCGGGGATGGCGGAGGACAGCGAGATCAGGTCGGCCACCAGGTGCACGTCGGGCTGCACCGACTCGAGCAGCTCCGGCTCCAGCAGCAGCCGCTTGAGGTTGAGCCGCTCCATCGCGTCCTGCTGCATCACGCGCACCACCGAGGCCGGGAAGTAGCTGCGGATGTCGCCGAGCCAGCGGGTGACGTTGGGCGCGGAGTTCTCCAGGCCGCCGCGGCGCTCGCCGTCGTAGAGCGCGCCGAGGGCCTTGTCGATGGCGAGGTCGGCACCGGCGAGGCGCGCGGCGCCGCCGTCGGCCGCGCCGAGGATCAGGCGCCAGCGGCGTTCGGCTTCGGCTGCGTCGCTCATGCCGCGGGCTCCAGGATGAGTTTCAGGATCGGCAGCACCAGCGCGGTGCGCGCCGGATCGTATTCGGTGGCGGCGGCCACGGTGGTGCCGCCGGCGCCCTGGCGCAGGCGCTCGCCGATCTGGCGGCGCTCGGCGGCGGCGAAGCCGGAGAAGGCGCGGCGCAGCAGGGGCAGCACGCGTTGGAAGTTGTCGCCGTCGAGCTGGCGCACCCAGCCGTCGATGGCGGGCAGCAGGTGCGCATCGTGCAGCAGGGCCAGGCCGGAGCCGCCGACGAAGCCCTCGATCCAGGCGGCGGCGTTCTCGGGGTCGGCGCCGGCGGAGCCGGCCAGCGCCAGGCGCTGCGCCGCGGCCGCGCCGTCGAGCCGCCGGGCCTCGTAAAGAAAGCGGCACAGCGCGCCGGACAGCAGCGCGTGCACGGCGCCGCCGTCGAGCGCGCGGGCCAGCGCCTCCAGCCACAGCGCGCTGAGCTCTTCCTCGCGCAGCAGGTCGATGGCGCTGCGCGCGGCGTCGATGTCCTTGAGCAGGGCGCGCGAGGCGTCCTCGTCGAGCTGCGCGGCGGCCTGGGCCAGGCCGGCGCAGGCGCGGGTGGCGAGCGTGCGCGCGGCGGCGGCCACCTGCTCCGCGTCGGTGCCGCGCACGTCGCCGTAGCGCGCCACCGCGGCCAGCGGCGGCAGCGCACGCAGCATCAGCGGCACGTCCTGGCTGGCGGCGCCGGCGGCGTCCACCGCGCGCAGCGCCGCCTGCACCGCCTGCGGCAGCTCGCAGCGCAGCGCCACTTCGACCACGCCGGCGAGCTGGGCCAGGTCGAGGCCGGAGGCCGGGGCGCAGCGGGCGGTGAGGTGCGACTGCGCGGCCTGCTCGACGGTGGTGCCGAGCGCGGCGCTCTCCACCAGGCGCACGCTGAAGTCGGGCTGCCAGGCGAGGTGCCAGGCTTCCTTGAAGGTGCCGCGGCCGCGCGCCTCGGCGAGCCGGCCCCAGGCGATGCCCAGGGCGTCCAGCCGGTGCAGCAGCACGCTGCGGCCGCGGTCGAGGTCCTTGCGCAGGTCCAGGGTCAGCAGCTTCTCTTCCGGCTCGGGCGGCAGGCGCAGGCTCTTCTGCTGCTGCGCCAGGTCGCGCGCCAGCGCGGTGAGCGGCGCATGTTCGGGAATTTCGCCGAGCTTCTCGTCGATCCACAGGCCGCGGCGCGCCAGCCCGAGCTTGGCGCCGGCGCCGCCGCCGAACACCGCTTCCAGCGACTCGTCGAGGTCGACCAGGTCCGGCAGGTGGCGCCGGCGCAAGGCGGCGAGCGCTTCGGCCAGCCGCACCGCCTCGATGACATGGGCGCCGGAAGCCTCCAGGTCCTCGCGGCGCAGGCGCCGGGCGAAGCGCACCAGCCAGCGCACGGTGAGCGCGCGCGGGTCCCTGTCGCGGTGGCGCCACAGGTGCAGGTACCAGCCCGGCGCGGTGACGCCGGCGCCGTAGCCGCTGGCCTGGGCCAGGCGGCCGTGGGTCCACGGCGTCCAGCCGGCGGCGATCTTCGCCTTCGGCAGGCCCTTGAGCAGCTCGGCGTCCTGCTTCGCCGGCGGCAGCTGTTCCAGCGCCGGCACGTGCCAGGCGCCGCAGACCACGGCGATGCGCTCCAGGCCGTCGCGCGCCGCGTCCTTCTGCGCTTCGCGCAGGCGCTGCCGCATCCAGGCTTCACGCAGCCCCTCGCGCTTCGGCAGCGGCCCTTCCTGTTCGCGCAGGCCGCGCATGCCCTCGGCGATGGCCTCGAACACCGCTTCGTCGGAAACGCGATGCTCGATCAGCTGCGACCACCAGCGCTCGGCGTCGTCGTAGCCGGCGATGCGCGCCAATGCGGCGATGCCGTCGCCGCGCGGTGCATCTTCTTCCGCTTCCTCGGCTGCTTCCGCTGCTGCCGTGCTTTCTGATTCTTCCGCCGTTGGCGTTTGCTCCGCCTCGGTTTCGGGCTGTGGCGGATCGGCCAGCTGGTGGCACATCGGCAGGTCGATGAAGCGCACCGGCACCGCCGTTTCGGCGCAGTGGCGCAGCGCGACCCATTCCGGCGAGAACTCGGCGAAGGGATAGTGCGAGTGGCGCGCCGGCTGGTCCGGCCGGTAGACGTAGAACGCCACCGGCGGCTTCATCCCCGGGTCGGCGGCGAGCGGCAGGATCTCCGCGACCTCGGCGTCCGACGGCCCTTCGATCAGCACCAGCTGCGGCCGCCACTGCTGCAGCGCGCGCAGCAGGCTGCCGGCGCAGCCGGGGCCGTGGTGGCGGATGCCGAAGTAGCGGGTTTCGGCCATGGCTCAGCCGTTAACCGGGAGCGTCGTCACCACGCGGGCGGGAATGACCGGGGATTGAAGGCGCACGATCGTCACGCCAGCTCGCGGCACGCCCGGTACAGGTCCTTCCAGCCGTCGCGCTCCTTCACCACGGCTTCGAGGTATTCCTTCCAGGCCACCGGGTCCTGCGTCGGGTCCTTGATCACGGCGCCGAGCAGGCCGGCGGCAAGGTCGGCGGCGCGCACCTTGCCGTCGCCGAAGTGCGCGGCCATGGCCCAGCCGTTGCCCATCACCGAGATCGCCTCGGCGGTGCTGAGCGTGCCGCTAGGCTGCTTGAGCTTGGCCTTGCCGTCCTCGGTGGCGCCGGCGCGCAGCTCGCGGAAGATGGTGACGACGCGGCGGATCTCCTCCAGCGCCGGCGCCTCGGCCGGCAGCTCCAGGGCGCGGCCCAGGCTCTCGACGCGCTGCGAGACGATGCGCACCTCGTCGTCGAGGCTGTCGGGCAGCGGCAGCACCACGGTGTTGAAGCGGCGCTGCAGGGCGGAGGACAGTTCGTTGACGCCCTTGTCGCGATTGTTGGCGGTGGCGATGACGTTGAAGCCCTTGCGCGCCTGGAACTCGATGCCCAGTTCCGGCACCGGCAGGGTCTTCTCCGACAGCACCGTGATCAGGGTGTCCTGCACGTCGGCGGGGATGCGGGTCAGCTCCTCGATGCGGGCGATGCGGCCGTCCTTCATGGCGCGCACCAGCGGGCTCTCCACCAGCGCCTCCGGGCTCGGGCCCTTGGCCAGCAGCAGGGCGTAGTTCCAGCCGTAGCGGATCGACTCCTCGGAGGTGCCGGCGGTGCCCTGCACCAGCAGGGTGGAATCGCCGGAGACGGCGGCGGCCAGGTGCTCGGAGACCCAGCTCTTGGCCGTGCCCGGCACGCCCAGCAGCAGCAAGGCGCGGTCGGTGGCGAGCGTGGAGACGGCGATCTCGATCAGGCGGCGCTGGCCGATGTACTTGGGCGTGATGGTCACGCCGCCGGCCTTGCCGCCGAGGAGGTAGGTGGCGACCGCCTGCGGCGACAGCTTCCACTGCGGCGGGCGCGGATGGCGGTCATCCGCGGCGAGGGCGGCGAGCTCGGCTGCAAACTGGGTTTCGGCGTGCTGGCGCAGCACGGTGGCGCTCATGTCGCTCATGCGGAATCTCCTACAGCGGGAGGGAAGGCGGCGGCGATGGCGATGCGCCGCTCCAGGAAGTCGAGCAGGTTGCGCCGCGCGGTCTCGCGCGGCGTGGCGTCACGCAGGGGATCGGGCGGCGGCAGCGCGGCGAGCCAGCGGCGGCGCAGCGCTGCGGCGTCGGCGTCGCTGAGCCAGGCCAGCGCGTGCGCCGGAATCTGGCGCAGCCAGTACAGGTTGGAATGCGGCGAGTGGTCCGGCGCATTCAGCGCGCGCTCGATGAACTCGCCCAGCGCGGCAGCCAGGTGCTGCGGGTAATGGGCGGCGGCGCGCTCGGCCAGCACCAGCTCGATCGCGCCGAAGCCGTGGCCGTCGGCCGGCAGTTTCGGCAGGGCGGCGGCCAGGGCCTCGTCGGCTGCGGCAGTGCCGACGGCGGCGATGCAGTGCCGCAGCGGCTCGGCCTGGGCGGTGGCGAGCAGGCCCGGCAGCAGCAGGCGCAGCGCGGCCTGGTCGCGGCACTGTACGGCGGCGCTCACCACCGCCTTGGCGGCGGTCTCGGCCCAGTCGCCTTCCTGCATCAGGCGCAGCAGGCCGGCGACATCGGTACCGAGCTGCGCCGCCAGGTCCGAGGGCGCGGCCCGGGCCAGGATCTCGCCCAGCCACCAGGCCCGCTCGCCGACGCCCTGCGGCGCCTTCGCCGCGATGCCGTCGCGCAGCCAGGACGGATCGTGCGCGGCCGGCGGCGTCACTTCCAGCGTCGCGCCGCCGAGCAGCTTGCGCTTGTACTTGAGGCAGGCCGCGGCACGCTGCACGGCGCGCGTGCGCAGCTGCGAGCCGGGAATCTGCAGCAGCAAGCGCTGCGCCGCGGCGCGCACGCCTTCGGCGCGGTCATCGAGCCGTGCTTCCAGCGGCGCTTCGTCGGCGGCCTGCGCCGGGCTGAAGCAGCCGAGCCAGCGCTCGCGCAGCTTCGCCGCGTCCGCCGGCCAGGATTGCTCCAGCCACTGCCAGGCCAGCGCGCGGTCGGAGCGCACCGCGGCGCGCAGCGCCGCCTCGCGCTGCTCCGGCGTGCCTTCCTGCCAGGCCGTAGCGTCCGGCGCCGCGGGTGCGAAGCCGAGCGCCGGCTTCCACGCCGGGTTGAGCGCGCAGAGCCAGGCGCCGCGCGCGTCGAGCACCGGCGCGACCTCGCGCACCAGCAGGGCATCCTTGCAGCTGCGCGCCAGCAGCTCCGGCAGCAATGCCGCCGGCGCGCGGTGGCCGCGCGCGGCGGCCAGCATCAGCCAGTAACGCAGCAGCGGCCGCGAGTCATCCGCCAGCAGCTGCGACAGCAGAGCGGCGGCGCCGGCGCTGCACGGCGGCAGCCGATCCGCCGCGGCGGGTGGCGGCGGCGCGGTCCCGGCGGGCACGCGGCGGCCGGCGCGATGCGCCAGGTCGAGCGCGGCGGCGAGGTGGAGCAGGCGCTGCTCCGGCCTTGTTTCCGGCAGTTCCAGGCCGGCGAGCTCGCCGGGCGGCTGCACCGCGGCCGGGTCCTGCCGCGCGGTGCCGACCACGGCCAGGCCGACGATGTCTTCGAAGCGGCTCATGCGGCCCACGCTCCCGCTTCGCCCCAGGCGGCGAGCGGCAGCAGGTGCTCGCCATCCCATTCGCCGAACAAATCCAGCGGCTGGCCGCCGGACAGCGCCGCCAGGGTCCAGGCGCGGCCGAAGGCCGGGCTCAGCGGCAGGCTGCCGGCGGCGGTGAGCAGCGACCAGCCGCCCTCGCCCGGCGCGGGGACGCCGCGCAGGCACAGGGGGACCTGCTCCAGCCAGGGGCTGGCGGCGCAGGCTTCGGCATAGGCTTCCAGCGCCTGCTCGGCTGTTCCGCCAGCGGGCGGCTCGAACGCCACGAGCGGCTCGCGCTGCCTGAGCTGCGCGCGCTGCGGCCAGGACGCCGGGTGGTATTCCAGCTCACCGTCGAAGCTGCGCAGGGGCGGCAGGCTCAGGTCGAGCGGCCGGTTCAGGGGCGCGAAGGCCAGCACCAGGGCATAGGCGCCGCCGGCGCCGCGCAGCCAGGTGCGCTGCACCTGCAGACGGCCGTCGTCCTCGACGCGGCGGCCGAGGATGGTCCAGCGCTCGCGCCGGGTCTGGCCGGCGACGCCGGGCAGGTCCGGCATGCCGACGCGGGCCCGCACTTCGGCCTGCAGGTCCTGCGGCAGCCGCGGCAGGCGGCGGTAGGCCTGGAGCAGCAGGTGCAGGCGGCCCAGGCGCTGCAGCAGCCGGTCCTGCCAGCGGTCGCCGCCGTGGCAGGCGGCTGCGGCCTTCTCCACCAGCATCGCCAGGCCCGGCGCCTGGGCGTCGACCAGCCGCCTGGCCTGTTCGCTCCACCAGGCCTGCGGCTGGGCGCGGGCATGGGCCAGGCCCTGGCGTACCACGTCGTCCAGCCACAGCCCCAGGCTTTCGACGCCGGATTCGATGCGCTGCTCACGCTTTTCCGCGCGCTTCGCCGCGGCGGCGGGATCGGCTGGCGCGGTCTTCGGCTCGGCCGGGGCCTCGGCATTCTTTGCCGCCTTGTCCAGCCGCTTCTGGCGCCACTCGCCGGCCCAGGCCGGCGGCGCCTGGGCGGCAAACTGCGCCGGCTGTTGCGTGTACAGCAGCATCAGGCCGAGGCCGTGCTTGCAGGGAAACTTGCGGCTGGGGCAGGTGCAGCTGAAGGCCAGCTCGCCGAGATCGATGGCGGTGCGGTACGGCGTCTTGCCGCTGCCCTGGTGCTCGCCCCACAGCAGCGCCTCGCCCTCGCGGCCCGCGTTCTGCCACTTGTGCGCCGACGACAGCTCGCGGCCCGCCTTCGCCGAAGACGGATCCGGTGCCAGGGCGATCACCTGTTCAGCGCTCAGCGACAAGCACGGCCTTTGCGCGGCCGCGGGGCCGGCGGTCTGATGATGGTTGAGTCCCTCCGCACTCTAGCCGCAGCCGCCCCGCCCGATCAATCGCGGATCATGACAGCCGCCGCCAACTGTGACGTACCGCCCATTCCGCTCCCGCTCACGGCACCAGCAAGTCCATCGCCACCAGCGGCGGCAGCAGGAACATCAGGGCGATGAAGAACGCGAACCACATGACTTCCTCGAGCATGAGCGGCCTCCTCGGGCCGTGGAACCATGGCGGCAGTCTCCATCCCGCGCTTGCCGCCGCCTTGCCCGCTCCATGCAAGGCCGGAGGAACAGTGTGCAAATGCGGTGCAGGGCGGTTTTCCGGCCCGGCGGCCTGCTAATCTGCTGGCCATCACGACAAGGCAGGCATTGGGGGCGATGGACAAGATCCTGGTGGTGGACGACGACCCGCACATCCGCGAGGTGGTGTGCTTCGCCCTGCAGAAAGCCGGCTATGCCACGGTCAGCGCCGAGAACGGCAAGCAGGCGCTGGACTGTTTCGGCCGCGAGAAGCCGGCCCTGGTGGTGCTGGACATCCTGATGCCGGAGCTGGACGGCACCGAGGTCTGCCGCCGCCTGCGCGCCGCGCCGGCCAGCGCGCACGTGCCGATCCTGTTCGTATCGAGCAAGGACGACGAGGTCGACCGCATCGTCGGCCTGGAGCTGGGCGGCGACGACTACGTCGCCAAGCCGTTCTCGCCGCGCGAACTGGTGGCGCGGGTCAAGGCGATCCTGCGCCGCGCCGCGCACCGCCCGGGCCAGGCACCGCAAACCTTGAGCCACGGCCGCCTGCGCCTGGACCTGGACCGCTACGAGGCGCACTGGAACGAGCAACCGGTGGTGCTGACCCTGACCGAGTTCGGCATCCTGCGCACCCTGATGGAGCGTCCGGGCAAGGTGTGTAGCCGCGACCACCTGATGAACACCGCCTACGAGCTGCACAAGATCGTCAGCGACCGCACCATCGACAGCCACGTGCGGCGCGTGCGCGCCAAGTTCGCCGCGCTCGGCGCCGATCCGGTGGAGACGCTGCATGGGGTGGGGTATCGGTTGGGGCCGTGCGAGTGAGCCGCGCAGACCGCGCCTGGAGCCGCCTCCGCAGGAGGCTGCCGGGCGCAAGCGAAGCGCATCAGTCGCGGGGCCCGGTCAATGCGCCTCGCTGCGTCCGGCAGCATCCTGCCCGGCGACTGCTTTCCGTCTGAGCCAGAAGCGGAATCGACCCATCGCTGCCTCAACCCCCTTCAGCGAATCACCCCGCAAAGGCGGAAGCGGGCTGTTCCGCCTGCGCCTGCGCACCATCCTGCTGCTGATCAACCTGGTGGTGCTGGCGCTGCCGCTGGGCAGCATTTTCGTGCTGCGCATCTACGAAAGCGCGCTGATCCGCCAGACCGAGTCCGAGCTGATCGCGCAGGGCGCGGTGCTGGCCGCGGCGTGGCAGACGCTGTACCAGCGCAACTCGCGCCATGACGGCCGGCCCAATACCGGCGTTGCCGCGCTGGATTACGGCAACCCGGTGCTGTATCGCGCGCCGGCACGCGCCGAGAACGGGCCGTGGCGGCCGCGCAACGCGCAGCTCGACCTGGCGACGGACCGGGTGCGCCCGCCGGTGCCCGAACCGGTGGCGGCGGAGACCGAGGCCGATCCGCTGGCGCAGGCCCTGGGCCGCGAGCTGACGCCGGTGCTGCGCGGCGCGCAGCTCTACACCCTGGCCGGCATCCGCGTCGTCGACTACAACGGCGTGGTGGTGGCCACCACCAGCGAGGACCTGGGGCAGTCGCTGCTCAACCGCGAGGAGGTGACGCGCGCGCTGCAGGGCGAGCCGGTGAGCCTGCTGCGCTGGCGCGGCAACGAGGCGCCCGGCCTGCTCGAGTCGATCAGCCGCGGCGCCCACGTCACGGTGCTGGTGGCGCAGCCGATCATCCGCGACAACCGCGTGCTCGGCGCGGTGGTGCTGGTGCGCACGCCGGCCAACATCAAGCAGGCGATCCTGGGCAAGCGCACCGCCCTGCTGCGCGCCGCCCTGGCGCTGCTGCTGCTGGTGCTGGCGCTGTCGTTGTTCACCTCGCTGACCATCAGCCGTCCGGTGCAGGCCCTGATCGAGCAGGCGCGCCGCGCCGCGCGCGGCGAGCGCGGCGCGGTGACGCCGCTGCAGCACGCCGGCACGCGCGAGATCCACGAGCTGTCCGAGACCATCGCCGCGATGGCCTCGACCCTGGAAACGCGCTCGGCCTACATCCGCGACTTCGCCGCGCACGTCTCGCACGAGTTCAAGACGCCGCTGACCTCGATGCAGGGCGCGGTGGAGCTGCTGCGCGAGCACGGCGCCGGGATGTCCGGCGAGGAGCGCGAGCGCTTCCTCGGCATGGTCAGCGCCGACGCCGCTCGGCTGGAGCGGCTGGTGCGGCGCCTGCTGGAGCTGGCCCGCGCCGACGTGCTGCAGCCGCGCCGCGAGCAGGCGGTGCTGGCCGACGTGATCAACGCCGTGGCGACGCGCCAGCGCGAGCTGGGCCTGGCGGTGCAGGTCGACAACACCGCCTCCGGCGCACGCCTGGCGATCGCCCCGGAAGTGCTGGACTCGATCCTCGGCACGCTCTGCGACAACGCGCGCCAGCACGCCGGCCAAGGCGCTCAGGTGACGATCCGCTGCCAGCGCGACCCCGGCGGTGCGCCGCTGCTGCTGATCGACTTCAGCGACAACGGCCCCGGCATCTCGCCCGGCAACGCGGCGAAGATCTTCGAACCGTTTTTCACCACCGCGCGCGAGCGCGGCGGCACCGGCCTGGGCCTGTCGATCACGCGCTCGCTGCTGGCGGCGCACGGCGGCGGGATCGAGCTGCTGCCAGGGCAGAAGGGGGCGGCGTTCCGGCTGAGATTGCCGCTGGTGCTGGAGCCGGTGGTGTGAAGGCCGGGGCAGTATGAGCTGGGCCTTTGATGCCTCTGGCCCGTGACGCTGACCGTCAAATTTCCGGACGCGATCGCCCGCGGTCGTCGCCCCGGCGAAAGCCGGGGTGCAGAGCCCACGGCACCGCACTGAAATCCCTGGATTCCGGCTTTCGCCGGAACGACCATCACGAGATGATTGGAATTCCCTCGCCCGTAGATGTGCTGAGCGCAGCGAAGCGCATCGTTTACCGCGTGCGGCCCTTCGATCGATGCGCTTCGCTGCGCTCAGCACATCCTACGACTGCTTCATCGCGGCCATGATCTCCTGCACCACGCCATCCCGATCCTCGGCGATGCGCCTGGCCATCTTCGCCGGCATGCGCGTCTGCGGGTCGTACTTGCCGCTCCAGCGGCTCAGCTCCAGCAGCGCCGGGATCAGGTCCGCCGCTTTCTGCGTCGGCTCGTAAATCACGCTGCGGCGGTTGTCCGGGTCGGGGGCGCGGGTCACCATTTCCGCGGCCTCCAGGCGCTTGAGGCGTTGCGCCAGGATGTTGGAGGCGATGCCTTCCTCCGAGGCGAGGAAGTCGCTGAAACGCCGCTTGCGCTGGAACAGAAGGTCGCGCAGCACCAGCAGGGTCCACTTGTCGCCGAGGTAGTCGAGGGCGTAGGCGATGGTGCAGCCGGAGCGCCGCGGGGGCAGGTCTTTCTTCACCGTCACAGCCTAGCCAGACCACTTGCAAACCGCAATCGAAGGGTTACAATCGATTGCAATTTGCAAGTAATAGCAGCCGCGGCATCCAATCCCCGGAGGAACCCCATGAGCATTTCCATGTACCAGGCGTCCGTGCCTGTCTTCATCCGCTACCTCGGCAACCTGCGCGCGATCCTGGAGAAAGCGGCGGCCCATGCCGAGGCGAAGAAGATCGATCCTGCCACGCTCGCCGGCAGCCGGCTGTATCCGGACATGCTGCCGCTGACCCGGCAGATCCAGCTGGCCTCGGACATGGCCAAGAGCGCGCCGTGCCGGCTGAGCGGCACCGAGCCGCCGAAGTTCGAGGACACCGAGACCAGCTTCCCGCAACTGCTGGAACGCATCGACAAGACGGTGGCGCACCTGAAGACCTTCAGCCCCGCGCAGGTCGACGGCTCGGAGGAGCGGCCGGTGACGGTCAACACCGCGAAGGGACCGCTGACGGTGCCGGGGCTGCCCTACCTGACGCAGTTCCTGCTGCCGAACTTCCTGTTCCACGTCACCACCGCCTACGGCATCCTGCGGCACAGCGGGGTCGAGCTGGGCAAGGCGGACTATCTCGGCACGGCCTGAACCGGCAGGCGCGGGAGCGCGAATGCGCCCCCGCGTTTTCAGGAGCAGTCAGGCGGCCGCGCGGAAGCTCAGGTTGATGCGCTCCCCGCCCAGCAGCGGATGCACCGCGGGCTTGAGCGGCAGCACGCCGTGGAAGCGCAGGCGCGAAGCGCCGCCCCACACCACCACGTCGCCGTGCTGCAGCGGAATGCGGCGCGGCGGGTCCTGCCGGCGCAGGCCGCCGAACTGGAACACCGCGGGGATGCCGAGCGAAACCGAGACGATGGGCGAGCGCAGGTCGCGCTCGTCGCGGTCCTGGTGCAGGGACAGCTTCGTTCCCGGCAGGTAGCGGTTGATCAGGCAGGCGTCCGGCACGAAGCCCTCGTAGCCGGCGCGCGCCGCGGCGGCCGTGGCCAGATGCAGCAGCGCCGGCGGCAGCGCGGGCCACGCCTGGCCGCTGTCGGGATCGTGCGCCACGTAGCGGTAGCCGCGGCGGTCGCTGATCCAGCCCTGCGTGCCGGCGTTGGTCATCGCCACCGACATGCGCAAGCCGCCGGGCGTGACCAGATGGCGGAACGGCGCGGCGGCGAGGATTCCGCGCAACGCCGCCAGCAGGGGCTCGTCCTGCCCCGCCGCGAAGCCGCGCAGCAGCGCCGCGCCTTCCGCCAGCTTTTCATCGGCAGGCGGCGGCTCGGCGAACAGCGGCAGGGTATTCACTCGGGCCTGTTCACGTTATATCGATCGCTGCGTTGCCCCCGGAAAGGGGTCTGTTTTCGCACATTGCCACCTTGCTCCCTCCTTGTGTACATCCAGTACACCGCCTCGGTCGCGCCTTGCACTGCGCCAGAACAGACCCCTTCGCTGCGATCAAAATGGCGTGATCAGGCCCTAGCCGCTGGCCTGCAGGCTGAGGTGGAACGCGGCGGCCTGCTCGCGCTCCAGCAGCGCGCGCTTGCGGCGCAGGCCCCAGCGGTAGCCGGACAGGGAGCCGTCCTTCTTCAGCACGCGGTGGCAGGGCACCGCCACCGCCACCGGGTTGGCGGCGCAGGCCTGGCCCACTTCACGCGACAGGCGCGGCGTGCCGAGGCTGGTGGCGATGGCGCCGTAATGCGTGGTCTCGCCGGGCGGGATCCTGCGCAGCGCGCGCCACACGCGCAGTTCGAACGCGGAACCGCGCAGGTCCAGCGGCAGGTCGATCATCTCCGCCGGCTGCTCGATCAACCGCCGCGCGGCGGCGAGCGTTTCGGCCAAGCCCGGGCAGTCGGCGGTGAAAGCGGCTTCAGGGAAGCGCAGCTCCAGCTCGGGCAGCAACGATTCGGCCGCGCCGAATTGCAGCGCCACCACCCCGTTTTCCGAAGCGGCGACGACGAAGGGGCCCAGGCTGCTGTCGCCCTGGGCATAGCGGATGGTTTCGGACATGTCTGACTCCGGTTGCGACATGCCGGCAGCTTAGGAGCGGCGGCGCGGGGTTTCTTCCGAAATCTTGCGCGCTTTGTTCCAGGCGCGGTACTGCTCGGGCAGGCACACGGCGCAGGGCCGGTAGCCGGCGGCGCGCGCGCTGGCCTCGTCGGCGAAGAACACGCGCTGGCGGACATAGGCCCCGTCGTCGCCGCCGCGGGCGATGGCGCGCCGCGCGGCGGGACAGTCGAGCCGGCCGTAGATGCGCTGGCGGCGGTGGCCGCCGAGCGCGCCCGGATGCGGGCTTTCATACGGGACCCCGTCCGCGCCCAACAGCATCCAGCGGCGCTTCATCGCGTCAGGGCGCGGCCATCAGCGTGGCGAAGAAGCGGATCGAGGCGGCGTAATCCTGCACCGAGACGCGCTCGTTGCTGCCGTGGATCCGCGCCAGGTCTTCCGGCTTCAGGCGCAGCGGGCCGAATCGGTAGATGTCGGCGGCGAGGTCGACATAGTGGCGCGAGTCGGTCAGCGCCAGCACCAGGCCCGGCGCCACCACCACGTCCGGATAGGTCGCGCGGATCGCGCCGGCCAGGCTGCGGTAGGCGGCATTGGCGCTGTCCGACACCGGCGTCGGCTCGGTCGAGCCGGGTTTGAGGGCGATGACCACGCGCGGGTCGTCGGCCAGCGAGACGAAGTGCTGCCGCACTTGTTCGACGCTGTCGCCGGGCAGGATGCGCGCGTTGATCTCGGCGCTGGCCTGCTGCGGCACGATGTTGTCCTTCTCGCCGGAGCGGAACACGGTGGGCGACACCACGGTCTGCAGCAGGGCGCGCGTGGCCGGCTTTGCGGCGAGGACGCGCTTGACCAGCGGCGCGCTCAACCAGAGATTGCCCAATGCGACGTGCAGCAGCGGCGGCATCTGCGGCGACACGCCGGCGAGCATCTGGCGCACCGGCATGGTCAGGCGCAGCGGCGGCGGCGCGGCCGCGATGCGCGCCACGGCGCGCGCCACCAGCACCAGCGGGTTACGATCTTCCGGGATCGAGGAATGGCCGCCTGGCCCGGTGGCGCTGAGGGCGAAGGTGGCGTAGCCCTTCTGCGCGATGCCGATCAGCGCCGCGGGCTCCCGCAGCCCGGCGATGAAGCCGTCGGTGATCGCCAGTCCCTCGTCGAGCACGTAGTCCAGCTTCACGCCCTGATGCCGCAACTGTGCTGCGATCGCCCTGGCGCCGTGTTCGCCGCCGATCTCCTCGTCGCCGCCGAAGGCCAGGTACAGCGTGCGCCGCGGCTGCTGGCCGGCGGCGAGCATGGCTTCCGCCGCTTCCAGCATGGGCAGGGCCACGCCCTTGTCGTCGAGCGTGCCGCGGCCCCAGATGTAGCCGTCGGCGATGTCGCCGGAGAACGGCGCATGCTGCCAGGTACCTTCCGTCCCCGCCTCCACCGGCACCACGTCGAGGTGTGCCGCCAGCAGCACCGGCAAGGCCTGTGCGTCGCGGCCGGGCCAGCGCAGCAGCAGGCCCTGCCCTGGAAAGTCCTGCCGCTGCAGCTGCGCGAACACGTGCGGATAGCTGGCGCGCAGGTAGTCGATGAGCGCCGGCAGCTCGGTGTCGTCGCGGGCGTCCGCGCCTTCGCGCGAGATGGTTTTGAAGCGCACCGCAGCGGCGAGGCGCAGCGCCGCGGCCGGCACGTCGACCGGCAGCGTACTGGCCGGGACCGCAGCGAACCCGGTCGGCGGCGCCAGCGCGGTGCGCAGCGCGGCGATGCATAACGCCAGCGCCGCAGCGGCGGGCAGGATCAGCAGGCTGCGTTTCAGCATGGTGCGGAAGTCGGGTCGGCGCGACGGGCGCACCGGCTCATCTTACCCATTGCGGGAAGTAGCCCAGGGGGTCCTGCAGGGCGGCGTCGTGCGCCGGCACCACCACCAGGCCCGGGTGCTGCCGCGTCAGCTCCCGCAGTTGCAGGATCGCCCGCTGGGTGCCGGCGCGGTCGTCGTCCGCGATCAGGCTGGCAAGGAAGAACTTGGGCCGCGCTTGCTGCAGCGCAGCCGCCGACCACACCGTGTCGCCGCAGAACAGGTACTGCCTGCCCGGGCCCAGGGTCAGCAGCAGGCCGACGGCGCCGGGCGTATGGCCCTCCAGCGGCACCAGCACCGCGCTGCCGTCGCCGTACAGGTCGAGGCTGCGCGCAAAGCTCCACTGCGGCCGGTCCTGCAGCCGGTAGACGTGCCAGCGGATGTCCGGGCTGCCGATCTGCGAGGGAAAGGCGCCGGGAAAGCCGAGTCCGCGGCCCTGGTCGAAGGCGCGCTCCTCCGGCGTCACCCACACCTCGGCCTCGGGGAAATCGACCAGGCCGCTGGCGTGGTCCCAGTGGCTGTGGCTGAGGATGATGCGCGGCACCCGGAGGCCGGCGGCGTCGAGCTGGTCGCGCGCCGGCGTCACCGGCGGCTCGTATTTGAACGAGGGCTTGGCCCACCACGGCATGTCCTCGGCGTACTGCTGGGCGATCCTGCGGCCCAGGCCGCTGTCGAACAGGAACAGGTCGGCGCCATGCCGCACCAGCACCGCGACGTGGTTGACCTCCAGCGTCTGCGTGAAGCTGCCGCCGGAGTAGATCATGGCGGCGGGCGCATGGGTGTGGCCGGTCTTGACCAGGCTGAAGGACACGGCGGCGTCGGGCGCGGCGGGTGGCGCGTCCGCCACGGCGGCGGCGGACAGCAGGCACAGCATGAGCAGGTATTTCACGAGGCGTTCTCCGGCAGGCTGAGCAGGCGCGGCAGCGCGGCCTTGATCCGGCGCAGCGGCGCGCAGTCGCGCTGCGCGCGCGACAGCAGCATCGCCCCCTCGATCAGGACCAGCAGGTGTTCGGCGAGGAACCCGGCGTTCGGCACCTTCAGCGCCGCCAGCCAGGCGGCGAGGCCCTGCTGCCACAGCGCATAGGCGCGGGCGCAGGCGGCCTGGATGGCGTCGTCCAGCGCCGCCTGCTCCAGAGTCACGGTGGCGATGGGGCAGCCTTTCTGGAACGCCGACGACTCGAACTCGGCGATGAAATGATCGATCACCGCCGAAAGGCCCGCCAGCGCGGACGGCTGGCCGGCGGCCAGTTGCCCCAGGAGCTGTGCGGTCTGGCGCGCCGAATGCTCGATGGCGGTCACCGCCAGGTCCACCTTGCCGCCCGGGAAGTAGTGGTAGAGGGAGCCCTTGGGCGCCGCGCTCTCGGCCACGATCTGGTTGAGCCCGGTGTTGTGGTAACCCTGCACCTGCAGCAGGCGCGCCGTGGTTTCAACGAGCCGGGTACGGGCGGCAGTTTCCATGAAGGGGGGCCTCGGGCAGTTCTATAACGACTGGTCTATATAATCATGGATGCAACGCCGCTGTCAATGTCGAGCGCTCAGGAAGCGCCGGCGGGGTCCTGCGGCGGGGCTTCGGCGGCGAGGCCCTCGAACTCCCGGGCGTAGTCGAGCAGCCGGCGGCACAGGTGCTCGCGCTGCTCCGGTTCCAGGGTGGCGGACAAGGCGCTGAGCAGGCGCAGCCAGCGATCGCGCTCGGCCCGGTCGTGCGCCTCGACTTCCTGCCCGCTCTCGGGTTCGCGGACGTAGTCGCGCACGCGCTGCTCGAAATCGGGCCGGTGGCGGCCGGCCAGCAGCGCGGCGTAGCGGTCGACGCCGGCGCGCCGCTGCTGTTCCTGCTCCGGCGTGCTCAGCCGCACCTGCGCCGCCCATTGCCGCACCATGTCGCGCTGCTGCGCGTTGGGACGGCCGATCCAGTGCTTGAGGCTGTCGTCCATCTCGTCGGCCAGCTTGTCGCGGCGCTGCGCCTCGCTGCGCTTGAGGCGCCGGCGCGCGCGCTGCTCCACATCCTTGCGGATGCGCCGGATCATCTCGGCCACCTGGCCGTCGTCCAGCTCGGCGTGCAGCTTGACGTAACCCGGCAGGGCCGCCTCGGCGAGGTCCAGCCAGCGTTGGTTGACGCGGTCGCTGAAGGCGCGCACCTGCGCCTCGCTCAGCGGCCCGGCGCGCACCTCCGCGGCGAGGCCGCGGAAGTCCGCGGCATACAGCGGCAGCTGGGTGCGGCGATGCCAGCTCCAGACCTTGTGGATTTCGACGTCGAAGTCGCGGTCCTGCTGCGCGGTGAAGTCGACGTAGTCGCCCGCCTCCCAGCGCAACAGCCGGGGCAGGTGGTCGTAGGCCAGCCGGGTCAGGCTGCAGCCCGCCAGCAGCACGGCGCAGCAAACGGCCAGGCTTCGCAGCAGGCGTTTCATGGCCCGAGCGTAATCGCGGCCCCGCCGGTACCGCAAACGGCGTAGGACAGCGGCTGCGGCGCGGCGCAGAGTGCCCCCACCACGAGAAAACGTCCCGGGGGATGGCGATGCGGAAGACACTGCTTGGCGGATGGCTGGCGCTGCTGCTGCTGGCGGGCTGCGGCGGCTCGCAGGCGCCGGACGGCGCCGACGGCGTCACCGGCGCCAAGAGCGAGTACCCCGGCGAACCGGCGCTGGAGACCGACCAGGCGACCCTCGACCGGGCCTTGCTGTGCACGCCGTTGCAGCACCCGGACAAGCCGCCGGTGCTGTTGGTGCACGGCACCTTCACCGCCGGCTTCGAGCAGTACGACTGGAGCTACCTGCCCCTGCTCGCCGACCGCGGCTACGACGTCTGCCTGGTCACCTACCCCGACCGCGGCCTCGGCGACCAGCAAGTTTCGGCCGAGTACGTGGTCAACGCGCTGCGCCGCGTCCACGCCCGCAGCGGCCGCAAGGTGGCACTGGTCGGACACAGCCAGGGCGCCAGCATGCCGCGCTGGGCGGTGAAGTGGTGGCCCTCGGCGCGCGCGGCGCTGGACGATTTCGTGATGCTGGCCGGCCCCAACCACGGCACCACCGCGACCACCGGCCTCACCGCGCTGCTGGCGCAGGTGCCGGGCCTGGGCAGCCTGCCGGTCGGCCTGTTGCCGGCGTCCTTCTACCAGTTCGACCCCGCTTCCAACTTCGTCAAGGCGATGAACCGCGGCGAGGAAGCCCCGGGCGATATCTCCTACACCTCGATCTACTCCGGCTTCTACGACGAGCTGGTGGAGCCGGCGACGCCGGTGCCCACCGCCGGCCTGGACTGGGGCCAGCACCGCGCCAACGTCGCCAACATCCTGCTGCAGGACATCTGCCCCGGCCGCTTCGTCGATCACGTCACCATCGGCCTGACCGACGCCCTGGCCTTCGCCCTGGTGCTGGACGCGCTCGAGCATCCCGGCCCGGCCGATCCGGCACGCGCCGGCGGCTCCAGCCTGTGCGGGCTGCTGCCGATCGTGCCGGACCAGATCGTCGCGCCGGAAGCGGTGAGCGGCATGATCCAGGTGCTGCAGCAGGAGCCGGCCAACGGCCTGCCCGACCCGCACCTGAGCGCAGCGGAACCTCCGCTGAAGCCCTACGCCCAATAGTGGCCGGGGGCGCCGCCGGCCCCCGCCGGTACGGCGACGGCAAGGTCCGTGCTAGCATCGGATGAAGCTTCCGCTATCTCCCCCGTATCGGTTGCGCCCCCACTCACAGGCCCGACGAGCCATCGACCGAAGGGATACGGCACATGTCTTCCGTACACGTCCTCCACCGCGAATCCACCGGCGGCAACACCCGCGACCTGCGCCGCACCGGCCTGCACCCGGACTTCTGGTATCCGCTGGCGCGCTCGGTGGACCTCAAGCCCGGCAAGGCCCTGGGCGTGCACTTCGGCGGCGAGCCGATCGTGCTGGTGCGGCCCGAGCAGGGAGAGGTCTTCGCCCTGGAAGACCGCTGCGCCCACCGCCAGGTGCCGCTGCACCTGGGCGTGGTCAAAGGCGAGAAGCTGCTGTGCAGCTACCACTGCTGGGCCTACAACCGCCAAGGCGCCTGCATCAACGTGCCGTACCTGGACGAAAAACAGACCCTGCCCAACGGCGTGCGCGGCTATGCCTGCCGCGAGGCCTACGGTTTCATCTTCGTGTTTCCCGGCGACCAGGCCAAGGCCGCCACGGTGGCGTTCCCCGAGCTGCCGCAGTTCGGCGACCCGCACTACAAGGCGCGCCTGCTCGACCGCAAGATCGGCTGCCACTACTCGTTCATGCACGAGAACCTGATGGACATGAACCATCAATGGCTGCACCGCAGCCTGATGGGCAGCATCCGCACCACCCTGCTCGACGTGCGCGAGGGCGAGGACTGGCTGGAAGCGGATTACACCTTCTCGCGCGCCGCCGGCAAGCAGAACCTGGGCGAGCGCTTCATCATCGGCCGCGGCGAGAACAAGCCCACCGACGGCATCGACCTGATGACCATCCGCACCGGCTATCCGTACCAGACCCTCAAGTTCTGGACCGCGGGCAGCGACAAGAGCGAACCGGCGCTGTCGCTGTGGAACGTGTACATGCCGGTGGACGCGGAGCAACGCAGCAACCAGACCTATGGCGTGATCATGATCCGCAAGCCCGGTGTGCCGGGCCTGATCCACCTGCTGTGGCCCTTCATCTACTGGTTCACCAAGGGCATCTTCGACCAGGACCGCCACATCGTCGAAGCCGAGCAGCGCGCCTACGACCTGCAGGGCGCGGACCTCAACCAGGAAGTGTTCCCGGCGATCCAGCGGCTGAAGAACCTGCTGGCGCGGCGCGGCGTGCCGCTGGCGCCACGCTGAGCGGCGTGGCTGCGCGCAGCTTCCCGCCGCGCAGCCTGTTCTACGGGCTGCTGCTGGTCGCGGGCCTGTTCATCTGGCGCAGCACCGGCCTGCTGCCGGAACGCATGGCCTCGCACTTCGTCGCCTCCGGCGCCGCCGACGGCTTCATGCCGCGCGGCAGCTACCTGGCGACGATGCTGGTCGCGGCGGTGCTGCTGCCGGCGACCCTGGGCGAGCTGATCGGCGCGCTGGCGCACCTGGGCGGCGGCGCGCGCATTCCCAACCGGGACTACTGGCTGGCGCCGGAACGGCGCGAGGGCAGCCTGGCCTACATGCAGAGCCACGCCCGCTGGTTCGGCTGCCTGCTCAGCGCCTTCATCTGCTACGTGCACTGGCTGGTGATCGAAGCCAACCGCGCGCAGCCTCCCATGCTGCTGCCGCACCGCATCCTGCCGGCGGTGGGGGTGTTCGTGGCCTGCGCCGTGGCCTGGGGACTGACGCTGCAACTGCGCTTCCGCCGCCGCGCCTGAGCTATTTCACCCTGGTGGTATTTATATATGGGACCCCCTAATGCCCCGGGTTCCAGGCGTAGGCTGCAATGGTCCGGAGCCTGGGGGGCCCACCATGAAGATGCAGCAGCGCGGTTTCACCCTGATCGAGCTGATGATCGTGGTGGCCATCATCGGCATTCTCGCCGCCGTCGCCATTCCGGCCTACCAGGACTATGTGATCCGCAGCCAGGTGTCGGAAGGCGCGGCGCTCGCGGATGGCAGCAAGAGCGCGGTCGGCGAGTTCTACGGCCATTACAACCGCTGGCCGAGCAGCAATGCCAGCGCCGGGCTCGCGGCTGCCACCTCGATCTTCGGCAAGTACGTCAACTCGGTTGATTCCTCGGTAGGCATCATCACCGTGACCTACGGCGGCGAGGCCAACTCCAAGATCTCGGGCAGCATCCTCAGCTTCTCGGCCGTTACCAATGCGGGCTCGATTGCCTGGAACTGCAAGACCAGCGCCGGCACCAGCATGACCAACAAGTACCGCCCACAGGTCTGCCGCGACTAGGCGGTTTGCCTGGCGGCGCAGGCCGGCGGGCTTCAGCCGGAAGGGCGGATGGCGCGCAGCGCCTGCTTCCTTTTTTCGTAGCAGTCCCGGCAGTAGGAGCGGGTCTTGTCGCGCTTGGCGGCGAGCAGGGCGATGGGCCGGTGCCGGTGGCAAGAGGCGCACCAGAACTCGGTCTTTTCCGGGGTCTTGTCCGGTGTCTTGGTGGGGGCGGTCAAGTGGCGGCGGGTGTGACGTGTGACAGACCCTAGTATGCGCCGATCCGGGGTGTCTTGCTGGCCCCCGCTTCAGGCCCCGCGGCCGCGCCGCCCGGCGCTCACTTGCCGATGCAGAAGCTGGAGAAGATCCGCCCGAGCAGGTCCTCGCTGCTGAAGCGGCCGGTGATCTCGTCCAGCGCCTGCTGTGCCAGGCGCAGCTCCTCGGCGATCAGCTCGGGCGCGGTGTTCCTCGCGCCGTGGGCGCGGGCCAGGCGCAACGCCGCCTGGGCCCGGTGCAGGGCGTCGAGGTGGCGGGCGCGGGCGGTGAACAGGCCTTCGGCCGGCGCGCCGGACAGGCCGGCGGCGCGCTTGATCTCGGCGGCGAGCAGGTCCATGCCCTGCGGCGGCTCGGCGCCGGCCGACAGGCGCAGCCGGACCCGGCCGCCGGGCGTGGTTTCGCGGCCGGGCGCGCGACCGCTCAGGTCGCACTTGTTGAACAGCAGCAGGGTTTCGACGTCCGCCGGCAGCCTGGCCAGCAGCCTCTGGTCGGCGTCGGTCAGCCCGTCGCGGTCGTCGGCCAGGAACAGGATCAGCTCGGCTTTTTCCAGCGCGGCCCAGGCGCGGCGCACACCCTCCTGCTCCACCGGGTCGGCGGTGTCGCGCAGGCCGGCGGTGTCGATCACCGTCAGCGGCAGGCCGTCGGCGACGATGTGCTCGCGCAGCAGGTCGCGGGTGGTGCCGGCGTGCGGCGAGACGATGGCGGCCTCGGCGCCGGCGAGGCGGTTGAGCAGGGTCGACTTGCCGACGTTGGGCTGGCCGGCGATGGCCACGGTCAGCCCCTCGCGCAGCCGCCGGCCCTGCGCCGCTTCCTTGATCAGGTCGCCGCAGATCTCCACCAGGCCCGCGGTGCGGTCGTGCAGGGTCTGCGGCGTGATCCACGGCACGTCCTCGTCGGCGAAGTCCAGCGCCGCCTCGAGGTCGGCGCGCACCGCGATCAGCTCGTCAAGCAGGCCCTGCACGCGGCGCGAGAACTCGCCTTGCAGCGAGTGCAGCGCGGCGCGCGCGGCGGCGCGGCTGGAGGCGTCGATCAGGTCGGCCACTCCCTCGGCCTGCGCCAGGTCGAGCCGGCCGTTGAGAAAGGCGCGTTCGGAGAACTCGCCGGGGCGGGCGAGGCGCGCGCCGGCGGCGCAGGCAGACTGCAGCAGCAGGTCCAGCAGCAGCGGGCCGCCGTGGCCCTGCAGCTCCAGCACGTCCTCGCCGGTGTAGGAGTGCGGCGCCGGGAAGTACAGGGCCAGGCCCTGGTCGATGCGCTCGCCGGCGGCGTCGCGGAAGTTGCGCAGCACCGCCTGGCGCGGCGGCGGCAGCCGCCCGGCGATGTGTTCGCATACCGCCCAGGCCAGCGGCCCCGAGACGCGGACCATGCCGATGGCGCCGCGCCCGGGCGGCGTGGCGATGGCGGCGATGGTGTCGGCGACCGGGCGCTTCATGGCGGCAGTGTAGCCCCCTTGCCTGGCCCTCAAACAACGATCCCCGCCGCAGCGGGGACCGGTTGTGACCGCGGCGCGGCTGCTGCTACTTGGCCAGCGCCGCCTTGCGCTGCTCCTCCCGCTCCAGGCGCCGGGCGATGAACAGCTGCTGCAGGATGTTGATCAGGTTGCTGCACAGCCAGTACAGCACCAGGCCGACCGGGAAGAACAGGAACAGGCCGGTGAGGAAGATCGGCATGATGTTCATGATCTTCTGCTGCGTCGGGTCCATCGTCGCCGACTGTCCGGAGATGCGCTGCTGCGCCCACATGCTGACGCCGTACAGCACCGGCAGGATGTAGAACGGATCGGGGCCGGACAGGTCCTGCATCCACAGCACGAACGGCGCCTGGCGCAGCTCCACGCTCTGCGCCAGCACCCAGTACAGCGCGAAGAACACCGGCATCTGCACCAGCAGCGGCCAGCAACCGGCCAGCGGATTGAAGCCTTCCTTCTTGTACAGCTCCATCATCGCCTTGTTCAGGCGCTCGCGGTCCTCGCCGTAGCGCTCGCGCAGCTCCTGGATACGCGGACCGAACTTCTTCATCTTCGCGGTGGAGCGGTACTGCGCCTCGGACAGCTTGAAGAACAGCGCCTTCACCGTCAGCGTCAGGAGGATGATGGCCCAGCCCCAGTTGCCGGTGAGCTTGTGGTACTGGGTCAGCACCCAGAACAGCGGCTTGGCCACCGGGCTGAGGATGCCGTAGTCCTCGACCAGGTCGAAGCGCGGCCCCACCGCTTCCAGCGCCTTGCCCTGCAGCACCGGGCCGATGTAGAGCTTGCTGTCGAAGGCGTGCTCGGCGCCGTCGGCCACCGTCTGCAGGCTGCCCAGGGCCTGCGCCTGGTACAGGCCGCTGTAGCTGCCGCCGGCGCTCTTCTTCGCGCTGAGCGTGACTTCCTGGTCCTGCGGCGGCACGATCGCGGCGACGAAGTAGTGCTGCAGCATCACCACCCAGCCGCCCTTCTGCCTGGCCTCGATTGCCTTGTCGGGCTTGTCCAGGTCCTTGAACGCGGTCTTGTGGTAGGCGTAGCTGTCGCTGCCTTCCTTCTGCTGGTAGATGCCCACGCCGAAGAAGCTGCCGGCGGTGCGCATGAAGCCCGGGCCCTTGTCCGGCGGCGGCGGGCTGCGCAGGTAGCGCTCGTAGGCCGAGGCCTGCAGCTCGTGGCCGGTCTTGTTGATCAGGGTCTGGGTCAGGCCGATCTCGTAGCTGTCGCGCTTGAAGTGGAACACCTTGCGCACGGTGTAGCCCGAGGGATCGGTGTATTCCATCGGCACGTCGAGGCCGGCGGCGCCGTCGGCCAGCCTGTAGTCGGACTGCGGCGAGGTGAAGTTGGTCTGCACCGAGCTGAGCGGCTGGTCCGCGCCGGCGATGCCGCTGATCAGGGTGAACTGCTGGCCGTCGCGGTCGTCGAGCAGGGCCAGGGTCTGCTCCGGGTGCTTCTTGTCGACGGCGTAGCCGCTCAGCTCGAGCTTGCGCAGCTCGCCGCCGGCCAGCGCGATGTCGGCGACGATGCGGTCGGTCTGCACCCGCAGGTGCTGCTGCGTCACCCCCACGCCGGTGGAGACATCGGTGGCGCCGGCCGAGGCGGCCTTGGCGTCGGAGCTGGAGCCGCCGCCGGCGCCGGACTCGGCGGCCGTCGACGGCGACGGCCGGGCGGCGTAGTCGGCCTGCCAGGCGTTGTACATCAGGAAGAGAACCAGGCCGAGCAGCGCGACCAGGATCATGCGGCGGTTTTCCATCGTTCTACCTGAAGTGTGTTTGCAGTGGGATGCGGGGTTTCAGCGATCCGGAACCGGGTCGTGCCCGCCCGGATTGAGGGGATGACAGCGGGCGATGCGGCGCAAGGCTAACCAGCCGCCCTTGACGGGGCCGTGACGCTCGATCGCCTCGAGCGCGTAGTGGGAGCAGCTGGGGTGAAAACGGCAGCGCGGTCCGAGCAGCGGGCTGATCAGGCGCTGGTAGGTGCGGATAATTGCTGTGAGGAGCCACCGCATCGATCGATCACCTTGAGCCAGATTTCCGCGAGCAGGGCGCGCAGCCGCTGGTTGTCCGCGTCGGCCAGGCCGGCCATGCCGTAGAACACCAGGTCCACCGCCGGCAGGCGCCGTTGATTGTGCCGGAAGTGCTCGCGGATCAGGCGTTTGATGCGGTTGCGGTCCACCGCGCGGGGCGCCGCCTTGCGGGCGATCGCCAGGCCCAGCCGGGGGTGGCCGAGGCCGTTGTCGGGCCGGCACACCGCGGCCAGCGGTGCCCGCGTGATCCGGAACCCCTGGGCGAAAGCCTGCTTGAAGTCGGCGGGTTGGCGGATGCGCACGGCGCGCTGCAAGGCCGCGCCTTCATGCATCGCCGTGAATCCTGGCCCGCCGGTTCCGGGCAGCTTACGGGATCAGGCGGGCGCGGCCCTTGGCGCGGCGGCGGGACAGCACCAGGCGGCCGCCCTTGGTGGCCATGCGGGCGCGGAAACCGTGGGTGCGCTTGCGCCGCAGGGCGTGCGGCTGGAACGTGCGTTTCATGACACAGGTACTCGGGCGGACAAAAGAGCGTCATTTTATAGGCTTGTAGCCGCAGCGGGCAAGATCGGCGCGGCCGTGGACGCTTTTTGCCGCATTTCAGCGCTGTGGATAAGTGCCAGCCGACGGGCTAGACTCTCGGTCCAAAAAACGAATGCGGATGGACGGGCGGGGCATGCTGAGAGAAGACCTCTGGGACAAGTGCGTGGAGCGCCTCGAGGCGGAACTCCCGGCGAAGGAGATCGGCACCTGGATCCGTCCGCTGCGCGCGGTGGTGTCGGCCGACCAGGTGACCCTGCTGGCGCCGAACCGCATCGTCATGGAACGCGTGCGCACCGACTTCCTGCCGAAGATCCAGCGCGCCATCTCCGGCCTGGCCGCCTATGACCTGCGCGTGACCGTCGCCGTCGGCAGCGGCGCCGAGCCGCGCGCCGCTGCGCCGGCAAGCAGCGCCACCGCGGCCGAGCCCGGCGAGGACTTCGCGCCGATGGTGAAGGGCCGGCTCGACCCGCGCTACACGCTCAAGACCTTCATCGAGGGCAAGTCCAACTCGCAGGCGCGCGCCGCCGGCGAGCACGTCGCCAAGAGTCCCGGCAACGTCTACAACCCGCTGCTGATCTACGGCGACTCGGGCCTGGGCAAGACCCACCTGATGCACGGCATCGGCAACGCCATCCGCAGCTCGCGCGCCGGCGCGGTCGTCGCCTACGTCGGCGCGGAGCAGTGGTTCAACGAGATGGTGTCGGCGATCCGCTTCGGCCGCCAGGCCGAGTTCAAGACTTACTACCGCTCGGTCGACGCGCTGCTGATCGACGACATCCATTTCCTCGCCGGGAAGGAGCATTCGCAGGAAGAGTTCTTCCACACCTTCAATGCGCTGATCGACGGCCGCAAGCAGATCGTGCTGACCTGCGACCGCTATCCGCGCGAGCTGGACCAGCTCGACGAGCGCCTGAAGTCGCGCTTCACCTGGGGCCTGTCGGTGCCGATCGAGCCGCCGGAACTGGAGACGCGCGTCGCCATCCTGCTGAGCAAGGCCGACTCGCTCGGCATCCGCCTGCCGGAGGATGTCGCGGCGCTGGTGGCGCAGCGCATCCGCTCCAACGTGCGCGAGCTGGAAGGCGCGCTGCACCGCCTCAATGCCTCGGCGCGCCTCACCGGCACGCCGATCACCGCCGAGTTCGCGCGCTCCTGTCTCAAGGACATGTTCGCGTCCTACGAAAGGGCGGTGACCCTGGACAACATCAAGCGCACCGTCGCCGGCTACTACAACATCCGGCTCGCCGATCTGTCCTCGGTGCGGCGCACGCGCACCCTGGCGCGCCCGCGCCAGGTGGCGATGTCACTGGCCAAGGAACTGACGCAGCACAGCTACCCGGAAATCGGCACCGCGTTCGGCAAGGACCACACCACCGTGCTGCACGCCTGCCGCAAGGTGGTGGAGCTGCGGCGCGACGACGAACGCCTGCGCGAGGACTACGAAAACCTGCTGCGGATGCTGTCGAGTTGAGGCCCGTGAAGCGCTTCGGAAACCTGGGTACGGAGGCTGGATATGCCTGTGTATAATCCTCCGGATAAGCCTGGGTATCTTTTTATGCACAGCTTGCCCAAATCAAGCGGGCTCGCGCGCAGCGCCTGCATTCAGTGCGATTTTGTTCTGTAAGATACTGAAAATAATCAGATTTACAGGAGTTATCCAGCGGTAGGGCGTGACACTAGTATTACTAGTGTTTCTATATTTCAAACAAGTCATATCAGTAACCCTTCGACCAGGAACATTGACCCGCCCCCATGAATATCCAAATCCCGAGAGGCGAGCTGCTATCCGCACTTCAGTCGGTGATCGGCGTGGTGGAGCGAAGGCAGTCGCTGCCGATCCTCAGCAACATCCTGCTGGTGGCGGAGGAAGACGAGCTGGTGCTGACCGCCACCGACCTGGAGCTGCAGGTGGAGCGCCGGGTGCAGGTGCAGAACCTGACCCCGGGCAAGACCACCGCGCCGGCGCGCAAGCTGCATGACATCTGCCGCGGCCTGCCGGAAGGCGCCGCCATCGGCATGGAGCTGAGCCAGAGCCGCCTGACGGTGAAGTCCGGCCGCAGCCGTTTCGCCCTGGCCACCCTGGACGCCGCCGAATTTCCCTCGCTCAGCGCCGCCGGAGCCGAAACCAGGCTGGTGCTGACCGGCAAGGAGCTGAAGGAGCTGCTCGGCCGCACCCAGTTCGCCATGGCCCAGCAGGACGTGCGCTATTACCTCAATGGCCTGCTGCTGGAAATCCGCGCCAACCGCGTGCGCACCGTCGCCACCGACGGCCACCGCCTGGCCATGGCCGAGCTGCGCCGCGACACCGGCGTGAAGAAGGACCTGCAGGTGATCCTGCCGCGCAAGACCGTGCTCGAGCTGCAGCGCCTGATCGACGGCGACGACAGCGAGATCACCATCAACCTGTCGGCCAACCAGGTGCAGGTCGACCTGGACGGGCTCAAGCTGACCTCCAAGCTGATCGAGGGCCGCTTCCCGGACTACGAGCGGGTGATTCCGGAAGGTTCGGACAAGAGCGTGCACGCCGAGCGTGGCCGGGTGCGGGCGGCGCTGTCGCGCGCCGCGATCCTGTCCAACGAGAAATTCCGCGGCGTGCGCCTCAGCTTCAACGGCAGCACCCTGCGCATCCAGACCCAGAACCCCGAGCAGGAAGAAGCCGAGGAAGAGGTCGAGGTGCAGTACAGCGGCTCGCCGCTGGAGATCGGCTTCAACGTCGGCTACCTGCTCGATGCGCTGGACGCGATCGAAGGCAACGAGTTCATCATGGAGCTGCGCTCCGGCGATGCCAGCGGCCTGGTGTATGACGCGGCCAACAACGCCAACAAGTTCGTAGTGATGCCGATGCGGCTGTGAAGCCGCGTCACCGCTCTTTGGACAGTCAACAGCTGCTCACGCCAAGACGCGAAGACGCAAGGAACGAAAGCCAGGCCGGGCGAGTCATGCCCGGCCTTTTTTGTGCGCCGGCCTTTCCTCGTGGCCGGGCATGCGGGCGCGGCAGCGCCGTGCAGCCGCCATGCTGATCACGCGTCTCGAAGCCCGCGACTTCCGGCTGTTTGGCGAACTGGGGTTGGACGCGCATCCACGCTTCAACCTGGTGGTCGGCGACAACGGCGCCGGCAAGACCACCCTGCTCGAAATCCTGCATGTCCTGGGGCGGGGGGCGAGCTGGCGAGTGCAGCAACCGCAGCAGCTGGTGCAGGACGGCAAGCAAGCCTGGCAGGTGCGGGGCAGGCTCGACGAGGGTGGCGGCGCGCCGCCGGAGTTGTTGCGGGTGACGTGGAAGGACCGCGAAACCCGGATCGAACTGGGCGAGTCGGTGCTGGCGCTGTCCGAGCTGGTCCGGCGGGTGCCGATGCAGATCCTGGATCCGGGCATGCACCGCATGCTGGAGGAGGGGCCCGGCATCCGCCGCCGCTTCCTCGACTGGGGGGTGTTCCACGTGGAACATTCGTTCATGCCGGTCTGGCGCCGGGCCCGCCGGGCGCTGAACCAGCGCAACGCCGTGCTGCGGGATAACGGCTCGGCCCAGCTGCTGGCCCCCTGGAACAAGGAACTGGCCGAGGCCGCCGAGCAGCTCAGCACGCTGCGCCGGCGGCATGCCGCCGAGGTTGAAGCGCGCAGCCAGGCGCTGTTGCAGCGGCTCCTGCCCGGGGAATCCTGGCAGCTGCGCTATGCCCAGGGCTGGGACGCGGAACGCAGCTACCTGGAGGTGCTGGAGGCCAATGTCGAGCGCGACCGCCGCCAGGGCATGACCACCAGCGGGCCGCAGAGGGCGGAGCTGGGTTTCTATACCGCGCCGGGCGAGGGCCAGGCGGCCCGGGCGGTGAAGGGCCGGATCAGCCGGGGCCAGCAGAAGCTGCTGGTGGCGGCCTTCGTCCTGGCGCAGTGCTGGATCGTGGCGGAGCGGGGCGGGAGGGTGCCGGCCCTGCTGCTGGACGACTTTGCCGCCGAGCTTTCCGCCGAGTTCCAGGGCCGCCTGCTGGCCCTGCTGCTGGACTATCCGGGGCAGAAGTTCGTCACCGCCCTGGAGCCCGCCGGGGTCCTGAAAAACCTGCCTTCAGCCCATATGTTCCACGTGGAACATGGGGTACTGAAACCCCTCTGACGCTGATAAAATAACCAATCAGAAAAGCACTAGACGATGAATACTTCTCCTAGCGACGCCCCCGCCGACGGTTCAGGCTACAACGCCAGCAGCATCAAGGTTCTCAAGGGTCTGGACGCGGTCCGGCAAAGGCCCGGCATGTATATCGGCGATACCGACGACGGAACCGGCCTGCACCACATGGTGTTCGAAGTGGTGGACAACGCCATCGACGAGGCCCTGGCCGGCTACTGCACCGAAGTCGGCGTCACCCTGCACGCCGACAACAGCGTCTCGGTGGTCGACAACGGCCGCGGCATCCCGGTCGACCTTCACGAGGAGGAAGGGCGCTCGGCGGCCGAGGTCATCATGACCATCCTGCACGCCGGCGGTAAGTTCGGCGGCAGCGGCTACAAGGTTTCCGGCGGCCTGCACGGGGTGGGCGTGTCGGTGGTCAATGCCTTGTCCGAGCTGCTGCTGCTCGACATCTACCGCGAGGGCAAGCACCACCACCAGGAGTACAGGCTGGGCGAACCGCAGGCGCCGCTGGCGGTGGTGGGCGACACCACCAAGCGCGGCACCACCGTGCGCTTCTATCCCAGCCACAAGATCTTCACCCAGACCGAGTTCCACTACGACATCCTGGCGCGCCGCCTGCGCGAGCTGTCGTTCCTCAACTCGGGCGTGCGCATCGTGCTGCGCGAGGAAGCCACGGCGCGCGAGGATGTCTACGAGTACCACGGCGGCATCCGCGCCTTCGTCGAATACCTCAACAAGAACAAGCAGCCGCTGCACGAGACCATCATCTACGTCAACGCCGAGAAAGACGGCATCCAGGTGGAAGCCGCGCTGCAGTGGAACGACTCCTACCAGGAAGGGGTGTTCTGCTTCACCAACAACATCCCGCAGAAGGACGGCGGCACCCATCTCACCGGCTTCCGCAACGCCCTGACCCGCACCATCAACGATTACCTCGAGAGCGAGGGCCTGGCCAAGAAGGAAAAGGTCGAGCCGATCGGCGATGACGCCCGCGAGGGCCTCACCGCGGTGCTGTCGGTGAAGGTGCGCGACCCCAAGTTCTCCTCGCAGACCAAGGAAAAGCTGGTCTCCTCGGAGGTGAAGGGCGCGGTGGAGTCGGTGCTGGTGGAGAAGCTCAAGGAATTCCTGCTGGAGCGCCCGCGCGAGGCCAAGGTGATCGGCGCCAAGGTGATCGACGCCGCCCGTGCGCGCGAGGCGGCGCGCAAGGCCAAGGAGCTGAACCGCCGCAAGAGCGTGCTGGACATCGCCGGCCTGCCCGGCAAGCTGGCCGACTGCCAGGAGAAGGACCCGGCGCTGTCGGAGATCTTCCTGGTCGAGGGCGACTCCGCCGGCGGCTCGGCCAAGCAGGGCCGCGACCGCCGCTTCCAGGCGATCCTGCCGCTGAAGGGCAAGATCCTCAACGTCGAGAAGGCGCGCCTGGAGAAGATGCTGTCCTCGGCCGAGGTCGGCACCCTGATCACCGCGCTCGGCTGCGGCATCGGCCGCGACGACATGAAGCCGGAGAACCTGCGCTACCACCGCATCATCATCATGACCGACGCCGACGTCGACGGCGCGCACATCCGCACCCTGCTGCTGACCTTCTTCTATCGCCACATGTACAGCCTGGTTGAGCGCGGCCATGTCTACATCGCGCAGCCTCCCCTGTACCGGCTCAAGACCGGCAAGCACGAAACCTACGTCAAGGACGATCGCGAGCTGGAGGACTGGCAGCTCAAGAACGCGCTGGACGAGGCCGGGCTGGTCCCGGCGGCCGGCAAGCCGCCGGTGAGCCAGGCCACGCTGTCGCAGCTGATGCGCGACCACGCCAGCATCGCCGGCAGCGTCGTCCGCCTCAGCCGCCATTCCGACTACGAGCTGCTGGAGCAGCTGCGCAAGCTGGCTCCCGCTCCGACCGATGCCGCGGCCCTGCCGGGCTGGACCGCGAAGCTGGAAGCCGCGCTCAACGACGGCCACACCGCCGCCCGCTACAAGCTGCAGGCGCGCCTCGACGACCAGAGCGTGGTCCAGGGCCTGGTGCTGGTGGCCGAGCGCATGCTGCACGGCCTCAGCCACCGCTACACCCTGGGCCATGACTTCTTCGCCGGGGTCGACTACCAGCAGATGGCGCGCTTCAACACCCAGCTCGCCGGCCTGATGGGCGAGGGTGCCGTGGTCAACCGGGGCGAGCGCAGCCAGCCGGTGGCCAGCTTCGACGCCGCCTACGCCTGGCTGATCGGCGAGACGCGGCGCGGCCTCAACATCCAGCGCTACAAGGGCCTGGGCGAGATGAACCCCGGCCAGCTGTGGGAGACCACCCTGGATCCGGCGGTGCGCCGCCTGGTGCGGGTGCAGGTGGAGGACGTGGTCGCCGCCGACCAGATGTTCACCACCCTGATGGGCGAGGACGTCGAGCCGCGCCGCGACTTCATCGAGAAGCACGCGCTGCTGGTCAGCAATCTGGACGTCTAGTTCATCCGGCGCAGCGGAGGATCTGGCAGCGTGACGCGCCAGGCCCCGCTGCGTGCGGGGCGCTGTATTTCTATCTTTTTGATTTCATAGGGAAATATGGCGATGGCCGCTCCCCCGATGCCATCCTGCTTCGCCAAGTCCGTGAAATTGTTCTAAATTCTGTTATCGCTGCGTGGAACGCCGCGGGCGTGCCACGCGCCAGCCGTGCAATGAACGGGGAGCCCTGCGGGCTCGGGGGAGTGCGCGCATGAAGACCCTGGCGGTCTATAACCTCAAGGGCGGCGTCGGCAAGACCGCCGCCGCGGTGAACCTGGCCTACCTGGCCTCCCAGTCCGGGCTGCGGACGCTGCTGTGGGATCTCGACCCGCAGGGCGCGGCGAGCTGGTACCTCCAGGCCAAGGAAGGCGAAGGCGGCGAAAAGTCGCTGTGGAAGGCCGGCGCCGACCTCGAGTCGGCGATCCAGAGCACCGCCTACGACAAGCTGAACCTTATCCCCGCCGACCTGCACGCGCGCCACGTCGACGTGTGGCTGCGCAAGGACGAGGGCAATGGCGTGCTGCTCGAAAAGCTGAAGACGGTGAGCCGCCGCTACGATCTGGCGATCCTCGACTGCCCGCCCTCGCTGTCGCACCTGGCGGACAACGTCTTCATTGCCGCCGAGCTGGTGCTGGTGCCGACGGTGCCGACGCACCTGTCGCTGCGCGCGCTGAAGACGGTGATCGATTACTTCGCCGGGCTCGGCTATCCGCGCAACACGCTCAAGCCGTTCTGGTCGCTGGCCGACCGCCGGCGCCTGCTGCATCGCATGCTGATCGAGCAGCCGCCGAAGCTGATCAAGGACGTGTGCAAGACCGTGATCCCCTACGCCTCGGCGATCGAGCGCATGGGCGAACACCGCGCGCCGGTGGAGGTGTTCGAATCCTACGGCTATGCCGCCGAGGCCTACCGCGAGCTGTGGAAGGAAGTGAACGCGCTGCTGAAGAAATTCTAGAGGCGCGCGGCGGCGCCAGCGGGCCGGCGTGGTGTCACGCCGGCCCTTTTGTTTTCAGCGCTCCGATTCCCGCTCGCCCTCGCGCGGCCGCTGCGGGGGAAGCTGCGGCTTGCCGCGCTGCTGACCCTGGGCGTTGACCGGGGGCGGCGGCGGACGGTTGAACGGCGGCTGCGCCTGCGGCGGCCGCTGCGGCATCTGCTGCGGCTGGGCCGGCTGCTGGCGTTGCTGCATCTGCTCGCGGTACTGATCCTGGCGCTGCTGCATCTGCTGCTGGTACTGCTGCTGCTCGCGCTGCTGCTCCTGCTGCATCTGCTGTTGCTGACGCTGCTGCTCGAGCTGCCGCTGTTGCTGCTGGCGCATCTGCTCCTGCTGCTGGATCTGCAGCTGCTGCTGCCGCTGTTGCTCTTGCTGGCGGCGCATCTGCTCCTGTTGCTGCACCTGCTGCTGTCGTTGCTGCTCCTGCTGCTGCTGGCGCAGCTGCTCTTGCTGCTGCATCTGCTGGCGCTGCGGGTCGAGGCCGGGCGGCTGCGGGGAATTCGGTCCGCCGAAGGAGGTATTGAACAGGCCCGGGCGCGGCGTCGCCGCTACCGGCGGGCGGCCCTGGTTCTCGGAGGCGTAGAACGCATGGTTGCCGCTGGCGCCCTGCTGGTGCTGGATCTGCTCCGGCGTCGGCCGCCAGCGCTGCTGGTTGTGCCAGTTCTGCTCCTGCGGCGTGGGCCGGTCGTTGAGGCCGCCGGCGCCGCCGTTGTAGCTCACGTTGTTGACCGTGACGTTGTTGATCACGGTGGTGTTGTAGGTGTTGTGAACGTTGCTGACGTTGACGTTGTTGACGCTGCGGTTGTAGCGGAAGTCGCCGCCTTCCCAGCGCCCGCCGTCGTAGCCGTGGCCGCTATAGCCGTAGCCATAATTCACGCCGCCGTAATAGCCCACGTGCGAGCCCCAGTACCCGGCATGGAACACGTAGGCGTTGCCGCCCCAGCCCCACCAGCCCGGAGTCCAGTACACGCCGGCCTGCGGCGGCAGCGCCCAGGTGCCCGGCACCCAGTAGTAACCGCCGTTGTAGGCCCAGTAGCCGGGGGTCCAGATGTAGCCCGGGCCCGGGCATTCCGGCTGCGCGTAATCGGGCAGCGGCGGCGGCGGTTGCGGGGCGCTGGCTTCGTAGCCGCCATCCTGCGGATAGCTGTCCTGCGGGTAGCTGTCCGGCGGCGGATAGGCCGGGGCCTGCGGCGGCGGCGTGGTGTACACCGGCTGCGATGTGTCGTAGCCGGCGTCGGCGACCACGCAGGCGCCGAGCGGCAGCGCCAGGCCCAGCGCGAGCATGCGCGCCAGGCTGGCCATGGGGAAGCTGGAGAGGCCTTTTGCGCGCATGACGGTTTTTCTCCCTGGAGGGCCGCGGACCCGGATGGTCGGGCACGGCCAAGCTACAGGATAGAAGCTTAAGGGCGGCTGAGTAACAGATGGGTTACTCGGCCCCAAGCGTTTCAGGTATCGGCGGGCAGTAGCGGCAGCACGCCGGCCAGGCGCCGGTCCAGGTCCGCGCCGTCGGCGGCGGTCAGGGTGGCATGGCCGATTTTGCGCTGCGGCTTGGGCGTTTTGCCGTAAAGGTGGATGTGCACGCCTTCGAGGCCGGCCAGCAGGCGCGTCTCCGGGGCATCACCGATGAAGTTCAGCATCAGCGACTCGCCGCGCAGCGCGGTGCTGCCCAGCGGCAGCCCGGCGATGGCGCGCAGGTGGTTCTCGAACTGCGAGCACTCCGCGCCCTCGATGCTCCAGTGGCCGGAGTTGTGCACGCGCGGCGCAATTTCGTTGGCCAGCAGGCCGCCGTCGAAGACGAAGAACTCGAAGGCCAGCACGCCGACGTAGTCGAGCTTCTCCAGCACGCGGCGCGCATAGTCCTCGCCGAGCGCCTGCAGCGGGTCGCGGGCGCGCGGCCGCGAGGTGCGCAGGATGCCGCTGCGGTGCACGTTCTCCACCAGCGGATAGAAGCGCACCGCGCCGTCGCGGCCGCGCACCGACAGGCAGGACACCTCGCGCTGGAACGGCACGAAGGCTTCGAGGATCAGCGGCTGCGCGCCGAGTGCGGCCCAGGCGGCATCGATGTCGGCGGCGCTGCGCAGCACGAACTGGCCCTTGCCGTCGTAGCCCATGCGCCGGGTCTTCAGCACCGCCGGCAGACCGGCCTGCCGCACCGCCGCTTCCAGCTCCGCGCGCGCGCCGACCGCGAAGAACTTCGGCACCGGAATGCCGAGGTCGACGAACATCTGCTTCTCGCTGAGCCGGTCCTGGCCGGCGGTGAGCGCCTGCGGGCCCGGCAGCAGCGGCACCCGCGCGGCGACGAAGTCGGCGGCGGCCTGCGGCACGTTCTCGAACTCGTAGGTGGCCAGATCGATGCCGGCGCAGAACCGCGCCAGCGCGCCTTCATCCAGGTAGTCCGCCTTGATGCGCTCGCCGAGCGGCGCGGCGCAGGCCTCGTCCGCCGGATCGAGGAAGGCGAACTCCAGCCCCAGCGGATAACCCGCCAGGGCCAGCATGCGGCCGAGCTGGCCGGCGCCGAGGATGCCGATCTTCACGTGGGATTCCGGTGCAGGCGCTCAGGTCGGGGCACTGGGGTCCGGATGCTCGAGCACCTGCGCCGTCTGCGCCGCGCGGAACTGCTCCAGGCGCGATGCCAGCGCGGCGTCGTTCAGCGCCAGGATCGAGCACGCCAGCAGGGCCGCGTTGGTGGCGCCGGCGTGGCCGATCGCCAGGGTGCCGACCGGCACGCCGGCCGGCATCTGCACGATCGACAGCAGCGAGTCCAGGCCGTTGAGCGCCTTGGACTGCACCGGCACGCCCAGCACCGGCAGGCGCGTCTTCGACGCCGCCATGCCCGGCAGGTGGGCGGCACCGCCGGCGCCGGCGATGATGACCCGCAGGCCGCGGCCGGCCGCGGCGGCGGTGTAGTCGAACAGCAGGTCGGGGGTGCGGTGGGCCGAAACCACCCGCGTCTCATAAGCAACGCCGAGCTTGTCGAGCGTGCTCGCGGCGTGGGCCATCGTCTCCCAGTCGGAGCGGGAGCCCATGATGATGCCGACCAGGGGCTGGCTCGGCGGCGGGTTCTGCGGCACTTTCGGTCCCGTTCGAGGGAGGAAAGTGTTGAATTATCGCATAAAGCGGTTTCCCGCACGCAGGGCGCCCATCGCGCGCCGCCCGTGGCTACGGCAGCAGATCGAACTCCGCCGTCAGCGTGCTGCTGTACTTCACCTCGCCGGCGGCGAAGCCCATCTCCTCGTTGCCGCCAGGCGCGGCGGCGGCCATCGCCAGCACGCGCGGCTGCGGGCCGGGCGGTCGGATCGCCTCGCTGCTGGCGTTGATGGTGTGCACGGTGCCGAGCTTCACGCCGAGGGTGTCGGCCAGGGCCCGGGCCTTGGCCTGGGCGTCGAGCGCGGCCTTGGCCAGCGCCTGCCGCTGCAGCTCGTCGGCCTTGGAGGATTCCAGCTGGGGGTTGGAGATGTTGTTGATGCCGGCGTCGGTGGCGCGCTGCAGGTAGTCGCCGATCTTGTCCAGGTCGCGCACCACCACGCCGATGCCGCGGGTGACGTGGTAGCCGAGGAACTTGCGCCCCTTGCCGTTGGAATAGTCGTATTCGGCGTTGATGCTCAGGCCGGCGGTGGAAACGTCCTCGTCCCTGGCGCCGAGCGCGCGCGCCTGCGCCAGGTAGGCGCGCACGATGCCGTTGACCTTGGCCTGCGCCGCCTTGAGATCGGGGTCGGTGATCTCCACCGCCATGCTCAGGCGCGCGCGGTCGGGCGCCGCGCTGACCTCGCCCTGCCCGCTGACCGTCACCGCGCGCCGGTCCGGCGCCGCGGCGTCGGCCTGGGCGGCGGCGCTGCACAGCAGCAGCGCGGCCAGCGCGGTCTGCAGGGATCCTTTGCGGCTCGGCTTCATGTTGCGACTTCCCGGTCGTGGTGCGAGGCCACATGCTGCATGGAAAAGCGGCCCCGGACAACCGCGGCGGCCGCGCATTCCAGCGGCGGCGCGAAGGCGCTAAAATACCGGACCAAACTGGTCTTTAATCGCGGCGCCCCCGCCCCCAAGCTTCCCCGCATGTCTTACGAAACCGTCACTCTCACGCGCGACGTGGTCGGCGTGCTCATCCCCGCCGGCACCAAGGTGGAGCTGCCGGAAGGCGCCGAGGCCAGCATCACCCAGGCCCTCGGCGGCAGCTATACCGTGCAGCTGCAGGGCCACCTGTTCCGCATCGAGGGCAAGGACGCCGACGCCATCGGCAAGACGCCCCAGGGCGTGCCCGACCTCGCCGCCGACGCCGGCGAGGAAGAGGTGGAAAAAGCCGTGTGGCAGCAGATGAAGACCTGCTACGACCCGGAAATCCCCATCGACATCGTCGAGCTGGGCCTGATCTACGAGTGCCGGCTGGAGCCCATGCCCGAGGGCGGTGGCTGGCGCGTGCGCGTGGTCATGACCCTCACCGCGCCGGGCTGCGGCATGGGCGACGTGCTGGTCAACGACGTCAAGAGCAAGGTGCAGCAAATCTCCGGCGTGCGCGAGGCGGAAGTCGAGCTGACCTTCGACCCGCCATGGACCCGCGAAATGATGAGCGAAGCCGCACAGCTGCAAGCCGGATTCATGTAAAGGCGCGAGCAGCGTGGAGGGGCCCCATGCGCAGCATGGGGATCCTAGCGTCGCGAGTCGCCGGGTCAGAGCACCGCCCTCCCCGCAGCGTGGAGGGGCCCCATGCGTAGCATGGGGATCCTAGCGTCGCGAGTCGCCGGGTCAGAGCGCCGCCCTCCCGCAGCGTGGGGAGCCCGGACCCTGAGGTCGCAAGCCGGCTGCCAAAAGCACTACACTGCCGCAGCGTGGGCCGCCCTCATGCTTTAGCATGGACGTCCCGGCGTCGCGAATCGCCGCGATCAAGTTGCCGAATCCCTTATGAGCAATACCCTTACCCGCGGCGTGCGCATCCTGGTCGAGCCGCGCTACGTGCCCGACCAGTCCGATCCCGCCGGCCGCTCCTGGCTGTTCGCCTACCACGTCACCATCCGCAACGAGGGCACGGTGACGGTGCAGCTCAAGTCGCGCCACTGGGTCATCACCGACGGCGAAGGCAAGGTCGAGGAAGTGCGCGGCCCCGGCGTGGTCGGCTACCAGCCCACGCTCAAGCCGGGTGAGCAATTCCAGTACACCAGCGGCTGTCCGCTCGGCACGCCGGTCGGCACCATGCACGGCAGCTTCCAGATGGTGGCCGAGAGCGGCGAGGCCTTCGACGCGCTGATCGAGCCGTTCCGCCTCGCCGTGCCGCACATCCTCAACTGAAGCAGTCGTAAAGAGTCCCCGCGCGCGGCGAAAACGCGGTAGCCTTGGGCAAAGGCTGAAATAACCGTGGAGAGCGGAACATGCGGTTCGGGCGGACCCGTAGCACAGGGAGTGGCCGCGTCCTCGCGGCATGCTGTCTGCTGGCGTTGTGCTGGAGCGGCGCGGCCTGGGCGCAGACGCCCAACCCGCTCAACGAATGGCAGTACTCCGCCGGGGTGGTGCTGAAGAAGCGCTTCGACACCGACCCGCCGCACTGGGAAGCCCTGCTCGGCTTCGGCGGCGAGATGCTGCCGCGCTTCGAGGGTTCGGGCAGTTACTACTTCGAGCCCGGCCCGACCATCGACATCCGCTACCGCGACCTCGCCTTCTTCTCCACCGGCGAGGGCCTGGGCGTCAACCTGCTGCACAACGTCAACTACCGCGCCGGCGTCGCCCTCACCTACGACCTCGGCCGCAACGAGGGGACCTACTACCGCCTGCAGGGGCGCGGCGACATCTCGCCTTCGCCCGCGGTCAAGACCTTCGCCGAGTACGTGCTGTTCCCGGCGATCCTGCGGGTCGACGCGCGCTACAACATGGGCGGCGTCGGTGGCTGGATCGGCGACGCCAGCCTGTATGCGCCGGTGGCCGGCAACGACCGCTTCTTCGTCTTCGCCGGCGGCACCGTCACCATCGCCGACCGCACCAACATGCGCCACGCCTTCGGCGTCGACGCGCAGCAGTCGATGAACACCGGCGAGCCGCTGTACGCGCCGAGCGGCGGCTTCAAGTCGGCGGGCATGGGCATCAACGCCACCTACATCTTCAACGAGCACTGGTTCCTCGACGGCGTCGCCGCCGCCACCCGCTTCATGGGCCAGGCCTCGGCCAGCCCGGTGGTGGAGGACAAGTGGCAGTTCGCCTTCAGCCTCAGCCTGGCCTACGACTTCCGCTGGGCGCGGCTGCGCAATCCGGACAGGTAGGTCCCGGGCGCAGCGACGGACCCGGTGCCGTTCCCTGCCATCCCCGGCGCGGCCCGCGGCCTGAGCGCGAGCCCTCACCCTTCGCTGCGCTCAGGATGACGGCGACCGCGCCCGACGCATGCGCCAGGCGGTCGTGTATTCATCCCACAGATAGCGCACGAACGCGCTGAACACGCCGCGCCGCAGGTCCGGCGCCTGCCCATCCCCCGCCCGCGCGATCTGCTGGTAGTACCAGCCCTGCTGGCCCAGCACGTTGATCAGCTTGAACAGGAACACCCGCGAGGTCGGCGCGAACAGGCCCGGGCCCCAGCGCAGGGAACGCTCGTAGGCCGGCAACGGCTCGTCCGAACCGGCGAGCAGGCGCTTCGGCAGGTTCGCGTCGGTGCACAGCGGGCGCGCCAGTCCGATCACGTCGACCGCGCCGCCGGCCAGCGCTTCCTCCATGCCGGCGCGGCTGCGGAAGCCGCCGGTCAGCATCAGCGGCATCGTCGCCACCTTGCGGATCGCGGTGGCGTACTCCAGGAAGTAGGCCTCGCGGCGGCGCGTGCTCTCCGCCTTTGGCGGTTCCGCCAGCGGCGCGGCGGCGGCGTCCACCGCGGTCTTAGCCTCGCCGCTGTAGCCGAGCAGGCGCGGCTGCTCGTAGGTGCCGCCGGAGATTTCCAGCAGGTCCAGCGTGCAGACGTTGAGCCACTGCACCACGCGCAGACACTCCTCGCTGGTGAAGCCGCCCTGCTGGAAGTCGGCGGAATTGAGCTTGAGCGCCACCGGGAAGTCCCCGCCCACCGCCGCGCGCACCGCCTTCACCACCTCGAGCAGGAAGCGCGCGCGGTTCTCCAGGCTGCCGCCCCAGGCGTCGCTGCGCCGGTTGGTCACCGGCGAGAGGAAGGAGCTGAGCAGGTAGCCGTGCGCGCCGTGCACCTGCACGCCGGTGAAGCCGGCCTCGCGCGCGGTGCGCGCCACCCGCGCGTAGCGCTGGACGCAGTCGAGGATCTCCTCCTCGCGCAGCGCGCGCGGCCGGCGGTAATTGGCCAGCATCTTCAGCTGCACCGCCGAGGGGCCCATTGGCTCGCCGGTGACATACCAGGGCGACTGCCGCCCGGCATGGCTGATCTGCATCCACAGATGGTTGCCGGCGGCGGTGCCGGCCCTGGCCCAGGCGCGCAGCCGCGCCATCGCCTCCGCGTCCGGCGGCGCCGGGTCGATCGCCACATTGCCGGGGCGCTCCAGCACGCGGCGGTCGATCATCACGTTGCCGGTGAGCAGCAGGCCGGCGCCGCCCTCGGCCCAGGCGCGGTAGACGCGCTCGTGCCGTCCGCTGGCGCGCAGCCGCGCGTCGGCGAGCCCTTCGGTCATCGCCGCCTTGGCGAGGCGGTTGGGCAGGGTCGCGCCGCAAGGCAGGCGCAAGGGTTGGCTGAGCAGGCTGGTCATGGTGGTCGCTCCCGGAAGTGCACACGCTAGCGGGAGTCGGCGTGAAGAAAAAGGGCGCAGCCGTCATCGCGGCCGGCGTCCGCCGTCGCAGACACCGGCCGCATCCCGCATTTCAGCGGACCTCGGCCAGCTGCGCTTCGTCGCCCTCCAGCCAGCGCAGCGAGCCCGGCGTGGTCAGGATCTGGCCGGTCTCCACCAGGGTCTTGATGCCGGACAGGACCATCGGCCAGCCGCCGTAGAGCTGCTCGTTGGCGCCCTCGCGCAGCTGGTCGTGGGTCACCAGCAGGCGGCAGGAGTCGCGCACCTGGGTGATCTCCCAGGTGACGCGCGAGGCGCCTTCGGCCTTCACGTCCTCGCCCCACAGCGCCACCATCGTGTGCACCAGGCGCCGCGGCGGATCGGCCTCCAGCACCTCGCCCTCGAAGATCAGCCTCTCGTCGCCCTTGCCCTTGATGGCGGCACCCTTCTTCCAGGTCGAGGTCACCATCGCGCCGAAATTCCACTTGCGGCGCATCTGCGTATCGGTGATCGCGTGCCACAGCTGCTCCGGCGTGGCCTTGATGTAGATCTCGTACAGCTTCTCCATGGTTCTGTTCTCCAGTTCGCGTTTGAGGCCGGTCAGGGCGGCGGCCCATGGCTCGGCGTACTTGCTCACCCAGCGGTCGTGGACGAGGCGGATCGGGACGGCATTCAGGAAGTGCAGCTTTTCGCGGCCGCGACGCTTGCTCACCACCAGCCCCGCTTCCTCCAGCTGCCGCAGGTGCTTCATCACGCCGAAGCGCGTCATCGGCACCCTGGCCTCCAGCATGCTCAAGGTCTGGCCGTCTTCCTTGAACAGCTCGTCGAGCAGGCTGCGGCGGGTGGGATCGGCGAGGGCTTTGAACACTTCGTCCATGGGGCAGAACAATAGGTGACCTTTTGGTCACATGTCAAGTTGAGCCATGCAGGCTATTGATTACATGGTGATTTAGGTGGGTGCGCACGGTTTAGTCCCCTCCCCCGTGTGGGAGAGGGCTAGAGCCTGCCCCCGAATGCGTAGTCGGGAGGTGAGGCGTAGGTTGCGGAGGCCTGGGTTGGCCTTCGTGCTCGTTCATGCGTGTGCGCCGCACCCTTATGCAGCCTTGTAGGATGCTGCTGAGCGGAGCGAAGCGCATCGGTCGCGTTACCATCTCCGAATCCGCGCGGTGTGCGCAGCCTTTGCAGGCTGGGATGAGCTCAGTTTTCGTAGGGCGCAATAAGCGAAGCGCATTGCGCCGGATGGGGTTTCTGCGCTGAAACAACATCACGCGCCGCTCCGCCTTCCCTTGATGAAGCCGTGGATTTTCGCCTACAGGCGAGTTACTTTTTGGCAGCAGCGCCAAAAAGTAACCAAAAAGCGCCGCCTCCCGACAACTGCGCCCTCCTATCGCAGAAGCAAAAGCGCGATAGGAGGGTACCCTGCGCTTCTCGCCTGCGTCGGGGTCCAGCGACAGGCCATCCCTGGCCTGACGCTGGACGCTTCGGCATCCTGCCTCGCCCGGCGGCAAACAGCCGCCGGCCAAGGTCCGACGCAGGCTGTGATGCTCGGCGCAGTTACGGGGGGAACGTCAAAAGCCAAGCGTCGCCGCTTCTAGTTCCCCTCCCCTTGGGGAGGGGGCTGGTGGGAGTGGTAAGGTCGCGAAGACCGCACTGTGCTCCTGGACTCGCTTTCACGGGGAATGACGAGCGGCTTTTGATGTTGTTGTGCTTTTGAGTTGGCCTTTGACGTACCGCCCCGTTGTTTGCGCCGAGCACCGCAGCTCGTGGCGGCATCAGCCGGCGCGTGTGTTCGCGCCGGGCGAGGCGGGATGCCGAAGCGGCCAGCGTCAGGCCAGGGAGGGCCTGTCGCTGGACCCCGCCACGAGCGAGGAGCGCAGGGCACCGATCAATCGCGCTTCTGCTTCTTGCGATTGGTCGGCGCAAACTCCGGGGCATGTTCTTTTGGTTACTTTTCTTGCGCCAAGAAAAGTAACTCGCCGAAGGCGAAAGACTTCGTCCAGTCGGTGAGGAGGATCCCGCACGCGCGCCAGCGCATACCGCATGGTTTCAGAGTGCTAACAGCGTGTAGGATGCAGCTAGGGTGTAGAGAGCAATTCCTTCCTCTTAGCCCGCCCTAGAGGGAGATTCTTCTAAGAACACGCGTCGAGAATTCATCCGATATCGAGAACAGCGATGACGCTATACGATTACATATACGTCGATCTTCAGAAAGTCATATCTCTCTACAGCCAGCTAACAGGTGGTGTGGTGGAATTGCGTGAGTCAACCAGAGAGCACGTAAGTTCAACTGATAACAAGCGTGCCTATGACTTGAAGGTATTTAAGCACGATGCAGGAGGCACCGATCAAGATAAAGGCGGTACAAAGGAAGTTGTAAAACCGCATCACGCACTTCTTACGGAATTGGAGGAGGCTCTTGGCAGTAATGGCTATCTTATCGATCTGACCTCTCCGGATGCGCCGGTGTTGAAGGACGCTCAGTTGAGAGCCCGGTTGAAAAATTCCTTATGCATAAAAGTATGCGGCCGAGCAGTAATTGAAGACTATGAGCGAATAAAAGGGATAGCGAACAATTTCCCTGAGATCGTCAAAATCATAAATAAGAGTGTTGAATCAAACTTAAGAAAATCGCCTGCGTTTCTTGAACTCCAAGCTAAATTCGAGCATGCGGAGACTGAACTCAAGAAGAATAAAGATAAAAACGATCGACAAATTAGAGAAAAAGAACTCCGAATGCTAAAAAAATCGATAGAAGATCTGATTGCAGTAGGTGGGAAGTAGGTGCGATTGATCAATGGATCTTGGATGGACTTAAGACTTGGATCGATGCTTTTTTACCCGGTATCGTAAATCTAAGGATCTATCCTTCGGCAGAGCATATGGATGAGCATGTCTTCGGACATTTAAAGAGAAATTGTTTCGAAGATGTTGACTCCAACTCGCTACATTTCACCTATGGCTCTATTCCGACAGAGAAATTGACAATGATCGGAATTATCACTTCAGTCCCAGATGAGAGCGATTCAGAATTCAAACCCCTTGTTGAATTCGAAAAGGAAAATCTTAAAGACTTCGAATCCGTCGAAAATGCATTCCGTGGGGTGTTCCGTGGCTTTGACGGATTAGAACAAATGATTCGAACAAGCCGCTTCCCGCGAATACTGGTTCACCCCTTAACTGTATATCGCAGCGTAGAACCTATCTCTCGTTCACAGCATCAAGCTATTCAACGTTGACACGTCGGACAATAAAAACTCGACCGCTGCCCCAGCACCACTCTCTTGATCGGCGTCTTGCACACCCGGCAAGGCTGCCCTTCCCGGTCATACACCATCAGCACCTGCTGGAAGTACCCGTTGGAACCGTCGCTGCCGCGGAAATCGCGTAGCGTGGTGCCGCCCTTGGCGATGGCAGCGTCGAGCACCTTGAGAATGGCGGCGGCGAGCTTGCCGTACTGCGCGCGCGTGATCTTGCCGGCGGCGGTCTTGGGGCGGATGCCGGCGTGGAACAGCGCCTCGGAAGCGTAGATGTTGCCGACGCCGACGACGATTCTCCCATCCATGATGAACAGCTTCACCGCGGCGCTGCGGCCGCGCGAGCGTTCGTAGAGGTAGTCGCCGTTGAACTCGGCGGAGAAGGGTTCCGGCCCCATCTCCGCCAGCAGCACATGGTGCGACTCGGCGGCGGGCCAGGGCAGCACGGCGCCGAAGCGGCGCGGGTCGTGGAAGCGCAGCAGCAGCTTGCCGGACAGCAGCAGGTCGACGTGGTCGTGCTTCTTCAGCGGCGTCTTCGGGTCGAGCAGCAGCAGGCGGCCGGTCATGCCCAGGTGAACGATCAGGCGGTCGCCGCCGAGGTCGAAGATCAGGTACTTGCCGCGGCGGCCGACGGCGCGGATCTTCTTGCCGCGGACGAACTCGGCGAACTCGGACGGGATCGGCCAGCGCAGGCGCGAGTCGCGCACCGTGGCCTCGCGGATGGTGTGGCCGACGACGTGCGGCTCCAGGCCGCGGCGGACGGTTTCGACTTCGGGCAGTTCGGGCATCGTGGTAGGCCGCCTTCAGGCCGACGGTGCGGCCGCCTGTGCCGAAAGGAAATCCCCTCGGGAAAGGCCGGCCGGCGATGGCAGCGTGCGGGTGGTTGCGACTATGCCCCGGCGGGCGCCAAAAGAAAACCCGCCTTGCGGCGGGCTTCGGTGCAACGATGCAGGCTCAGTGTTTTGCGGCTGGCGCGGCCGGCTGCGCTTCCGCTTTCTTGCCGGCGTCCGCCGGTACCTTCTGCTCGGTGGTCGGCGCCGGTGGCGGCTCGGGCAGTTTGAGCAGCTTGTCGGCGTCGGACTTGGCCAGGCTGTAGCGCACCTTGAGGTCGGCGCGGTCCAGGGCCAGCTGCGGGTCGCGCGCGGCGATGGCGAAGGTGTAGCTCTGGCCGTCCTCCAGGGTGACCACGGCGGCCGGCGCGTTCGCCTCCGGCCTGGCGTCGGCCGGCATCGCGCTGTTCCACAGCGAACGCGCGCCGGCCCAGGCGTCGATGAACTTCTGCAAATCGTCGGTGCCGGCCTTGGGGTCGGCCGGCTCGGCCTGCCACTTGCCGTCGGCGCTGCGCGAGACCTTCAGGCCGGGCACCGCCACCGCGGCGATGCGCGCGCCTTCCGGCAGCAGGGTCTTGGCCACCAGGTCGGAGTAGTCCGCGTCCAGCGCCGAGGCCGGGGGATCGTCGATCTGGCCGACCTTGCCGCCGGTCATGACGTAGCGGTGGTAGTTCAGCGGCTCGACGCCGCCGAACTCCACCTTGACGTCGTTCAGGGTCAGGCTGAAGCCGGGAGGATCGAGGCCGAGGTCGGCCAGCTTGACCTCCCTGGGGTCGATGCTGGACTTGCTGCCGGCGGTGGCCACCGACAGCAGCGAGTTGAGCTCGAACGGATCGGCCGCCGTCTGCACCGGCGCGGTCAGCATCCACTTGCCGTCCTTCTTGTCCAGCACGATGTCCGGCGCCTTGGGATGGCTCAGCACCATGTGGTTGATGGCGTCGAGCTTCAGCGCGGTCAGCGGCGGGTTCTTCGGCGGCTCTTTCTTCTGCGTCAGGAGCACCGCCGCGCCCAGGCCCAGCACCGCCGCGGCCAGGACCAGGTTGAGTTTCTGCTGTGCCTTCACGTCGTCCTCCGCTTCAGCGGCGCCGGCGCCGCACCCACCGCGTGATGCCGTAGCCGAGCAGCAGCAGCGGCAGCACGATGGTGTAGCCCAGCACCACCAGCCAGGTGGCCCAGCCCGGCAGGTACAGCGAGGTGTCCGGCGCCTTCGGCACGTCGACGTTGAGCAGCGCGTCGCGCGAGGCCAGCCACTGCATCAGGTTGATGCCGAGCTGCTTGTTGCCCTGCTGGTCGAGGTAGGCGTCGGCGAGGAAGTCGGAATCGCCGACCACGGCGATGCGCTGGGTGCGCGACTCGCCGGTCTTGTCCTTGTCCGGGGCGGCGTTGACCTTGCGCGACATGGTGATGCCCAGGGTCAGCGGGCCGGGCTTGTCGCCCTTCTTCTCGTCGAAGGTCACGGTGCCGCTGGCCGGCGAGCCGGTCTCGAGCCAGGAAGCCTCGTTGGTCACCAGCAGCGGCAGCACGTCCCAGCCGGCGGCGCGGTCGGCGTCCTGGTCGTAGGTCAGCGGCCGCGCCAGCGGGAAGGCGGTGACATAGGCCATGTCCTGGGTCACGGGGTTCGGCGGGTAGTCGGTGGCCAGGTACAGCGCCGGGCTGGGACTGCCGATCTGGCGGTAGTCCGGAAACACCGCGAAGCCGTTCTCCCAGGTGATGCCCAGGGTCTTGGCCACGGCCTCCAGCCCGGCCGGCTGGCCCGGATCATTGAGCCACAGCAGGTTGCCGCCGCCCTTGACGTAGTCGTCGATCAGCTTGACTTCGCCGTCGAGCAGCTTCTGCGTCGGGCTCGCCACCACCAGCACCGAGGTGTTGTCGGGGATGGTCGGGGTCTTCACCAGGTTCAGGCCCTGCACCTTGAGGCCCTTCTGGCGCAGCGCGGCGGCGAACTGCACGTAGCCGGTCTGCGAGGCGCCTTCCTCGTTGACGCCGCTCGGATTGAGCGAGCGCTCGCCATGGCCCTCGATGAACACCACGAAGTGATCGCCCTTGTCGAGCAGGCGCTGCAGCGCGCCGGTGACGGCGGACTCCGACAGCACGCGCAGGGTTTCACGGCGGTCCTGGTACTGCACCACCACCTCGCCCGGCTGGTCGACGTTGTAGGCCTTGACCTTGGCCGGGTCCTTCGACGGATCGACGAAGCTCAGCTCGATGTTCGGCTTCACCCGCTTGTAGCGGTTGACCCACATCTCGATGTCGCGCCGGTTCTCCGACTCCGGGTAGAGGAAGGCGGTGAAGGTGATCGCGTCCGGCATCTGCTTGAGCAGCTTCTGGCTGGCCGCGGTCAGCGTATTGCGGCCGCCGGCGGTCCAGTCGAGCTCGGCCTTGTAGCGCACCGACAGCGCGCCCACCAGGATGATGACGGCGGTGAGCAGCAGGCCGTTGAGCAGTTGTTGCAGCAGCTTGGTTTTCTTCTGGTTCATGGGTGGACTCTCAGCCGCGCTCGATATCCAGCCGCAGCACGGCCAGCCACAGGAAGAACACGGTGAACAGCAGGTAGTAGACGACGTCGGCGGTGTTGAAGATGCCGCGGCGCAGGCTGTCGAAATGGCCGACCAGCGAGAGGTAGCCGAACAGCTCGGCCAGCGGGATCTGCTGGTTGCCGAGGATCTGCACCAGCCAGACCAGCAGCAGCAGGCCGAAGCTGAACACCGCGGCGATGGTCGGCTCGCGGGTCAGGGTGGAGACGAACAGGCCGGCGGAGCCGAAGGCCAGCATCATCAGGAACAGGCCGAGCAGGCCGGCGGCGATGAAGCCCAGGTCCAGGTGGGTGCCGGACAGCAGGGTCAGCGGCATGACCGCCAGCAGCGCCAGGGTGGCGAGCATGAAGCAGACCAGGCCGAGGAACTTGCCGAGCACGATCTCGATCAGCGAGGCCGGCGACGAGAACAGCAGGATGATGCTGCCGCTCTTGCGCTCCTCGGCGAACAGCCGCATGGTCATCAGCGGCATCACCAGCAGCAGCAGCACGGTGGCGAAGCCGAACAGGCCGCCGCCGATGAAGTCCGCCACGCCGGTGAACTGGTCGGCCATCGCCGCGTTCTGCGCATAGCTGAACAGCAGGGTGGCGAAGATGAAGCCGAGGATCAGCTGCAGCACGAACAGCACGGCCCAGGCCAGCGGCGAAACGAAGATGCGGCGCGCCTCGTTGCGCGCGATGCTCAGGACGGTGCTCATGAGCGCACCTCCGGCTGCATGGAGGGGGCCTGGGTGTCGCGGGGGAATCCCGGCGCGGCGGGTCGGTGCCGGTGTGAGCGCATTGCACTAGCTCCAAAAATGAGGGTGGTGTTCATGCCGCCTCCCCGGCTTCGTGAACGGTGATGTCGCCGGAGGTGTGCTTGACGAACATGTCCTCCAGGGTCTCGGTGTGGGAACGCAGCTCGAACAGGCCCCAGCCGTTCTGCGCCGCGGCCTCCGCCACCGCCTCGCGGGGGTCGGCGCCCTCGGCGGCGGTGAGGCGGAACAGCCCGCCGTCGAGAATTTCCACGCCGCGCACGCCCGGCAGCGCCTTCAGCGCTTCCGCTGCCGGCGGCCGGCGCAGGCCGGCGATGACGGCCTCGATGCGGTGCTGCGCCGCCGCGGTCAGCGCCTCGGAATACACCACGCGGCCCTTGTTGATGATCATCACGCGGCTGCACACCGCCTGGATCTCGGGGAGGATGTGGCTGGACAGGATCACGCTGTGGCTGCGCCCCAGCTCCTTGATCAGCGCGCGGATCTCCAGGATCTGGATCGGGTCCAGGCCCACCGTCGGCTCGTCGAGGATGATCACCGGCGGGCGGTGGATGATGGCCTGGGCCAGGCCGACGCGCTGCTGGTAGCCCTTGGACAGGTTGCCGATCAGCTTGTTGGCCACCTCGTCCAGGCCGCAGGCCTTGCGCGCGCGGACCAGCGCCGCGTCGCGCTCGCCGGCGGCGATGCGGTGCAGGCCGGCGCAGAAGCCGAGGTACTCGTTCACCGTCAGCTCCGGATACAGCGGCGGCTGCTCCGGCAGGTAGCCGAGGGCGGTCTTGGCCGCCTTCGGGTCCGCCGTCAGCTCGATGCCGTTGATCTTCACCGAGCCGCCGCTGGGGGCGAGGCAGCCGGCCAGCATCTTCATGGTGGTCGACTTGCCGGCGCCGTTGGGGCCAAGCAGGCCGAGGATTTCGCCCTTGCGCAGGGTCAGGTTGAGGCCGCTCACCGCCACGGTCGCGCCGTAGCGCCGCGACAGATCGCGCGCCTCGATCAGGATCTGGTTGTCCATGTTCCGGAGTTTTTGTTTCGAAGGTGGGAAAGCAAAGCGCCGAATGTGACCGGCGCCCGGGCCCGGAGTTCCCGGGCGGGCCTAACTATACGGCAGCCCCGCTCCGCGTCAAAAACCCAGTGGCGACGCGGCCTTAAGCCCGGCTTAAGGAAGCTGTGGCTGGCCGTGGCATGGCGCTGCCGGCGATGGCATCGCGGCGCGCCTCTAAAGGTTCATGTAAGGATCGGCGGCGCCGGGCGGACGCCGGCGGTAGCGCTTGTAGCTCCACCAGTACTGCTCCGGAAAGCGCGTGACGCAGGCCTCCACGCCCTGGTTCAGCGCTGCCGCGCCGTTTTCCGGATCGTCGATGCCGGCCGGGGCGCGCTGCAGGTGGAAGCGGTAGCCGCGTCCCCACGACAGCCGCTCGGCCATCACGAACCAGGCCGGCGCGCCGCGCGCGGCCAGCCTGCCGGCCAGGTCCATGGTGTTGGCGGGGACGCCGAACAGCGGGGCGAAGCGGGTGCCGGACTCGTCCGGCGGATCGTGGTCCGGCAGGAGGCCGACCAGCTCGCCGCGCCTGAGCGCGCCGAGCAGGGCCTTCACGCCGCCGCTGCTGGTCGGCACCGGCCGCACCCCCAGGCGCGAGCGGCCGCGCAGGATCAGCGCTTCGAAGGCGCCCTTCTGCGGCTTGTACAGCACCGTGATCGGCCCGGCCTGGGCGCAGAAGAAGCTGGCGATCTCCCAGGCGCCGAGGTGCGGCGTCAGCATCACCGCGCCGCGGCCGCCGGCCACCGCCGTCTGCAGGGTGCGCAGCGCCGCCGCGTCGCCGATCCAGCGGCGCAGGCGCCGCTCGCTGCCGAACCACAGCGCCGGCGACTCGCACACTGCCTTGCCGCTCTCGATCATGCTGCGCCGGCCGATGCGCGCCCGCTCCGCCGCGCTGCGCTCCGGAAAGCACAGCTCGAGGTGGCGCCGCGTCACCGCGCGCATGCCGTTCGGCACCAGCCACAGCAGGCTGCCGAGCAGCCAGCCCAGCCCGTGCAGCAGCGGCAGCGGCAACTGTCCGAGCGCGAACAGGGTCCAGCGCAGCAAGGTCGTGGGCATCCGCCGATTATCTCAGGTGGGCCGCGGCAGTGGGATGCCGATTCGCGGCGCCGCCTTCGCTGCTACGATCCCCGGAACCGGCAATCCCCAATCCCGCAATGATCGGACTCCTGCAACGCGTGACCCGCGCCTCGGTGGAGGTCGAAGGCAAGACCGTCGCCGCCATCGGCCCCGGCCTGCTGGTGCTGGTCGGCGTGCAGCCGGGCGACGGCCTGCCGCAGGCGCAGCGCCTGCTCGAGCGCCTGCTCAACTACCGGGTGTTTCCCGACGCGCAGGGCAGGATGAACCTGAGCCTGCGCGACCGCGCCGGGCAAGGCCTGGCTGCGGGTCTGCTGCTGGTGCCGCAGTTCACCCTGGCCGCCGACACCGCCAAGGGCAACCGGCCCAGCTTCACCAGCGCCGCCGAGCCGGCGCGGGCGCGCGAACTGTTCGAGCTGCTCGCTTCCGAGGCGCGCGGGGCCTGGCCGGAGATGGGCAGCGGCGTGTTCGGCGCCGACATGCAGGTGGCCCTGGTCAACGACGGGCCGGTGACCTTCTGGCTTGAGACGTGAAGCCCGCAGCGGCGCAGGGGCGGAAATAGCCCTGCGTCGTCCCGGCCTGCGCCGGCAGGGCGGCCGCCAGGGAGCGCTTTTTTTGCCTTTCAGGCCCCCGCCCCTCGCCTCCCGCCGCCCGATCGGTCATTATTTCGCCATCAGGGTGGCCACGCCGCCCATTACAGAACCTTTTTCTCCATGACAGCCAGCACCCCGTCCGCCGAGCGCATGCCGGCCGGCATTCCGTTCATCATCGCCAACGAGCTCGCCGAGCGCTTCTGCTACTACGGCATCAACTCGATCCTGACCGTGTACATGGTGCACTCCCTGCACTTCGGTGAAGCGCAGGCCACCATCTGGCAATCACTCTTCAAGTTCGGTGCGTATTTCTTCCCGTTCTTTGCCGCGATCCTGGCGGACGTGTTCTGGGGCAAGTTCAAGACCATCATGTTCCTGGCGCTGTTCTACTGCGCCGGGTGCGCCGTGGTCGCAATGGTCAACGGGCCTTCTGCGCTGGGATTCGGCTTGTTCCTGACCGCTTTCGGCACCGGCATCAAATCTTGCGTCTCGACCAATGTCGGTGACCAGTTCACCACCAAGAACCAGCACCTGATCCCGAAGGCCTTCAGCTATTTCTACTTCTCGATCAATCTGGGCTCCTCGGTATCGATCTTCATGTGTCCGATCTGGCTCGACACCTACGGACCCAAGGTCGCCTTCGGCATCCCGGCCGTTATGATGATGCTTGCCACCCTGGTGTTCTGGGCAGGACGCAGCCGTTTCACGGTCATCGCGCCGGCCATGAAACAAAACCAGAACCGCGGTGCACTCGCGTTCGCTTTGTGCTTCGCCCCCGTGCTGGCGATAACCGGCTTCGTCTTTTATGCCGCCGGCAAGTACGGTCCGCTCGCCGCTGTTGTGACCCTGCTTACGCAAATGGCGCTGGTGATCTGGCTGAGTCTGAACACCGGCTTGCGCAAGGTTCTGCCCGCCGAGCTGATTGCGTGGCTGGAGCAGTCCTTTACCGGCGAAAGCCTCAAGCTGGTGCTGCGCCTCGGGTTCATCTACTACATCTTTGTCGCGATCTTCTGGTCGCTGTGGGAGCAGTCCAACGGCCAGACCTGGACTTTGCAGGCCACGTCCAGCCTATTGGACAAGCACATCTTCAGCTTCCTCGCTGGGACGCCGGTACTGCTTCTGCAGGTGGTTTACACCGCACTGGTGCTGGGCCTGGCTTATGGCCTATACAGCTTCATCCGCGAGATTTTGCCAATCCCGGCCCTGACCATCGGCTTGTGCGTCATTGTGGCCGCCGCCGCGCTCTATTTCGGCCTCCCGGCAATGCCGTCGCTACCGGCCTTTGAAATTCTTCCGGCGCAGATGACCGTGGTCAACGGCCTGTTCATTTTGCCGATGATCCCGATCTTCACGCTGGGCGTGATCCCGATGTGGCAGCGCTTCTTCAAGGTTACGGCTCTGCGCAAGATCTGCGTCGGCCTGTTCGTGATCGGAGCCTCGTTCGCGATCATTGCCTGGATCGAAGATCGCATCATGCATGGCCATGTTGTCAGCGCCTGGTGGCAGGTCCTGGCCTACGGCGTGCTCAGCGCTTCCGAAGTGTTGATCTCGATCACCGCGCTGGAGTTCGCCTACAGCCAGGCGCCGCTGAAGATGAAGAGCTTCATGATGGCGGCGATGTACCTGTTCTCGGTCAGCGTCGGCCAGGCCATCACCATCCAGGTCAACACCAGCATGATCAAGCCGCTGGAGAGCAGCGGAGTACAGGCTGGCGCAGAGACCTGGGTTTCGTTGAGCGAGGTTTCGAGCTTCCAGGTGGGCCAGAAAATCGACCTGGCCAATACCGGCTTGCAGACGATCGGTGAGGATGGCAAACCCACAGACCTTGCCGGCACCTTCCTGGTGCAACAGATAGACGAGGCAGGCAAGCGAGTCCAGCTGATGGATGTGGTGCACCGCCAGCCGGTGGCCAGCACCGGCGAGTTCAAGGCAGCTACCGCCCAGGTTTCGACCTATCGGCTGGTCGGCCCGATGTACTTCTGGTTCTTCGCCCTGATGGCCGGCGGCGCCGGCGTGATCTTCATTTTCGTCAGCGGCCTGTATCGTGAGAAAATCCACGTCCGTGAGGATGACGCGGCCGCCGAGGCGGCCTAGGACGCAGACGTGGCCGAGGCGGTGAAGGAAGTGGCGCTGCAGTTCGTCGAGCCGGCCGTTGCGGCGGCGGCCCCGCGCGCGCCGCACGCGGCCAGGGACCGCGGCGAGGCCAACAAGCTGGTGAAGCGCCTGCGCCGCCAGGTCGGCCAGGCGATCCAGGACTACGCCATGATCCGCGAGGGCGACAAGGTCATGGTCTGCCTGTCCGGCGGCAAGGACTCCTACACCATGCTCGACATCCTGCTGCTGCTGCAGGAAGCGGCGCCGGTGCGGTTCGAGCTGGTGGCGGTGAACCTGGACCAGAAGCAGCCGGACTTCCCGGAAACCGTGCTGCCGGACTACCTCAAGTCGCGCGGCGTGCCGTACCACATCCTCGAGCAGGACACCTACTCGGTGGTGAAGCGCGTGGTGCCGGAGGGCAAGACCATGTGCAGCCTGTGCTCGCGGCTGCGCCGCGGCGCGCTGTACACCTACGCGGCCGAGAACGGCTTCACCAAGATCGCGCTCGGCCACCACCGCGACGACATCGTCGCCACCTTCTTCCTCAACATGTTCTTCGGCTCCAAGCTCAAGGCGATGCCGCCCAAGCTGCGGAGCGACGATGGCCGCAACGTGGTGATCCGCCCGCTGGCGTACTGCCGCGAGTCGGACATCAGCGCCTACGCGCAGCTGCGCCAGTTCCCGATCATCCCCTGCAACCTGTGCGGTTCGCAGGAGCAGCTGCAGCGCAAGCAGGTGCGGCGCATGCTGGACGAGTGGGAGAAGCACAACCCCGGCCGCATCGAGAACATCTTCGGCGCCCTGCAGAACGTGGCGCCTTCGCAGCTGGCCGACCCGGCGCTGTTCGACTTCGCCGGGCTCGACGGCGGCGGCGAGTCCGCCGGCTGGCTGATGGCGGAAAAGCCCGGCGCCGACAGGCCCTAGTACCGCAGCAGGTCTCCCTCGTTGCGCCTGAGCCAGGCGTAGCCCGCGCCGCCCAGCGCCAGGGGCAGCGCCGCCAGCGCCGCCAGCGGATAGCCGCCGGCCAGCCCCCAGGCGCAGCCGGCCCAGCCGAACTGCATCGCCATGGTGGCGAGGATACGGCCCAGCGGCGCATTGCCACGGCGGTAGCGGCGGCGGATATCCTTGCGCGAGCCCGGGGTGGGCAGCCACAGGTGGAACAGGCCGACGCTGAGGCTGCCGCCGGCGATGCAGGCCGCCATTGCCAGGAACAGCAGCGGCCGCGGCCACGCCGCCCACAACGAGACGGCGAAAGTCAGCAGCCACAGCGGCAGCAGGATCACCACCAGCTTCATGCGCCGCAGCTCGCCGCGCCGGCGCGGCGCGCAGGCCAGCAGCTCCGGCATGTCCTCGGCGCACACCGCCAGCCAGACCATGGTGTCGGCCAGCACGCAGGCGATCAGCGCCGCCAGGGCGGCGGCCGCGCCCTGCTGCGCCGCGCCGGACCAGCTCTGCACCGGGCGCAGCAGCAGGATGAAGCCCGGGATGAAGCCGATCACGGTCTGCACCAGCAGCATCAGCAGCTGCGGGTCGCGGACGATCAGGCGCCACTCCTTGACGAACATCAGCCGCCACAGCCCCTGTTCGAAGCCCTGGCGCTGCGGCGCGGCCTCGCGCCGCGCCGCCACGCGGCCGCCCACGCCCGCCGCGCGCTCCAGCGCGTAGGCGAAGCCGCGCGGCAGCGAGCCCGCCACCAGCACGAATGCCGCGGCCGCCGCGAGCAGGCAGAGCGCCAGGGCCGCCGGCTCGCCGCGGGCCGCGCGCGCCGGCAGCCACAGCCAGCTGTCCGGCCCGGCCGACGCCGCGCCTTGCGACCAGTGCAGCAGCAGGCTGCCGGTGGTGTGGCGGGAGCCGCGCAGCAAATTCGGCAGCTGGATGCCGAGCAGCACCGAGGCGCCGAGCACGGCGCTCAGCGCCAGCGCCACGATGCGCGCCCGCGCCGGGCCGATGGCGCGCACCAGCAGCACCGCCAGGCCCAGCCCCAGCGCCGCCGCCGCCAGGCCGATCGCCGCCACCGCCGGGTAGAGGCCCAGCCAGCGCGGCGCCCCCAGCAGCGCGGCGGCGTTGGCCACCGGCAGCAGCATCGTCGCCGGCACCGCCGCCGCCTGCACGGCCACGCCCAGCCCGCGCGCGGTGAAGATGCGGCGCACCGGGGCCGGCGTGGAGCAGAGCAGGTCGAGGTCGCCGCGCACGAACAGCAGGTCGATGGCGATGGCCAGGGCCGCGCCGGTGGCGGTGAGCAGGGCCACCGCCAGCACCAGGCTCAGCAGCGGCAGCTGCAGCGGCGCCAGCTGCGGCAGGCCGCGCGCCGCCAGGGCGATGCCGAAGCCGTAGAGGTGCAGCAGCCCGAGCAGGCCGAACAGGTTGAGCGCCAGGCGCCGCCGCCCCAGGCGCCTGCCGCCGCGCTCGAAGCGGGCGGCGTAACCGCGCCAGGCCAGCAGCAGCTCCCAGCGCAGCAGCCACCACAGCCCTCCCGGGCGCAGCATCAGCTTCCCCGGCCTTCGCGCCGCGCGGTGAGATCGAGGAACACGTCCTCCAGCGTCTGGCCGCCGGCGCCGCGCTGCGCGCGCAGCTGCTCCAGCGTGCCTTCGGCGATGAGCCGGCCGCCGGCGATGATGCCGATGCGCTCGGCCAGGCGTTCGGCCACTTCCAGGATATGGGTGGTCAGCACCACCGTGGCGCCCTCGCGCACGATCTGGCGCAGCAGGTCCTTCACCTGCCGCGCCGCGGCCGCGTCCAGGCCGGTGAGCGGCTCGTCGAGGATCAGCAGCCGCGGCCGGTGCAGCAGCGCCCCGGCCAGCGCCAGCTTCTGGCGCATGCCCTTGGAATAGGTCTCGGCGTAGTCGCCGCGCTGCTGCCACAGGTCCAGCCACTCCAGCAGCTCGCGCGCCCGCGGCGCCGCCTCGGCCGCCGGCATGCCCCACAGCCCGGCGACGAACTCCAGGTATTCCAGGCCGCGCAGCTTGTCGTAGAGCATCGGCTCGTCCGGCACCCAGGCCAGCGGCCGCTTGGCCCGCTCCGGCTCGGCCGCCACGTCGACGCCGAAGATGCGGACGCGGCCGCCGTCCGGCCGCAGCAGGCCGGCGACCATGCGCAGGGTGGTGGTCTTGCCGGCGCCGTTGGGGCCGAGCAGGGCGTAGAACTCGCCGGCGCCGATGCGCAGGTCGAGGCCGTCCACCGCCGCGGTGCCGCCGAAATGCTTGCGCAGCCCGGCCAGCTCCAGCGCCGGACCCGGTCCGGCCGGTCCTTCCGTGTACATAGCTTTACCGCCTGTGCGGCGCCGCCGCCGGTCCGTCCGGCCGCGGCGAACTATAGAATGACGCTCCCGAAAAGGCCCCAGGGAGCCTCTGATCAAACCCATGCCCTACCGTTGCCCCCCATTTTGCGTCAGGCAAGGCGCGAGCGACGACGTGTACTCGAAGCACATGAGGAGCGAGCAACGCAGCTTGGCGCAAAATGGGAGGCAACCCTCCGGGCGGCTCGCCCTTTCGCGCAGGGCGGCGTTGCTCGTCGCTCGTGTACTTCGAGTACTCCACGCTCCTCGCGCGTTGCCCTGCGCGAAAGGGCAAGCCGCGGCAGGGCATGGGGTTGATCAGAGGCTCCCTGGGAGATTGCAGATGAGTCGCGGCGGTATGCAGCGCCTGCTGCTGGTACTTTTTACGGCATTCGCGGTCGGCCACGCCAGCGCCGATGCCGACGCCCCCTTCCTGTGGCAGGTGCACGGCCCCAAGGCCACCCACTACCTCCTCGGCTCGGTGCACCTGCTGCCCAGCGAGGCCGAGGACCTGCCGGTGGGCATCGAGGATGCCTACGACGCCGCCGAGGGCGTGGTGTTCGAGACCGACATCGCCGCCATCGAGCAGCCGCAGGTGCAGGTGGCCATGCTCGCCGCCGCGCGCTCGCAGCAGGGCCTCAAGGCCGAAATCGGCGAGCGCATGTACGCCCAGCTCGGCCGCCACGCCGCGCGCATCGGCATGCCGGTCAGCGCCTGCGACCCGTTCCGCGCCTGGTTCTGCGCCATGACCCTGGAGGTGTTCAGCTTCCGCAAGGCCGGCTTCAGCGGCGAGAACGGCATCGACAAGCAGGTTTACCGCTGGGCCCGCGAGGACGGCAAGAGCCTGCGCTGGTTCGAGCAGCCGGCCGCGCACATCGGCCTGTTCACCGGCATGAGCGAGGCCCTGTCGCGCGACTTCCTCGCCTCCTCGCTGGACGACCGCCTCGGCGGCAGCAGCGACGACCCGGCCGAGCTGCTGCGCGCCTGGAAGGACAACGACGTCGAGGCGATCGAGAAACTCGACCGGCAGCTCAAGTCCGCCTATCCGGCGGTCTACGATCACCTGCTGGCCGCGCGCAACCGCAACTGGATGCCGACCCTCAAGCGCCTGCTCGACGGCGGCGAGCCGCAGCTGGTGGTGGTGGGCGCCGCCCACCTGGTCGGGCCGGACGGCCTGATCGCGCAGCTGCGCGCTCGCGGCTACAAGGTGCTGCCCTACATCTCCAACGATACGCAGCTGGTGACGATGAAGCGGCCGGCGCTGGTGCAGGCGACGCTGCGGCGGTAGGCCGCCGCTGTAGGTCGCGCCTGCAGGGCGCAAGCGGCCGGGCGAAGGCCGGCCCGCGGGCGCCGCCATACATCCACGGGCGGCCGCCTGCCTCACGTATTATTTGGGGGCATGCTCCCCCGTCCGCTCCTGTTCTGCGTCCTGCTCTGCGCCAGCGCCCCGGCCCTGGCCGGCATCGACGTGCGCATCCGCGGCCTGGGCTCGGACGAGGAGGACAACGCCTACGCCCAGATCCGCCTGCTCGACTACGCCAAGTCGGTCGACGCCAGCAAGGAGCCGGACAAGCTGCAGTACGACCCGGCCGAGGTGCAGCGCCTGTTCAAGGAGGGCGAGGACGAGATCCGCAAGGCGCTGCAGCCGTTCGGCTGGTACAACCCGGTCATCACCTCCAGGCTGGAAGGCGAGGCGCCGGACTGGACCGCGACCTACGACGTCGTCGCCGGCCCCGAAACCGACATCACCCGGATCGACATCCAGATCCTCGGCGAGGGCAAGGACTACGCGCCGCTGCAGAAGATCGTCGCCAGGCCGCGCCTGAAGACCGGCCAGCGCCTGCGGCACCCGGACTACGAGGCGCTGAAGGACCGGCTGATGCAGGCCGCCAGCAGCGGCGGCTACCTCGACGCGCAGTTCACCCGGCGCGAGCTGCGGGTGGACGTGGAGAACAACACCGCCGAGGTGCTGCTGACCCTGGATACCGGTTCGCGCTGGTACTTCGGCGAGGTCACGATCCAGCAGGACGGGCGGCTCAAGGACTCGCTGCTGCGCCGCTACCTGAAGATCGTGCCGGGCGAGCCGTTCGATTCCTCCAAGGTGCTGGCGACGCAGTTCGCGCTGACCGACCTCGACTACTTCAAGCTGGTGGAGGTAGAGCCGCAGAAAGGCAAGGCCGGGCCGGACCGCCGCATCCCGGTGGTGATCCACACCGCCTCCAAGCCGCCGCGCGTCTACAAGTTCGGCGCCGGCTACGGCACCGACACCGGGCCCCGCGCCCTCGCCGGGATCGAGTTCCGCCGCCTCAACTCGTCCGGCCACAAGCTGCGCCTTACCCTGCAGCCGTCGCAGAACATCAGCACCGCTGTGGCCGAGTACCGCATCCCCTGGGGCGCGGTGCCGGGCGACGCGATCAGCTTCACCGCCCAGGGCCTGAAGCAGGACTTCCAGGGCGTGCATGAAAACCTCTGGTCGCTGGGCGGCGCCTACAGCCGCCAGGCCGGCGACTGGACCCGCCGCTGGTACCTGATCTACAGCAACGACCGCTACAACCTGCAGAACGAGCAGGGCCGCAGCAGCAAGCTGCTGACGCCGGGCCTGTCGCTCAGCACCACCCAGGTCAACGACCCGATCTTCCCGCGGCGCGGCTGGTTCGCCTACTTCGACGTGCACGGCGGCACCACCGTGGCGCTGTCCGACACCGACTTCATCGAGGGCCTGGTGCGGCTGCGCGGCGTCTACCCGGTGGCGCGCGGCGTGCGCCTGCTCGGCCGGGTCGAGGAAGGCGCGGTGTTCGTCTCCGGCTTCGATCACCTGCCGCCGTCGCAGCGCTTCTTCGCCGGCGGCGACGAGAGCGTGCGCGGCTACAGCTATCACTCGCTGGCGCCGCGCGACGCCCAGGGCAACCTGATCGGCGGCAAGTACCTCACCACCGGCAGCCTGGAGCTGGACTGGGACGTGTACAAGAGCTACGGCCTGGCGGTGTTCGGCGACGCCGGCGGCGCCGACGACACGCCGCAGGTGCGGCTGCACTACGGCGCCGGCATCGGCCTGCGCTACCGCCTGCCGTTCGGCGCGGTGGCGATCGACCTGGCGCATCCCTTCGACAGCGGCGCGGAAGCGGTGCGCCTGCACCTGGGCGTGCGGGTCGGCCTGTAGGTAATACGTTCATTAAAAGCGCAATAAGTTACACATTTCTCGTTTATCTATAACTGGTTAGCTGCTTTTGACAAAGTTCGATGGCATTGAGGAGACTCCACCTATTGAATAGTTTTTAAGGAAGTAAATAAGTGGTCGTTCTAACCCAGCGGGTCGAGATGCTGGTCAGGAAATGCGGGGAGAGGCTTCCGTTGTTGGTGGATTGGGAGACAGGGCTCCCTGACTACGATGCAACGGCCTTCGTGCTGCAGCAGGTCAGAGGAAGAGGCCTGGCCGCCAACACGATAGAGCAAGTGCTGAGAGCGATCGCCAGGTTCAACAGATATCTGAAGATCAGTGGGGTAGACCTCGAAGAGCGGTTCCGGGAAGGCAGGGTCTTCTCCTCTGGTGAGATCGAGGGACTGGCCAGGACTTGTCAGCTCAAGGAAGAGGCGCTTTCGGCATGTGAGCGCAGCGCGCGGGTGGAACGAGCGGACGGCAAGCAGGTGACCTGGACCAGGATCCTTCGTGGCACCGCCCTAGCCGAGGTGTGCGTATCGGCCAACACCACCGCCATCCGGCTTGGCTATTCCGCGGCCTTCCTGCGATGGCTGGGAAGGCGCCATATCGATGCTCTGGCCTTCGACCATCGGCGGCGGAGTGCACTCCAGGAAGCCCTGGCGGACGCGGTACAAGCCATAGAGGCAAGGTGTGCCAGCAAATCAAATCATGGACCGGGTAAGGGGCTGCGACCCGACGTGCGGGATCGGCTGCTGGAAGTGATCCAGCCAGACCACCCCGAAAATCCTTGGCGCACCAAGCACGGTCGCGAGCGCAACCGGCTGATAGTCCTGTGGCTCTACGACTTGGGCCTGCGCCGCGGTGAACTCGCTGGCCTTCGGATCAGCCGGATGAGCATTTCGATGGCTGAAGTGCACATTGACCGCCGCGCCGATGATCCGACGGACCCGCGCAAGCAGCAACCCAACGCAAAGACTCTCGAACGACAGCTGGAGCTCAAGGTCGACCTGACGGACCTCACGCGCGACTACGTACTGAACCATCGTAGGAATATCCGCGGTGCAAGGAAGCATGACTTTCTCTTCGTCTCCAGCGGCACCGGGGCTCCGATCAGCCTCGTCGCAATCAACAAGATCTTCGAGCGGCTGCGCCAAGTCGTGCCTGGCCTTCCAGAGGACCTGTCGCCGCACAAGCTTCGCCATGACTGGAATGACCGCTACTCGGAGACGGTCGACGCCACGCCGGCAGAAAGACGAATCCCCGAGTCGCTTGAACAGCAAAGCAGAAACTATGCGATGGGCTGGTCGATGCGCAGCAAAATGAGCGAGCACTACTCGCGCCGGTCACTCCGGAAGAAGACGAACGAAGTGATTCTTGAGATGCAGCGAGCAGCCGAAGGGAGGAAGCGTGAGAAAACAATACAGGGCGCCTGATTTGCCGGACCTTTCAGATCTACCGGAACCGCCATTCGAAGTAAGAACCTTCGACGGAGCAACCCTCACTACTACCTCGGACGATTGGTCCTTCCGGGGCGCGACTGATTGGGTCAACCTCAACTTCGCGTTGCTCCCGCCCTTGTCGTCGCAACTGCTGCGGTCGTTGCAGTGCGTCCTGCTCTGGTACGCGGAACATCGATCTGGGATGACTACTACCAACACCTTTGCAAATCTGAACCGGTTCTTCCGGCACAGCTTCGCTAGGCGGGGCTCGGCAATCAATAACATCACGGAAGTCGACCTGCTGAACTACCGAGCCGCGCTGACCTTGCCCACCGATTGGTACCTAAGCGCACTGCGCGGGCCATTGCTTCAATGGGCCGCAATGCGTCTACCGGGCGTGAGTGCTGAGGCCGTAAAACTGCTGAGGCAACTCCGCTTGAAAGGCAATGAGACAGGAAAGGCGGTCCTCACATACGATCCTCTAGATGGCCCATTCACCGACATAGAATTCCAGGGACTTTTCCATGCACTGATCACTGCGTATGAGCGCTGTGAATGCAGTCTAGAACAATTCCTGATGGGCAAGTTGCCCACGCATCTCGGTATACGTCCAGCACAGGGCTGTTTGCTCAAGGTCATGGATCTAGAGAAAGAGGTCGGTGAGGATGGCACACAGCGGTACTTCCTGAACGTCCCTCGAGTGAAGCAAAAGCAAAAGCCGCGCTTGCTCTTCAAGCGTCGTCCCTTGATCGAATCGCTCGGCGTGCTCTTCGAACGTCATATCGCAGACGTAGTAGAACGCTTGAAGAACACCGAGTCGGCGCGCCAGGACATGCCCCTATTTCCTGCACGAACTGGCGCTGAGGCACACTCAGAATTTCCCTTTCACATGAGCGCCGGAGGATTTGCCCGCCGGCTCACAAGGCTTATGGAGGAGCTAGGTGTCATCAGCGAAAGGACGGGTGAGCCCTTGAAAATCACAATGACCCGTTTCCGGCGAACAACCGGATCGCGCGCCGCAGCAGAGGGTCACGGTGAGGCGGTGATCGCCGAGATTCTTGATCACTCCACGATCGGCAATGCTACTATCTACGTGCAGGCCAGGCCGGACATGGTAGAGCGCATTGACAAGGCCACGAGCGCTAAACTTGCGCCGCTCGCGCAGGCCTTCCTCGGTCGCGTGATCAAGGATGAGTCCTGCGCGACCCGTACCGGCGATCCAACCAGCCGCATCCATGACCCGCGCTACCGTTCGTGCCAAGGCTCATGCGGCAAGCTGGGCTTTTGTGGCCTGTATAAGCCCATAGCCTGCTACACCTGCAGGGCATTCGAACCTTGGTCTGATGGGCCTCATGAAGAAGTCTTGGATGCGGTTTTGGCCGAGCAGGCGGGCCACCGAGCCGCCAAACGAGACCGCTTGGCGCAGAACCTGGATCGCACCGTGCTTGCCATCCAGGATGTGGTGCAGAGGTGCACAAATGGGTGAAATCGTGCTCTTCAAGCCACAGGCTGAACACGACGCGGAAGCCAACCTGTGCGCCTTTATCAATCTATCCCGGACCCAACTTACCGTTTTCGGCGCCGGCCTGCTCTTTGACCAGCCGGTCTGGGATATCACCGGGCATATCGAGAAGAAGGGATCTTACACGCGGACAAGGGTGATCTTCTCCCGACTAGGGGCGTCGAAGTCCGGACGCGGACAGCATCTTTTGGAGGATCTTCTGAAGGACCCTGGGCAGCTTATGAGGCCGGCATTTATTGGCTTCGCAAAGGCTTTCTACCGGTACAGCTTCGGACTGCGCCCGAGCAGAAATTTCGGCAAGCGCCTGCTGGCGCTGCGATGTCTGGACAGGGCTCTCGCCGAGGTGCCAACGGGACCCAGCGCCATCAGTCCGCATGTCCTGAACCGAGCTACTGCAATCGCTATGGAGGCGTTTGCTAAAGCCGTAGCCTATGGCATCGGCGTTGAAATAGGGCAGATTGCTGCTTTTGTGAATTCGCATCATCTCGTAGGCACGCCATTTTCTTGGACGAATCCCGCACCAAAACCACCATGGTCGACGCGGATAGGCCCCGAGGCCGCCAAGGCTCGAGAGGCCAAAATGCCGTCGCAGGCAGCCCTGGATGCGATTGCTGCGATCTTTCTCGACGCAAAAAAGCCACGAGACGTGGTCACAACGGGGAGCGTCGCATGCATGCTCGCCGCGCCGATGCGTCTTCACGAACTGCTTCTGATGCCCAGCAATTGCTGGATCGACCAGGCCTCGAAGGATGGCAAGCCGGCTTATGGGTTGCGGTGGAGAGCCGGGAAAGGAGCAGAGCCGGCTCCAAAGTGGCTGAATTCGGCGATGGCATCGGTCGCCGAAACGGCAATTGTGCGGATACGAAAGTTGACCGAGCGCGCGCGGAGGATTGCGGCTTGGTACGAGGAGCATCCGACCCAGCTGTACCTGCCCCCCGAACTAGAACATCTGCGCGGCAAAAATCTAGCCGCATGCGAAATCGCCACGCTCTTGGGGTCAAAGTTCGAAACAAGTGCGCGGGAGTTCCTACGCAAGCACGGCCTCACACTCGGCGCGCGCAATTACTGCCTCAAAGATGGCGCTGGGGCGATCCGCTTTGCCGACGTCGAGCGAGCGTTTCTCAAGATGCTACCGATCAGCTTCCCATGGGCTAGCGAGGGGCTCGGGTTACGGTACTCCCAGATGCTCTTTGTCATCGAGGCCAGAGGCCTTTCGATTCAGAAGAGCACGTGCCCTGTGATGTTCCAGCCGATTACCCTCGGGATGCTGGCCAAGGACTTGACTGATCCCAAGGTCGGCATCTTTGCCCGGCACAGTCTTCTTGGAGAGGATGGGAAGGCGCTTCGGATGACATCCCATCAGGCTAGACATCTTTTGAATACAATCGCTCTCATTGGAGGCATGACCCAGCTCGATGTCGCCAAATGGTCCGGCCGGAAAAACATCAAGCACAACGACGCCTATGACCACCGAACGCCGGCTCAAATGCTGGAGCACATCCGCGATGCAGTAGGCGATACCAATCGCTTTCGAGGCCCCTTAGCAACGCTCCCAAAGAACGTGCCGATCACTCGTCGCGAGTTTGCCCTGCAGCAGGTGCCCACTGCGCATATCACGGAGCTGGGCTGGTGCATCCACGACTACACCGAGTCGCCCTGCGAAGTCTTCAACGATTGCAGCAGCTGCCGCGACCAGGTCTGCATAAAAGGTGAGCACGCGAAGAATGTGGCGGCCCGCGAAATGCTGTCGCTCGAGGAGGGCCTGCTGCAGAAGGCGCGCGTTGCCCGAGCAGATAAAGATTACGGCGCAGAGATGTGGGAGCAGCACCACTCTGGGCGGGTGCTTAAGCTGCGGGAGCTGGTTGCGATCTACGACGACCCCTCGGTGGCGGAAGGCACTGTCATCCAGCTGGCCGCACAGCCGCCCACGCTGCCGGATGCGCGGCGTGGTGCTGCGCTGCCTTCCTCTACACGTCCACAACGAAATCCCAGCTGAAATCGGTATCTTCACCCGGATATCCTCGCTGGTTGGAGATGACCGGGATACCATCGAAATCTTCTTGGCAGCTGAAGTGGGTATGCCCATGGATCCAGGCTCTGACCGGCGGCCGAATCAGGGCATCGAAGTCGTTATGGAACGCCGCATTGCTCAACTCCAGCAGAAACCTGGGGTTCATCGTGCGCAGCGTTGGGGCATGGTGGGTCACCACCAGCAAGGGACCGGTGGCGCCGGCGATCTCCCGTTCCAGCCATTTCCGGCTCTCATGGCAACGCCAAATGGTATGGACCGGCAGCAGCTTGTCCCTGCGCCGGTTCCGCCGGATCAGGCGATAGTCCGTCATTTCCACTTTGGCCTGTGCTACAGCGACGTCCGCCAGACGCTGGCCCATCACCAGAAAATCGGTCCACAACGAGCACCCGAGTATTCGGAGCCCGGCCATTTCGACCGCCTCGTTCTCCAGAACGGTGACGTTGGAATCCGCCGCTACGGCATGGGCCTCGACCAATAGGCGGTCCCAGTCGTGACGGTAAAACTCGTGGTTGCCCAGCACGTACACCACCGGGCGGTCAGGAATTGCCCGCATCGCCCACTCGATTCCCTTGGTTCCAACCCCGATGTCGCCGGCGAGAACGACCAAGTCTTCGCCACAAGGAGGCAGGACGGCCGGAGCGTAGCCGGTAAACTCGAGGTGCAGGTCGCTTAATACTCTGATTTTCATGGAGGGTCGGATCTGTTCGAGGCGGCGGCAGTGCCCGCCGGAAGTCGTGGTTGAAGGCTTGACGGAACTGGCCCCAGCTACAGGCTGAACTCTCCTTGGGCGATGCGATTCAAGGCGTCCAGCACCTGTTGTACATTTTCGTCGTCGTCAAGCAGTTCGATCGGGCGCACGCCGCCCAAGCTCGCACTCTTCTCGCACATCCAGAAATTCGCCAATGCGACCGACCCCAGCACCTGGTCCGCGAGCGTAAAGACGCCGCCAGGGTCGCGCTGGCGCGCCTGCCCCAGTGCAACGGCCAGGCGGAACACGGCTGGCAACAATGGATTGTCGATGCCGACAAGGACTACATCCGGCCAACCTGTCTTGGTGAGGACGAATACACCAGAGCGCTGGACACAGTAGAGCATCGATCCGAACCGGCGAAGTGCCAACTGCAGGGGGACACGCCGCGCCGGCAAGCCGCGGCCGTCCCTGATGAGCCGTCCGCGGGTTCGCTGCGGTCGCCGAGGTTGCCTGGTTCGCATGGTTATCCCTCCTTGATATTGCGTGCGGCCTGGGAACGTAATGGCCGCTAGGCTGCGAATCGCCCACGCCAATTCCAGGCCTTCCCCGAAGAACAGGAGCGCGTACTTGCCGTCGAGCCTGCTCATCCTCTGGCTTCCGTGATGCCGTTGGCGGTCTTGTACAGCGACCAGACGTATTCCCCGTTCCTGGATCGCCCACTGGGGCCGAGCAGCTCGTAGACGCGGCCAGACCGGGTGCGGCCGCGCCGGTGCTCGGCATCGAATTCCACGATGGGGGTCGACACCCGCCCGTCGCCGTTATCCGCCCGGGTCCCGACGAAGTAGCAGCGGCCGGCGGTGTCCTGCCTGATGTCCCAGTCGCGCAGGTGCACCTCGGGCTCGTCGCGCACCGGGGCTGATCGCCACAACGAGTTCGGTGCGAGCGTGAACAGGAAAAGATTGAGGTCGTCGTCTTGCTGGCTCATGACGGCAGCTCGATGCTGGCGGCTGGAGGATCGGCCGGCCAGATATCGACGAGCTGTCCATCGCGCACCGCCATGCCCAGCGGCCAGCGCTTGCCGGCGGCGTAGTAGCTGTCGACATCGCATAGCGGGATGGTCTTGCCACGGCGCAACTGGTCCAGGAGGTCGGCGATGAGCCGTCGCCCTGGTCCGCAGTCGTGGATGCCACACAGGTAGCGGCCGGAGAACAGGGGATGACGGGCCTTGCCGCCGAGGAATTTCTGCACCGCCCGCGGGCCGGCGGCCTGCTCCAGCCAGCGCAGGCCGGTGGCAGCCCGGCGCCCGACAACGGGCGTCCACGGCAAAGGATGGCGTTCCCTCGAGCCCATGGCAGCGTTCAGCGCGGACGGCCGGCGGCGACTTACAGGGCCTTGCGGCGGCGGTAGTTGTTGGCGTGCTCGGCCAGGAAGGCCGTCATCGCATCGCGGTACTGGAGGACCTCGGGCGACAGCTGCAGGGACAGCTCCCGGGCGATGGCAATGGCGTATTTGACCTGGTTTTCGGTAGGCGGAATGACCTTGTGCTCAAGCGCGGCGGTCATGGCGTCGACTAATCGACTCGACAGCTGGCGGCGAAGGGCCTCGAACTGTTCGTCGGAGCTGGTCGTTCGGCCGAGGGTCTCCACCAGGAGATCCTGGATGTGAGGCTCAAAATGCAGCGGCAAGGTCAGTTCGTGGTCGCCGTAGACGAGCTGGAAGGACACGTTCGATCTCTTTCATTCCTGTTGCTAGAGAGCGACCGCATGCCTAGAAGCCCCCCGTGTCGTTCGGACTGCCCGCTGGAGCTCCGAGGGGCCGGACAGTGTCTAGGTGTGCGCCGGCCAAGAGATTATTATATATACTAAATAGACAGTCCAGCGGGCGGAACCCAGCCTTTGAGGCATGGGAGCCACCCGCAAGCCGCAGCTGCGCCAGATCTTCGGCACCAACCTTCGCCGTGAACGATTGAAGCTGAAAATGGCCCAGGAAAAGCTTGCGCAGGAAGCCGGGCTGACCCAGACGTACATCAGCCAGCTGGAATCGGCTGAGTTTTCGGCGTCCCTCGATACCATTGAAAAGATTGCACGCGCGCTGGACGTTGATCCTTCCACCCTCCTACAGAGGGGATAGGCAAGAACGCCGTCCAGCGATGTTGTAAAACGCGGGCCAGACCGCAATAATCATCGTCCGCGCGAGCGAATTACGGTCTACGCCACCGCTGCCGCGGAAACTGCCCCCTTTCGGGGGCTTACTTTTTGCGCAACGAAATTGGTTTGCTCAGCGGCGCAATCCGTGGCCCTATGCACTAACGACATGGCGCGGTGGTTCAACTATATTTATCACCGCAACCCGTCGGTGGCCCAGTGGAATTCGAACCCGGAGATGTAGTGCGGTATGCAAAGCCCCTCAAGGGAGAAGAGGGGGCTCGGTTTGTCGTGCTAGAAGCCCACTACGATGTTCCGATCCCCCGCGCACTCGTCCGCCTATTGGACAGCGGGATGGGATTGCTCGCGCCAGAGGAGCTTCGCCCTGCAGCGGAATATGAACTAGCCTCGCCGAACTAGCAGCTGTGCTGCATCAAGGCGCGCTGAAAACAAATCTCAGGCACTGACGTTAGCTGCCTAGCAGCGAATTTCCCCGAAAACCCCGCGTCTTGACAGGGCTGCCCCTTCGGGTGCCATCAAAATTGCCCTGCGTCACGGTGGCCAGCCGGGGCGCATGATACAAGTTCCGCAATCCTGATTCGCCCCCGCTTCTTCTTTTCCGGTACTGTCCAGTCATATGGGGCGCGGGAACGCTAGCCCGTCGGGGGAGGGGAGGTGGCAAATCGAGGTTGGTCGCGCCAATAAACCGCTGGGCGCTCTGCTCAGGATGGCTGTCACCCTGGGCGCCGAGGCATCGGTGCGGCTTCACATCAGGCGGGGAGAAGACATCAATGCGGTGGATGATCAGGGGCGTTCGCCGCTCATGATCGCGGCTGCCCGCGGATTCCCCGGGGTTTGCATCATCCTTCTCGAAGCCGGGGCCGACCATACAGCCCGGGATCGGAACGGAAACGACGCCTTGGCAATGGCGCGAGCCGCCGGCCACACACCTGTAGTGGCACTGCTCGAGCGGCAACTCGATCCGGCATCCAGGGGCGAGCCTGCGGTTGTCGAACCAACCCCATCAAATGACCGGATCGAATTGGCACCAGAACCGGCCTCAGACGCGCTGGATTTTTCTGCCTGGGATGCCGAGGAAGAGACCGTTGCTCCGCCCCAACGTGCAGCGCCGACCGTTGAAGCGGCCGAGCTCCAGGAACTGCTTTCGGCCCACATTCCCTTCGATGGCTCCGCCGACTGGTCCGACGTCGACATTGACCTTCCGGCCGACCAGGCGACGCGACGGCGTCGCAGCGAACTGTCGGAGGATGATCGACGCGCCCTCCGGCAGCTGCTCCAGGAAGGTCTTGAGCTCGGCAGGGTCTGCATTGAGCCCTTGGTTGAACAGGTGTTCGGTTCGGATGACCGGGGCACCCTCGAGTTGCGCCTTCGACTGCAAACCGTTTTCGGTGACCTGGGAATCGTAATCGAGGATGGAGCGTCCTATCCGGTTCGCCACGCCGTCATGGAGCACCCGGGCGAGTCGGTAGAGGCGGTGCTCGATGAGGCGATGGCATTTCTTGCGGAACTCGAAACGGGCTACGGTGACCCCGTCACACTCTTCATGCGTGACATGGGACGCTTCGAGCTGCTCAGCAAACAGGACGAGGAGGACATCGGCCGAAGTATGGAGAACGGTGTTGCAACTGCCATCGAAGCCCTGGCCTTTCATCCACCTGCTATCAACGAATTGCTGCGCACTGCAGCCGAAATCGAGGCTGGCGATCGGCCGGTCACGTTCATGGTGGACAATGAAGCGGCGAATGTTTTGGAAGGAGACGACAACGAGGACGACCCAGAAGCTTTGCTCGCCAGCAACCAAGTGCCGGATGACGACAGCGATGCCGACTCCATTCCGGGCGAAGAGTTGCCAAGCGCATTCGGTGGCCACATCGCAGCTCTGCGCCAGCTGGTGCCCGACCTAGTCAGGGACCGCAAGATCGTCGTGAACTCGGCAAAGCGGCTTGCTGCCGTCCTGGGGCAGATGAGGCTCAGATGGTCATACCTGACATACCTGGAGACATGGACCCTCCGCGAAAGTCCCGGCCTGAATGCTACGGGACAGTTGGCTTATGGAATGACCAGGGCACGTGGTGCCCAGGAACGTATGACGCTGGCGAACCTCCGTCTTGTGTTCTCCATCGCCAGGAAGTACAGCCGGCGCGGCCTTCCCCTGGCGGACCTCATCCAGGAGGGGAACATCGGCCTGATGCGGGCTGCCGAGAAGTTCGACTATCGCAAGGGCTTCAAATTCTCCACCTATGCGACGTGGTGGATACGCCAGGCCATCACGCGCGCCCTCGCCGACCAAGAGCGCCTGATCCGTGTTCCAGTGCATATGGTCGAATCCATCAATATCCTGCGTCGTACAAGTCGCGAGCTCGACGCCCGCCTGGCCCACCAAGTAACGCCGGATGACCTTGCCAAGGCACTTTCGTGGCCAGTAGAGAGGGTTGCCAAGGTCCTGCGTGCTGAAAAGCAGGTTCTCTCGCTGGATGACCACGCCGAGGGTTACATCGATGGCGTGACCATAGGAGATCTGATCGAGGATCCTCACCCAGGTCCCGACGAAGTGGCTATGGACCAATCGCTGAAGAAGGCCATCAATCGTTTGCTGCGGCTGGTGCCACCGAAGGCGGCCCAGATCATAGTGCTCCGCTTCGGGCTGGGCGACCAGCGAGACCACACGCTCGAGGAGGTGGGCGCAAAGTTCGACGTCACCCGTGAGCGCATCCGCCAGATCGAGGCCAAGGCCATGCGGAAGCTCAGCGGCCGTTGGGCGCCCGAGATCCTGGGTGGCTACGGCCCGGACAGTGCGCCCATCAAAGTCCGGGAAACCGCGGACGAGGACGAGGGAGAACCGACGGACGACAGCGGCGAAGAAGTTACAAGCCGCCCACCGGCGGCGGAAAACTGGGCTGAGCATGCCATGCAGTTTGCGGCGGCCAATGGCTACGAGGTGCGCGACGAGCGCAGCGTCGGAAAGGGACTATGGGTCGTGCTGGAAAGCGGCAGGAGCCGGAAGCGCCGGTACGCGGACAAGTGGCTGACCTCACTGGGATTCAAGTATGTTCCCGTCATTGGGTGGTGGAGGTCATGAAATGAAGTCCCGCCATGCCCCGCCGCGCGCGGCGACGATGATCGAATCACTGCGCGGCCTCGGCTATTCGGTGCCGACGGCCTTGGCGGACATCGTAGACAACAGCGTCGCGGCCCAGGCCGAAACGGTGGATCTCCAGTTCACCTGGAGCGGACCGGCAAGCACCGTGACCATCCTGGACGATGGGAATGGCATGGATGAGGCCGAGCTCGAGGCTGCCATGCGCCTTGGCGGGAAGAGCCCGCTGGACAAGCGGGATGCTCATGATCTCGGGCGCTTCGGGTTGGGTCTGAAAACGGCATCGTTCTCGCAATGCCGCAGGCTCACGGTGGCCAGCTACCGGGACGGCCAGACGAGTTGCTTCCGCTGGGACCTGGATGTGATTGCGGCAGCGACCGATGACGGCTGGCACCTCCTGGAAGGGCCAGCCCCGGAGTCTGCCAGTCTCGTCGGCCGGCTCCCCCGAAGCCGCAATGGCACACTCGTCGTGTGGGAGATCATGGACCGGATCGTGACACCAGGCTTCCGCGAGCAGGAATTCCTCGACCTGATCGACTCTGTCGAACGGCACCTCGCCATGGTGTTCCACCGGTACCTGTCGGGCTCCTCTCCACGGCTGCGACTTACCATCAACGGCCGCCCGATACAGCCGTGGGATCCGTTCCTGTCGAACCATCCGGCGACCTGGACCTCTCCGCTCGAGCGGATCGCTACCCGCAGCGGCGCCGTCGAGGTCCAGTGCCACGTGCTGCCCCACCGCGACAAGCTGGACCCGCGCAGCTACGCCGAAGGCGCCGGCCCCGATGGGTGGACCGCACAGCAGGGCTTCTATGTCTACCGCAACGAGCGCCTGCTGCTTGCCGGCAGCTGGCTCGGCCTCGGCCAGGGCCGTTCCTGGACCAAGGAGGAATCGCACCGCCTGGCGCGCATCCGCCTGGACATCACCAACTCAGCCGACGCCGACTGGAAGATCGATATCCGGAAGTCCGTGGCCCGGCCACCGGTGGAACTCCGTGACCGCCTCATGCGCCTCGCCGAGGACACGCGGGACCGGGCTCGCCGTGTGTTCGCCCACCGGGGTCAGGTGATCCGGAGGGCCGACGGCTCGCCGGTGATGCAGGCATGGCGGGCCGAGCACCACGTGGACGGCATGCGCTATCGCATCGAGTGCGAGCACCCGGCAGTGCGTGCGGTGCTGGATGAGGCGGGGCCGCTGGAACCGCAGATCCGTGCGATGCTCTCGGTGATCGAGCAGACGATTCCCGTGCAGCGCATCTGGCTCGATACGGCCGAAGCCAGGGAGACCCCGCGTGCGCAATATTCCGGCAGCGCGCCGGCGGAGGTTGTGTCCGTGCTGTCCGTGATGTACAGGAACCTGATCCGGCGCAAGGGGGTAGCGCCGGCGGCGGCGCGGGAGCAGCTCCTGCGCACCGACCCATTCGACAAATTTCCCGAGCTGGTCGCGGCCTTGCCCGACGAGCCTGCATAAGGAGACCGCAGATGTCTTCACCCGAGGAAAACCGCCAGCGGATCATCAAGTTCGTCCAGGAGCTCCTCCTGGACGATGGAGACCTGTCTGCGGTCACTCCCGCGCTCATCTCGACGAAGATCGACATGGTGCTGGGGATGAAGCCGGCCTGGGCCGACGGCCTCGACCGCGATGCGGTCACCGACGAGCTGATCCGGCGCTTCAGTCTGTGGATAGGCACCGACTCCACGATCAAAAGCGAGGCCGGCCACGTGCCCTGGCTCACCGCTGCCCGCAAGAAGGACTGGCGCTACTGGCAGCGCTACCGCGAACTGCTGGAGCGGAAGCTGTCCTACCGCGCCGTTGAAGCACTGGACAACTCGACCGGCACTGTCCTGGGTCTGCTCGAGGATCCGACCCGGGAAGGCCAGTGGGACCGCCGTGGTCTGGTCGTTGGCCACGTGCAGTCCGGCAAGACCGGCCACTACACCGGGCTGATCTCCAAGGCCGCGGACGCCGGCTACAAGATCATCATCGTGCTGGCCGGTCTGCACAACAACCTGCGGTCCCAGACCCAGATCCGCCTCGACGAGGGTTTCCTGGGCTACGAGACCAAGCCCGATCCCGAGGACATCAGGGTCATCGGCGTTGGCGAGATCGACGCCGATCCGTCGATCCGACCCAACTACGCGACGAACCGGTCCGAGGCCGGTGACTTCAGCACCGCCGTGGCGCGCAACCTCGGCATCTCGCCCGAGCAGCGCCCCTGGCTATTCGTGGTGAAGAAGAACAAGACGGTTCTGGAGCGCCTGTTCAAATGGATCAAGAACCACGTTGCCAACACACAGGACGCGAAGACGGGCCGCAAGCTGGTCAGCAACCTGCCGTTGCTGTTGATCGACGACGAAGCCGACCATGCTTCGGTTGATACCGGAGAACAGATCTTCGGCGCCGATGGCAAGCCGGACCTGGAGCATGAGCCGACCGCCATCAACAGCCGCATCCGCAAGATCCTCCACACCTTCACGCGATCGGCCTATGTCGGCTACACGGCCACCCCTTTCGCCAACATCTTCATCCACGAGCGCAGCGAGACCGGCGACGAAGGCCCGGATCTCTTCCCGGCGGCTTTCGTCATAAATCTCGCCGCCCCGTCGGACTACGTCGGGCCTGCCAGGGTCTTCGGCCTGGCCTCGGCAGATGGCCGCGAGGGCGGTATGCCGCTGGTGCGCATCATCACCGACCATGTCGCTAAGGATGGCAGTGGCTGGATGCCGCCGAAGCATCGCAACGGCCATGTTCCGGTGCACGACGGCTCGGAGACGATCCCGCCGTCGTTGGTCGACGCGATCGATGCCTACGTCCTGACCTCGGCGATCAGGCGGCTCCGGGGCCAGGGCAGTGACCATTGCTCGATGCTGATCCACGTCACGCGGTTCAACAGCGTGCAGAGCGAGGTGCGCCGCCAAGTGGACGAACACGTAAGGCAGCTGCGCCAGCGCATCAAGCGGCGGATCGACCACGAGGGTGTGCTCGACCGCATGCACACGCTCTGGAAGAAGGACTTCCTGGCGACGAGCGAGAAGGTCCGTTCCCGCCACCCCGACTGGGTCGTCGACGAGGATTCGTCGTGGGAAGACATCGTGGACGTCCTGCCGGATACGCTGGCCGACATCGAAGTCCGTACCATCAACGGAACCGCAAAGGACGCCCTCGACTACATTGAAAATGCCTCCACGGGCCTGAAGGTGATCGCCATCGGCGGTGACAAGCTCTCTCGTGGCCTGACCCTGGAAGGGTTGTGCGTGAGTTATTTCCTCCGTGCCTCGAAGATGTACGACACCCTGATGCAGATGGGCCGGTGGTTCGGCTACCGCCCTGGCTATGTGGACTTGTGCCGGCTGTACATGCCACTCGAGCTCGAGGAGTGGTTCGGCCACATCGCTGATGCCGCCGAGGAGCTGCGGGAGGAGTTCGACATGATGTCGGAAGCCGGGGCGACGCCGCGCGAGTACGGCCTGAAGGTTGCTTCCCATCCCGTGCTGATGGTCACTTCACCCCTGAAGATGCGCACGGCCAAGACGCTCTGGCTGTCGTTCAGCGGGCGCCTGCTGGAAACAGTCGCGCTCTACCGCGATCGGCGCGAACTGGACATCAACCTGCGGGCTGCGGTGCGGCTGGTGGAGGCGATGGGTCGGCCGGCCGAGACCAACCCGGAGCGCAAGCGCACCGATGACCGGACCGACGCATGGAAAGGATACCTCTGGGAAGCAGTCCCATTCGGGGACGTCGTGGACTTCCTTCTCGCGTACCGGACCCATCCGGCGGCGCGCAAGGTGAACAGCGCGATGCTCGCCGAGTTCATCCGGGGGATGGCGGAATCGGGCGAGCTGACGAAGTGGACAGTGGCATTGATTGGCGGCGGCACCGGAGAACAGCGTGACATTACGCCCGGAATCTCCGTAGCCATGAACAAGCGCGCCGGTGACGAACTCCGGGAAGACCGTTATTCAATCGGGCGGCTGTTGGACCCGAAGGACGAGGCGATCGCTCTCGACATCAAGGCCTGGCAGGCTGCGCTCGAGTTCACCCGCAGAGCCCAGCAGCATGATCCGGCGCGCCTTCAGGACAAGGCGGAGGCGGAGATCCCCAACGGCCCAGCGATCAGGCACATACGTGGCCAGGGCGCACCAGATGTGAAACCCGCACCGGAAAGTGGTTTGCTGATCATCTACGCTCTTGATCCGCAGAAGGCGGGTGTCGAGTTCCCCGAAGGAACGCCCCCGATCATCGCTTTTGCCGTCAGCTTCCCCGAGAGCAAATCCAAACAGTTGGTGGAGTACAAGGTCAACAACGTGCTTTGGGAGCAGGAATATGGATCCGCTGACTGACCGTGGGGAAATCGCGGCGGCCTGGCGCGCCCTGGACTCCGCGCCGACGGAGGGCCAGGGCTGGAAGACCATCAGGGTTGCTGCGGGTGGGCCGTTCCAGCTCCGTGCGGGCCGGCACTTCCCGGGTAGCGAGGAAGCACTACTAATCGGCTTTCGCGAAATCAGGCTCCCGCGGGCGGAGCAACTCCCCGCTGGCGGGGGCTTCACGGTGATGGAAGCGGAGCTGGGCCAGGATGCCGCCGGGCAGACCTGGATCGGACTGTGCCGGCAGACATCAGGCAGCCGAGAGCTGTTCGGCGTGATGGCGGAGGACGTAGCGGGGATGCTAAGGGCCTCCGCGGCCGACAAAGAGGCAATGATCTTCCAGGCATTCCTGGCGCGCATCCGGGCCTGGCAGGAATTCATGCTGCGGGGTTCAGATGGTGTCCTCGGCCCGGAGGCCGAGGTAGGCCTGTTCGGGGAACTCGAGGTCCTGCGGGCTATTGTCGGAGCTGGCGCCACCAGCCACCTGGCGGTGAGCTCGTGGGCCGGGCCGCTCGATGGAGTGCATGATTTCTCGATTGGCAATGGCGGCATCGAGGTGAAGAGCACCATAGCAGTGGGTGCGTTCCCGGCGCGGATCGGTTCTCTGGAACAACTGGATCATAATCTGGTCAAGCCGCTTTTCCTGGCCTGCGTCCGGCTTGAGCTAGCGCAGCCGGGGGCAACCCTCGGCAACGCTGTGCACATGACGCGCGCCCTACTGGATTCCGACCCGGTGGCGCGCCAGCTCTTCGACAGCCGACTGCTGCACGTCGGATACCTCGACTCAATGGCTAACCGGTACACGCGGACGTTCCGCCCCGTCCGGTTCCGTCTACTGGAAGTCACCGACGGCGTTCCACGCCTGACGCGCGGCAATGTGCCTCAAGGGATCACCAAGGCGCAGTATGAAATCGACATAGATTCCATCAACCAGCCGGACGTCAGCCTGGCCGATGCATTGAAGAACCTCGGAGCGATCACCTGATGGAACTGCAAGACTTTCTGCGGGAAACGCGGGCCGAGGTCCAGGCAGAGATCGAGGAGCGGCTGAAGTCCTCCGGCAAGGCATACCCCTACCCGGAATCGGTGTTCGTCGAAATCGTGATGCAGCACATGGCCGAGATCGGTATGACCTTCGAGCCGGAGGCATGCCACTATGAGACCAAGATCGGCAACGCCACTCTGCGGCTGAGCGGTTTCGCCATCTCCGACGATGCAGACCAGCTCGACCTGTTTGTCAGCCTGTACGCGGGAGTCGAAACGATCACGCCTGTCGCTGACAGCGAAACCAAGAACGCTGCGGAGCAATGCCTCCGTTTCCTGGCCAAGTGCGCACAGGGCAAGCTCGCCCAGTCGATGGACGAGTCGAACGACGCCTTTGCCCTGGCGATGACCATCCAGGAAAGCTACGCCAACCTGGACCAGATCCGGATCTACGTCGTCACAGACCGTCAGGCGAAGTCGAAGAACTTCAAGCCGCGCGAGGTAAGCGGCAAGACCGTCAAGCTGGAAGTGATGGACATAGAGCGCCTGTTCCGCCATCGCTCGGAAGGCAAGCCCCGTGACGAGCTGGTGGTGAATTTCGAGGAGGTCTGCGGTGCGGCGCTGCCTTGCGTCTACGTACCTGGTCGGGCTACAGAATACGACTATGCACTGACCGCGATCCCTGCCGAGGCCCTCAGGTTCATCTACGAGAAGTACGGGCAGCGCCTGCTCGAGGCCAATGTGCGCTCGTTCCTGAGTGTCACGGGCAAGGTGAACAAGGGAATCCGCGACACGCTCCGTGATGCGCCTGACCGCTTCATGGCTTACAACAACGGCATTGTGCTCGTGGCAGACGAAGCGCAGCTGGCCAAGGCCGCCGACGGAGGCCCTGGTCTCCAGTGGCTCAAGGGCATGCAGATCGTCAATGGCGGGCAGACCACGGCATCCATCTATTTCGCCAAGCGGAAAAGCCCGGAGATCGACATCGGCAATGTCAGGGTGCCTGCGAAGATAATCGTCATCCGGAACCCGGACCCGGTAGCGGAGGAGGTCCTGATTTCCGACATCTCGCGGTATGCCAACACACAGAATTCGGTGAAGCAGTCCGACCTGTCCGCCAACAAGCCCTTCCACGTCGAGCTTGAGAAGCTGGCGATGTCGGTCTACTGTCCGGACGGCGTCGGCCGCTGGTTCTACGAACGCGCAGCCGGAAGCTACAACACCATGCTGGCACGCGAGGGGACGACGCCGGCGAGGCTGCGCCACCTCAAGCAGGTGGTCTCGCCACCCAGCCAGAAGATTACCAAGACCGACCTGGCGAAGTACCTCAATGCCTGGGACCAGAAGCCGCACGTCGTCAGCCTTGGTTCGCAGAAGAACTTCGAGGAGCTGATGGACACCATCAAGGAACAGGAAGGCGAAAAGCAGCTGGTGCCAGACGTCGCCTACTACAAAACCACGGTCGCCAAGGCAATCCTGTTCAAGAGAGCCCAGGCCATCGTCCGGCCGATGTTCCGCGCCTTCCAGGCCAACATCACCTGCTACCTCGTTTCCCTCGTCTCCCAACGGATCGGCACCGGGTTCGATTTCGACCGGATCTGGGAGCGCCAGGATCTCTCCGACCAGCTCAAGGCGCAGCTCGCGGCATGGGCCACGGAAGTAAATGATGTACTCAATCGGACCGCATCGGGCCGGATGGTGTCGGAGTGGGCAAAGAAGCCCGAGTGCTGGGTTGGGGTGAGCTCGGCGACCTATTCGTCGCCGAACGACGGAATTCCGGAGGTACGTGGGCCTTTGTAGTCGAAGGCGCGGCTCAGGGGCAAGACGCCCTCGGAACCGTTGCCTGTGGCGAATTTACTATTCGCGATCAGATAGGTAACTGGTTGAGATCGTTACAATAAGGCTAGCGCCGCATGCAGACGGCGGTGGTTCGGTGTGTCATATTAGGGGTAACTTTTGCCAAGTCCTTCTTTTTTAAGTCTTTTTTCAGGGTGTGGAGGCCTGGATCTGGGCTTTGTCAACGAAGGGTTCCGCCCCCTCGCTGCGTTTGATAACTGGGATGAAGCGATTGCGTGCTACAAGCGCAACCTGGGGACCCATATTCAGAAGGCTGATCTTCGCCTCGGGTTACCGAGCCCGTTAGCTCTTCGGCCGGATGTAGTGGTCGCGGGATCTCCATGTCAGGGCTTTTCGACTGCGGGGCACAGAAAGGTCGATGACCCCAGGAATCGGCTTCTCGACTCGGCTGTAAGGATAGGGTTGGCGTTATCACCGCGCGTGATCGTATTAGAGAACGTGCCTGGCCTGATGTACGGTAGTCACAAGACTTACATTGATGGCGCGTGTGAGCTACTTCGCGAGGCCGGCTATAGGACTGAAACGATCAGCCTGAATGCGCAATCATTGGGAGTGCCACAGAATCGCAAGCGCGTTTTTTTGTTGGCTTGGAAATCAAACGTCGCACCCATCTTTGATGTGAAGGCCAAACCGCTCAAGACCGTTGGCGAGGTGCTCGAGAACTGTGACGGGCAGCCGAACCACGAGCCCGCCGAAGTGGCGCACGGATCGAATGACCACAAGATTTCCCTGAAAATCGGCGTTGGCCAAAAACTTTGCGACATTCGTAGAGGTTCTGGAGCCGTTCATACGTGGGACATCCCCGAGGTTTTCGGTCGGACAAATGCAAATGAACGCACTCTGCTCGACGCCCTGATCCGACTGCGCCGAACCGAACGCGAAAGAGACTACGGTGAGGGAGACGCAGTCACCATGTCACGGTTGGGGAGGGCGTGCAAATTTGATGCTGCGCCAGTAGTTGACAGCCTGTTAATGAAGGGGTACCTGCGCAAAGTATCCCGGCGAGTGGACCTGAAATTTACGTTCAATGGAAAGTATCGCCGTCTGAATCCTCTTGGAGTCGCGAATACGGTAGATTCTTACTTCGGGGATCCGCGATATGTGTTACACCCTACTGCGCATCGAGGTATGACTCTCCGTGAAGCCGCGAGGATTCAAAGCTTTCCGGACACCTTCGTCTTTGGGCCATCCTCTCGCAACCAGTACCGACTAATCGGAAATGCAGTGCCGCCATTGATGGCCCGCACAGTTGCCAATCTTGTACGCACAAGACTACTTGAGTAGGTGAAGCGCCGTGTCTCAGTTGAAAGCTTGGGAGCTAAGCGAGGAGCTGAAAAAAGATGCCGGTCGGCTTCGCGATCTCTACGAGCTAATGGCGGTTTACCTGTTCGAGCAGTATGAACCGACCCTGCTCCCAACTGATCGCATATCGCGGAAATTTCTGAAGCGCCTGGATCGGTGGCTCGATGGCTTCGAAAATGAAAAACAGAAATGGGCAGCGTTCCGCTCCATTGAGTATCTCCTCTTCATAGGCTCTGGAGAGTTTTTCGAGCTCTATAGAGCTGCTCATAAAATTGTTCTCGAGCGATGGTTGATCGAATGTTCGGGCATCGATATTTTTGCTGCCGATGCCGACAGTTGTTTGAAGAGCGAGATGGCAACGTGCTGGCCATGCCCAGTGACAGATAGCTTTTTAATTAACGAATTTCTTCGAATAACAGGAATTCCAGGCCACCCTTTTCGCCCGGACTGGCAAGTCTTAAAGATACTCGGCGACAAGGACAAAATTGCTCGACATGTGGAGCGACACAAGTTGACCAGGCTGGTTCTGCTGGAAGACTTCAGTGGGAGCGGTGGTCAGATATCACGAGTCTTGAAGTTTGCTGCGGAAGCATTCGCCGGCCCAATACTGCTCATCCCACTAGTCGTCTGCGCCGATGGCGACAGGCTTCTGAAAAAGAGCGTACAAGACCTCAAGCGCGGCAACATTGCCTACAAGCCAGTCCTCGTTGTTGAGCGTGACTGCCTTGTGCAACAAGACGCCACGGCCGGTGAGCCCCGGCTATTTGCCGGGCTTCGCGAAGCCATAAACGGGGGGTATAAAAAGCTTGGCGTCGAATTGGAAGGCGGAGCTTTTGGATATGGCGGCGTTGGAAGCCTTGTGGTGATGAAAGGGAACTGCCCCAACAACACTCCCCCTATATATCACTTCGATGGAAATGGATGGATGCCCCCGTTTCCTCGCCATGACCGATTTAGGAATCGACATGTTTCGGTTTGAGAATCCATTTCACGATCTATGGGTCACCGAGAACTTGGCGCCCGGTGAATTCGTCAAGATGTTCAGCCCTGTCGTAGTGAAGGAAGCTGAGCAAATCTTCAAAACGGGAAACATTGTCGTAAGAGGAAGGCAGGGCAGCGGTAAGAGCATGCTGCTCAAGTTGCTCGGTACAAGCACGCGTCTTGAATACCACAAAGCTGGGCAAGAGTACCCGGTCCCGAAAGAACTTCGAAAATTCATTTCTGCATCAATAAATCTCACAAGGGATAACGCAAGCATAGTCGCGTCGCGATTGCGCGACATACCGGAAGATCGGCGAAAGGAGTGGGCAGCATCCACGTTTGCTGACTATCTGAACTATTTCATTTGCACAGATCTGCTGCGGAACATTCAGCTGCTAGCGGAAGAGCAGCTTGCGTCGTCATCTCTTCGCGATGAATTTCCCATCAGCTGGAGTGAGCCAAATCTACGGAAGCTCGTAGGTACCTTGAAGGCATCCCATATCTGGGGCGGCTACCTGGACAATTGCCAGAGCATCGATGACGTGGCCGCAAGATTCGGCCAGCGGATCCGATCGTATATTCGCTACTTCAACTATCACGATGACAATCTTTCCGATGAGATCGCTCGGTCAAAGACGCAGGTTGGGGAGCCTATAGCGCTTCTATCGGAGGCATTGAGAAGCTGTGGTGTCATTCCAGCCGATTCATTGGTGTTCATTCGTATCGATCAGCACGAAGAGCTCTACGCTCTGGAAAAGTCGTCCGGGTTCGGTAACGTCTTTCGCCAAGTCATCAACCGTGCATTGGCGATGAGGGACAACCGAGTTTTTTATCGCGTGGGTACCAGGCACTATGCTTGGGACGCCGAGACAACAACTTGGGCGAGCGGTGCCAAGATTGAGAATCTCAGGGATTACAATTTTGTCGATCTGGATCTGATTTTCAGACGGCATGAGAATTCGTCCACTCGCCGGGCATTTGACGATTTTGCAAAGGACGTCTTCAAGAGGCGCTTGCGCTCTTGCTCTATCGAATTGGGGGAGGATTGCAAGGATTGGATTTCCGAGGTGCTGGGTAACTCCATGGCAGCGAAGGATCGTGCCAAGAGATATGTGGCAAACAAACCGTTTGAAGCCGTAGTAGAAGTTGACAGTGATTGGCACGCCAGCTGGTCGATCTTGCTGAAAAGTATATGGGACGGCGATGATCCGCTCGGGGCCAAACTGGGAGCAGCTTGGCTGCGACAGAGGGAACAAGTACGAGCCGGAACGGCATACAAGCCCGCACCTAAGGATGGTGCAGAATGGCTGAGTGAAAAGAAGCAATACTGGAGGAAGGAGCGGAACGAAGCAGCGCTCGTGCAAATGGCGGGTGAAGCCATGCAGTCGCTTATGTGGAGCGGGGCGCGGCACGTGCTCGATCTGAGCGGCTCAAATATCTTGGCGTTCATGTCGATATGCCGAGCCATTTGGGCGGCTTGGCTGCGAAAGATGAGTGACAAAGAGCTGCGCTTGGTAAAGGTGCCCGAGATTGAGGTAGATGAACAGGTCATCGGCATTTTTGACGCGAGTCGAGTGTGGTTCGAAAAAATCCGTGACGGCCAGGACGGAGATCGTCGCTACTTATTTATTCAATCCGTCGGAACCTTATTTACATCCAACATACGGAAGGATCGCGTACTTTCCAATCCGGGCCACAATGGATTCTCGCTGGCCCGGAGGGACTTTGAGACTAGCTCTTCGGAAGTAGTCGAAATAATCAGAAGTTGTCGAGACCATGGCGACTTAATGGAATCTGAGCACACCACAAAAGAGAAGTCGGCAGAGCTTCGAATCAAGTGGTACTTGAATCCTATACTAAGTCCCTACTTCAGGATTCCGCATGTTCGTACGAAGGAGCCGATATATACGACCATAGAGAAATTGGAGTCTCTTCTTACGGCGGGGATAAAGGCCATTGATGAAAAGGTGCCGCGAAGGACGGGGGAAAAGCCCGGCACGATTGATCCGCAAGCCAGATTGTTTTGAGGCTAGGCCATGGCTATTACTCCATGGGGTACTCATGCTTGGTTAATGCCAAAGATTGGCCCTCGAGAATGGACAACCATTGCTTGTGCCTCATTCGAGGATAGGTGCGTTGGCTCTGCCGAGATCGTTGGTCGGGAGGGCTTCAATCGCTTTCATGCTTTTAGAGTCAGCGATCCTCCAAATCGGTTTTCTGCCGAATTGCAGGTGCAGACAGACAAGAACGTTGCGGCAATGGAAAGTGCCTTAGGTGGCACGCCGGTAGTTCATGCTCTCGATTTGATGACGCAGCCGGCAGATATCGAGAGCGTATTGAAGACTATCGATGCAAGGTCCATTTTTCTTGATATTACCTCCTTACCCAAGCGGTACTTCCTATTTGTCGTGAAGCGCCTCTTGGCCCGAAAAGAGCTCAGCGACTTGGTCGTTTGCTATACGAGGCCGCTGAAATATCGAGAAGGGCCCTTATCGGAAAATGCGAACCCTCTGGTTGCACTGCCCGGGTTTTCGCGAGAGATGCAAACCGCAGTTGCACCAACCGTAGTGATAGGCGTTGGGTACGTGTCCTTCGACATTAACGACTTGATGGAACAGACAGGGACAGGAAGGCTTAAGGCGTTGTTCCCTTTTCCGCCTGGGTCCCCCGCCTCGCGCCGGAATTGGAAACTCCTACGTAAATTGATTCCCGATAGCAGCGCGACCTTCGAGATTCAAAGGGTAAACGCGCTGGATATGTTCGCGGCGCTCGACTATCTTCGGATGGTGAGCGACGAGGCAAGCGACGTTGTCGATATGGTACCCCTTGGGCCCAAGCCTCATGCGCTAGCGATGGGTTTGGCTGCGATCGACAACGAAGGAGCACAACTCATATATGCCCAGCCGAAGACCTACTACCCAGACTATTCAACTGGGGTGAGGCGCTTGGAAGACGGAAGTCCCGAGGCATACACCTATTGTCTCCGCCGAAGCGGCATCGACTTCTGGCGGCGGCCAGGAGTCCAGTCGGCACCGAGCGGAGCCAACGATGTCGGAAAGCAAGCTTGAAGTCTCACTATTGGAAAAGTATGGGACGCTGATGAGCCCCAGCGATCTAGCGGAGTTGCTCGGGAGCACACCCCGACGTATATCCAATGGGTTCGCCAACAACTTACCTTGGTGCCGCCCATTTCGCCGCGCTCGGATCAAAATTGGGCGACGGGTTCACTTGAATACGGCGACGGTTGCGCAGATTTTGGAAGAAATTCAGGAAGCTGGGTAGCAGCCAGAGGCTACTGGCCGCCAATGACCTCGAACACTTTTCGGGCAATCTGCTTGGCAAGCATCGGCGGAACCGCATTGCCGACCTGCACATATTGCTCGGTTCTGTTGCCCTCGAAGAAGTAGTTGTCCGGAAACGTCTGCAGGCGAGCCGCCTCTCTCACCGTGAGGCTCCGGCACTGTTTCAGGTCAGGATGGATGTAATAGTGCCCATCCTTGGAGATATGGCAGGTCACCGTCGTCGAGGGCTCGTTATGGAGCTGGACCCGGAAGCGGTCCGAGAATCCGCCTTCAAACCAGTTCTCGTGCTCCGGGGCCAGCGCAGCGGGGAAATGCCGCTGCTTGGGAGAATGACCGTTGGCTTTCCCGAACGCGGCTGCGAACAGGTAGCGGCAGAAGTCGTCGCTCATGTGCTGCCGGCTTTCGTGGTTCAGGACAACATCCAGCTTGGGGTCGACAAGCTTTTTGGCGAACTTGGAAGAGGCGTTCAATTCCGCCTTGAAACGCAATCCTCCGCGCAGCGCGTGGGGCAACTTGCCGGCGAGGATCGCCTGTAGGCCGACATCGGACTTGACCAGCCCTTTGCCTTTGACAGAGCCCGGGAGGGTGGCCACTACCCGCTTGGCCTGCTCCATGACAGCGTTCTTCCACGCCTCAGCGGAATCCTTTCGGGACACGCCGCTACGCAGCGGCGGCAAATCCCCGATCGCATCATCGACAGTGACAGTATCCTTCGGCCGCAACGCATCGAACTGCTGGCATTCAAGATCTCCGCGAATCCCTACGAGGATCACGCGATGTCTGGTCTGCGGGATGCCGTAGAGCTCTGACCGAACGACAAAGTCGTGCGGATCGAACTCGGCGCCATTCGATCCGTCGTAAACGCAGTCGGGTTCGGCGAGGCTGAAGATACGGTAGGGCTCTGCTCCCGACTTCGCCTTGCCGCCAGGATCGTTGCGCAGATCCTCGAGGATCCTGGAAAAGATCTGCGTCCCGGACACGTTTGACGAGAGGATGCCCTTCACGTTCTCCATCACGAACACCGACGGCCTGAACCGGCGGATCAACTCCAGGTAATGGGTGTAGAGGAAGTGCCGCGTATCGTCTTCGGGCTTGTAATGCTTGATCCCCTTGTTCCGCACGCGGCCGACGACCGAGTACGCTTGGCACGGGGGGCCGCCGATGAGCACCCAGTGCCGACGATTCTCGGTGATCGCGGCTACCTTCTCATGCAACTGCCTGGTGCCAGCCGTTGTCCCGATTTCCAGCTGGATCGCCTCGTCCAGTGCGCGTTCCCAGACCCGCTTGGTCGAGTGATCGAAAGGTTCCTCTGCATCGCCGGCGAGGTACGAGTAATATCCCGACAGGTCGCGGCCGTCGGCGCGCAGCAGCCGGTAAAAAGACCGGAGCCTGAGCGTGCGGTGGGCGGCGGGGTCCTTTTCCGCCGACAGCGCAATGCGGAACGGTTCACGTTGCCCGCCAGCCTCCCTTACCGACAGGCTGGAAAAGCCCTCCCCGAGCCCCCCGGGGCCCGCAAAGAGATCGACTACGGGAATAGGGCTGCGCATCAGCGTTGTGGCTTTTCAGGAGTTTCTTGATGGTGGATGTCGTCGACCGCGCGACCCGTTCCCGCATGATGAAGGGCATCCGCGGGAAGAACACGCAACCGGAAATCCTGGTGCGCAAGGCCCTTTTTGCTCGAGGGCTCAGGTTTCGCCTGCACGACAGAAGTTTGCCAGGTCGTCCCGATATTGTCATCAAGAAGCACAACGCGGTGGTTTTCGTGAACGGCTGCTTCTGGCATGGGCACCAGGGATGCCGGTATTTCAAGCTTCCGGGCACCAACCCTGACTTCTGGCGCGACAAGATCGAGGGCAACCGTAAGCGGGACCTGAAAAAGGCTGGGGCATTGACCGCACTCGGCTGGCGGGTCGCGGTCGTTTGGGAGTGCGCAGTCCGCGAGGACCTTGATGGGTGTGCGCAGCAGCTGCAAAAGTTCATCGCCGGAGAGGCGTCCGATTTCGAGACCGCCCCGGTTTCTGGATGAAAGGAGCCGGACAGTCATGCCGGGCCCGGATCAGGCGGCTGCCCGATGGTCCCCAGCATGGCTGCGATCCGGGCGCCCACAACGGGGACAAGCTCGGACTTCTCGGCGCCCGTCGGCAGGTCGACGGAAACGCAGGGGCGCCATGAATCGTCATGGCTGACAACCGCCGGCGTATTCCCCGAGATCAGCACCAAGCGGTCATGTATCCAGGGCGCCGTTGTCCAATGGCCCTCTGGATCGATGTACTGCACTGACAGCCAGAGGGGCGACTCGCCGTGCCTGGCCCAGAGACCAGGCGACAGCGCCAAGAAGCAGCCCAGGTGCCCGAGCTTGAAGAACCGTCCCCGCGTGGATCCGCCGCCACCGGTGCTCTGGCTCATCGCACCGTGGTTCTTGACCAGCTCCACGACCACATCTTCGAACAGAGCAGAGAGCTGCTCGATGCGCTGGCCGACCTGACGCGATAGTTCCTCGGCCCGCAACGGAAGAAATGCAGTGCTGTCCATGCGTTCGCACAGTCCAGACAGCTGCTGGATGTCCCCCAGCGCATCGGCATCGGCCCGCCCTTCGGCGTCCTGGGCCAGCACTACGAGGGCTGTCCGCCACGACGTCAGTGCCAGCAAATGCTGGGTGCCGGATAGCGTGGCCTTCCTGAATCCGGGGGCGGGATCAACTGGTGCATCAAGGGTCAGTCCGTCGGCGGCACATTTCTCCGCAAGCTTGTGCCAGAGCGTAACAAAGCGCTGTGCCGGGGCGATGACCAGGACGGTTCCAGCCTGCCCCACAGGGAGACGCTTCAGATAGGTGGTAGGCTGGTTCGGGGTGAGACCGGCCCAGAATTTTGCTTCCATCAGCAGGACCTGCGCCCCAGACTGGTCAGCAACGGCCAAGTCTGGAATCGAGGTGTCATCCTTGGATGGAAACTGGGTGCGGAAGCTCGCCTGGAGCGGTGCAGGAATCCCGATGGCCCCCAAGAAGGCCCTCAGCGCCGGCCATGTACCAGCGTGGTGCTGCAATAGGTACAGCAGCGCCTCGGTGGCGACGTTTTCCGGATGCGACGAGAGACGAGTCGCCAGCTCGCCGAAAAGGCTTTCCCTTCTCATAGGCCCCCCAATTCTTCCGATTCAGCAACAAGGACTGACGGCAGGTAACTGCAATATTGGCCGAGCTCCGTGTACTGGAGCTGCACACGGGCACAGTACAATTTCGCCGGAGACTTGCAACCCGAACTGTTTGGATTGTTCGATTCTGGAGCGTACAGGGACCCAATCATGTCACCGGATCGTTATGCGAAGAGAGCAGCCAAGGGGTTGTTGGCGCGCACCAAGCAGGGCAGGAGGCGCAAGCGCAGTCCGAACCTTGGCAATGCTGCCGTGTCGAAGATCGTCGCCGTCCTCGGGAACTGGAGCGGCAAGCTAACGTGGGAGCTGCTGCTCGCCAGGGTCTACAAGGAACTGGGGGCTACTTACACCCGGCAGAGCCTTGCAGGCCACGACTCGATCGCCTTGGCGTTCCGGAAGCGCAAGCGGATCGAGCCGGAAGATGGCGGTGATTTTCCTGAATCGCCGGAGCTGAAGGCAGCTCTTGCCAAGATTGTCTCTCTAGAAGTGGAGGTCGAGCGCCTGAATGCGGTTGTCAGCGGCTACAAGGAAGAGCGGGTGCGATGGATCTACAACGCTTCGATCAGGAATCTGACCGAGCCTCAGCTCAATCAAGAGATCCCCGCAGTCGATCGCCGCCAGACCCGGCGTGCTGACGATAAAGCGCGGAGATCATGAAGTGACGACGTCCTACTACCTGGCCTGCCTCGAAGCCCAGACGTACGTCTGGGTAGGCGCGATGGGTGGATCCACGCCACCACCCGCTACCCCGATTTCTTTTTTTTGCTTGGTGCACCGCAACCGGGCCCTGACGGTGGTCAGTGAGGGGCACCCGATTCTAGTCGAGGGCACGGAGTGGGACGAAGACACGGCGCCGGGGCTATACCTGATGCTGATGAACCCGCCCCCGTCGAAGCGGATGTGACCTGGATGGAGCGCTTCGTGCAATCTGTAAATAAATCAGGGATCTCGGCGGACTTTATTTACAAAGCTCCGCCTCGTGCCCCGAACTTCGGTCCGATTTGCCGACGCAGGTGGCATTTATTAACGATCTGAGTGTACCCATAAATCCTGTGATGCGCCGCGTGCTGCTGTGGAGCCTGGCCGCCGCGCTGCTGCTGGCGGCGGCGCTGGCCGGCGCCGCCTGGTTCGCGCTCGCCAGCGAGCACGGCCTGGCGCGGCTGGCCGCGCTGGCGCAGCGCTTCAGCGGCGGCAGCCTGCGCATCGGCGGCACCCAGGGGCGGCTGCTCGGCGAATTCGTCCTGACCGACCTGCGCTACGCCGGCAGCGACGGCACCCGCGTCGAGCTGCGGCGCCTGCACCTGCGGCTGGTGCCGCGCGAATTGCTGTCCCACCGCCTGCACCTGCAGCTGGCCGAGGTGCAGGGGCTCGACGTCTGGCTGCCGCCGCCGGCGCCGCCGAAGAGCGGCGCCGAAACGCGCCTGCCGGCGCGGCTGCCGCTGGACCTGGTGGTCGACGCGTTCGGCCTCCAGGACTTCGCCCTGCACCAGCCGGCGCCCGCCGCGGGCGGCAAGGCGGCCGAGCCGTTCCGCATCCCCGCGGCCAGCCTCGCCGGCAGCTGGGTCGGCGACGCGCTGGACATCGGCCGCATGACGGCGGAATTGGCGGCGACCGGTCCGCTGTCGCTCAGCGGCCAGGCGCGCATGGCCAGCGACCACATCGACATCGCCAGGCTCAGCCTGAAGGGGCCCGGCGAAGTGGAGGCCAGCGGCCGCTTCGGCCTGGGCAAGACGGCAAGCGACCTCAAACTGCGCTGGCGCGAGCTGCGCTGGCCGCTGCGGGGCGAGGAAGCCGAGCCCCTGGTCGGCGGCCTCAACGGCAGCGGCAGCTTCAGCGGCCTGCTCGACCAGTACCGCTACGCGCTGGACACCGACCTCACCTGGCGCCAGCTGGGGCTGAAGCTGGCGGCGCGGGGCGAGGGCGATCTGCGGCAGGTGCAGTTCGAGGACCTGAGCCTTGCCGCCGGCAAGGGCACGGCGAGGGTGCAGGGCACGCTGGCCTGGGCGCCGCTGCTGCGCGCCGATCTCAAGGGCACCATCGCCCAGCTCGATCCCGCGCTGTTCGCGTCGGAATGGGCGGGCACCTGCTCGAATTCGCCGCCGCCCCCGCGCCCGCCACGCGGCAGAGGGCCGGCGGGCAGCTGCGCCGCGGGCGTGCTGAACGGCTCTTTCGACACCCACACCACCGTCAGCAACGGCCAGCCGCTGATCGCCTTCAACGCCCGGCTGGACCACTCGCAGCTGCGCGGCTATCCGCTGGGCCTGGCGGCGCAGGGCAGCACCGACCTGCGCAGCGCCCAGCTGAAGCAGCTGCTGCTGCAATCCGGCAAGGGCAGCCTGACCGCCAGCGGCAGCGTCGCCTGGGAGCCGGCGCTGCGCGCGGATCTCACGGCGCAACTCGCCAACTTCGATCCCGCGCAGTTCGCAGCCGCATTCAAGGGCAACATCAACGGCAGCATCGTCTCGCGCACCACGCAGCGCGACGGCAAGGCGGATATCGCCGTCACCGTCGACATCGACCGCTCGCAGCTGCGCGGCAATCCGCTGGCGCTGAAAGCCAGCGCTGACCTGATCGGCAGGACGGTGCTGGTGCAGAAGCTGTTGCTCACTTCCGGCGCGACCCGCCTGGAGGCGAGCGGCCAGGCCACGCCGCCGTTCGACCTGAAGGGCACGCTCGACAGTCCCAACCTCGCCGCGCTCGACCCCCAGCTCGGCGGCAAGGCCGCGCTGAGCTTCACCGTGCAGGGCCCGCTCGATCAACCGCACGTGGTGAGCAAGGGCCAGGCCGAGGGCCTGCGCTATGGCGCCTACCGCGTGGCCAGGCTCGACTGGGATGCCGACGTCGATCCGGCCAAGCCGTCCCACCTGAACCTGCAGGCCAGCGAGGCCCGGGCCGGCGTGCTGATCCACAGCGCCCGGTTCTCCGCCAGCGGCCAGGAAACCTGGCACCACGCCGACCTCGACGTGCTCAGCGAGAACGGCGAAGTCGCGCTGTCCATCAACGGCGGCTACGACCGCCGCAAGAGCGAGTGGGGTGGCGAACTGAGCTCCGGCAGGCTGGCGCCGGCCAAGCTGCAGCCGTGGACTTTGGAGAAGGGCGCCGGCCTGCTGCTCGGCGCGCAGCGCCAGAGCCTGGAGCCGGCCTGCTTCGCCGGCGGCGCCGGGCGCGCCTGCCTGCGGCTGGAGCAGAACGTGACGCGCCAGGGCCTGCGCCTGTCGCTGGACGTGCAGCGCCTGCTGCTCGCCGCGTTCAAGCCGCTGCTGCCGCAGAAGTACGAGCTGGACGGCGAGATCAACGGCGGCGCCAGCCTCGACTACAGCCACGGCGACATCGCCGCGATCAGCGCCGACCTGCGCACCGAGAGCATCCACGTCCGCGCGCCGGGCGCCCCCGCGGTGGAAATCCGCCCGAGCAGCCTCAAGGCCGACGACACCGGCGGGGTGGTGCACGCCGTGCTCGACCTGCAGCTGGCCCAGGGCAGCCTCGGCGCCGACGTCAGCGCCGCGCCGGCCGCGGACTTCCAGGCGCGCCCGCTCAGCGGCACGGTGCACGCCGCGGTGCCGGACCTGGGCTTCGTGCAGTCCTTCGTGCCGCAGCTGCAGGCGGTGGGCGGCTCCATCGGCGGCGCGCTGCAGCTGGGCGGCACCGTGGCGCTGCCGCGCGTGCAGGGCGAGATCGCGCTGCGCGACGGCCACGCCAAGGTGGCCCAGGCCGGCATCGAGCTGCAGCAGGTGCAGCTGCGCCTCAGCGGCCGCGGCGAGGGGCCGCTGGCGATCGACGGCTCGATGCAGTCCGGCGGCGGCAGCCTGAGCCTCGCCGGCACGCTCGATCCCTCGGTGGCGCCGCCGCACGCCGACCTGGCGCTGAAAGGCCAGGACTTCCAGGCGATGGCCAGCAGCGACGGCCGCATCTGGGTCACGCCCGACCTGCACCTGAGCAGTGCGCCCGACGGCCTGCACCTGGAAGGCACGCTCACCGTGCCGCGCGCCGAGATCACGCCGCAGGGGCTGGGCAAAAACGGCGTGTCGATCAGCGAGGACCAGGTCATCGTCGGCGCCGAGCCCAAGGCCGGGGCCGACACCCTGAAGATCTACAGCGTGATCACCCTGACGCTCGGCGACAAGGTCGACTTCAAGGGCTTCGGCCTGACCACGCGGCTGGAAGGCGGCGTCACCGTGAACGAGCAGCCGGAGCGCGTCACCACCGGCCTGGGCGAGCTGCGCCTGGCCGAAGGCCGCTACCAGGCCTACGGCCAGGACCTGACCATCGAGACCGGCCGCCTGATCTTCGACGGCGGCGCCATCACCAAGCCCGCGGTGGACCTGTATGCCACGCGCCATCCGCAGTCCGACGTGACGGTGGGCGTGCGCGTGCGCGGCACCCTGGACAAGCCGCAGCTGACCCTGCAGTCCGAGCCGCCGATGCCGCGCGAGCAGCAGCTGTCCTGGCTGGTGCTGGGCCGCTCGCTCGACCAGAGCTCGTCCAGCGACCGCAGCGCCGTCTCGCAGGCCGCGCTGTCGCTGGGCCTGTCCGGCGGCGACTACTTCGCGCAGAAGATCGGCAAGAGCGTCGGCCTGGACCTGATCTCCGTCGGCCAGGGCCCGGTGGGCGGCTCGGCCGTTGCCGCCGACGCCACCGCCATCCAGGGCTCGCAGGCGCAGCAGTCCGCCGGCACCAGCACCGCCTACACCTCGCAGGCGGCGCAGCTCACCCTGGGCAAGTACCTCACGCCCCGGCTGTTCGTCAGCTACGGCGTCAGCCTGTTCCAGCCCGGCCAGACCTTCCGCCTGCTCTACGACATCGGCCACGGCTTCAAGCTGCAGACCGAGTCGGGAGTGGCCAGCGGCGGCGATCTCATCTATACGTTCGAGCGCGGGAAGTGACGAAGGCCTGCAAAACGGCGCTTTCCCGCACCAGATCCCGGAGGTGCCCGTGTCCAGCCGAATCGCTTCCTGTTGCTGCGGCCAGCTGCGCATCGAAGTCGAAAGCGAGCCGCGCGGCGTCGGCGTCTGCCATTGCCTGGCCTGCCAGCAGCGCACCGGCAGCGTGTTCGCCGCGCTGGCCAGCTTCAAGGCCCCGTTCAAGGTCGCCGGCCAGGCGACCGAGTACGTGCGCACCGGCGACCAGGGCGCGCGCTTCCGGTTCCGCTTCTGCCCGGTGTGCGGGACCAACCTGTTCCACACCGAGGAAGGCGATGAGGGCTCGGTGAGCGTCGCCGTCGGCGCGTTCGCCGATCCGGGCTTTCCCGCGCCGACCGTGTCGGTCTACGACTGCCGGCGGCATCCCTGGGTCGTGCTGCCGCCGGGTACGGTGGCGTACGCGAAAGATCCGGCTTGAGCGGGGGCCGGTTCCACGCCGGCCTTTCCCGTCGAGCCGGGGAGGACGCCGCGCCTTACTTCGGCGCCGGGATGCGGGCGAACTCCGACCGCACCACGCTGCCCAGGTAGAGCATGCCGTTGGCTTCCTTCGCCGCCGTGATCGGGGCGAAGCTGTCGCCGCGCGGGTCCTGCAGGTTGCGCACCACCTTGCCGTCGAGGTCCAGGCCGAGCACGAAGGCGTGGCGCTCGGGCCTGGGCATCAGCGCCTGCGGCAGGCGCATGGTGATCTTGCGCAGGAACGGCAGGCCGGCCACGGCGTCGAGCAGCTTGTCGCGCGGCGCGTAGATCGCCAGCCAGAAGGTGTCGCGGCCGTTGAAGCAGATGCCGTCGGGCAGGCCCGGCAGGTTGCCGAGGAACACCTCGTGCGTGCCGGCCCGGTCGCCCTTGAGCCAGTAGCGCAGCACGTCGTAGTTGCCGGTCTCGTTGACCAGCACGTAGGCGTCGTCCGGTCCCACCGTCACGCCGTTGGCGAACTGCAGGCCGCCGAGCAGCACCGTGGTCTTGCCGCTGGCCGGGTCGTACTTGAGCAGGCGGCCGTGGCCGCCGTGTTCCAGCACGTCGTCCACGCCCAGCATGGCGTCGCCGAACTTGTCGGAGGCGTCCGAGAAATAGATGGCGCCGTCCCCGGCCACGGCGACGTCGTCGGTGAAGCCGAATTTCACGCCGTCGGCGCTGTCGGTGAGCGCCTCCAGCCGGCCGTCCGGGTGCAGGCGCAGCAGGCCCTTGCGCGCGTCGGCGATGATCAGGTTGTTCTGCGCATCGTAGGCGTGGCCCTCGGGCCGGCCGCCGGTGTTCACCAGCGTCTCGTGCCCGCGGCCGTCGGCGGCATAGCGCTCGATGCGGCCGTCCTTGTAGCCCACCACCATGCGGCCCTGCGCGTCCGGCGTCACCGTCTCCGGGCCTTCACCCAGGTTCACGCCGAGCAGCTCGGCCTTGGCCAGGGCATCGTTGGGGGCATAGGGCCCGGCATAGTCCGGCGCCTTCGGCGGCGTCCAGGCGACCGGATCGATCGGCACCGGCCAGAACAGCAGGTAGCCGAACAGGAACAGCACCAGCAGCAGGATGAGGGGTTTGAGACGCACGGCAGCTCCCTGGGTGTGAATGTGATGCTCCCGCGGCGCGAACGGGTGTTACGGATTCCTCAGCGCGGCAAGCAGCTCGTCGCCGCGCCACGCGCGCCGCCCGCCGTGCTCCGCGGCGCGCACCAGCTCGATCATCCTGGCGCTGACCGGCGCGCTGCGCCCCAGCTGCTGCGCCAGGCGCACCACCTCGCCGTTGAGCCAGTCGATCTCGGTGGCGCGGCCGGCTTCCAGGTCCTCCCACATCGAGGACCGTGCCAGCGGATCGATCTCCAGCATCTTGTTGGCGGCGCGGCGGAAGATCCAGTCCGGCAGCTCCAGCATCGCGGGAATCCAGTGCGGCGGCAGCGGCGTGAGCCGGGCCAGGGGCTGGCCGGCCTGGTCGAGCAGCGCGATCGCCTCGCGTTGCATCAGCGCCACGCAGCGGCGGTAGGCGCGCTGCGACAGCTCTTCCTTCAGCGGCACGTTGGACAAGGCGTTGACCGGGTTGTTGAGGTTGAGCAGCAGCTTGGCCCACTGCACCGGCAGCATCTGCGGGTACAGCTCCAGCGGCAGCCCGGCCCGCTCGAAGCACGGCTGCGCCGCGCGCAGCGCCGGATGGTCGGCGGCGGCGAGCCGGCCTTCGGAACCCTGGTGAAACGCGCCTTCGCCGCGGTGCAGCACGTTGAACGGCACCATGCCGTCGAGCACGGTGTGCCGCGGCAGCTCCCGGCGCAGCACCTGGGCGTTGCCGATGCCGTTCTGGAAGCTCACCACCACCGCGCCCGGCTCCAGCACGGCGGCGAGCTCGCGCCCGGCCTCGGCGGTGGCGGCCGACTTCACCGTGACCAGCACCAGCTCCGCGCCGGCGGCGGCGTCCGGCGTGGTGGCGTAGCGCAGGTTGCCGGGGGCGACGCGCAGGTCGGCGCCGTGGAAGTCGGTGAGATGCAGGCCGTGCCGCGCCAGTTCCTGCGCCAGCCGCGGCCGGCCGACGAAGGCGACGTCGGCGCCGGCCGCCTGCAGGCGGCCGCCGACGTAGCAGCCGATGCTGCCGGCGCCGTAGACGCGGATTCTGGGAGATGGATTCACAAGCCTTCAGCCGAAATGCCGAACAACCCCTCTCCCTCCGGGAGAGGGGTTGGGGTGAGGGGCGCAGGTAAGAAGCAGGCCAGCACTCCGTCGAAAGTGCGCCCCTCACCTGCGCCTGGCGGCGCGGCCTCTCCCAGAGGGAGAGGCAAAGCAGGCAGGGCCATGGCCCGCTAAGCGTCGTAGCCCGGATTGGCGCGGTCCAGCTTGCGCAGCAGCGCCGGCCAGGCCAGGGCGCCGCCGCCGCCGAGCGTGACCTTGGCCACCTGGCCCGGGGCCAGGTCGAGGATCTTCTGCGGGATGCGCACCAGCTCGCCGCCGCCGGACTGCGCCCGCACCTGCACCATGCACGCCGCCTCGAAGATGTACATGGCGACGAACGCCTCGGCCACGGTCTGGCCGACGGTGAGCAGGCCGTGATTGCGCAGCATGAAGAAGATCTTGTCGCCGAGGTCGCGCACCAGGCGCGGCTTCTCGTCCTCGAGCAGGGCCACGCCCTCGTAATCGTGATAGGCCAGCGAGGACAGCACGAAGAACGACTGCTGCGAGATCGGCAGCACGCCTTCCTTCTGCGCCGACACCGCCACGCCGTTGATCGAGTGCGTGTGCATGACGCAGTGCGCGTCCTTGCGCGCGCCGTGGACGCAGCTGTGGATGGTGAAGCCGGCCGGGTTCACCGGGTAGGGCGAGTCCGCCACCTTCCTGCCGTCCTTGTCGATCTTCACCAGCGACGAGGCGGTGATCTCTTCGAACATCATGCCGTAGGGGTTGATCAGGAAGTGCCCGGTGCCCGGCACCTTGGCGGTGATGTGGGTGAACACCAGGTCGTCCCAGCCGTACAGCGCGACCAGGCGGTAGGCCGCGGCGAGATCGACGCGGGTCTGCCACTCTTCCTTGCTGACCTGCTCCCGCACGTTGCTCGGGGTCTTGATCGCCTGCACGCTCATGACGCTGTCTCCTTGCCGGTCCCTACATGGTACGGCGCGGCGCCTGTCGCGGAGTGTCAAGCAGTCGACATTCCGCGGGGTAAAAATGACCCATACCAAAAGTGCGGGGATGGGCGATGGCTGACGGCAAGGTGCTGTTCATCACCGGCGCGGCGCGCGGCATCGGCGCCGCCACGGCACGCGAGGCCGCGGCGCGCGGCTACCGGCTGGCGCTGGCCGACATCGACGGCGCCGCCGTGCGCGAAGCCGCCGCTGGCCTGGGCGCGCTGGCGCTGGAGCTGGACGTGCGCGACCCGGCGCAGTGGCAGCGCGCGCTGGACCAGGCCTGGCAGCATTTCGGCGGGGTGGACGTGCTGGTCAACAACGCCGGCGTGGTCCACACCGGCTACGTGCTGGACGTGCCGTTCGAGCGGCACCGCCACACCGTGGAGGTGAACTACCTCGGCAACATCGCCGGCGTGCTGGCGACACTGCCGCGCTTCATCGCGCAGGGGCACGGCCACCTCATCACCATCTGCAGCCTCACCGCTTACATGCCGTTCCCCAGCCTGGCCAGCTATGCCGGCACCAAGCACGCGCTGCGCGGCTTCCACCACACCCTGGCCTGGGAATACCGCGAGCAGCCGCTGGACTTCACCATCGTCTATCCGCCCGCGGTGGAGACGCCGATGCTGGAGCAGGAGGCGCAGGACGACAGCGCCGCCGCCGCCTTCGGCGAGCCGCCGATTTCGGCGCAGGCGATGGCGCGCCACATCGTCGACGCGGTGGCGAAAAAGCCGCGCGAAGTCACCGTGCCGGCGTTGCAGGGCTGGCTGCTGCGCGCCTTCGGCGCCTTCGTCTGGATCATGCGCCTGGTGCTGGCCGACCTGGAGAAGCACGGGCGCAAGAACCTGGCGGCGCGCAAGGCCGCCCGGTCCCGGCCCGGCCAGCCCGCCTAGCGCGCAAGGGCCGACAACTTCGATTAGGTCACCAGGCAGAACTTGCAGGATGTGCCGAGCGTAGCGAAGCGCATCTTCGGCATCCGGCGCGATCGATGCGCTTCGCGATGCTCAGCAGATCCTGCAAAAGCTGGCTGAGAAGCCGGCCCTACGATCTGGCGGCTAGAACGCGATCCTGCCGCTGAGGGTTTCCCGCAGCATGCGCAGGTCGCCGCGATACGACCACCAGGGATGCCGGGAGGTCGCCGGCCGGTTCTTCTCGAACACGAAGTGCCCGACCCAGGAGAAGGCGTAACCCAGCCCCACCGCCAGTGGAATCAGCCACCACAGCCTGGCGGCAACCGCGCCGACGAGCAGCAGCCCCGCCACGGAGGTGCCGACCACGTGCAGGCGCCGGCAGATGCGGTTGGCGTGCTCGCCCAGGTAGAAGGGATAGAACTCCTCGAAGGAGGCGAAGTCGCGGGCTGGGGTATTCATGGGGGCATAATGCGCGGCGGGGCGGAAAAACTCTGTCGCGTCCGCGACATTCCGCCGCCACGGGCAAGGGGCCATGCATACCCAGGCAAAGGACGACGGCGGCCTGTTCCTCGACCTGCCGGCCGACGCGGCGGCGCAGTTCGCCAGCCTGGCGAGCCGGCGCGCCCTCGGCGACGGCGAGCTGCTCTATGCCCGCAACGACCCGGCCGAGGCCCTCTACGGATTGATCCGCGGCCGCATCCGCCTCAGCAATGTCGCGCCGGACGGGCGCGAGGTGCTGATGGCGCTGTTCGAGCCGGGCGACTGGATCGGCGAGCTGTCGCTGTTCGACGGCCTGCCGCGCACGCACGACGCGGTGGCGATGGGCGAGGCCGAGGTGTTCGTGCTGCCGCGGCCGAAGCTGCTGGCCCTGCTCGACGCCGAGCCGCGGCTGTACCGCCACCTCGCCGCGCGGCTGGCGCGGCAGCTGCGCCTGGCGCTGTCCTATATCGACGACGCGGTGTTCCTGCCGCTGGCGCTGCGCCTGGCCAAGCGCTTGCTGCAACTGGCGAAAGTCTACGGCCAGGACACGCCGCAGGGCCTGCTGCTCGACCTGCACCTGCCGCAGGAGGACCTGGGCCGCATGCTCGGCGCCTCGCGCCAGAGCGTCAGCAAGGAGCTGCGCCAGTGGGAGAAGCGCGGCTGGATCGCGCTGGACTACGGCCGGGTGCTGATCCGCGACCCGGCTCAGCTGCGGCACCTGCTCGAGCAGGCCGGGCCCGCGCCGCGCCGGGCGCCGTAGGCGACAGCGGCCGCGGCGCCGGGCACAATCACTACGGTATGCGCCGCAGCATCGGCGCTTCGCGCCACGCAGAATGGAGTCTGCCATGCCGAGCCCCCGCGAGAAGTACGCGACGATGCGCCAGCTGCACGAAAGCGGCTGCTTCGTCATCCCCAATCCCTGGGACGTGGGCAGCGCCCGCTACCTGCAAAGCCTGGGCTTCAAGGCGCTCGCCACCACCAGCTCCGGCGCCGCCTGGAGCATGGGCTCGCCCGACAATGATCTGTCGCTGGCGATGGCCCTGGCTCACATCCAGACCATCGTCGAGGCCACCGAGCTGCCGGTGAACGCCGACTTCGAAGGCGGCTTTGCGCCGGACGCGCACGGCGTGGCGCGCAACGTCGCGCTGTGCGTCGCCACCGGCGCCGCCTCGCTGTCGATCGAGGACTCCACCCGCGACCCGCGGCAGCCGCTGCGCGAGCTGCCCGACGCGGTCGAGCGCATGCGCGCCGCGCGCGAATCGATCGACGAACGCGGCGGCGGGCCGCTGCTGGTCGGGCGCGCCGAATGCTTCCTCACCGGCCATCCCACGCCGCTGCAGGAATCGGTGAAGCGCCTGCGCGCCTACGCCGAGGCGGGCGCCGACGTGCTCTATGCGCCGGGGGTGCGCACCCGCGAGGAGATTGCCGAGCTGGTCGCCGCGGCGGCGCCCAGGCCGCTCAACGTGCTGGCCAACCAGGCGATGCAGCTGAGCGTGGACGAACTGGCGGCGCTGGGGGTGCGCCGCATCAGCGTCGGCGGTGCGCTGGCGCGTGCGGCCTGGGGCGGATTCATGCGCGCGGCGGAGGAGATCGCCCGGCAGGGGACCTTCACCGCCCTCAAGGATGCGGCCTCCGGCGCGGTGCTGGATCAGTTTTTCACGCAGGACCAGGCGCGGCGCGGCTAGCCCGGAGGCGGCCTCCCGCCGTGTCATCCGGCGCTCAACCCTTCAGCAGCTGCAGCGGCCGCGGCGCCAGCACGCGGAAGTCGCGGCTGACCCTGCCGATCTCCTCCGGCAGCGCCGCCAGGTTGACGTTGGCGGAGAAGCCCGGAGCGGACTCGATCGGGCGGAAGAAGTCGTCGAAGTGGCTGGCCAGCACCACCCGCGGCTCGAGCCGCCCGAGGATGCGCCGCCAGTAGTCGCGGGTGAAGCGGCGCCCGGCGATGCCGGCGAGGAACAGGTCGACGCCGCCGCGCGGCACCGCCTCGTCGATCAGGTTGGCGCTGCCCTGGTGGTAGATGCGGATGCCGGCGACTTCTATGAGCATGGCCCAGACCTGGCCGCAGCGGTAAGCGCCCGGCGCGAGGTGGTCGAGGTGCTCGCAGCTCAGCTCGCCGTCGAAGGGCACCCGGTAGCCCAGCACCAGCTTCGAATGGCAGCTCGGGAAGAAGCGCACCGTGTACGGCCCCAGCTCGTAGGCCCTGCCGGCTTCCACCTGCACCGCCAGCTGCGGCGAGCCGTGGAGGGCCAGCAGCCGCGCCAGCGAGGCCGAGCCGTAGGCCTTGGCGCCGAAGCGGCGCGCGATCGCCGGCGCGTCGACGGCATGGTCGAAGTGGCAGTGCCCAACCAGCACGCCGGCCACCGCCTCGTCCGGCAGCAGGCGCGCCAGCAGCGCCGCATCCGGCATCGCCGCGGCGCCGCGCAGCAGGCTGCGCAGCGGCACGCGCGACAGGTAGGGATCGATGTACAGCGCCTGGCCCTGGTAGCGCAGGCGGTAGCCCGCGGTGCCCAGCCATTGCAGCTCCAGCCCGCGCGGCAGGCTCAGCGCCGCCGCGTCCAGCTCGCCCAGCACCGCGGCGTCGTGGCGCTCGCGCGCGGCGCGCGCGGCGGCGAAGCGGGCGAAGCTGGCGAGGTGGCCGAGGGCGTCGAGCATGGGGCGATTATCGCCGATGCGCATGACGCCTTTGCTCCCTGCTCACGCCTGCCGCGGAAGCGGACCGGGCCGCCTCTGGCCGTCCGCTCAGTTGCAGACGTCGTTGCCCTTGTCGAACACGATGCGCCACACCCCGGGCGCCTCGCGCCGCCAGATCGAGCTGAAGGTGGCGATCTGCTTGCCCTGCGCATCGCGCACCGGGCCGGTGCTGAGGGCGAGGTCGCCGGAATCCAGCACTTCCACCTGTGCCGGCTCCCAGGAGAACGGCGCCTGCGGCTTGTCGTAGAGCGGCTGCCAGGCCTCGGCCACCTCGCGTTTGCCGTGCAGCACGCGGCGGCTGCCGAAGAACACCGCCTGCTCGGACAGGAAGCCGGTGAAGGCGGCATGGTCGCGGTCGGCCATGGTCCTGGCGAAGGCGCGCTCGGTGTCGGCCACCTGCTGTTGCAACACGGCTTTGTCGACCCTGCCCGGCGCCGACGCACAGCCGGCCAGGACCAGCGGAAGCACGGCGACCGCAAACATGCGCATGTCATTCCCCGTCGGTGAGCATCCGTTCGATCAAGGTGCCGCCGTCACCCGCCAGACCGTGTTGCCGACGTCGTCGGCCAGCAGCACGGCGCCGTCGCGCGCCACCGCCACGCCGACCGGGCGGCCGCGGGCATTGCCCTGGGGGTCGAGGAAGCCGGTCAGCACGTCTTCCGGCGGGCCGCTCGGCTTGCCCCCGGCGAAAGGCACGAACACCAGCTTGTAGCCGCTGGCCGGCTGGCGGTTCCAGGACCCGTGCTGGCCGACGAAGGCGCCGCCGCCGTAATGCGGCGGCAGCAGCTTGCCGTCATAGAAGGCCAGCCCCAGCGAGGCGGTGTGCGGGCCGAGCGCGTAGTCCGGCACGATGGCCCTGGCCACCAGCTCCGGACGCTGCGGCTGCACCCGCGTGTCGACGTGCTGGCCGTAGTAGCTGTAGGGCCAGCCGTAGAAGCCGCCGTCCCGCACCGAGGTGATGTAGTCCGGCACCAGGTCGCTGCCGATCTCGTCGCGCTCGTTCACCGCCGTCCACAGCGCGCCGCCGTGCGGCTCCCAGGCCAGGCCGTTGGGATTGCGCAGGCCGGAGGCATAGACGCGGAAGCTGCCGCTGGCGCGGTCCACTTCGAGGATCGCGGCGCGGTTTTCCTCCTCCGCCATGCCGTTCTCGGCGACGTTGCTGTTGGAGCCGACGGTGACGTAGAGCTTGCTGCCGTCCGGGCTGGCCAGCAGGTTCTTGGTCCAGTGGTGGTTGCGCGGGCCGGCCGGCAGGTCGAGCAGCTTGCGGCCGGGCGCGGTGATCGTCGTATCGCCCTCGCGGGAGGGGAAGGCCAGCACCGCATCGGTGTCGGCCACGTACAGGGTGTCGCCGACCAGGGCCATGCCGAACGGCGAGTGCAGGTCCTTGAGGAACACGCTGCGCTGCGTCGCCACGCCCTTGCCGTCGGTGTCGCGCAGCAGGGTGATGCGGTTGGCGCTGGGCACGCCGGCGCCGGCCCGCTTCATGACCTGCTTCGCCACCCAGCCCTTGACCCCGGCATAGTCCACCGGCTTGGGCGGCTCGTTGGTTTCCGCCACCAGCACGTCGCCGTTGGGCAGCACGTAGAGCCAGCGCGGGTGGTCGAGAAGGGAGGCATAGGCGCTCACCGCCAGCCCCGGCGCGGCGTCCGGCCTGGCGCCGCTCCAGCCGACCACGCGCGCCACGTTGACGGTCGGCAGCAGGGTCGCGTGCGGCGGCGGCAGCACCGGGTCGGGGCCGCTGCCGGCCGCCACCGTCTGGGTGGCGCTTTCGCCGCAGGCGGCCAGCCCGCAGAGCAGCGGCGCAAGCAGGCCGGCCAGCAGGGGTTTGCGGAGCACGAGGCGCATCGAGAGGATCCCGGGTTGTTGTCGGCGCCACGATGCGGCAAGCGCCGCCGCCTGACAAGACGGTTGGTCCCAGCGGAATAAGGCCATGATCATAAAGTCGTTCCGTTCCGCCCGGCCGAAGCGCAGAATCGGTGCACCGCATTCCGGAACCTGCCGATGAAGATCAAGACCGCGCTGTTGCCGGCCTGCGTGCTGGCGCTGGCCGGCGCGCGGGCGGCGGCCGACCCGGCGCCGCCCGCCGACTGGAGCCAGGACCTGCTGGCCTGGCGCGCCGAGCGCGCGCAGAAGCTGTCCGCCCCCGAGGGCTGGCTGTCGCTGACCGGGCTGGAGCCGATCGCCGAGGGCCGCAACCCCTTCGGCGGCGCCGCGGACAATGCCGTGCGCCTGAAGGGCCAGGTGCCGGCGCACCTGGGCGTGCTGGAGCGCAAGGGCAGGCTCATCACGCTGCTGCCGCCGCCCGGCGGCTTCCCGGCCGGCTTCGAGGTGGACGGCCAGCCGGCGCGGCAGCAGGTGCTGCATGCCGACGACGAGCCGCAACCGACGCGCCTCACCGTCGGCAGCCTGGTGTTCTTCGTCATCCATCGCGGCGACGCCCGCGACGATCGCTACATCCTGCGCGTCAAGGACGCCCAGGCGCCGACGCGGCTGCAGTTCAGGCAGCTGAACTGGTACGCGCCGGACCCGGCCTATCGCGTGCGCGCGAAGTGGACGCCGTACGTTCCGCCGAAGACCATCGCCATCGCCAGCATCATCGGCACCGAGGACCGGGCGCCGGTACCGGGCGTGGCCGAGTTCGAGATCGGCGGCAAGAGCTACAGGCTCGAGCCGATCCTGGAGGAGCCGGGCGACACCGAGCTGTTCTTCATCCTGCGCGACACGACCAGCCCCAAGACCAGCTACGGCGCCGGCCGTTTCCTCTACACGGCGTTTCCCGACCACGGCCTCGACCAGCCCGGCGAGCTGTGGCTGGACTTCAACCGCATCCAGAATCCGCCCTGCGCCTATACGCCCTACGCCACCTGCCCGCTGCCGCCGCGGCAGAACTGGCTGAGCGTGGCACTGCCGGCGGGGGAGAAGAAATACCTGGAGCCGCGCTCGGAGGCCGGCCGCTAGGGAAAAAGGCCGCGAGGCGGCCCGGCACCAGGATGAACCCACCACTTGGCTTACAGTAGCGGCCGGATCCTCCGCCACGCCCAGGATGACAGACCAGCCAGGTACGCCGCTTCCCCGGGTCCTCACCGCCTCGCACGCCACCGCCATCGTCGTCGGCACCATCATCGGCAGCGGCATCTTCCTGGTGCCGCGCGAGATGATGCAGGCCGCCGGCTCGGCCGGGCTGGTCTACCTGGCCTGGATCGCCGGCGGCCTGCTGACCCTGTTCGGCGCGCTGACCTATGCCGAGCTGGGCGCGGCGCGCCCGCACGCCGGCGGCGAGTACGTCTACCTGCGCGACGCCTACGGCGATCTCGCCGCCTTCCTCTACATGTGGACCTGGTTCGCGGTGGCCAAGCCGGCGTCCATCGCCACCGTCACCATCGGCATCACCCGCGTGCTCGGCAGCTTCCCGGCGCTGGCCTTCCTGCAGCGGCCGGTCGCCGAGGGCTGGCCGCTGCTGTGGGCGCAGCCCGCGGCGATCGCCTGCGCCTGGCTGGTCACCGGCCTCAACTACCTCGGCGTGAAGAAGGCCGGCGACTTCCAGCTGGTCTTCACCTGGCTCAAGGGCCTGCTGGTGCTGGCGATCTGCGGCGCCTGCCTGTTCGGCGGCCAGGGCAGCGCGGCGAATTTCCAGGCGGTACTGCCCGGTGCGATCGGCGGCTTCAGCGGCTTCATGATCGCGCTCACCGCCACCCTGTGGGCCTACGACGGCTGGAACGACCTGAGCATGGCCGCCGGCGAGGTCAGGGATCCGCAGCGCAGCCTGCCGCTGGCGCTGGTGCTGGGCGTGCTGATCGTCGCGGCGCTGTACATGGCGACCAACGCCGCGATCCTCTACGTGCTGCCGCCGGACGACATGGCCGCTTCGCCGCGCCCGGCGGTGGAGGCGATGCTGCGCAGCGCCGGTCCGTTCGGCGCCGGGCTGGTGACGGCGGCGATGGCGCTGAGCATGCTGGTCACGCTCAACGGCACGGTGCTGTCCGGCGGACGCATCCCCTACGCCGCGGCGCGCGACGGCCTGTTCTTCAGGCGCATGGCCACGGTGCACCCGCGCTTCCACAGCCCCTCGGTCTCGCTGCTGGCCCAGGCCGTGCTCGCCACCGCGCTGCTGCTGCTGAGCGGCCGCTTCCAGGCGCTGTTCGAGCTGGCGATCTTCGCCGAGTGGCTGTTCTACCTGCTGGCGGCGAGCACCCTCTTCGTGTTCCGGCGCCGCCCCGGCGAGCCGCCCTCGCCGTACCGCACGCCGGGCTATCCGCTGCTGCCGGCGCTGTTCGTGCTCGCCGCCGGCGCCGTGCTGGTTTATACCTATGCCAGCAACCTGTGGCATTCGCTGGCGGGCACCGGGCTGATCCTGGCCGGCGTGCCGCTGTATCTGTGGCTGAAGGCGCGGCGTGGCGCCGTGGCCGGACAAGGGAGTACGCATTCATGAAACGAGCGGTCCGCATCCTGCTGGTCTGCGCCTGTGGTCCGCTGGCGGGTTGCGCGGCGGTGGAAACCCTGCAGAAGATACAGTCCGAGGCGACGTTCCAATCCGGCGGCCCCGCCGCCGAGCCACCGCTGAGCGTGCTGGCGCTCGCCGTCAACGCCGGCTATGCGCCGGACAACGGACCCGATGCGCCGACCGCAGCCGGGGTGGAGCTGGTGCAGCGCTTCGCCCGCGACCTGGCGCAGAAATTCCCGGCGGACTTCCCGGACCATCTGCGGCCGTACGGCGTCGCCGTCAGCGCGCCGGGCAAGGGCGTGCCCTTGCTGCGGGTCTACGTGTCGACAGCGCGCAAGCACTGCTACGAGACATCGAACGGCGATTGCGAGACGGAAGCCAGGATCGATGGCAGCCTGATCGGCAGCTCCGGCAAGCGTGACTGGTGGTTCACCGAGTGGATCACGCTCGACAGCTACAACGACAGTACCTTCCGCGCCTTCTACAAGCAGCTGGCTGGAGAGATGGCCAAGGCCCAGGTGGTGATCCGCGAGGAGTAGCGGCCGGCCTCAGGTCGCCGCCGCCGCCTGCGCCAGCGCCCGCCGGTACGCCGCCTCGAAGTGCTCGGCGGCGCGTGCGCGCAGCTGGGCGAAGTTCTCCTCCACCAGCAGCCGGCCGTCGCGCCAGACCGGCCGCAGCAGGTTGTCGCGCCCGGCCAGGGCCTCCTCCCGCACCGCCTCGCAGCCTTCGGCGCCGCGCACCACGGCCCAGCGTCCGGCCTTGCTGCGCTTGTCCGGATCGGTGACCGGGTCCTTGTAGATCTCGCGCGGCTGCCCGTCCACCTCGCCCCAGCTGGCCTTCATCGCCCAGCGCAGCGTGTCGCGGTCCACCTTCTGCAGCAGGCCGCCGCCCATGCCGAAGGCGAGGTTCTCGCTGCTGATCGCGCGCAGCTTCAGCGCCTCCAGGATGCGCGGCAGCGAGCGCAGGTCCACGCCGTCGCCCTGGATCACGCGGATGTAGGGCGGGAGCACGCGGTAGCCCTTGGCGTTCACGGCATGGCCGAAGCGGCGCATCAGGTGCTCGACCACGCGCGGCACCACCGCCACTGGGTCGCCGCTGTCCGGGCGCACCACGATGCGCCCGCCGCAGGCCGCGATCTCCTCGCGCAGCGCCTCGCCGACGAGATGGTCGAGCGCGTGCCACACGTCGTAGCTGTCGACGACGAAGGCCAGCACCTTCTGCGGGCCGGCGAACTGGCGGATCATGTTGCGGTAGGCGTCCGCCTCGCCGGCCCTGCCCCAGCTGGTCATGGTGCTGTGCTCGGACGCCGGGATGCTGAAGCCGGCCATCGGCTCGCCGTAATGGCGGCGCGCCACCTCCAGCGCCTCCAGCGTGTCGGTGCCCTGGAAGTTGAGCAGGTGGCCGGCGCCGCCCAGGGCCGCCGCCTCGTGGCAGGTGGCGCCGCGCGCGCCGAAGTCGTGCAGCTGGAACGGCAGCGCGTCGAGCGTCTCGGCCGTCTCCTCCAGGTAGAGGCGCAGCGCCTTCTTGCAGGCGAAGGAGGTGCTGGCCACCGTGCTCGGGTACCACACTGCGCGCAGCAGCGCCGTCTCCAGGTAGCTCGGCAGCCAGTAGCACTGCGGGTCGGTGTTCACCAGCTGCACCACCGGCACGTGGTGGCCCACCGCCGTGCCCTCCGGCAGCGCCTGTATTTCCAGCGGCAGGTAGCCGCCGTGGCGCTCGACGATGTGCTCCCAGCCGGCGCGGTTGAACACGCCCAGGTGGGCGCGGCATACGCCTTCCGCTTCGTCGATGTCGGCGCGGCTGAGCGGCCGGCTCAGGTAGTGCTTGAGGAAGGCCTGCAGGCCGAAGAACAGCACCTCCGGCAACAGCCCGCCGCGGCTCTCGATGTAGCTGGAGATGCGCGTCGTGCCCGGCGGATACTGCAGCCAGTGCGTCAGCTTGTAGCTGTCGGTGTCGAGGATGAGGTTATGGCGCGTCATCGTGCGGCTACTCTACGCCGGGGCGCCGCGGCCCGGCCACCGCGGCTCAGCGCCTCCAAACAGTTTCCTGAACAAGGACAAGCGCGGCCTGCGCGCCTCGGCGCCGGGGACAGGCCGCGCCGCGGGCGCCTCGTCCAGGTCCGCACTGTCCCTGGGGACCAGCATGAAGTCCACCACCAGGACCGCCGGCCGGCGGTTGCCGTCGACGCCCCAGTACACGGGATAGCCGCCGTCGCCCCAACCCGAATCCGCGATCACGGTGTCGTCGGCGTGCGCCAACGCCAGCATCGAACAGCGCGAGGCCCGGTTGTCCACGTGGGCTTCGAATGCCCGCTCCTTGGCGCGGGACCTGGCGGTCAGGACGGCCGCAAGGTCCATGATCGCCACGTTTCCGGCATCGACGTCGACGATGTGGCTGGCGGAGCTCTCGCGGTCGTGGTCGGCGGGAAGCCACCGGTCGACCGGCTCCTCCGAAAAGCGCACGCGAAGCGCGGCAATTCGATCGAAGGCGGTGGCGACGTCGACGGCGTAATCCCCCGGGGGCACCGCCTGGCC
>DASRFD010000013.1:0-24619 GCA_035651715.1 Nevskia sp.
TCTTCGCGCTGCCGCAGTCGCCGCAGCTGTTCAAGCAGCTGCTGATGGTCGGCGGCCTGGACCGCTATTACCAGATCGCGCGCTGCTTCCGCGACGAAGACCTGCGCGCCGACCGCCAGCCGGAGTTCACCCAGCTCGACGTCGAGACCTCCTTCCTCACCATGGACGAAATCATGGCGATGATCGAGGGCCTGGTGAAGGAGCTGTTCCAGGAAGTGATGAAGGTCGACCTCGGCACTCTGCCGCACATGAGCTACGCCGAGGCGATGGGCCGCTACGGCTCGGACAAGCCGGACCTGCGCAACCCGCTGGAGCTGGTCGAGATCAAGGATCTCGTCGCCGACAGCGAGTTCAAGGTCTTCGCCGGACCGGCCAAGGACCCGAAGTGCCGCGTCACCGTGCTGCGCGTCCCCGGCGGCGGCAGGATTTCGCGCTCCGAGATCGACGCCTATACCGCGCTGGTCGGCCAGTACGGCGCCCGCGGCCTGGCCTGGATCAAGGTCAACGAGAAGGCCAAGGGCCGCGACGGCCTGCAGTCGCCGATCGTCAAGAACCTCAGCGACGCCGCGCTCAGCGGCATCCTCGAACGCAGCGGCGCGCAGGACGGCGACATCCTCTTCTTCGGCGCCGACAAGTTCAAGGTGGTGTGCGACGCGCTCGGCGCGCTGCGCATCAAGCTCGGCGCCGACCTCGGCTTCACCCGCACCGGCTGGGCCGCGCTGTGGGTGGTCGACTGGCCGATGTTCGAGAAGGACGACAAGGAAGACCGCTGGGTCGCGCTGCATCATCCGTTCACCGCGCCGAAGGTGTTCGACGCGGCGATGGTCGAGAACGATCCGGACGGCGTGCTGTCGCAGGGCTATGACCTTGTGCTCAACGGCATCGAGATCGGCGGCGGCTCGGTGCGCATCCACCGTGCCGACATCCAGCAGGCGGTGTTCCGCCTGCTCGGCATCGGCGACGAGGAGGCCCAGGAGAAATTCGGCTTCCTGCTCGAGGCGCTGCGCTTCGGCGCGCCGCCGCACGGCGGCATCGCGCTCGGCCTGGACCGCATGGTCATGCTGATGGCCGGCGCCAGTTCGATCCGTGAAGTCATCGCCTTCCCCAAGACCCAGACCGCGCACGATCCGCTGACCAATGCCCCAGGCACGGTCGATGCGCGGCAGTTGCGCGAGTTGTCGATCCGCAGCACCGTCCAGCAGCAGACCCCGCCGGCGACCCCGGCGGCTTAATCGAGGCCAGTGAATGAACCTGTCGTCGCGCGGCTTCGGCCGCTCCCTGACCCGCATCCTGCTGTCCGGCCTGTGCCTGGGCACGGCGGCCGCCCTGGCCGCCTGCGGCGGGGCGGTCGGCTCGGGCAATGCACCGCGCAACCTGGTGATCTCGGCGCCTTCGTCGGCGAGCCCGCTGCCCTCGCTGAAAATGTACCAGTGCCTCACCAGCGGGCTGCGCGCACTGCTGTATTTCGATGACGGCTCGGTGGGCGACTTCACCAACCGGGTGGTCTGGACCAGTTCCAACCCGGGCGCGGTCAAGGTCAGCAACGGCGATCTCCCCGCGCCCGGCGGCTTCTACGCCCACGGCGCCCTCGTTCCGGACGGCACCGGCACCGCCATCATCACCGCCGACTATTTCGGCGTGATCGCGCAGACCGCGGTTTCGGTGGGGCCGCTGGTCAACCCGCAGCTGAAGGCGGTGATCGACGGCAACTACGTGCCGTTGTGGCGCATCAACACCAACCACACCAGCCCGAGCAACGCTTTCACGATGGGGCAGGGCACCCAGGTGCAGGTGGCGGTCACAGCAGTGCTGGACAATGCCGAGGCCGATATCACCAACTTCGCCACGATTGGTTTTCAGACCCCCAACAACGGTGTGGCGACGGTCTCGCGCAGCTCCACCGGCGTGGCGACGCTGACTGCCGGCAATTTCGGCGGTCCGGTGGTGCCAATGGCCAGCTTCTCGAGCTGCGACCTGACTACCATCACCGACGCCAACAACATCGTCAACATGTCGGTAGCGCCGGTGCAGAGCATCGCCATGCAGCCGGAATTCCCGCCGCCGGATCCGACGCAACCGGTGTCCGCCAGCAACCCGCTGCCGCAGCTGATCGTCGGCAACTCCGAGCGCTTCCGCGTCATCGCCTCCCTGGCGGACGGCAACTCCCAGGACGTCAGCACGCAGTCTTCCCTCAGCGTGGCGCAAGGCGGGAGTTTTGCGCAGTTCGGCGGCACCTCGGGCGTCAACAACCTGCTGTTTGCCTCCGCGCCGGGCGGCATCGTGCTGCAGGCCAGCTTCAACCAGGGTGGCGCTACGCTCACCGCGCCGTCGATCGTCACCAGCACCGCGACCCGCGTGTTGCAGACCTTCCAGGTCTGCTGGACCGACATTTTCACCACGGTGCAGAACTGTCCGTCCAGCCAGCCTCAGGCCTCGGTACAGGCCGGCGTGCTGACGCCCCTGCAGTTCCACGCCATCGGCTACTACGGCACCGACTCCACCACCGGCCAGGCGATCTTGCAGGAGGTCACCCGCAGCACCAGCTGGAGCACCGACCTGCCGGCGGTGGCCACCATCGGCAACGGCGGCAATTCCGCCGGCCAGGCCCGTGGGGTCAGCGAGGGCACCACGACGGTGCAGGCGTCCAATGCCAGCGCGGTCAACATCCCGCAGGTCTATACCCAGCTGCAGGTTACGGCGCCGCCGTGATCCGGTTCCGGCCGGGGCCGGCAGCCGGGCGTGATCGGGTAAAATACCGCTCCCCTGCCGCTGCCGGCGCCTCCGCGCCAGGAGCTTGAGGCGATGTCCGCCGCCCTGAAGATCGACCAGTTCAACCTGCTTGCCGACGAGGACTGCGATGCCCGCATCCGCGCCGCCCGCAAGCTGCTGGGCTCGCGCCTGGCCATCCTCGGTCATCATTACCAGCGTGATGAAGTGTTCAAACACGCTGATTTCACTGGTGATTCCCTCAAGCTGTCGCAGCTCGCGGCGAAGACCGACGCGGAGTTCATCATCTTCTGCGGCGTGCATTTCATGGCCGAGGTGGCCGACATCGTCACCGACGGCAAGCGCTCGGTGATCCTGCCGGATCTGGCCGCGGGCTGCTCCATGGCCGACATGGCCAACCTCGTCAAGGTGAGAAAGTGCTGGAGCGAGCTTTCCGAAGTGCTTGATCCGGATGAGAAAGTCACGCCGGTAACCTATATCAACTCGGCCGCGGACCTGAAGGCTTTCTGCGGCAACCACGGCGGCATCGTCTGCACCTCCTCCAATGCCCGCGGCGTGCTGGAGTGGTCCTTCTCGCGGCGCGAGAAGGTGCTGTTCTTCCCCGACCAGCACCTCGGCCGCAATACCGGCCACCGCATGGGCATCCCGCTGGACGAGATGGTGCTGTGGGACTTCACAAAACCGATGGGTGGCCTGACCCCGGAGCAGATCCGCAAGGCCAGGATCATTCTCTGGAAAGGCTTCTGCTCGGTGCACCAGATGTTCCATCCGGCGCAGATCGAGAAATTCCGTCGCGAGGTGCCGCACGGCAAGGTGATCAGCCACCCCGAGAACGCGTTCGAGGTCTGCGAGGCCTCTGACCATGTCGGCTCCACCGAGTACATCCTGCGCACGGTGCGCGCCTCCGAGGCCGGCAGCCACTGGCTGGTCGGCACCGAGCTGAACCTGGTGAACCGCCTCCGGGACGAGATGAAGCCGAAGGGCGTCACGGTGCAATTCATGTCGCCGATGGTGTGCATGTGCTCCACCATGTTCCGCACCGACCCGCAGCACCTGGCCTGGACCCTGGACAACCTGGTCGCCGGGCAGGTGGTGAACCAGATCCGGGTGCCGGCGGAGATCGCCAGGCCGGCGCGTGCCGCGCTCGATCTGATGCTGGAGGTCGTGGACTGAGCAGCTTTCCTCACGCCAGGACGCAAAAGGCCGCCGAGAAAGGCTTTTGCTTTCCGGGCGCCTTGTGAGGCGGTTTTATCTTTACGGGAACATCACGAGACCATGTGGACCAACGCCAAGAGCCTTGCCCAAGCCGACCCTGAACTGAACCGCGCCATCGAAGCCGAGCGCGCGCGCCAGGAAGCGCATATCGAGCTGATCGCCTCCGAGAACTACGCCAGTCCGGCGGTGATGGAAGCGCAGGGCTCGGTGCTGACCAACAAATACGCGGAAGGCTACCCGGGCAAGCGCTACTACGGCGGCTGCGAGCACGTCGACGTCGCCGAGACCCTGGCGATCGAGCGGGTCAAGCAGATCTTCGACTGCGACTTCGCCAACGTGCAGCCGCACTCCGGCGCGCAGGCCAACGCCGCGGTGTTCGCCGCCCTGGTGCAGCCGGGCGACACCATCATGGGCATGAACCTGGCCCACGGCGGGCACCTGACCCATGGCCATCCCGCCAACTTCTCCGGCAAGAACTACAAGGTCGTGGCTTACGGCCTCGATCCGCTCACCGGCCTGATCAACTACGACGAGATGGAGCGCGTCGCGCTGGAGCACAAGCCGAAGATGCTGATCGGCGGCTTCTCCGCCTACTCGCGCATCAAGGACTGGGCGCGCATGCGCGCCATCGCCGACAAGGTCGGCGCCTGGCTCTGGGTCGACATGGCGCACATCGCCGGCCTGGTCGCCGCCGGCGTCTATCCGAGCCCGCTGCCGCACGCACACGTCGTCACCAGCACCACCCACAAGACCCTGCGCGGCCCGCGCGGCGGCATCATCCTGTGCAAGGGGCAGCCGGAGGACTTCACCAAGAAGTTCAACTCGGCCGTGTTCCCCGGCATCCAGGGCGGCCCGCTGATGCACGTCATCGCCGCCAAGGCGGTGGCCTTCAAGGAGGCGCTGGCGCCCGAGTTCAGGCAGTACCAGCAGCAGGTGGTCGCCAACGCCAGGGCCATGGCCCAGGTCTTCCTCGACCGCGGCTACAAGGTCGTCTCCGGCGGCACCGACGACCACCTGTTCCTGCTCGACCTGTCGGCCACCAGCATCACCGGCAAGGACGCCGAAGCGGCGCTGGGCAAGGCCCACATCACCGTCAACAAGAACGCGGTGCCGAACGACCCGCGCTCGGCGATGGTCACCTCCGGCCTGCGCATCGGCAGCCCGGCCAGCACCACGCGCGGCTTCAAGGAAGTGCAGATGGGCGAGGTGGCGAGCTGGATCGCCGACATCCTCGACGCCATGGCCAGGAATCAGGACGTCGACGGCACCATCGCCCGCGTGCGCGGCAATGTCGAGAACCTGTGCGCCGGCTTCCCGGTGTACCGGGCGGCGAAGAAGGCCGCGTGAGGCAGTTGCCGGTTAGCGGTTGTCGGTTGTCGGTGAAAAGCGCTGTGCTTTCAACCGGCGACCGCCAGCCGACGACCGACGGCTGCTGAGGCGGAGCCCCGGCGATGCAATGTCCTTTCTGCAAAGCCCCCGACACGCGAGTGATCGACTCGCGCCTGTACGAGGAAGGCACGCAGGTGCGCCGGCGCCGCGAGTGCCCGCATTGCGGCAACCGCTTCAGCACTTTCGAGAAGGCGCAGCTGTCGATGCCGTTCGTGCTCAAGAGCAGCGGCAAGCCGCAGCCCTTCGACGAGGGCAAGCTGCGCCGCGGCTTCGAGAGCGCCGTGTACAAGCGCCCGGTGCCGCAGGAGGCGGTGGACCACGCGGTGGAGAACGTGATGCGCAAGCTGCGCGCCAGCGGCGAGCGCGAAGTGCCGTCGCGGCGCATCGGCGCCTGGGTCATGGAGGAGCTGCGCGACCTCGACCACGTCGCCTACGTGCGCTTCGCCTCGATCTATCGCAGTTTCCAGGACGTCAACGCCTTCCGCGAGGAAATCGACCGTCTGGAAAAACTGCCCACCGCCGAGCTGCGGCGCAACCAGCTGACCCTGATCGATCCGCCCGAAGAACAGAAAAGCGGCAGGAAGTCTTGACCGGCGCCATCGCCAACGTCGACGAGGTGGTCGCCAAGAGTTTCATGGCCCGCGCGATCCGGCTGGCCGAGCGCGGCAAGGCCAGCACCCATCCCAATCCGCGCGTGGGCTGCGTCGTCGCCCGCGGCGGCCTGATCGTGGGCGAGGGCTCCCACCTCCGCGCCGGCGAGCCGCACGCCGAGGTGCATGCCCTGCGCGAGGCCGGCGACAAGGCCCATGGCGCCGAGGTCTACGTCACGCTCGAGCCCTGCGCCCACCATGGCCGCACGCCGCCCTGCGTCGACGCGCTGATCGCGGCGAAAGTGAAGCGCGTGTGGGCGGCGATGGTCGATCCCAACCCCCGGGTCGCCGGCAAGGGCCTGGAAAAGCTGCGTCAAGCCGGCATCGAAACCCACGTCGGCGTGATGGGCGAGGTGGCGGCGGATCTCAACCGCGGCTTCATCTCGCGCATGAGCTGCGGCCGGCCGTGGGTCACGCTGAAGCTGGCGGCGAGCCTGGACGGGCGCACCGCCATGGCTTCCGGCGAGAGCCAGTGGATCACCGGCGAGGCGGCGCGCGCCGACGTGCACCGCCTGCGCGCCGAGGCCGGCGCGGTGATGACCAGCTCGGCCACCGTGCTGGAGGACGACCCCCAGCTTACCGTGCGCCTGGAAGGCCGCTGGCGCCAGCCGGACCGCATCGTGCTCGACACCCATCACCGCGTTCCGGCGACGGCGAAGGTCTGGGCGCAAGGCGCGCGCCGCTTCCTGCTGACCGCCGATGATGGCGTCGTCCCACCCGCCCCCGGCGTCGAGGTGCTCGCCGTCGCGGCCGGTGCCGACGGCCATGTCGATCTCGGCGCGGCGCTCGCGGCGCTGGGCCGGGCCGAGGTCAACGAGGTGCTGGTGGAGTGCGGGCCGCGCCTGGCCGGCGCCTTCCTGCAGGCCAGGCTCACCGACGAGATCGTCGTCTACCTCGCGCCCTCGCTGCTTGGACACGATGCCCAGCCGCTGGCCCACTTGCCGGGTCTGGTGCGGCTGGATCAGAGGGTGCAGCTCAAGCCCAAGGACGTGCGCCTGGTCGGCGACGACATCCGCGTCACCGCCACGCTGGTCGAGAGCCGGTGCGGGCCTTGCGCCACATCCCAGTGAATCCGGAGAGCTACTGAATGTTTACCGGCATCGTCGAGGCCCTCGGCCGCATCGACGCGGTGGAGGAAATCGGCGGCGACCGCCGCATGAGCATCGTCGCCGACGGTGCCTACCTGGACGGCGTGCAGTCCGGCGACAGCATCGCCGTCAACGGCGTCTGCCTGACCGCGGTGCGGCTGCTGTCGCGCGGCTTTACCGCCGACCTGTCGGTGGAGACGCTCAACGCCACCACCGCGGGCGCCTGGCAGGCCGGCACCCGGGTCAACCTGGAGCGGGCCCTGACCCCGGCCAAGCCGCTGGGCGGCCACATGATGTCGGGCCACGTCGACGGCGTCGGCCGCCTGGTGGAGAAGCACGAGGAGGCCCGCTCCTGGCGCTTGAGCTTCGAGGCGCCGCAGGCCCTGGCCCGCTATATCGCGCGCAAGGGCTCGATCGCCATCGACGGCATCAGCCTGACCGTCAACGAAGTGGATAAAAACCGTTTTGGGGTTAACATCATCCCGCAGACGTGGACCCACACCACGCTGGGCGGCCTGGAGGCGGGCGGCAAGGTCAATCTGGAAGTCGACCTGATCGCGCGCTACCTGGAACGCCTGATCGAGCAACGAGGTTGAGCAGTCATGAGCAATAAAGTGGCATCCATCGACGCCAAGCGCGAGCGCAAGCTCGATTCCATCGAGGACATCGTCGCCGACATCAAGGCCGGCAAGATGGTCATCATGATGGACGACGAAGACCGCGAGAACGAGGGCGACCTCATCATGGCGGCGGAGAAGGCCACGCCGGAAGCGGTTGCCTTCATCGTGCGCCATTCCAGCGGCATCATCTGCCAGCCGATGACGCGCGAGCGCCTGGAGGAGCTGCGCCTGCCGCTGATGGTGGCCGAGAACACGGAAAGCCACCGCACGGCCTTCACCATCTCGGTGGACTACAAGCACGGCACCACCACCGGCATTTCCGCGCTGGACCGCGCCAAGACCATCCGCGCCCTGGCCGACCCCGCGACCAAGCCGGACGATTTCGCCCGTCCGGGGCACATCTTCCCGCTGCGCTGCGCCGAGGGCGGCGTGCTGGCCCGTGCCGGCCACACCGAGGCGGCGGTGGACCTGGTCAAGCTCGCCGGACTGTCTTCGCCGGCCGGCTTCATCTGCGAAATCGTCAACGACGACGGCACCATGAAGCGCGGCGCCGAGCTGTTCGCCTTCGCCCGCGAGCACGACCTGAAGATCGGCACCATCGCCGACCTGATCCGCTACCGCCTCGCCAACGAGCACAGCGTCGAGCGCGTCGCCGAGCAGCAGGTGCAGACCGAGTTCGGCGAATTCCGCATGGCGGTGTACGAGGACCGCATCGGCAAGACCGTGCACCTGGCCCTGGTCAAGGGCGAGATCGGGGGCGACGAGCCGGTGTTGGTGCGTGTGCACCTGCGCAACATGCTGCAGGACGTGCTGGGCGTGCAGCACGGCGACTTCTCCTGGCCGCTGCGCCGCGCCCTGCAGCGCGTGGCCGAGGAAGGCAAGGGCGTGGTGGTGCTGCTGCGCAAGCCGGAATCGCCGCGCGACGTGGTGCAGCAGATCGTCAACCTGAACCAGACGCACACCCCGCCCAGCTCCAGCGACAGCGTGCCGGCGGCCCAGCCGGACGAGCGCCAGTCGCTGCGCACCTACGGCGTCGGCGCGCAGATCCTGGCCGATCTCGGCGTGCGCAAGATGCGCGTGCTGTCGGCGCCCAAGAAGATGTACGCGCTGTCCGGCTTCGGCCTCGAAGTGGTCGAGTACGTGCACTGCGATTGATGACCGGAAACCAGAAGGCTGTGAAGAACAAGGGCACCGCATTGCCGAAGACCAACCAGCAAGTCCCGGGGAAAACGGGCTATGCCGCGCCGGCCAAGCCCGGCAAGAACGAGTTCAAGGGCGCGCGCGTGGCCCTGGTGGCGACGCGCTGGAACGTGGAGGTGGTGGACGCGCTGCTGGCCGGCGCCCGCCGCTGCCTCGCCGACTGGGGCGTCAGCGCCAGGCACGTCGCCGAGTACCGCGCGCCGGGCGCCTTCGAGCTGCCGCTGGCGGTCAGCGCGCTGATGAAGAGCGGCCGCTACGACGCGGTGGTGACCCTGGGCGCGGTGATCCGCGGCGACACGCCGCACTTCGATTTCGTCGCCGGCGAGTGCTCGCGCGGCCTGCGCGAGGCGGCGCAGAAGCACGGCGTGCCGCTGGGCTTCGGCGTGCTGACGGTGAATACCGACCAGCAGGCGGCGGAGCGCAGCGGCCCGGGCACCGACAACAAGGGTTACGAGGCCGCCGCCGCCGCCCTGGAAATGCTGCGCGTGCTGCGCTCCATCGATGAGTGAGAACCTGCCCACCAGCCGGCGCGGGCTGGCCCGCCGCCTCACCGTCCAGGCGCTGTACCAGTGGCTGGTCAACGAGACTTCGCCCGAGGCCCTGCTGCGCCAGTTCGCCGAGGAACCCGAAGGCCTGGGGCGCGCCGACCCGGCCTATTTCTCCGAACTGCTGCACGGCGTGGTGCAGGCGCGGCCGGAACTCACCGCCGCGGTGACCCCGCACCTCGACCGCCCGCTCGACCAGCTCGACCCGGTGGAGCACGCGGTGCTGCTCCTCGGCGCCTACGAGCTGATGTACAAGCCCGAGGTGCCGTGGAAGGTGGTGGTCAACGAGTCGGTCGGCCTGACCAAGGTGTTCGGCGCCGAGGACGGCTACAAGTTCGTCAACGGCGTGCTCGACAAGCTGGCGCGCAGCGCGCGGTCCACAGAAATCCAGGCAGGCATGTAGGCCGATGGATGAGTTCGCGCTCATCCGCAAGCATTTCCAGGGCCTGACCACCGCTCCGGAGGACGTCGTGCTCGGCATCGGCGACGACTGCGCCGTGCTGCGCCCGGCGCCGGGCGAGGAGCTGGCCGTCACCACCGACACCCTGGTGGCGGGCCGCCATTTCGATCCGGCGGCGCGGGCCGAAGACATCGGCTGGAAATCCCTCGCGGTGAGCCTGTCCGATCTTGCCGCGATGGGCGCGCGGCCGCGCTGGTTTGTGCTGGGGCTGACCCTGCCGCAGGCGGACTCTGCCTGGCTGGAGCGCTTTGCCCAGGGGCTCAAGGCCGCGGCCGACAAGCACGGCATCGCCCTGGTCGGCGGCGACACCACGGCCGGTCCGTTGTCCATCACCATCACCGCGCTGGGCACCCTGCCGGCCGGCAAGGCGCTGCGCCGCAGCTGCGCCAAGCCCGGCGACCTGGTCTGCGTCACCGGCACCCTGGGCGACGCTGCGCTGGCGCTGCAGCTGGGCCTGGCGACGCAGTGCGCGCGCTTCGACGCCGACCGCGAGTTCCTCAAGGCCCGGCTCAACCGTCCGGCGCCGCGGGTCGACGCCGGTCACCGGCTGCGCGGCCTGGCGCATGCGGCGATCGACCTCTCCGATGGCTTGGCCGGCGACCTGCAGCACATCCTGGAGGAAAGCTGGGTCGGGGCGGAGATCGAGGCGGACAAACTGCCGCGGTCGGAGGCTTTCCAGCGCCTCGCGCCGGACGCCTCCCGCCTCGCGCTGCAGGCGTCGGGCGGCGACGACTACGAGCTGTGCGTCTGCATTCCGCCGGAGGCCCTGGCCGAGGCGCGGCGCCGGCTCGACCTGCCGCTGACCGAGATCGGCCGCATCCGGCGCGAGCCCGGCCTGCGCTGGCTCGACGCCCGCGGCGAGCTGCTCGGCGTGGACCTGCGCGGCTACAACCATTTCGCCGAGGCGAGTCCGGCGCCATGAACGAGGCGCCCATCGGCGTGTTCGACTCCGGCCTCGGCGGCATGTCGGTGCTGCGCGAGCTGGTGCGCAAGCTGCCGCAGGAGAATTTCATCTACGTCGCCGACAGCGGCCACTGCCCCTACGGCGGCAAGTCCCAGCAGGAGATCATCGCCCGCGCCGTGGCCATCACCGATTTCCTGCTGGGGCGCGGCTGCAAGCAGGTGGTGGTGGCCTGCAACACCGCCACCATCGCCGCGGTGGAGTACCTGCGCGCCAACTATTCGGCCACCTTCGTCGGCATGGAGCCGGCGGTGAAGCCGGCGGTGGCGCAGACCCGCAGCGGCGTGGTCGGCGTGCTGGCCACGGTGGCGACCCTGTCCGGCGAGAAGCTGCACAAGCTGATCGACCGCCACGCCGGCAGCGTGCGCATCATCACCCAGCCTTGCCCGGGACTGCCGGAGCAGGTGGAGGCGGGCGAGCTGGAAGGGCCGCGGACCCAGACCCTGGTCGAGCGCTACACCGCGCCGCTGCTGGCCGGCGGCGCCGACGTGATCGTGCTCGGCAGCACCCACTACCCGTTCCTGCGGCCGCTGATCCAGCGCGTGGTCGGGCCGGCGGTGACCCTGCTCGACACCGGCGAGGCGGTGGCGCGGCGGGTGCAGAGCATGCTGACCGCAAATGGCGAAGACCTCCGCGCCGACCGGCTCGAGCCGGGCGCGGTGGAATGGTTCAGCAGCGGCACGGTCGCGCACCTGGAATCCACCGGCGGCCGCCTGTGGGGCATGCCGATCGTGGCCAGGCCTTTCCCGGTTTAGCGCATGAGCGAACCCAGGAACGCGATCCGCGTGCCGGCGGCGCAGGTGCTGCGCTCGCCGGTGCATCTGCTGGCCTTCTGGTTCGGTTGCGGCCTTTCGCCGAAAGGGCCGGGCACGGCCGGCACCGCGGGCGCGATCCCGTTATGGCTGCTGCTGCAATGGTGGTCGCCCTCCCTGCCGCTCTACCTGGGCCTGCTGGCGCTGCTGTTCGCCTTCGGCTGCTGGGTCTGCGGCGAAAGCGCGCGCCGGCTGGGCGTGCACGACTACGGCGGCATCGTCTTCGACGAGGTGGTGGGGCTGCTGATCACCTGCATCCCGCTGCTGCCGGCCCTGGGCTGGGTAAAAGGCGGGCCGGGCGGCTGGCTGCTGGCGGCCTTCCTGCTGTTCCGCCTGTTCGACATCTGGAAGCCCTGGCCGATCCGCTGGTTCGACCGCCGGGTCGGAGGCGGCTTCGGCATCATGCTCGACGACGTGCTCGCCGCCTTTTATGCAGGGCTGCCGCTGGCCCTGGCCCTGCATTATTTTGGGTGATTTGGTAATAGATATTGTTGTGGCGCCCGGGCGCCGGCTGAGGCAAGCTTAGGCCCCGGCTCCGTTCCGGCCGGAAGCGGAATCTGCGAGGAAACATGGCCACTTCCAAGACTTCCATGCGCATCGGCTGCGCCTCCGCCTTCTGGGGCGACACTAACACCGCGGCAGCTCAGTTGGTGCACAAGGGTAAAATAGATTACCTGGTCTTCGACTATTTGGCCGAGATCACCATGTCGATCCTCGCCGCCAAGCGCATGAAGGATCCCAACGACGGCTACGCCACCGATTTCGTCGAACACGTCATGGCGCCGCTGCTGCCGGAGATCAAGGCGCGCGGCATCAAGGTGGTGGCCAACGCCGGCGGCGTGAACCCGCTGGCCTGCAAGAAGGCGTTGGAGGATGCCGCGGCCAAGGCCGGCGTCGGCATCCGCATCGGCGTGGTGCTGGGCGACGACCTGCTGCCGCGCAGGAAGGAATTTGCTGATGCGGTGGAGCTCGACACCGGCAAACCCATGCCCGGCACCCTGGTGTCGATGAACGCCTATCTCGGCGCCATCCCCATCGCCCGCGCGCTCGACGCCGGCGCCGAAATCGTCATCACCGGCCGCTGCGTCGACTCGGCCGTGGTGCTCGGCCCGCTGATGCACGAGTTCGGCTGGAAGGAAGACGAGTACGACAAGCTGGCCGCCGGCTCGGTCGCCGGCCACATCATCGAATGCGGCACGCAGTGCACCGGCGGCAACTTCACCGACTGGGAGCTGGTCAAGGACGGCTTTGCCGACATGGGCTTTCCCATCGTCGAGGTGCAGCCCTCCGGCGAATTCATCGTCACCAAGCCCGACGGCACCGGCGGCCTGGTTTCCGAGCTGTCGGTGCTGGAGCAGATGCTCTATGAGATCGGCGATCCGCGCGCCTACCTGCTGCCGGACGTGGTCTGCGACTTCAGCGGCGTGAAGCTGGAACAGGCGGGCGAGAACCGCGTGCGGGTAACCGGCGCCAGGGGTTATCCGCCCACCGGCTCCTACAAGGTCAGCGCCACCTATCCGGCCGGCATGCGCTGCGCCGCGCTGTTCATGATCGGCGGCATCGACGCGGCGAAGAAGGGCCGCGCCTCGGCCCGGGCCGTGGTCGAGAAGGTGCGGCGGCAGCTGCTGGAAGCCGGGCTCGGCGACTTCACCGGCATCGATATCCATTGCATCGGCGCCGAGGAAAGCTACGGCCCGCACGCCCGCCCCGCCGCCGCGGCGACGCGCGAGGTGGTGGTCAAGATCGTCGCCCAGCATCCCAATCCCAAGGCGCTGAAGCTGTTCGCGCGCGAGATCGTGCAGGCCGCGACCGCCATGTCGCCCGGCTTCACCGGCTATTTCGGCGGCGGCCGGCCGGAGCCGAACATGATTCCCAAACTGTTCTCGACCCTGGTGCCGAAGAGCCAGGTGCCGATCGAGGCGGTGGTGGGCGGGGAGCGCTTCGCCGTGGCGGTGCCGACCGCCGGCGGCTTCGTGCCGCCGCCGGCCGAGGCCGGGGATCTGCCGGCGCCGGAGCTGAAGGACGGCGTCGAGGTCCCGCTGGTCCGGCTCGCCGTGGCCCGCTCCGGCGACAAGGGCGATCATTGCAACATCGGCGTCGCCGCGCGCCGGCCCGAATACCTGCCCTACATCAAGGCGGCCCTGAGCGCCGGCCAGGTCCGCCGCTGGTTCGCCCACGTGCTCGCCGGCGGCGAACAGGGCAAGGTCGAGCGCTGGGAGCTGCCGGGCAGCCACAGCCTCAACTTCCTGCTCCACCACGCCCTGGGCAGCGGCGGCGCCGCCTCGCTGCGCACCGACCCGCAGGGCAAGGCGTTTGCACAGATGTTGCTCGACCATCCCGTGCCTGTTCCGAGGGGTTTGGCCGAGAAATTAACCGGGTAGCGCCCTCCGGCCAGTCGCCAAAGGCGCTCAAGGCGGTAAAATAAGCGGCTCGACCCCGTCGAAATCCGCCCAAACCAGCCCAGAAAGCGCCTGCGCGCCGCCCGAGAGTACAAAAAATGAGCGTTGAACGCGATGTAATGGAATACGACGTCCTCGTCGTCGGCGGCGGTCCCGCCGGTCTGTCGGCCGCCTGCCGCATCAAGCAGAAGGCGGCCGAGGCCGGCAAGGAAATCTCGGTCTGCCTGGTGGAGAAGGGCTCGGAAGTGGGCGCCCACATCCTCTCCGGCGCGGTGTTCGAGCCGCGCGCGCTGAACGAGCTGTTCCCCAACTGGAAGGAACTCGGCGCCCCGCTCAACGCACCGGTCAAGCGCGACGAGGTCTGGTTCTTCACCAGCCCCACCGCCGGCATCAAGACGCCCGGTCCGTTCGTGCCGCACACCATGCACAACGAGGGCAACTACATCATCTCGCTCGGCAACCTGTGCCGCTGGCTGGCGCAGCAGGCCGAGAGTCTCGGCGTCGAGATCTACCCGGGCTTCGCCGCCCAGGAGATCCTAATCGACGAGCAGAACGTCGTGCGCGGCGTGCAGATCGGCGACATGGGCGTCGGCCACGACGGCAAGCCCAAGGAAGGCGTCTACACCCCGGGCATCGAGCTGCGCGCCAAGTACACCCTGTTCGCCGAGGGCTGCCGTGGTCATCTCGGCAAGCGCCTGCTCAAGCACTACCAGCTCGACTCGGCGTCCGACGCGCAGCACTACGGCATCGGCCTGAAGGAACTGTGGACCATCGACCCGGCCAAGCACGAGCAGGGGCTGGTGATCCACGGCACCGGCTGGCCCCTCGACGGCGCCAACCCCGGCGGCTTCTTCATGTACCACCTGGAGAACCACCAGGTGTACGTCGGCCTGATCGTCGACCTGGCCTACAGCAACCCCTACCTGTCGCCGTTCGACGAGCTGCAGCGCATCAAGCACCACCCGGTGCTGAAGAAGTACCTCGACGGCGGCAAGCGCGTCTCCTACGGCGCCCGCGCCATCACCAAGGGCGGCTTCAACTGCCTGCCGAAGATGGTCTTCCCCGGCGGCGCGCTGATCGGCTGCGATCTCGGCACCCTCAACTTCTCCAAGATCAAGGGCAGCCACACGGCGATGAAGTCCGGCATGCTGGCGGCCGACGCCGCCGCCGCCGCGCTGCTCGCCGGGGCGGCGGGCGGCGACGAGCTGAAGGCTTATCCGGAGAGCTTCAAGGCCAGCTGGCTCTACGACGAGCTGTACCGCGACCGCAACTTCGGCCCGGCAATGCACAAGTTCGGCGTGCTCGGCGGCGCGGCGTTCAACTACATCGACCAGAACTGGTTCCGCGGCAAGCTGCCCTTCACGCTGCACGACACCACGCCGGACCACACCACGCTCAAGCCGGCGGCGCAGAGCCGCAAGATCGAATATCCGAAGCCGGACGGCGTGATCAGCTTCGACAAGCTGTCCTCGGTGTTCCTCTCCAGCACCAACCACGAGGAGGACCAGCCGGTCCACCTCAAGCTGGCCGACCCGAGCATTCCGATCGCCCGGAACCTGCCGCTCTACGACGAGCCGGCGCAGCGCTATTGCCCGGCGGGCGTGTACGAGGTGGTGGGCGAGGGCGAGGCCCGGCGCTTCCAGATCAACGCCCAGAACTGCGTGCACTGCAAGACCTGCGACATCAAGGACCCGGCGCAGAACATCACCTGGGTCGCGCCGGAAGGCTCCGGCGGCCCGAACTACCCCAACATGTAAGGCGGAGCCGCAAGGAAAAGCGACCGTGCCGAATACGCTGGATCACCTGCTGCAGAAGAACCGTTCCTGGGCCTTGCGCACCGAGATCGAGCGCCCGGGTTTTTTTGCGACCCTGGCCAAGCAGCAGTCGCCGGAATACCTGTGGATCGGCTGCGCCGACAGCCGGGTGCCGGCCAACGAGATCATCGACCTGCCGCCGGGCGAGGTGTTCGTCCATCGCAACGTCGCCAACGTGGTGGTGCACAGCGACCTCAACTTCCTCTCCGTGCTGCAGTTCGCGGTGGAGGTGCTGAAGGTCAAGCACATCATGGTCGTCGGCCACTACGGCTGCGGCGGCGTGCGCGCGGCGCTGGACCGGCAGCGCGTCGGCCTGGCCGACAACTGGATCCAGCACGTGCGCGACGTCGCTACCGAATACCGCCGCGAGCTGGCGCAGATCGAGAACGACGACCAGCGCGCCGACCGCCTGTGCGAGCTGAACTCGCTGGAGCAGGCCACCAACGTCTGCGAGACCACGGTGGTGCGCGATGCCTGGGAGCGCGGCCAGGAACTGTGCGTGCACAGCTGGGTCTACGGCCTGAAGGACGGCCGCATCCGCGATCTGGACTTTTCCGTCTGCAGTGCGGCAGAGTTCCACCGCCGCAGGGAACAGGGTTTTACTCGGACTTAGGTTTTACAACCAGAGATTGAAATGAAAGCATTGGTAAGCGTCAAGCGCGTGGTGGACTACAACGTCCGCATCCAGGTGAAGCCGGATGGTTCGGGCGTGGTGACGGACGGCGTCAAGTTCAGCGTCAATCCGTTCGACGAGATCGCCATGGAAGAGGCGGTGCGCCTGAAGGAAAAAGGCAAGGTCACCGAGATCGTGGCCGTGACCATCGGCGGCGCCAAGTGCGAGGAAACCCTGCGCACCGCGCTGGCCTTCGGCGCCGACCGCGCCGTCCACGTCAAGGAAGAAGGCGAGGTGCAGCCCCTCACCGCCGCCCAGGCCCTGGCCGCCGTGTTCAAGAAGGAAGGCGCCAACCTGTTCCTGCTGGGCAAGCAGGCCATCGACGACGACGCCAACCAGACCGGCCAGATGGTCGCCGCCATCCTCGACCTGCCGCAGGCCACCTTCGCCAGCAAGATCGAGCTGGAAGCCGCCAAGGCCACCGTCACCCGCGAAGTCGACGCCGGCCTGGAAACCCTGGAAGTCGACCTGCCGGCGGTGGTCACCGCCGACCTGCGCCTCAACGAGCCGCGCTACCTCAAGCTGCCGGACATCATGAAGGCCAAGAAGAAGCCGATCGAGGCCATCACCCTGGGCGAGCTCGGCGTCACCGCCGGCTCCGGCCTCAAGGCCAGCAAGACCGCCGCCCCGCCGAAGCGCTCCAAGGGCGTCATGGTCAAGACCGTCGACGACCTCGTCGCCGCACTCAAGGGCAAAGGCCTGATTTAAGGATTCCATACCATGTCTAAGATTCTGATCATCGGCCAGCAGGCCGACGGCAAGCTCAACGCCGGCATCGCCAAGGTCGTCACCGCCGCCAAGGCCATCGGCGGCGAAATCCACGTCGCCGTGTTCGCCAAGGACGGCAGCGCCGCCGCCGCCGAGGCCGCCAAGCTCGACGGCGTGACCAAGGTCCTGCAGGTCGACCGCGCCGAGAACGACCACGCCCTGGCCGCCGTCCTGGCGCCCCAGATCGTCGCCCTGGCCAAGAACGGCTACAGCCACATCCTGGCGCCCGGCACCACCTTCGGCAAGGACCTGCTGCCGCGCGTCGCCGCCAAGCTCGGCGTGCAGCAGGTGTCCGACGTCATGGCCGTGCACGGCCCGACCAGCTTCGACCGGCCGATCTACGCCGGCAACGCCATCGTGACCGTGGAAGCCCCGGCCGCCCCGGCCGTGGTCGCCACCGTCCGCCTGGCCTCGTTCAGCGCAGTCGGCGCCACCGGCTCGGCCGCCGTCGAGAAGACCTCGGTCGAAGCCGCCATCCCTTCGCACACCCGCTTCGTCAAGCTCGAAGCCCAGAAGAGCGAGCGTCCCGACCTGCAGTCCGCCAGCCGCGTCGTCTCCGGCGGCCGCGCGCTCGGCAGCTCGGAGAACTTCAAGGTCATCTACGAGCTGGCCGACAAGCTCAAGGCCGGCGTCGGCGCCTCGCGCGCCGCGGTGGACTCCGGCTACGTCCCCAACGACATGCAGGTGGGCCAGACCGGCAAGATCATCGCGCCGGAGCTGTACTTCGCCATCGGCATCTCCGGCGCCATCCAGCACCTGGCCGGCATCAAGGACGCCCGCACCATCGTCGCCATCAACAAGGATGCCGAGGCGCCGATCTTCGAAGTGGCCGACTTCGGACTGGTCGCGGATCTGTTTACCGCCGTACCGGAGTTGACGTCGAAGCTGTGATGGGCAAGGCAACAATCAAAGCCATCGTCATACCGGCGAAAGCCGGTATCCAGGGCTGCAGCGCTGAAGCCCGTCTTCCTGGATTCCGGCTTTCGCAGGAATGACGGTGTCAGCGAGTTGAGCACTACGACAAGGCCGGGCAACCGGCCTTGTTTTTTGCTTGTTTCAACAGTCCGGGCACGGACGCCCGGCAGCCTGGACAGGATGTCCACTGTGCGGGAGTAAACATGCATTACCGTTCCGTCTTCACCCCGGACCTGTTCAAGGGCCAGACCGTCATCGTCACCGGCGGCGGCTCCGGCATCGGCCGCTGCACCGCCCACGAACTGGCCGCGCTCGGCGCTCATGTGGTGCTGACCGGCCGCAAGCTGGAGAAGCTGGAGGCCGCGGCCGCCGAGATCCGCGAGGACGGCGGCGAATGTTCGATGCAGGCTTTCGATATCCGCGACGAGGATGCGGTGAAGCAGGCGGTAAAGGCCATCGCCGCCGGGCGCGGCGTGATCCACGGCCTGGTCAACAACGCCGGCGGCCAGTTCCCGGCGCCGCTGATGGCCATCAGCAAGAAGGGTTGGGAGGCGGTGGTCGCCAACAACCTCACCGGCGGCTTCCTGATGGCGCGCGAGGTCTTCAATCAGTCGATGCGCAAGAGCGGCGGCGCCATCGTCAACATGCTGGCCGACATGTGGGGCGGCATGCCCGGCATGGGCCACTCCGGCGCGGCGCGCGCCGGCATGCTCAACTTCACCGAGACCGCCGCGGTCGAGTGGGCCCACGCCGGTGTACGCGTCAACGCGGTCGCGCCCGGCTGGGTTGCGTCCAGCGGCCTGGACAATTACGACGAGAGCTTCCAGAAGGAATTCATCCCCAAGTTGCGCGGCGCGGTGCCGCTGCAGCGCCTGGCGGAGGAGGCGGAGATTTCGGCGCCGATCGTGTTCCTGCTGACCCCGGCGGCCGGCTTCATCACCGGCCAGTGCATCGCCATCGATGGCGGCGCCTCCCGCAATACCAAGCTGTTCCCGCTGCAGGGCGGCACGAACTCCAGGCCTTATGAAGGCTTCCACCGCGCGGTGAAGCCCAAGGTGCTGGAGAAGTTCTGAAAGCGGGTGGGCAGGGCGCCGCGACGGCGCTAAAGTGCGCCCATGGCCGGCCCCGGCGGTTTTCATTGCCGCATGGGGCCTTGGCTTTTTCAGGTAATCAATATTGTTCGTGAATATCGCCTGAAACATCGGTAAAAATAAGGCATTCAGCGAACGCACTCCGGGATTTCGGAAATGCCGATTATCGAGTCAAAGGTCGACACCCACAGCGCCCAGTTCAAGCAGAACCGCGAGGAAATGCTGGCCCGCATCGCCGAGTTCCGGGCAATCGAGGCCAAGGGCCGCGCGGAGGAGGAAAGCAAGCGCGAGCGCTTCCACAAGCGCGGCCAGATGCTGCCGCGCGAGCGCGTGCACCTGATGCTGGACCGCGGCAGCCCCTGGCTGGAGCTGCAGACCTTGTGCGGCTACAAGATGCACGACGACAAGGACGGCTCGCTGGCCGGCGGCAACACCATCATGGGCATCGGCTACGTCTCCGGCACGCGCTGCATGGTCACCGCCAGCAACTTCGCCATCAAGGGCGGCACCATGACGCCCTGGGGCGTGCAGAAGACCCTGCGCATCCAGGAAATCTGCATGGAGCAGAAGCTGCCGGCGGTGTCGATGATCGAGTCCGGCGGCGCCAACCTGCTATACCAGGCCGAACTGTTCATCCCCGGCGGCAAGACCTTCGCCAACCAGGCGCGCGCCTCGGCCTTGGGCCTGCCCCAGGTCACGGTGGTGCACGGCTCGTCCACCGCCGGCGGCGCCTACATGCCGGGCCTGTCCGATTACGTGGTGATGATCCGCAAGAACGCCAAGGTGTTCCTGGCCGGCCCGCCGCTGCTCAAGGCCGCCACCGGCGAGATCGCCAACGACGAGGACCTGGGCGGCGCCGAGATGCACACCCAGATCGCCGGCACCGCCGAGTTCCTGGCCGAGAACGACGCCGACGGCATCCGCATCGCGCGCGAGATCGTCAGGAATATCGACTGGAACAAGCACCGTCCGCGCTTGCAGCTGCGCGAGGTGCGCGCGCCGCTGTACGACGTGGAGGAACTGTGCGGCGTGGTGCCGGCCGACTACCGCAAGCCCTACGACTGCCGCGAGGTGATCGCGCGCATCGCCGACGGCAGCGAGTTCCTCGAATTCAAGAACGAGTACGACAAGCAGACCATCTGCGGCCGCGCCGTGATCCACGGCCACCAGGTCGGCATCATCGGCAACAACGGCCCGATCACCACCAAGGGCGCCACCAAGGCCGGCCAGTTCATCCAGCTGTGCTGCCAGGCCGACATCCCCATCGTCTATCTCATGAATACCACCGGCTACATGGTGGGCAGCGAGAGCGAGCAGGGCGGCATCGTCAAGCACGGCAGCAAGATGATCCAGGCGGTGGCCAACGCCACCGTGCCGCAGATCACCATCGTCATGGGCGGCTCCTTCGGCGCCGGCAACTACGGCATGTGCGGCCGCGGCTTTTCGCCCGACTTCATCTTCGCCTGGCCCAACTCGCGAACCTCGGTGATGGGCGGCGAACAGGCGGCCGGCGTGATGGAGATCATCACCCGCGAGAAGTGGCTCAAGGAAGGCAAGGTGCTGAGCGAGACCGATGAAAAGATGCTCGCCACCATCCGCCAGAACATCATCAAGCAGTTCGACCGCGAATCCGACGCCTTCGCCGCCAGCGCGCGCCTGTTCGACGACGGACTGATCGACCCGCGCGACACCCGCAGGGTCCTCGGCTACACCCTCTCGGTCTGCCAGGAGGGCCGGGCGCGGGTAGTGCAGAAGAACAGCTTTGGCGTGGCGCGCCTCTAGCGAATACGGCATGCCGGCGCAAGCCGGCATCCGGGGCCGCAGCGGCCGGGATTTCCGGCTTTCGCCGGGATGGTGCAGGAAGAGTTGAGGACCGGACATGAACTTCACCCACGAACATCAGCAGATCTACGACACGACGAAGAAGTTCGTCGAGACCGAGCTCAATCCGCACGTCGCCGAATGGGAGAAGGCCGGCTTCTGGCCGGCCCACGAGGTGCTGAAGAAGATGGGCAACCTGGGCCTGCTCGGCATCAGCAAGCCCGACAGCGTCGGCGGCATGGGCCTGGATTACTCCTACCAGGTGGTCTTCGCCGAAGCCCTCGGCCACTGCACCTGCGGCGGCCTGCCCATGGCGATCGGCGTGCAGACCGACATGGCGACCCCGGCGCTGGGCCGCTTCGGCAGCGACTACCTCAAGGAGAACTACCTCAAGCCGGCGGTGGCGGGCGACATGGTCGCCGCCATCGCGGTGAGCGAGCCCGGCGCCGGCTCCGACGTGGCCGGCATCAAGACCATCGCGCGCAGGGTGGGAGATGAATACATCATCTCCGGCTCCAAGCTGTGGATCACCAACGGCACCCAGGCCGACTGGGCCTGCATGCTGGTCAACAGCGGCGAGGGCGACCGCCACGGCAACAAGAGCCTGATCGTGGTGCCGCTCGACGCCAAGGGCATCGACCGCAGGCAGAAGCTGGACAAGCTGGGCCAGCGTTCCAGCGACACGGCGATGATCTTCCTCGACGAAGTGAAGGTGCCGGCGCGCCACCTGATCGGCCAGGAAGGCAAGGGCTTCACTTACCAGATGCAGCAGTTCCAGGAGGAGCGCCTGTTCCTCTCCGCCAGCATCATCGCCGCGATGGAGCGCGTCATCGACGACACTGCCGCCTACACGCGCCAGCGCCAGGCCTTCGGCCAATCGATCCTCGACAACCAGTACGTGCAGTTCCGCCTGTCCGAGCTGAAGACCGAGGTCGAGGCGCTGCGCGCGCTGACCTACCGCGCCACCGCCGAGCTGGTCGCCGGCCGCGACGCTGCGCTGCTCGCCTCGATGGCCAAGCTCAAGAGCGGCCGCCTCGGCCGCGAGGTCACCGACGCCTGCCTGCAGTTCTGGGGCGGCCAGGGCTACATGTGGGAAAGCTCGGTGGCCCAGTTCTACCGCGACCTGCGCCTGCATTCGATCGGCGGCGGCGCGGACGAGGTGATGCTGGGGATCATCAGCAAGCGGCTGGGGTACGGCGGCAAGAAGAAGGCGGGGTAGCTGCTGACGTCATACCGGCGAAAGCCGGTATCCAGGGCCTTTCGAGCCGAGACGGCCAATGAACGAAAAGGCGTTTTGGGTTTATATCTTGGCCAGTGCGAGGAACGGCACGTTGTACACAGGTGTGACGTCGGATCTGATCAAGCGGATATGGCAGCACAAGAACGACGAAGTGGGAGGATTCACCAAGCAATATCAGGTTCATAACCTGGTCTGGTTCGAGCGGCACGAGAACGCCGAATCGGCCATCGCGCGCGAGAAGCAGATCAAGGAGTGGAAGCGTAAGTGGAAATTGGAGCTGATCGAGAGCGGTAATCCAACCTGGCGTGATCTCTATCATGAAATCACAAAATAAATGTACCGCCTTACTGGCGAAAACTGGTACCCAGGGCAATGGAATGCCGCACTTGGGCCCTGGATACCGGCTTTCGCCGGTATGACGGGGTCTTTGCATAGAGTTCAAATATGAACCTCCCTGAAACCCAAAACCTCCTCCTGCGCCTCGACGGCGGCGTACTGCACCTGACGCTGAACCGCCCTGAGCAGCGCAACGCCATGAACCGCGGCATGGTCGAGGAGATCAGCGCGGTGTTCGATGCGGTGCGCGAGGCGCGCGGGGTGCGGGCCATCGTCGTGCGCGGCGCCGGCGGTTGCTTCTGCGCCGGCGGCGACCTCAAAGAGATGCTCGCCGGCGGCCTCAAGGCGCCGCAGGCCGGCGAGGCCGATCCGGTGGTGGAGTTCTCGCGCGCTTTCGGCGCGATGCTGCGCAAGGTCAACCAGGCACCGCAGGTGGTGGTGGCGGTGCTGGAGGGTGCGGCGCTGGCCGGCGGTTTCGGCCTCGCCTGTGTCTCGGACGTGGCGCTGGCCCATGCCGATACGAAATTCGGCGTGCCGGAAACCACGCGCGGCCTGCCGCCGGCGCAGATCGCGCCGTTCATCGTGGAACGCATCGGCCTGACCCAGGCGCGCAAGCTGTGCCTGACCGGCGCCCAGTTCAAGGGCGTGGAAGCGCTGCGCCTGGGCTTCGTCCACGAAGTCCATGCCGACACCACCGCGCTCGACGCGGCGCTGGAGGCGACGCTGAAGCAGATCCTCGGCTGCGCGCCGCTGGCCAATGCCATGACCAAGGAGATCGTGCTCAACCCGCACGATCTGGACATGGACGCGGTGCTGGACGACGCGGCGCACAAGTTCGCCGCCGCGGTCCGCGGCGCCGAGGCGCCCGAGGGCATCACCGCCTTCATGCAGAAGCGGGCGCCGAAATGGGCGACGTGAGGGCGGCGAACGCGGGCGCCGGAGGCAATGGAGCGCCGCCTTCAGGTCCTGCGCCGACCGGCGGTGCCGGGATTCCCAGGCTGGGCATGGAGCCCCGGCACGCCGCACGCGCCGCTTCCGGGCCTGCGCAGGACGCAGGCAAGGGCCTGCGCAGCGCACGCCTGCAGCTGCGCCGCTTCACGCCGGCCGACCTGCCGCTGTTGATCGAGCTGAATGCCGATCCGCAGGTGATGCGCTGGCTCGGCGGCGTGATGAACCCGGAGCAGACGGCGGAAATGCTGCGCGGCCGCATCATCGGCTACTACGAGGAAAACCCCGGCCTCGGGATCTGGGCCACCCTGCTGCGCGACAGCGGCGAGTGCATCGGCTTCCACCAGCTCAACCACCTCCACGGCGAGGACCGGATCCAGGTCGGCTACCGCCTGTTCCTGCGGCACTGGGGCAGGGGCTACGCCACCGAGATGACGGTAGCCTTGCTCGACTACGCGTTCCGCGGCCTCGGCCTGCCGACCGTCGCGGCGATCACCGCGCTGGACAACCGCGCCTCGCAGAACGTGCTGCTCAAGGCCGGCCTGGCGCGCCTGGCCGATCGCGCCTTCCCACACCCCATTTACGCACCCTACGGTCCAATGGCCTACTTCGAGCGCTCCGCCTCGGACTGGCTGACCGCCAACAAGACCACGCAGACATGACCCTTCCCCAGCAACGCTTCACCAAAGTGCTCGTCGCCAATCGCGGCGAGATCGCCGTGCGCGTCATCCGCGGCGCGCGCAAGCAGGGCTACAAGACGGTGGCGGTGTACAGCGACGCCGACCGCGACGCGCTGCATGTGCGCGAAGCCGACGAGGCGGTGCGCATCGGCCCGGCGCCGGCAAAGGAGTCCTACCTCGTCATCGAGCACATCATCGCCGCGGCCAGGGCGTCCGGCGCGCAGGCCATCCACCCGGGCTACGGCTTCCTGTCCGAGCGCGAGGAGT
>DASRFD010000014.1:0-73251 GCA_035651715.1 Nevskia sp.
CCGCCTGGCCGAGCGCGCCCAGGACAGCGGTGTCATAACCGAGGTCGCCGACCACCAGCCGGCCGGTGGTCACCCGCAGCCGCCCCACCGGCCTGACCTCGATGCGACTGGCGCGGCCGTCGAATTGGAGTTCGCGGCCGGAAGCAAAGAGCGAATCGCCGTCGGCGTCCGCGTCATCGGCCGGCAAGTCCCGCAGCGGCAGTACGGGCGGGTTCGCAAAGCGGGGCCGGTCCTCCTCCGCCAGCAGCGGCGCGTCCGCCGGCTGCAGGAACTCCCTGATTTTGGCGATGCGCCAATCCCCGCCTGATGGCCACAGTTCATACTCGTAGTACTGGGGCGGCAGGCTGTCGACGCGGGTGTCGACGTAAGCCCTGCCGTCGTCCTGCCGGATGCCGATCACCGGCTCGGCGTCCGGCACGTGCGGCGGCTTGCCGGGTATCGAGCTGGCGAGCGCCAGGCATCCGCGATTGATCCCGTGTTCCGCGTCGATCCCGGCGATGAGCGAGCCCCACCGCTTGAATTGCTCGTGTTCTATGACGTTTTCCGCCCGCAGTTGCCGGTGTGCCCGCAGGTAGTCTGCGATAAACGCCTTGACGCGGACCTCCGGTTCCATAGCTGCCCCCGTGTGATGATCTGGAAACGCCGGCACCCGCGGTGCACGGCTCGCGTGCCACATCCCCCAAAACCGGCCCGGCCGGCCCGCCTAGCCTAGCCGAAAGCGGCGTACTGCCCGTTCCGGGCATCCGCCGGCACCGCCATGCGGCAAGCTCCGGCCGGTCAAGCTCAGCGCAGGCTCAGCGTCTCGCGCTTCCACGCCGGCGACTGCCAGCGGTAGAAGGCGCTGAGGAAGTCGGGCTTGTCGGCGCGCCGCTCGGTGGCCAGGCCGTCGAGCAGCAGCACCTCGAAGCTGCGCTTCCAGCGCCCATCGACGCGCGCCTCGCGCACCGCCAGCAGGCGCTTGCCGCCAGGCACCCAGCCGGCGAACTCGGCGTAGCCGATGCCCGGGTCGGTCGCCGCCGGCGGCAGCACCTCGACGCTCCAGCCGTCGGCGGTCTTGCGGAACAGCCACAGCTCCCGCCAGGTGTCGAGCGGCTGCACCGCCAGCGCCAGCGCCGTGCCGGCGGGATTGGCGGAGGCCGAGGCGGTCCACACCGTGCCATAGGTGCAGCGGCGCAGCAGCGGCGCGTCGGCGCCGTGCCTGGCGTCGGTGAGCAGCACGCAGGTCTGGCCGGGGTCGCCGGCCGCGGTGCGCACGGCGAGGCCGGACTTCGGCGGCACCGCGGCGGAGGCGGCCCAGCGCGAGGCGCTGCTGCGCACCGCCGCCTCGATGTAGGCCGCCTGGTCCTCGTCGGCCAGCTCGTGCCGGTTGACCAGGGCCAGCTCATCGATGGCGCGCGCCGCCGCCGCGGTGGCGGCGGCCGCTCCGGCCTCGCCGTGCCGGCTCTGCTGCCAGGCCAGGCTGGCCCAGACGCCGGCGCGGCGCAGGCGGACGCGGTTCTTCAGCGGCTCCGCCAGGCCGCGCGTGTCGGCCCGGTCCAGCACTTCGGCGCGCCACTGGTCCAGCGCCTGGCGCTGCAGCGGCGGCAGGTTCGGATCGACGCACTCGTGGCGGGTCAGGGCCAGCGCGGCCCGGGCTTTCTGCTCCTCGCTCGCCGGCAACGCCAGCACGCGGCGCAGGGCCTCGCCCTCGTAGCAGACCTGCATGCGGCCGTCGCGTTCGAAGCTGGTCCAGCCCAGGCCGTAGCCGGCGGCGACGTCGAGCTGCGCCGCCAGCTTGGGATCGTCGGCCTTGCCGTGGCGCGCGGAGGCGCGCGCGGCGAGGCGGTCGGCCATGGCGCCGAGCGCGTCGAAGGGCTCGGCGTCGATGGCCGGCGCCGGCGCGGCCTTGAGATAAGCGGCGGCGTAGGCGATGCCCAGCGACTCCTGGCCCGGCGCATCGCGCAGGAAGCGCAGCACCGCGAGCAGGCCCGGCGCGTCGGCCGCCTCCAGCCCGGTGCCGCGGATCTCGTCGCGGCGCACATAGCCGCCGCGCTCGATGCGGTGGTCGTAGACCTGCAGGTAATCCAGGCGCGCGCCGCGCACCTCCAGGGCCTCGCCCTGCCACAGGGTGGCCTGCTGCTGCGCGGTGCGGCTGGGCGCGGCGCGCAATACCGCCTGGTCCTGCACCACGATGGCGAGCGTGGCAAGCGTGGCGAGCAGCATTACTCGCCCTCCCCGGACGCAGCGGGCTGGGCGCTGACCGGCAGTGGCGCGGCCTGGCCGAGCAGGGCCGAGCCGATGAAGCCGCCGCTGGCCGGCGGCGGCGCGATGATCACCGAGACCTTGTCGGACAGCTTGTCGGCCATGGTCTTCTGGATCAGCAGCGGATGCCTGCTCAGCAGCTCGCCGTCGCGCTCCATCTGCGCGCTGGCGATCCTGCCCAGGCGCTCCAGGCGGTAGCCGTCGGCGTCGGCCAGCTTCTGGCGCGAGTCGGCCTCGCCGGCCGCCTCGATGCGCCGCGCCTGGGCGTTGGCCTCGGCGGTCTTGATGCGCGCCTGCTTCTCGGCCTCGGCCTCCAGCGCGCGCTGCTCGATCTGCTTCTGCTTGAATGGCAGCACATGCTTCATCGCCTCCTCCTGGCCGCGCGCGGCGATGACCTGCTCGTTGGCGGCGGCCTCGGCGGCCTTCTCGCGCCGCACTTTCTCCGCCTCGGCTTCCAGCGCCGACTGCTTCACCTGCTGGTCCTTCAGCTGCAGCGTGTACTGCATCTTCTCGTTCTCCAGCTCTTCGGCCAGCAGCTTTTCCATGCCGGCGCGGTAGTCGGGCGGCAGGTCGACCTTGCCCATCTGCACGCCGCGCAACAGGATGCCGTCCGCGGCCAGGCGGGGCTTCAGCTCGGACTCGATCACCTGCTGGATCTCGGCGCGCTTGCTGGTGAAAATTTCCCTCACCGTGTAGCGGGCGAAGATGCGGTAGATCGCGTTCTGCACCGCCGGCTGCACCACCTGGCCGTCGATGTCCTCGGGCAGGCTGCCGGCCGATGCGGCGACGCGGGCCGGGTCGAGCGCGTAGCGGATGGCCAGGTCCACGCCCAGCGACAGCCCTTCGATCGACTGGAACGGCGCGGCGCCGCTGGCCGAAGCGCTGTCGACGGGCCGGTAGACGCGGTCGCGCAGCGAGTAGCGGCGCAGCTCCTGCAGGCCGGGCAGCACCAGCACGCTGCCCTCGCCGAACTCGCGCACCTCGCCGCCGAACAGGCGGTTGCTGCGCAGGCCCACTTCGCCGTGCTGCACCGCCTGCAGCGGCGGATGGCGGTACAGCGAGTAGCCGGCTCCGCCCAGCACCAGCAGCACCAGCACGGCGCCGCGCGCCCGCCACAGCCGGCGGCCCAGGCCGTCCGCCCCGTTCACATGATCCAGTTCCGACATGGTTGCCACTCCCCAGCGACAGGCTGGACGGTCCGGCCGCCCGCCGAGGGGGTGCGGCCTGGAACGGCGGTCCAGCAGCGTTGCGTTCCGGGAGTGCAGTCTCAGGCCGGCGCGTGCGGCGCCAATGGCCTGGCCATGCAAGCGGCGCGGAACTCTGTGCAGGCGCCGTGCAGGCGCGCCGCCTCGCCGCCGCGGTACAGGCATAATTCGCCGGGGCGGACCAATCGGAACAAACGATGATCAAGGGAGTTGTGCTGTTCGTGGCAGTGGTGGTGCTCGGCGCGGCGGGCTTCACCTGGCTGACGCTGCACTGGTCCTACTCGACCGGCGAGCGCGCCGGCTACGTGCAGAAGTTTTCGCGCAAGGGCTGGCTGTGCAAGACCTGGGAAGGCGAGATGGCCCTGGTGACCATGCCCGGCACCGTGGCCGAGAAGTTCTACTTCACCGTGGCCGACGACGCCATGGCCGCCAAGGTCAACGCCAGCATCGGCAAGCGCGTCGCCCTGGTCTACGACCAGCACAAGTGGATCCCCAGCTCCTGCTTCGGCGAGACCGAGTACTTCATCACCGACGTGCGCACCGCCGAGTGAGCGGCCGGTGAGCGCCTTCCGCCTGGTCAGCGCCGCGCTGCGGCCGCTGGCCCTGGTCCATGCCGGCAGGGCGCAGCACAGCGGACGCCCGCACGGCGCCCCGGCGCCGCGCCTGGAGCTGCGTTACCGCCGCCACCGCGACCGCGTCTATACGCCGGCCGGCTGGCCACGGGCCCTGCATGCCGATACTTACGTGCCGCGGACGGAGGGGCTGCTGCCGGGCGTGCTGCTGGTCCATGGCGGCGGCTGGGCCGGCGGCAACCGCAGCCACACCGAGCTGATCGCCGAGAAGCTGGCCCGGCGCGGCTTCGTCGTCGTCAACGCCACCTATCGCCTGGCCCCGGCCGCGCGCTTTCCGGCGCCGCTGCATGACCTGCAGCAGGCGCTGCGCTGGATGCGCGACCATGCCGCGGAGCTGCGGCTCGATCCCGCGCGCATCGGCGCCTGGGGCTACTCGGCCGGCGCCCACCTGGTATCCCTGCTCGGCCTGCTGGGCCCGGCGGATGCGCTGTACGACGCGCAGGTGCGCGTGCGCGCCATCGTCGCCGGCGGCGTGCCCTCGGACCTGCGCAAGTACCGCGGCGGCACCCTGGTGCCGGCCTTCCTCGGCGAGCGCTGGAGCCCGGACTCGCCGGTGTTCCGCGCCGCCTCGCCGGTGACCTACGTGCGGCCGGACAGCCCGCCGGTGTTCCTCTACCACGGCGGCGCCGACCGCCTGGTCCGCCCCGACCAGGCCATCGACTTCAAGGCCGCGCTCGACGCCGCCGGGGTGCGCAACGAGCTGTACCTGATGCCGGGCCTGGGCCACATCATGGCCAACCTGCTCGACGGGCCGGCGGTGCAGCGCGGCGCGGATTTCCTGGATCGCGAGCTGCGTCCCTAGTCCGGAAGCACGGCTTCGAGCCAGCGCAGCAGCTGCGGCTCGGCATAGCCGCGTGGAATGCCGTTGACCCGGATGGCATGCAGCGAGAAGCTGCCGAGGATCGAGGCGAGCAACGAAGCGGCAAGCTCCTGCGCGCCCTCCGCGCCGGCCTGCGCAAACAAAGTCGCCAGCTGGGCGTGGTCCTTGGCGAGCCAGCGCGCCACGCGGCTGCGCACCTTGCTCTGTCCCATGGTTTCGGCAATGACGCCCACCCAGGCGCGCACCTGCTCGCTGTCCGCCGAAACGCCGAGCCCGACCCGGCTCGATACGTAGGCGGCGAGCTTGCGCGCCGGCGCCGCGGCGCTGTCCAGCACCGGCGCCAGGCCGGCTTCCGCTTGCGCGATCAGACCGTCCACCAGGGCCAGCAGGATTTCCTCCTTGTTGTGGAAGTGGTAGTGGACGAGCCCGGGGGCGAGCCCGGCGCGTGCGGCAACCGAGCGAACGCTGGCCCGCTCGTAGCCCACTGCGGCCATCTCTCCGAGCAGCGCTTCGATGATTTGCGCACGGCGTTGATCCGTATTCGACCTGCGGCCCATGGGTTTTGGTTGGGTGTATGACCAATATATCTTGCACGACGGCCCCCTTCGCTGTAAATTCACCTTAATTGGTCAAGTGACCAAATAAAGGAAAACGCCATGGAAGCCCTGCGGAAATCCTGGGATGCGCTTTGCGGCCGAAGCGGTCTGCGCAACGGCGCGCAACTGTGGCAGGAGTTGGCGGCGCGCTACACGGAGCCGCACCGTGCCTATCACGGGCTGCAACACCTGGAGCAGGTGGTGGGCCTGCTGCAGTCGATGGGCGCTTCCGATGAATTGCTATGGGCGGCCTGGTTTCATGATGCGGTGTACCGGCCTGGCCGCTCCGACAACGAGGCAGAGAGCGCGGCGCTGGCCGCGGAGTGTCTCGACCGCGCCGGTCTTGGCGCCGAAACGATCGCGCTGATACGTGCCGCGATCCTCGCGACCGCCACCCATCGCGCCGCGCCGCGCCATGCGGCGCTGCTCGACGCCGATCTGGCCATCCTGGGCGCATCGCCCGCGGGTTACGCTGCTTATCGCGCGGCGATCCGCCGCGAATACGCGGCGGCGCCGCCGGCCGCATTTCGCGCCGAGCGCCTGGCCTTCGTGCGCGCCACGCTGGCGCGGACGCCGATTTACCAGACACCCTACTGCAGGCAGCGCTTCGAAGCGACGGCCCGCGGCAATCTCGCCGCGGAGGGCGCGGAACTGGAAGCTGCCGCCGGAACCGCGTCATGCAGCTGATCCGCCGCCGGCGCTTCCCGGTCGATCACTACGTGCTGGTCGACGAAGGGCGTGCAATGCCGGCCGCCCAGCTGGTGGCGGAGGCGAGGCGTCGCGCCGAATCGCTGGCGCAGACCTGCACCGGCGACCGCGAGAGCTTCACCTTGATCCATAACGGCGCCGGCATCGCGCGCCGGGCGTTGCCGCATGTGCATATCATCTGCGCCCGCTCGCGACGGCAGAAAGCGCTGATTTATCTTTTCATGGGCCTGAAAAATCTGCTGCCGCAGCCGCGTGATCCGGCCTAGCTGCCCAGGCAGGGTTTGGTCCGCTGGCAATCGCTTCCGGCGAGGCGGGGATGCACCGGCTGCTACCCGCCCAGCACCGTCGGCATCTGCTCCACCAGATAGTCGATCAGCGCGCGCACCGAGGGCAGCATGCCGCGGCGGCTGACGAACACCAGGTGGATGGCCTGCTCCGGCGTGCCCCATTCCCGGGCCACGCGCAGCAGGCTGCCGTCGTCCAAGCCCCGCCAGGCCACGCGCAGCGGCAGCAGCGCCACGCCGACGCCGCCGAGCGCGGCCTGGTACTGCAGGGCCAGGTCGGTGCACAGCAGGCGCGGCCGGACCGGGACGCGCGTGCTGCGGCCGTCGCCGGCGGTCAGCGCCCAGGTCTGCTCCTGCCCGGCGGCGAGCGCGCCGATGGTGTCCAGCGCCGCCAGCTGCCCGGGTTCCTCGATCGGCGGCCTGCCCTCGGCATAGGCGGGACTGCACACCAGCACGAAGCGGCCGGAGGCGATGCGGCGCGCCACCAGGCCCGGATCGGCGAGGCCGCTGTCGCGGGCGCGCAGCGCGATGTCGAAGCGTTCCTCGATCAGGTTGACCAGGCGGTCGCTGGCGTCCAGTTCCACCCGGACTTTCGGATAGCGCCGCATGAACTCTGCCACCAGGCGGGTGACGTAGAACTGCGCCATCGCCATGGGACAGCTCAGGCGCACCGTGCCCACCGGCTCGCTGCGCAGCTGCTCCACCGCCTGCTGCGCCGCTTCCGCCTCCACCAGCATTGCCGCGCAGTGTTCGTGGAAGGCGCGGCCGGCCTCGGTCAGCGCCAGCTTGCGCGTGCTGCGCTGGAGCAGCCGCACGCCCAGGCGCTCCTCCAGCAGGGCAACGCGGCGGCTGAGCTTGGACTTGGTGATGTGGACATGGCGCTCGGCCGCGCTGAAGCCGCCGTGCTCGACGATCAGGGCGAAGTAGCGCAGGTCGTTGAGGTCCAGCTGCATGGCCCCTCCCAATTGTCCTAAAAGTAGGACAATTATTCTTAATAATGCCGGATTATCAATAGTCGTCTCATACCTGATGCTGTGCCCCATCGAAAAACGTCCTCGCCGAGGACCCTCAACGGAGCACCGCAGCCATGGAAACCCGCCTGAATTTCTACAAGACCGGCCCCGAAGCGATGAAGGCCATGTCGGCTCTCGAGCAGCACCTCGCCCGCTGCGGCCTGGAAAAGCCGCTGGTCGACCTGGTCCGCCTGCGCGCCTCGCAGGTCAATGGCTGCGCCTACTGCGTCGATCTGCACTACGGCGACGCCCGCAAGGCCGGCGAGAGCGAGCGGCGCCTCGCCGCGCTGGTGGTGTGGCGCGAAGCGCCGTTCTTCAGCGACCGCGAGCGCGCCGCGCTGGAGTGGGCCGAGTCCCTGACCCTGGTGGCGCAGAGCCACGTGCCGGACGAGGTCTGGGAGCGGGTCAAGCCGCACTTCACGCCGGAGGAGCTGGTGAACCTCACCCTGCTCGTCTCCACCATCAACGCCTGGAACCGCTTCGCCATCGCCTTCCGCAAGCTGCCCGCCTGAGCGGCGGCAACGTGGGGGTCATGCCGGCCTGCGCCGGCATGACCGCCGGCGAGCCGGCACTTGCGACCCGGCGGATGGCGCGGGATAGTCGGCCAGGCCCGCACGGATCGCAGCGATGCCCGTCATCACCTGCAATGAGGACCTGCGCCGGCTCGCGCGCCGGCGGGCGCCGCGCGCCATCTTCGACTATGCCGACCGCGGCTCCTACGAGGAGCTGACGCTCCGCGCCAACCGCTCCGATCTCGACGCGCTGAGGCTGCGCCAGCGGGTGATGATCGACGTCAGCACGCGCAGCCTGCGCTGCCGCATGGCCGGGCAGGACTGCGCCATGCCGGTGGCGCTGGCGCCGACCGGGCTGACCGGCATCCTGCACGCCGACGGCGAGATCCTGGCGGCGCGCGCGGCGCAGGCCTTCGGCGTGCCGTTCACGCTCAGCACCATGTCGATCTGTTCGATCGAGGCGGTGCGTGCCGCGGTGGAGCAGCCGTTCTGGTTCCAGCTCTACGTGATGCGCGACCGCGGCTACAGCGCCGAGCTGCTGCAGCGGGCGAAGGCGACGCAATGCGGCGCGCTGATGCTCACCGCCGACCTGCAGATCCAGGGCCAGCGCCATCGCGACCTGAAGAACGGGCTCACCGTGCCGCCGCGCCTGAGCTTCGCCAACCTGCTCGACCTCGCCGGCAAGCCGGCCTGGGCCTGGCGCATGCTGCGCACGCCGCACAGGAGCTTCGGCAACCTCGCCGCCTCCAGGGCGGCGGGCGGCGGCCTCAGCACCCTGGCGCAGTGGATCGCCAGCCAGTTCGATCCCTCCCTGAGCTGGAAGGACGTGGCCTGGGTGCGCGGCCAGTGGCCCGGCAAGCTGATCATCAAGGGCATCCTCGACCCGCAGGATGCGCGGCTGGCGGTGGACAGCGGCGCCGATGCCATCGTCGTCTCCAACCACGGCGGGCGCCAGCTCGACGGCGCACCGTCCTCGATCAGCGCGCTGCCGGCGGTGGTCGAAGCGGTGGGGCATCGCACCGAGGTGCTGTTCGACAGCGGCGTGCGCAGCGGCCAGGACGTGCTCAAGGCGCTGGCGCTGGGCGCGCGCGGCACCTTCATCGGCAAGGCGTTTCTCTATGGACTGGGCGCGCTGGGCCAGGAAGGGGTGCGCCTGGCGCTGGAGCTGATCCGCAGGGAGCTGGACGTGAGCATGGCGCTGACCGGCATCAGCGACGTCGGCGCCGTCGGCCGCGGCGCGCTGTGGCCCCCGCCCTGAGCGCTCTCATCCGCAAGCGCGGCGGAGAATCAGCCCCGGTCCTTCGATGCCCGGGACTGACCGGTGAAGCAATCGACCGCGGGGCGGCGAGCCGCCACCGGAGCGTGAGCCGCCCCGCGGCCTGGTCTGCTTATGCCGTCTGCGCCGGACGCGGCGCGTACCACTCGGTCATGTCGTCGTACATCTCGCCCTTGGCGAGGTAGTAGGGCGCCTTGTGGTAGATCTTGATGTCGTGGAACGGGTCGGTGAGGATCTTCGTCGCCCATACCAGGCCGGACTGCACGCCCTTGACGAAGAACAGCTGCACGGTGCGGAACACCACCGCGCCGATGCCGACGAACAGCCACAGGATCGAGGTGTTGTAGAGCAGGCCACGCGCCACTTCGGCATCGTCGAAGAAGCCGAACAGGCGCGGCTGGTACCACAGCACGAACGGCACCAGGAACCAGATGCTCAGCAGCACGACCTTGCGCTGCAGGTTGTAGCCGACCTTCACGCTCTCCTTGTACTCGTGGCTGGCCTGGTTGACCTCGTCGTAGGTCTTGGGCTCGAAGAAGAAATGGCCGACCTGGCGGAACAGCATGGCGAGCAGCCAACCCACCATCACCGCGAGCACCGGGTTGAAGAACATCACCACGTAGCTGGTGAGGAAGCAGCAGGCGCTGAACAGGTGCAGGGCCTGGTTGATGCGGCTGTGGTGGTAGTAGCGGTGGTCGTCCCAACGCTGCTGGTGCAACTCTTCGAGAAAGGTCATGGTGGTGGCTCCTGGGGTGAAAAAATCCGGCGAATCACGCCGCCGGCATGGCGGTATCGGTCATCAGGGCCTGGCCCATGCGGATGGTCCGGCCCTGCTCGATGCCCTCGGCCAGGGCATGGTTGCTGGTGGCGAAAACGATGATGGTCGAGCCGTGCTGGAAGTAGCCCATCTCCTCGCCCTTGCGGTAGCGGGCGTAGCAGTACAGGCGGTTCGGCCCCTTGCGCAGGTCGAGCTTGTCCGGCAGGCAGTGGAATTTCATGCTGGCGACGAGGATCGCGGCAACGGGCACCAGGCAGACGCTGCCGGAAGTGCCGGTGTCGCTGAGCTGCACCACGGCGCGCTCGTTGCGGCAATACAGCTTCTCGATGCGCTGCAGCGCGATCGGGTTGACGTTCCAGGTGTCGCCGGAGATGTAGCGCACTTCCTCCACCGTGCAGTCGGTCGGCGCGTGGAAGCGGTGGTACATGCTCGACTTCAGGCGCAGGGTGGCGTAGCAGCCGTCGCGGTACCGGACCTGCAGCGCCGGATCGGGGATCAGGTCGCCGATCTCGTAGGGGAAGCCCTTGGCCTGGAACACCGTGGTCCCGGCGATCGGCCCGCACTCGCCGACCACGGCGTCGCAGGGGCTGGCGAGGACGTTGGCGCGTGCGTCGACGGTACGCGCGCCCGGCTTGAGGCGGCGCGTGAAGCAGTCGTGCAGGCTGGTGAACTCCTGCTTCTCGGCCTCGTCCAGGTTCAGGTCGTCGGCCAGCATCTGCCAGGCCTTCATCGAAATCCGGGTCAGCCAGGGACTCTCGAGGCGGCTGTACCAGCCGACGAAGTTGGTCAGCGCCCGCCGCGGGATGCGGTTGGTCAGCAGGAAGTTGAGCTGTTCCTGCTGGCTGAGGGAGCGGAGCGCGGCGGACATGGCGTGCGGATTTCCGGTCAGGCGGCGGAGCGCCGGGCGTCGGCCAGCTCCGGATAGGCCAGGCCCATGTCGCCGAGGAAGCGGCGCATGATCGGCTCGGCCTGGTAGTCGGCCACCCGCAGCTGCGCTTCGCGCCGCATCGCGGCGTGGCCGTCGCGGTTGGCGAAGTGCGCCACCACCTGCTGCGCCATCTGCGCGGTGTCGTCGACCAGGTAGCCGTTGCGGCCGTGCAGCACGATGTCCTTGGGGCCCTTGCAGCTGTAGGCCAGCACCGGCATGCCCTGCGAGTTGGCCTCGAGGATGACGTTGCCGAAGGTGTCGAACTTGGACGGGAACACGAACAGGTCGAGGCCGGCGTAGAGCTGGTTCATGCGCTCGCGCGGCACCCAGCCGAGGAAGGTGGCTTCCGGCAGCGCCTCGCGCAGCTCGCGCTCGGCCGGACCGGAGCCGGCGATGACGATCTTCAGATCGGGGATCGCCGCGCGCGCCTGGCGGACGATCTGCGGCAGCTCGAGGATGCCCTTCTCCTTGCTGATGCGGCCGGCGTAGAACAGCACCGGGGTCGCGGCGGTGGCGCCGGGGATCAGCTCGGACTTGCGCACCGGCACCACGTGCTGCGCCGGCGCCTCGGTGTGGTGCGCGGTGAGGAGCACCTTCTCCTCCGGCAGGCCCATGGCGTGGCCGGTAAGCCAGGCGCGGTGGTCGGTGTTGAGCACGAACACGCCGTCGAACTGGTGGTACAGCGCGCGCAGCACGCGGCGGACGCGGTCGCGCTCATGCGGATTGAGGTTCGTCGTGTGCTTGACGAAGTCCATCCAGTCCGTGTGCATGAAGAAATAGGCCGGCACGTTGAACATGTACTTCAGGAACAGCGCCACCAGCACCATCGGCCCCTCGGTGGAGCAGACCACGCGGTCGTAGCCGCCGCGGTAGAAGGCGCGCGCCACCTGCAGCAGGTCGGGAATGCGGAACTCCTGCTCGCCCAGCGAGGGGAAGCTGAATTGCGCCAGCGGCCGCACCACGTGCAGGTGCGGCTCGAGCGTGGCGTCCGCATGGCAGATCAGGAAGTCGAGGGGCAGGTCCTTGCGCTGGATCTCGGCCAGCTTGCCGGACAGCGAATTGGACACGCCGTTCTTGTCGCGCAGGGTGTCGGTCAGGTACAGCGCGCGCTGCGGGTGGTGGGCGTAGCCGAGGTTGCGGGCGAAGCTGTTGAGGAACTCGCGGTTCTTGTACAGCACGCGGGTGCTGGCGACCTGCGAGCCGGCCAGCACCGCCGTCATCAGCGCCGGAAACACCAGGTCATCGGCAAGCTCGCGCAGGCGGTGGCCGCTGCGGCTGCTCGGCGTGGTGTCGGAGAGCAGGGCCGAGATCTGCACCGGCAGCTCGAAGTTGCGGGTCAGCGACTCGGTCGACAGGTCGGCCGGCAGCACCCCGCCGAGCTTGGGCGCCGCCTTCCTGACGCGCCGGACCATCAGCTCGTTGAGGCCGGTGAACAGCTCGTCGAGGGAGTTGCTGACGGTGGCGACGAAGCGCTCCGGCGGGCCGCCGTGCGCCGCGGCGATCTTTTCCAGGTGCTTGACGCAGAAGCGATAGTCCTTCGACACGTTCCAGCGGATCAGCCATTTCGGCCGCTTGCCGTGCAGCGCGTCGTGCACCGCGGAGACGAACAGCTGGGTCTTCTTGTGCTTCTTCATCTCCAGCAGGCCGTTGGCGATGGCGAAGCAGGCCAGCTTGTCCGACAGCTCGCCGCGGTGGAACGCCATGCGCAGCAGCCCCGGGTCCTCGATGCGGGTGGCGACCTGGGTGAAGTAGTCGAGCAGGGCGATGCCCAGCTTCTGGTTCTCGCCGACGTCGCCGAACGGCGCGATGTTGCCGGCGCGGATCGCCTCCAGCGCCAGCTGCGACAGCGGCGTGTTCTGGCGGCGCTGCGCCAGGTCCGGCACCCACAGCCAGGAGCCGCACTGGCCGGCGAACACGCCCAGGTGATCGTCCGAGCCGCCGGTCAGCACCTTGGGCCGGCGCGGGTCGACGCCGAAGTCGGCCGGGTTGAGCTTGTGCTTGAAGGCGTAGCGCTCGATCTTCTCCTGGTCGAGGCCGCGCGCCCAGTGCAGGGTCAGGATGCTCTGCCACACGTCGCGCTGGCCGTTCAGCACTTCGAAGCGCTGGAACAGCACCGCCAGCTTCTCGAACAGCTCCGGACCGATGCCGGGGTTGCGCGTATAGAAGTACAGCGGGTGCGGCATGATCACCGGGATGTCGTGCTCGGCCACGTAGCGCAGGAACTCGTACACGTCCTGGCGCTTGCGGTTGAGCACCACTTCCTGCTCCGGCGTGAAGCCGAAGGTCAATACGTGGATGTAGAGGTCGTATTCCTGGAAGAAGCAGGTGAACTCGGCGCCGACCAGCACGTCGTGGCCCTTGTTCAGCAGCTTCCAGCAGGAGCGCGCGTTGTTGTGGTTGGTGACGGTGATGACGTCGCTGCCGTTGGCGCGCAGCACTTTCACCAGCTTGCCCGGCTTGAGCCAGGTCTCCGGCAGGCTGAGGATGCGGCCCCACAGCTCGTCCGGCACGTCGCTGTTGCGGTCGTGGCAGTGGAAGTCGATGCGCAGCGACTCGGCGCGCGGGAAACGCGCCGCTTCCACCATCAGGTAGCGGGCGAACTCCGCGTGCAGCTCGTCGCGGAAGGAGGAGTGTTCCAGACTGCTGCGATGGGGCATGTCAGTGCATCTCCTCGGCCGGGGCCGCGGCGGCCGCGGCCGGCAGCGGCGAAGGTGGGGTGCCACGCCGGCCGAAGCGCGCCGCCAGCATGTCCTTGAGCATCTGCCGCTTGATCCACCGGTTGGTCAGGTGCGGCGCGGTCCACCACCAGCCGTCCGCCTGCATCCGCCGCGCCGCCTCGACGAAGCGCCGCGCCACCTCGGCAAAGTCCGCGTCCGGGTAGTTGAGGCTCATGATCAGGCGGCCGCTGCCGATCCAGCTCAGCTCCAGCCCCTCGGCGCGCAGGTAGAACTGGAACATCCAGTTGTAGCGCGAGGGCACGCGGTACAGGATGGTGAGGATGCTGTGCATGTTGGCCACGCGCACCGGCAGGCCGGCCGCTTCCAGCGCGGCGTTGAGCCCGGCGACGCGCCCGTTCCACAGCGCGTCGGCTTTCGCATAGATGTCCTGGATGTCCGGCTGGCGGATGCGTTCCAGGAACACCGCCATGCAGGCCATCACGTGCGGGTGCGAGTTGAAGGTGCCGCGGGCGAAGGAGATGTTCGCCGGCTGCTCGGCCTTGAAGCGCTTCATCAGCCCGGCGCGGCCGCACAGCACGCCCACCGGCAGCCCGCCGCCCAGGGTCTTGCCGTAGGTGACCATGTCGGCCTGCACGCCGAAGTACTCCTGCGCGCCGCGGTAGCCGAGGCGGAAGCCGGCGAAGACTTCGTCGAAGATCAGCACGATGCCGCGGCGGCTGCAGACCTCGCGGATCTGCTTGAGCCAGGCGCTGTAGGCGGCGCGGTCGAAGGCGGTGCGGCGCTCGCTGTTGACCAGCGAAGCGTCGCCCGGCGCGTCGGCATTCGGGTGCAGCGCCTGGAACGGGTTGATCAGGACGCAGGCGATGTCCTTGCGCGAGTCGAGGACGGCCAGCGTCCTGGGGTTCAGGTCGGATAGGGTGTAGACGTCGTCGACCTTGCGCTGGTTGCCCACCCCCGGCTGCACGCCGTCCCACCAGCCGTGATAGGCCCCGCACAGGCGCACCAGGTGGGTGCGGCCGGTCTGGTAGCGGGCCAGGCGCACCGCCTGCATCACCGCCTCGGTGCCCGACATGTGAAACGAGACCTCGTCCAGCCCCGAGATATCCTTCAGGGCCAATACGTTGTCGCGGATCAGGGGGTGGTAGGGGCCCAGCACCGGGCCGAGCTGCGCCACGCGGGCATAGCCTTCGGCCATGCACTCCTTGTAGAAGTCGTAGCCGAAGACGTTGACGCCGTAGGAGCCGGAGACGTCGTACTTCCAGTTGCCGTCGAGGTCGCACAGCTGCGTGCCGCGCGTCTGCGTGACGATGCTGCCGTACTTGAACTCGGCCGGCAGCAGGCTGCGGAACGGAAACGGCACGCGGTACTGGCTGGTGAACTGCACGTCGGAAACGGCGTTCTCCAGCGAGCGGCTGTAGCGCAGCGTCTCCGGCGCCCGGGAGGCCAGCTGCGCGCGCAGCCGCTCCATGCCGGCGCGGCGCCGGGCCGCCACGTCCGCGGGGGCCAGGTCGGAGGAGAAGTAGCGGTCCGCGGCGTAGTCGAAGAAGCGGGTCAGGCGCGCCATCCGCCGGGACATCTTCGAATGACCGCTCAGCGAGGGGTGCTTGGCGCGGGAGAGCTGGAGGCGGATAGTGGCTTTGCGGAGCAGCAGCAGCCCGAGGACGGCTGCGACCAGATATCGTGCGATTTCCAAGTTGACCTGCGTCGGGACGGGTCCCGGAGAGACGCCGGCTGGCGCGAATCCGGCGAGGTTAGTCAGCCCGGATGGCAGATTGGCGAAGCCGGGATGGCAGATCCGCGAACCTTGGATGGCAGTACGGTGAAAACAGACGACAGATCGCGGCCCCGGATGTGTGTTAATTTCCCTTTACAAGGCACCAGGAATGTGCCGTGACGGGGAGCCGCCAGGGCATGCGCAAGCCCCCCGGAGAAGTGAATCCACGCCAACAGACCCATCGGCTCTCGACAGCTTTTAGACCTGTAACAGACGGCATGGACCAATTGACGACGACGCGGCCGGGGGCGGAGGCGCAAGCCGAGCTGCCGAAGGCGGAGGCCGACGCCGAATACATCTGGCGTTTCGGCGACGTCGTGTTCGACGAAGGCCGCTGGGAACTGCGCGTCGGCAAGGCGGTGGTCGAGATCGAGCCCAAGCCCCTGGAAATGCTCGGCCTGCTGCTGCGCCACGCCGGCGAGGTGGTGACCAAGGAGGAGCTGCTGGCTTTCCTCTGGCCCGGCGTGATCGTGGTCGAGAAGGCCCTGACCAACGCCGTCAGCAAGCTGCGCCGGGCCATCGGCGACGGCGACCAGCGCGTGATCGTCACCGTGCACCGGGTCGGCTACCGCTTCATGGCGCCGGCCACCCGCAAGGCGGTGCAGCGCGAGGAGCAGCCGCAGCTGCGGCTGCGCGCCGGCGAGGCGGTGCCGGGCCGGCCGCAGTGGAAGCTGGAGCGCCTGCTGGCGAGCGCCGACGGCTCCGACGTGTGGCTGGCGCAGCACGAAAAGACGCGCCAGACGCAGGTGTTCAAGTTCGCCCACAGCGGCTACCGCCTGGCGGCGCTCAAGCGCGAGGCCACCTTGTCGCGGGTGCTGCTCGAGCTGGCCGGCTCGCACCCCGGCATCATCCGGCTGTCGGAGTGGAACTTCGAGGAGCCGCCGTTCTTCCTCGAGTGCGAGTACGGCGGCCGCAACTGGCTGGAGTGGGCCGAGGACGGCGGCAACCTGGAGAAGATGCCGCGCGAGCAGCGCCTCGGCCTGCTGCTGCAGGCGGTGCATGCGGTCGCCGCCGCGCACGCCGTCGGCGTGATGCACAAGGACCTCAAGCCGAGCAACCTGCTGATCGAGCCGGAAGGGACCGGCTGGCGGGTGCGCCTCACCGATTTCGGCTGTGGCCGCATGCTCGACCCGCAGCGGCTCGAGGCGCTCGGCATGACCCGGCTCGGCGCCACCCTCCCGGCGCTGGGCGAGACCCAGTCCGGCACCCTGCTGTACATGCCGCCCGAGGTGCTGGCCGGGCACCTGCCGATGCCATCGGCCGACGTCTACGCGCTCGGCATCCTGATGTACCAGCTGCTGGTCGGCGACCTGCGCAAGCCGCTCGCCACCGGCTGGGAACACGACATCGACGACCCGTTGCTGCGCGAGGATATCGCCGCCGCGACGCACGGCAACCCGTCGCGGCGCATGCAGACCGCGCTCGAACTGGCCACCCGGCTGGAAAGCCTGCCGCAGCGCCGGCAGCAGGTCATCGCCGAACAGGCCGCGGCGCGGGACGCGGCGCAGCTGCGGCGCCAGCTGGAGCTGGCGCGCGCGCGCAAGCCCTGGGTGCTGGGCCTGGCGGTGTCGGTGATCGTCGGCGTGGCGACCGGCGCGGTCTACCTGCACCGCGCGGTGCAGGCCGAGCGCACCGCCGACGCCGAGCGCGAGCGCGCCGAGGTCATCAACGGCTTCTTGGTCAGCGATCTGCTGTCCGCCGCCGATCCGGTGCTGACCGGCAAGCGCGATGTCACCGTGCTCGAAGCGGTGCGCAAGTCCACCGCCGACATCGACCGCAAGCTGGCCGACCAGCCGCAGGTGGCGGCGGTGGTGCACATGACCGCGGCGCGGGCCTACAGCCACATCGGCGTCTATGCCGAGGCCGCCGATCAATACGCCCGTGCCGCCGACCTGTTCCGCCGGCTCGGCAGCCCGCTCGCCGGCGAGGCGGTGGCGGCGGACATCCTGCGCGTGGTGAGCCTGATCGACGACGGCCAGATCAAGCCGGCCACCGACCGCCTCGGCCAGATCGAGGCGGCGCTGAGCGGAGCGCCCTCCAGCTCGCCGGAAATCCAGAAGCTGCTGAATTTCGTGCGCGGCAAGCTGGCCATCCAGGCCGGCGACTACCGCGCCGCCCGCAAGTACGACGAGGCCGCCCTGGCCGCGGCCGAGCGTTCCCAGGACGCCACCGAGCTGCCGCAGGAAAGCCTCGAGCTGCTGGCCGCGCTGCGCAAGGACTACGCCTTCACCCTGGAGCAGACCGGGGATGCCGCCAAGGCGGTGGCGGTGATGCGCGACCGCCTCGCCGCCGACCAGACGGCTTTCGGCCCGGCCCACACCCAGGTGCTGATCGACAAGCTGGAGCTGGCCGAGGCGATGGACACGCAGTCGCCGCCGGACCCGGCGGGCGAGGCCCTGATCGAGGAGGCGCTGCCGGCCCTGGACCGCGCGCTGGGGCCGGACAACGTGCACAAGGTGCAGGCGCTGGACGAGCTCGGCTTCTGGGCCATGAACCGCAAGGATTGGCCGCGGGCGGTGGAGGTCTTCACCCAGGCCCACGACCTGACCGCGCGCCTGCGCGGCGCCCAGCACCAGCGCACCCTGGGCGAGGCCTTCAACCTCGGCTACGTGCTGGAGCGCGCCGGCCGCTACGCCGAGGCGCGCACCCGCTTGGGCGAGGCGCTGCAGCAGGCCCAGGCCAACATCGGCAAGGATGCGCCGACCACCCAGGCGATCGCCTACATGCTGGCCTATGCCGACGTGGCCCTGGGCCATGTCGCCGAAGCGCGCGCCGCCGCCGGCGGCCTGGCGGCCGCGGCGCTCGATTCGGTCGAGCCGGGCAACGACTGGCCGGCGCGCCTGGCCCTGCTGCAGGCGGAGATGGATTACCTCGACGGGCCGTCGGAGGCGCAGCGCCGGCAGCTGGCGGCGGCCATGTCGGGCATCGCCGGCTCGCATGACGAAGACCGCGACTACCTGCGCCAGCAGGGCGCCGCCCTGCTGGCGCAGGGCGGAAAGCTCAATTCCGCCCGCCGGTAGTGGCCGCGACGGCGGCCCTGATTTAGCATGTATCACCGCCGGCAAGGCGGTTGGGAGGCAGGCCAGATGAAGCACCAGGCGATGTTCCGTGGCGGCAGCGCGCTGCTGGGCCTTGTCGTGTCCTCCGCCGCGTTCGCCGCAGGCGCCCTGCCGGCGCTGCCGGCGGCCCCCGCCGGCCAGACCGCCGTCGCCACGCCCGCCGTGGCGACCGGCTCGACCCTGCCGGCGCTGCCGGCCGTCCCGTCCACGCTGCCCACCGCGTCCGCCGCCGGCGGCGCCGCGTCCGCGGGCTCGACCCTGCCGGGCCTCGACGGCTTCGGCAGCGGCACCAGCATCCGGCCGATCCGCGGTCCCGGCAACATCTCGATCCCGATTCCGCCGGTGTTCGACGGCCACAGCGGGGCCAGCGCCGAACGGCGCAGCTAGCCCCTAGAATTTCGCCGCCAGCTGGAAGAACAGCAGCCGGGTCTGCAGCTGATCCGGGCTGTTCTGCGCTCCCTGTTTGACGATCGGCCGTCCCAGCGACAGGCTCGCGCCCAGCTGCGGCAGTGGCTGCAGGTCCAGTGATACGCCCGCATCGGCCAGGCTCACGGTGCCGGCCGGCTCGCCCAGCGCCGGCCGCCGGTGCCGCGCCGAGGCGTATTCCAGGAACAGCCGCGGGCGCAGCCCCAGGCGCCCGGCCAGGGTCCCGGCGTCCGGTTTCCACTCCGTCGCCAGGCTGGCGGATTCACCGCGGTCGCCGGTGGCCGCCCCGACGCGGAAGGCGTGCAGGCTGTATGGCCCGCCCACCACGAACTGCTGCTGCTGCGGCAGCACCGTGCCGCTGAACTGCGCGCTACCGGCGGCGAGCAGGCCCCAGTTCGGTCCCAGGCCGTAGCGCAGGCTCAGCGACGGCTGCCACAGCAGGTAGGACAGGTCGGCACCGCTGCCCGGGGCCTCGCCGGAACCCAGGCCCTTGCGCAGCAGCAGGCCGGTCTGGACCTCGATCCCGGGCTGCTCCGCGCCGCGCCACTGCCACCCCAGCGACAGCTCGGCCGAGTTGTAGGTTTCGGAGAAGGCGTCGCCGCCACCCTGCACCACCTGGCAGCCGGCCAGCCCCAGCTGGGCCAGCAGGCTGCTCAGCGGATCGCAGCTCACCGACGCCGGCTGCTCGGGCTGGCCCAGCGCCTCATGGTCGTGCAGCAGGCGGCCCGCCACGCTCAGGCGCTGGCGGAAGCTGGTGTAGAGGATCTGCTGCCAGCTCGCGGCCAGTTCGTGCAGCTCGCCCTTGAACGTCACGCCGGCGACGGTTTCCTGGAAATCGGCATAGCTGCCCTGGAAACCGGCCTGGCTCAGTCCATAGGCATGGGTCCAGCCGCCGCCGACGCCGTGGTAGGGACTGCTGTCGGCGCCGCCCAGGCCGAGGAAGCGCACGCTGCTGCTGCCGGTCAGCATCAGCTCGTCGCCGCCGGAAAAAGCCTGGCGCAATCCCAGGTTGGCGAGGTAGGGGCCGGCATAGCGGTTGCCGTAATTGTTGAAGCTCGCCGCGGCCGTGGTCTGCGACTCGCCGGCGCCGGCCTCGGCCAGTTCCAGCGCCACCGCATCGCCGCCCGCGGGGGTGAAGGACAGCCGGTAGCGCTGCCCGGCGCGCACGGCGAGCGCGTCGGCGGCGGTGCGGTCGGACTCCAGCTGGGCGTCGGTGAGGGGCGCATGCTGCGGCAGGTCCTCGAAGTAATGCAGCAGCGGCGCGCTGCCGGAAACCCGGCTGACCTGGCCCGCGGTGGCCCGCACGTAGACCGTGACGCTGCCGGCTTTTTCGGCGGCATAGCTGACCAGGGTCGCGGGATAGCCGGCCGAGTAATAGCTGTAACCGATGGCGCGCACTGCGTCGGACAGGTTGCCGGCGGCGGCCACGGCCTCGCGCAGGCGCCGCTCCGGCAGCAGCGGGCTGCCGAAGATCCGCAGGTGCACCCTGCCGTAGTCGATCAGCAGCGACGGCCGCTGGCTCGCCTCGGCCCGCAGTTCGGCCAGCGGAGCCTGCTGGGGCGGGACCGGCGGCGGCAGGGAAATGGCCATGGGCGGTCAGCTCTAGCGCGGCGCGGCGGAGGGCCGCGCCGCCGCGTCGGGGCCCAGCTGGCGGTCTTCCAGGTGATGGTCCACGCGGCGGGCCCTGGCATGGTCGCGGTTGTCGGGTCTCGGCAGGGATTCTACACGTCGCGGAAGCGGTGCCGCGCCGCCGCCTTCGCGGCGGATTTGCGGCACTGCACGATCCGCTAACAACCCGCCGATTCAAGCGCTTATCAATCGTTACCGATTCGTTTCCGGTGCAAGCCGCCGCCTCAGCAGCGGATGTAATAGTGTCACTGCTCAATGTAATGACGTTCCGTTCGCTGGCGGACGGAGGAGACGCCATTGAAGCGATCCAGAAGAAACCACTCGGCGGCATTCAAGGCACAGGTTGCGCTGGAGTCCCTGCGCCAGGACAGCCCGATCCGCTCCTATGCGGACCGCTACGACGTGCACCCGAACCTGGTGCGCGCCTGGCAGGCACAGCTGCTGCGGCAGGCGGCGCGCCTGTTCGAGGAACCGCAGCGCGGGCCGCGGCGGCGGCAGTTCGAGTCCTGGCAGGAGGAGCGCGGCGCCGCGTCCGAGCGGCGGCCGCTGGTGCTCGAGCACTCCGGCTGAGAGGTCCGTCGCGGACCGATGGCGACCCTGCGCCAGGGGCGCCTGCGTGATTTCCGCCCCAGTTCGGGTTGACCACCCTGCGACTTCGATGGATCGAGAACAACGCACCAGAGCCCGCGCCAAGGCCGGCTTGCTGCCCCGGGTCGACCGCTCCCGCATGCTCGGCGGCACTTGCGGGGAGTCGTGCGCCTGCGCCGGCTGCCGCGAAGACATCCAGGCCGGGGAGACCTGCATCGAGGCGATTGCGGCGCAAAGCATCCGCCTCTGGTTCCACCCCGGCTGCGGCATCGCGCTGGCCTCGGTCCAGGGCTGGGAGCCTTACGACTAGGGCCTCTGATCCAGAGCCGCGGCAAGCGGCAAGGCGGCGGGCGCCCACGCCGCACCGTGGCGGCCGGCGGAAACGGCGCGCTGCGCAGCGAGGCGGGGCAGTCAACCGCGTTGTTGCGCTATGCCTCTGATTTCCAAGGGCATCATAGCGCTGCATCGCTGATTGTGCCCCCATTTCTGCCCCAATAAGCAGAGCAGGGATTATCGGCGCAACCCATGCTGGGCGCGGACGGCGAGAGAGAGGCTGGAGAAAGAGGCCGCCTGAGCGATCGAAATGGTCGGCGCGTCCAATGGGAACACCCAGGGCAGCCGCCGCAGCGCCGGAGCGGCTGCTGCGATGCCCGCAAAAATGCGCAGTGCCGCCTCGCTTTGCCCCGCCGCCCCAAACCTCAAAATGACCGCTCGAACCGTATCCCCAGAAAATCCGGCCCGACGATAGGCGCCAGGTGGATCGCATGGTACGGCGTCACGGTGAGCAGGGCCACGCCGTAGGCCAACGCGCCTCCGGCCAGAACGTCGCGCACATGATGCTTGTCCTCGTGCACGCGGATGTAGCTCACCGCGGTGGCTGCGGCCAGCGCCGGCACGCCGAACTTCCACCCGTAGCGCTCCTGCAGGAAAGCGGCCTGCGAGAATGCAAAGCTGGCATGACCCGAGGGAAAGCCGTAGCCGCCGCCGTTCGGCCGCCGGCCTAGGCTGGTCTGGTTGAAAGCGTAGCGCAGGCCGGTGGTAAGTACGCCGTCGATGGCCGTATCGCGCAGCCATTCCTTTTCGCCCTCGCCGTCGTCCTTGAGCCAGGCGATGCCGAAGGCCGCCACCGGCAGGGCCACGGTCATGGCGTCGCCCGCCAGCAGGTCGTTGTTCTCCCGTGCTGCAGCAACGCCCGGGACGAGGCCGGAAGCGGCCAGCAGCAAGACGGATATCAGTCTGCGCACGAGCGAATCTTCCAGGCCCTTACGTGCCGCCGGCCGCCTTCGGCCGCCAGTCCACGGCGCCGAAGTGGGTCTGTCCAAGTAGAGCGTAGCCAAGGCTGATGGTCCCCACGCTCTGGTGCGACGCCGGCTGGTTGTCGTAGTTGCCGTCGCGGCGCGACTCGGCGTACTTGAGCGTGATGCCGTGCAGATTGTAGACGCGCACGGTCATCGCGATGTCGCCGCGCACGATGTTTTCCGAGCCGCCGCTTTCGGTGGCCGCGAAGTGGCTGACGTAATAGTCGCGCAGGGTGGTGTCGATCGAGATGCGGTCGCCGAAGATCAGCCGCAGCGAGAGCATCTCCTGCGGCACCATGCCGTAGTGGTAGTCGCGCAGTCCGTCACCGTTGGGGCCGCTCCTGGCGATGCCGGTGCCGTGGATCACGCCGCCGCCGCCGTAGCCCAGGCCGGCCATGGTCGTTCCCTGCAGGGCGATGGTGCGCGACAGCCACCACTGCCCGGTGGTGCCGACATTGAGCGCGGTAGTGGAGACGCGGAATACCTGCGGCGCCACGTAGTCGTACGTGCCGTACAGGCCCCAGATGCCGCGATAGCCGGGGCCGGCCTCGTAGGTCGTGCCGTAGAGCAGCCCGCGGCTGAACACGTTTTCGAACGCGGTGCTGGTGGCGGCGGTGAATTCGAAATGGAAGTAGTCGAACGGGCGGGTGTAGGTGTAGTCGGGCTTGCCGGGCAGGCCATAGGCCATGGTGAAGTCCGCGCTCGCCTGCCCGCGTTTCAGAGTCTGCGCCACCGGCGGCGCGCCGGGGTCGGGGCTGACGTTCACGTCGGAGCTGTAGTGCGTGCTCAGGCTCGCGCCCAGGTCGATGCGGGTGAACACCGCCGGATCGTGGCTGCGGAACACGCCGGCGAAGCGCTTGCCGAAGACGAAGCGGTTGATGCCGGTGGAGGGCGAGATGATCGCCGCGCCCAGCTCGCGCCAGAAACCGGGGCCGCCGCTGCCGCCGCTCTCCAGCAGCAGGCTGGAGATGCGAAACAGCGGCTCGCCGAGCAGGTTGCCGCTGAGGCCGCTCGCCACCTGGTCGTTGATCGAGGGTTTGGTGTGCTCGCCCGCCTCCTCCCACAGTACGCTGCCGCCCAGGGTGTAGGCGGTCGCTTCCCAGAAGCCCAGGCCGGCCGAGCGCGCGAAGCCCTGGTAGATCGAGCCCTGGTAAGGATGCAGGAACTGGTTAGTGGAGAACTTGTCGTTGTCGACGATCCACTTGCGGCCCAAGTTTTCGCTCAGGTTTGAAGTGGGCGAGCCGTAGATCTGCGAGTCCAGGGCGTAGTGGTTGTAGCGGTTCAGGAAGTATTCGAAGCTGATGATCTCGAACACCGGCAGCACGTAGTTCTTGCCGTCGCCGACTCCCCACTGCAGCACCGGCTTGGGCCCCGCGGCGGCGAACGCCGTGGGGGCCTCCTTTTGCGCCTGGGTGTCGAGCTTGGGATCCTCCGCCAGGCTGGCCGCGCTGACGCCCAGGCCCAGGCCGCAAGCCAGCAGCCGCAGCGCCGGCCGTGGCGCCGCCGGCTTAGGCAACCCGGGCGCGCCCGTCCTCACGTCTTGCGCGGAATCAGCAGCAATACCACGCCGCCGGCAATGGCGCAGATGCCGAGCCACAGGGGAATGTTCACGTGCTGCTGCTCGTTCACCTGCAGATGCAGCGGCCCGATGTCGGCCCGGTGCGTCTCCCTGGTGTAGCTGAAGCCGCCATACGCCAGTCCAGCCACGCCGCCGGCGATCAGCGCGATCGCCGCCAGTTTCACGGGGTTCATGGGATCGCTTGCCACGCGCAATGGGAGCGGTGGTTGATGCAGAGCGGCGTTGCGATTGTTTCGAGCATGTTTCTCCCCGGTGAACCCAAGAGCGGCGGGCAATGGCGTCCTGCTGCCGGTTCGAAAGAACGTTCAGCCGTCAGCGTGCGCCTGCACACGGTGAGCCTCGGGCGCCATCGCTGTCGGTGCGATGTCACACGCAGTTGCAACGCGGTGTCGAGTGGCGGGGTTGCGCGACGTCGCAGGAACAACGGCGGCGCGGTTCACCCGCCGCGGATGTGGAGAGGGCACCGCGATCGAAAGCGAACCGGCTGGTGTTCCGGGCGTGATCTGCTCAGAGCCGTAAACGCGCCGCCAGCTCCAACGCTCCCGGCCTGGATCAGCCCGCTGCGCTGATTGCAGGAGCGTCACGCCTCACGAGTAAGGCTACAAGATGGTGGGCCCCCCGGGACTTGAACCCGGAACCAAAGGATTATGAGCCCTCTGCTCTAACCAATTGAGCTAGAGGCCCTTGCGACCTGGCCATTCGGACGCGCCCGGCGGCCGGCCGATTATAAGAGAGAAGCGGCCTTCAGGCTTGGACCAGCCAGCCCTTGTAGCGGACCACCAGGCCGATCCCGGGCATCGAGGCGCGCACGTCGAAGCAGTAGCGGCCGTCGCGCTCGCTTTCGGCGGTGGCGATGGTCGGCCAGATGCCGCGCGGCAGCGGCAGGCCCAGGCCGGAGAAGCGGCGCAGCTGCATGCGCAGGATGCCGTGCTCCACCTCCAGGTCATAGCGCAGCGTGGCCAGGGGGGTGCGCTCGCACAGCACGCCCTTTTCGGCCCACATGCGCGAGGTGAAGACGTGGCCGCCGAAATCGCGGCGCCAGATCTCGGCGCCGCCATCGCAGTCGATCGAGAAGCGCAGCGGCAGATGTTCGGCCGCCGGCGGCATGCCCATGCTGTCGGCGAGAATGCGGGCGACGCTGTTGTCGCCGCGCTGGACCCGGCATTCACCGGCGGCTTCGAAGCGGGCGCCCGGCTGGTGCAGGCGCCGCACCGCGGGCGGCAACCCGTCGAAGCGGGCCCCGAGCAGGCGGCGGTAGAGGCTGTCCTGGCTGCTGGATCCGTCCATGGTGGCGCAGCATCCGCAACTGCATGAAAAACCGCAAGGGGCCGGCCTTAGCGGCGAAGGGCCGCGGACGGTACAATGCGCCCCCTGCGCTGTACTGACCTGGCGCGACCCCGTGGGCCGCCGCACATTCCATGAGCACCCCAGCCGAACAAGCGGCCCTGCGCCGCACCTTTGCCATCATCTCGCACCCGGATGCGGGCAAGACCACCCTGACCGAAAAGCTGCTGCTGTTCGGCGGCGCGATCCAGCTCGCCGGCACGGTCAAGGGCCGCAAGGCCAGCCGTCACGCCACCTCGGACTGGATGGCGCTGGAGCAGCAGCGCGGCATCTCCATCACCACCTCGGTGATGCAGTTCCCCTACCGCGGCAAGATCATCAACCTGCTCGACACGCCCGGCCACGAGGACTTCTCCGAGGATACCTACCGCACCCTCACCGCGGTGGACTCGGCGCTGATGGTGATCGACGCCGCCAAGGGCGTGGAGCCGCGCACCATCAAGCTGATGGAGGTATGCCGCCTGCGCGACACGCCGATCATCACCTTCATCAACAAGCTCGACCGCGACGGCCGCAGCCCGATGGAGCTGCTGGACGAGGTGGAGAAGGTGCTGGGCATCCACTGCGCGCCGATCACCTGGCCGGTCGGCATGGGCCGCGACTTCAAGGGCGTCTACCACCTGCTGGAAGACCGCTTCTACCTGTATTCCGGCGACAAGCACCGCATCAGCGAGATCGAGACGGTCGACGGCCTGCGCGCGCCCGGCCTGGCCGAGCGCTTCGGCGCCAGCTACCAGGCCCTGCTCGACGAGATCGACCTGGTGCAGGCGGCCGGCACCGGCTTCGACATGGCGCAGTACCGCGCCGCCCGGCTGACCCCGGTGTTCTTCGGCGCGGCGATCAACAATTTCGGCGTGCGCGAGCTGCTCGACGGCTTCGTCGAGTGGGCGCCGTCGCCGCTGCCGCGCGAGGCCACCGAGGCGGGCGGCGCGGTGCGCACCATCGCGCCGGAGGACGGCAAGTTCAGCGGCTTCGTCTTCAAGATCCAGGCGAACATGGATCCCAAGCACCGCGACCGCGTCGCCTTCCTGCGGGTCTGCTCCGGCAGCTACCGCAAGGGCATGCAGCTGTACAGCGTGCGCCTCGGCGCGCCGGTGCGCGTGGCCAACGCCCTGACCTTCATGGCGGCCGACCGCGAGGCGGTGGAGCAGGCCTTCCCCGGCGACATCGTCGGCCTGCACAACCACGGCACCATCGCCATCGGCGATTCGTTCACCGAGGGCGAGACGCTGCGCTTCACCGGCATCCCCAATTTCGCGCCGGAGCTGTTCCGCCGCGTCATCCTCAAGGACCCGCTGCGCGCCAAGCAGCTCAACAAGGGCCTGGACCAGCTGTGCGAGGAGGGCGCCACCCAGGTCTACCGCCCGCTGATCAACAACGACATCATCCTCGGCGCGGTCGGCGTGCTGCAGTTCGACGTGGTGCAGTACCGGCTGCGCGACGAGTACGGCGTCGAAGCCCAGTTCGAGGCCGGCAACATCCACTCGGCCCGCTGGGTGTCCTGCGACGATCCGAAAAAGCTCAAGGAATTCCGCGACAAGAACGAGGCGCGCCTGGCGCTCGACCACGCCGGCCATCTGGTCTACCTGGCTTCCAGCTCGGTCAACCTGCAGATGGCGATGGAGCGCGCGCCGGACGTGCGCTTCCTTGACACGCGCGAGCAAGGAGCGCACGAATAGCGCCCGGACCGGCCACGGCCGGGAAAAAGGCCGTTTTGAGAAGCAGGTCTCAGCTGCCGTGAGATAGACAGGTTCCGTTCAGCTTCGGCTGTTAATCTGCCGCCACCCCGCAACCCCCAAGGGAGATTCAAATGTTCAAGAAAGTCCTGGTTTCCTTCAGCCTCGCCGCCGCGCTGGCGGCGTGCGGTCCCTCGCAGCAGCCCGCTCCGGGGGAGCCCGCGCAGCAGCCCCCGGCCGCCGTCGCGCCGGCGCCGGCCCCCGCCGCGCCCTCCGCCGCCGACCAGGAGCTGGCCAAGCTCAAGGCCGAGAACCGCAAGCTCGAGCGCGAGCAGAAGCAGCTGGCCGCGGCGCAGGCGCAGGCCGCCGCCACCCCGCCACCGGCTCCGGTGTGCCAGGACTGCGGCGTGATCGCCTCGATCACCCCGGTGAAGAAGGCGGGTGAAGCCGGCTGGGCCGGCACCCTCGGCGGCGCCGCCGCCGGCGGTCTCGCCGGCAACCAGTTCGGCAAGGGCAAGGGCAAGACCGCGATGACCGTGGTCGGCGTGCTCGGTGGCGCCCTGGCCGGCCGCGAGGTCGAGAAGCAGGTCACCTCCAGCACCGCCTACCAGGTGGTGGTCAACATGGAAGCCGGCGGCCAGCGCAGCGTCACCGTGGCCAGCGCCGAAGGCCTGGCGCAGGGCACCCGCGTGCACGTCAACGGCAACAGCGTGCAGCCGTACTAAGCCTCAAGCGGCCGCTGTAGATCATCGGCCCGGAGCGAAAGCTCCGGGCCTTTTTGTTGGATGTCCCGGCACGGCGGCCCGTGGCCGCCGCGGCATCGCGCTACATCGCGATCCGCGCCCACACCCGCGAGCGCCACACCGCCATGAACAGCAGGGTCTGCGCCGCGCGGTAGCACAGCATCAGGCCCCAGATCGGCAGCAGGCCGAGCAGCAGCACCGGTCCGGCGAGATAGGCCAGCGGCAGGAACAGTCCCCACTGCAGCCCCACGCTGATCAGCATCACCGGCCGGCTGGCGCCGACGCCCAGCAGCGACTGCATCAGCACGAAGCCCAGGCCGTCCAGCACCACTGCGGCGCCGATCATGCGCAGCGGCGCTTCGCCGATGGCCAGCAGCCGCCCGGTGGCGGCGGCATCGTGGCCGGAGCCGAAGAACACCCGCAGCAGCGGCTCGCTCAACAGCAGCATCGGCAGCGCCATCGCGGCGTAGACCCACCAGCTGGCGCGGTACACGTCCCAGGCCCAGCGGTAGGCGTCGTCGACGTCGCGCCGGCCCAGCGCCTGGCCGCAGAACGTCGCGGCGGCGAGGCCGAAGCCGAGCGCCGGCAGGATCGCCGTGAGGGTGATGTTGACCAGCACGTTGCTGACCGCCAGCTCGTCGGTGCCGACCTGGCCGACGATCCAGAACAGCACCACGAAGCCGGCGGAATACAGCAGCTGCTGCAGGCAGGTCGGCAGGCCGATGCGCAGCAGGTCGAGCAGCTGGCGCGAGCTGGGCAAGGCGGCGAAAAAGCCCGCCGCCCGCGCATGGCGCCAGCCGAAGGCGCAATAGGCCAGCGTGCCGCAGCTGGCGGCGATCACGCTGGCCAGGCCGGCGCCGCGCACGCCCAGCGCCGGCAAGCCGAGCCTGCCGAAGATCAGCAGCCAGTCGAGCAGGATGTTGAGGCAGCAGATGCCGCACAGCGTGCACAGGTACAGCACGGTCTTCTTCACCGCGCTCCAGTAGCCGCGGAACGAGAAGTTGATGCCGATGGCGGCGATGCCGAGCAGGCGGCATTGCAGGTACACCGTGCCCTGGCGCACCACCTCGGGGTCGTGGTTGAGGCTGCGGAAGATCCATGGCGCCGCCGCGATCAGCAGCGCCGACAGCGGCAGGCCGATCGCCAGCGACAGGAAGATGCCGCCGTTGAGCGGGACCGCGGTTTCGCCGAGCCGGCCCTCGCCGTAGCGCCGCGCCGCCATCGCCTGCACCGCGGCCGACAGGCCGGTGATGGCCGAGAACGACATGAAGTTGATGAAGCTGCCCAGGCCGACCGCCGCCAGCGCCGAGGGACCGAGGCGGCTGACCATGGCGGTGTCCACCAGGTTCAGCACGTTCTGCGAGGACATGGCGCCGATGATGGGCAGCGCCAGGGTCCACACCTCGCGGACGCGGCTGGGCGGGGTGGATTGGACGGGTTCGAATGCGGCGTCGGCGGTCATCGGCGTCGCATGGTTGTCGGTGTGGCCTACGTCTGCGGCGCCGCGGGGTCTTCTTCGATGACGTTGACCACCGCCGCGGCGAGCTGGAACGGCCGCGACCCAAGCAGCTTGGCCAGCGCCGGCGGCAGGTGGCGCTTGTCCAGCTGCAGCAGCGAGACCTGGGCGAAACCGGGCCGCGTCCCGGCCGCGCTGCCGGCCCAGGATTGCGCCAGCGGCGCATCCTGCTTCGGGTCGCTCAGCTTCGGCTCGATGCCCAGGGCCTTGAGCCGGTCGGTTTCCGGCAGCAGCGCGCCGGCGCCGCCGGCGAGGTCGGCGGTGGAAGCGCGCAGCTCCACCCAGGAGTTGAAGTCGTGGCGCAGCAGCGGCTCGGCCACCGCGCGCAGCAGCGGGTTGTCCAGGCGCCGGCGCAGCCACTGGCCGACGCGCTCGGCCGGCAGCCGTTCCGCCGAAGGCGTCACGGGTTCCGGCTGCCGCGCCGGCGCGGCCAGCGCCGGGGCCAGCGCGCTGGCGAAGTTGGCCTGCCAGTGCGCGCGCAGCCGCAGCCGCTCGCCGTCGCCCTGCGGATGGCTGTGCATCTCGATGTTGATGCGCAGCAGCGGCTTGCCCGGCTTCAGGCCGGGAATCTCCGCGGCGAGGGTGTAGCGCTCGCCCTCGGCGCCATCGGTCCCGGCGCTGGTGCCACTGTCACGCAAACGACTTAGGATGGGTAACTTCATCGATGGATACCGCCCGCAACATGGAACCATCATACCGCTTCGTGGTGACCGGCCGCGTGCAGGGCGTCGGCTACCGGGCCGCCGTCCAGGGCAAAGCGCTGTTCCTCGGCCTCAGCGGCTGGGTGCGCAACCGCGACGATGGCGCGGTGGAAGGCCTGGTCGGCGGGACGAATCTTTCTGACCTGGAGGCTTTCCGCGAGTTCCTGCACAAGGGCCCGCCCGCCGCCCGGGTGGAGAACGTGGAGTGGAGCCGCAGCCAGGAGGAAGCGCAGGAAGGCTTCCTGGTCAGGCGCTGAGGCAGTTGCCAGCCGTCAGCTGCCGCTTGTCGGTAAGGGCGCGGCGCGCCCGCGGCATCAGCCACCGACACGGATCACTCACGGCGGGCTACTGCTTCTTCCCCATGAACTTCGCCGTCGCCTTCTGCACCATGCGGTGATACATCTCCGGCGACAGGCGCTTCATCAGCACCTGGCGCCGGTCGTCGGCCTGCGCCAGCACCAGGAAGCGGCGCTCGCGCACCGCCGCAAAGATCAGGTCGGCCACGGTCTCGGCGGTGAACGAGGATTTCTCCATCAGCCGCTGCACGATCTTTTCCATCTGCGGCGCGGCCTGGTCGTCGTGGCCGCCGGGCGCGCCGCGGCTGCTGGCGATGAGGTTGGTCTTGAAGAACGTCGGGCAGGCCACGCTGACGCCGACGCCGTCCGGCTCCAGCTCGTGGCGCAAGGTTTCCGACAGCGAGATCACCGCCGCCTTGGCGGCGTTGTAGCTGGCCATTGCCGGCGGGTTGGCGATGCCGGCGAAGGAGGCGATGTTGACGATGTGCCCGCCGCGTTGCGCCTTCATCAGCGGGATCACCGCGCGCGAGCCGCGCACGCAGCCGAGCAGGTTGATGTTGAGCACCCACTGCCACTGCTCGATCGGCGATTCCTCGACCGTGCCCTTGGTCGCCACGCCGGCGTTGTTGACCAGGACGTCGACGCCGCCCCACTCGGCCGCCAGGCGCGCCGCGACGGCGGCGAAGGACTCCTCCGAGGTGACGTCGCAGACCATGGCGAAGCCGCTGCCGCCGGCCGCCTGCACTTCCTTCAGCGTCTGCTCGACCGAATCCAGCCTGACGTCGGTGGCGGCGACGCGCCAGCCCTCGCGCGCGAAGCGCAGCGCCAAGGCCTTGCCCAGGCCGCTGCCGGCGCCGGTGATGAAGATGCGTTTGCTCACCCGGACTCCAGTGACGTAGTGGCTTGCCAGTGCTTGGTCGTCAGTGACCGCCGAAGCCCCGGTTGTTCACCGACCACTGGACCCAGCGCTGGCGACGGTTTTACAGCGTGATGACGCGATCGTAGATGAAGTCGAAGCTGAAGCTGCGCTCGGCCGAGGCCTTGGCCTCGAGGTAGTCGCTCATCCGCTGCAGGCGCGAGGGGATCTTCATCAGCTTCTCCTGCGCCGCCGCGCCTTCCGCCGACAGGCCGGTGAGGGCGCCGATGCCCCAGAACTCCAGCAGCTCCTCGACGATCTGGCGGTAATGGCGCGGGCCGTAGATGTCGGCGCGGCGCACCACGTCGGCCATGTGCTCGTAGTTGGCGATGGTGTGGCCCGGCATCGCCAGGGCCGGCATCACCTTCAGCAGCGAGCCGAGCGCCGTGTTGGTGTCCGCCTTCAGGACCGCGCCGAACACCGCGCGGTAGAACGCGTAGTGGCGCGACTCGTCGCCGGAGATGTGCGCCAGGATGCGCTGGATCTTCGGCTCGTACAGGGCGCAGGTGCGGCCGGTGTTGGCGTGCGCCATCTGGGTGGCGCGCTCCTGCAGGCTGGTGTAGGCCAGCAGGCGGTAGGGATCGCGCTGCCAGTCCGGGTTGAAGCCGGCTTCCAGGTACTGGTACTGCAGCCGCTCCAGCGCGCCCATCCTGAAGATGCGCGCGTCGCGCACGTAGTCGCGCAGCGCGCAGCCGTGGCGGTCCTCCTCGGCGGTCCACAGGTTGTTCCAGTCCGACCAGGGCGACTCGTTGCCGAGATGGGTGGCGATCAGGCGGTGGAAATGCGGCAGGCCCTCCTCGGTCAGCAGGTTCAGGGCCAGGGCCACGCGCACCGTGTCGGGCAGGCCGCGCGCATCGGCGCGGACCTTCAGCAGATCCTGCCGGGCCTCTTCGGTTTCCTGCGCGTCGGCGCTGAACAGGTCGTTGGGGAACCACAGCTTGCGGCGCTCCAGGTGCGCCGCGGTTTCCTGCCGTACGAACGGCTCCAGCGCGAGCAGGACTTCAATCTGGCTGGGGGTTCCGAAACTGGCTTGTGGTGCGGCGCTGCCCATGATCCGATGCTTCCCGAGTGAGGTCCGCGCCCCCGGCGGGGACGGCGGCTGCGGCTATTTCTACAGTGTTCATTATACGAAAACGCCAAGCCCGGGGATGCAGCCGCGGCCGGCCCGGCGCCAGGGACGCCCTAGGGCGCCATCCTCCTGATTAGAGTGAGGAATTCCGTTCGGGTGCGGGAGTCCTCGCGGAATACGCCGAGCATCATCGAAGTGGTCATGGAGGAATTCTGCTTCTCCACGCCGCGCATCATCGCGCACAGGTGTTTCGCCTCGATGACTACCGCCACGCCGCGTGCGTTGGTGACGTCCTGGATGCAGTTGCCGATCTGCTGCGTCAGGCTCTCCTGGATCTGCAGGCGCCGCGCGAACATGTCGACGATGCGCGGAATCTTGGATAATCCCAGCACCTTGCCGTCCGGGATGTAGGCGACGTGGGCGCGGCCCAGGAAGGGCAGCAGGTGGTGCTCGCACAGGGAGTACAGCTCGATGTCCTTGACGATCACCATCTCGTTGTTGGTGGTGGTGAAGATGGCGTCGTTGACGATCTTGTGGATGTCCTGGCGGTAGCCCTGGGTCAGGAATTCCATCGCCTTGGCGGCACGGTGCGGGGTGCGCAGCAGGCCCTCGCGTTGCGGATCCTCTCCCAGGGCCTGGATGATGGCGCGGTAGTGTTCTTCCACGGCTGTTCTCGGTTATTCGTGATCGTGACTTTCGATTATTCCATAGAGGTCAAGTACCTGCGCTCCGGGGCGCGGCCCTGATGCCGCGCCGCCAGGAAGTGCTGCAGATCCCGGTGGACCTGATCCGCCCCGGCCGCACCCAGGCGCGCCGCCGCTTCGACCCGGCGGCGCTGGCCGAGCTGGCCGAGTCGATCCGCGAATCCGGCGTGGTGCAGCCGGTGGTGCTGCGCAGCGACGGCCGCGGCTACGAGCTGCTGGCCGGCGAGCGCCGCTGGCGCGCCGCGCAGCAGGCCGGCCTGCACGAGATCCCGGCGCTGGTGCGCGACGACCTGTCCGACAGCGAGGCCTACATCCTCGGCCTGATCGAGAACCTGCAGCGCGAGTCGCTGTCGCCGATCGAGACCGCCGAAGGCCTGCGCCAGCTCAGCGAGAGCTTCGCCCTGACCCATGAGGACGTCGGGGCGCGCATCGGCAAGTCGCGCGCCTACGTCACCAACCACCTGCGCCTGCTGGCGCTGGCGGAGAGCGTGCAGAAGCTGGTCGACGAGGGCGCGCTGTCGCTGGGTCATGCCAAGGTGCTGGCGGGCCTGGACCCGGCCGAGCAGCCGCGCTGGGCGGCGTTGATCCAGAAGGAGCGCCTGTCGGTGCGCGCCTTCGAGCAGCGCCTGGCCGAGAAGAAGCGCGCGCCGCGCCAGCGCGGCGGGGACTGGGAACGCCTGGCGCGCCAGCTGTCGGAGCACCTGGGCTACCCGGCCAGCTTCATCCCCGGCCGCAAGGGCGCGGGCGAACTGCGGCTGCGCTTCCACAGCCTCGACGAGCTCGACGGCCTGCTCGAGCGCATGGGCTACCGCGAGGATTGAGGCCGCGGAACCCGCGGCCGCCGCCGATGGTCTGCACTCCGTCTGGCTGGCATGGGTTCTGTTACACAATTCCGCATCCCGCGCGCGCTACACTGCGTCGCGGCAACAAGGATAATGGCTCCCCCGGCTGCACCGCCTTCGATTCGAACCGCTCGATGATCCGACGTTCCACCGTCCTGTGCCTGGCCGCCTGCGCGCTGCTGCCGGCGTGCGCCACGGCCCCGGACAACCCCCGCGCCGCCGCGCCGCTGACACTGGCGCCGGCGGTGGACCTGAACCGCTTCATGGGACGCTGGTACGTCATCGCCAACATCCCTTATTTCGCCGAGGCCGGCTACGTCGGCAGCTACGTCGAATACGTGCTGCGTCCCGACGGCGACATCGACGATTTCTACTACGGACGCAAGTCCAGCTTCGACAAGCCGCTGGAGAAGAAGACGCTGAAGGACCGCGTCGTCGCCGGCAGCAACAACGCGCACTGGCGCTCCTCGCCGTTCTGGCCCTTGTCCTTCGATTACCAGATCCTCTACGTCGACCCCGGCTACCAGTACGCGCTGATCGGCTATCCCGACCGCAAGTGGGGCTGGATCTTCGCCCGCTCGCCGCAGATGGGCGAGCGCAAGTACCAGGAGCTGCTGGCCCGGCTCGACCGCCAGGGCTACGACATCGCGCGCTTCCAGCGCGTGCCGCAGTCCATCGACCAGCTCGGCCAGCCGGGCTTCCAGGCGCAATGACCGCCATTCCCCTGCAGGGGCCGCTGCCGCCGATCCAGGTGGTCGAGCGCGTCAGCAAGCAGGCGCGCAGCATCCGCATCGAGGTGCGGCCCGACGGCGAAGTGCGCCTGGTGATCCCGCGCTACGTCGCCAGGCGCGACGCCTACGAGTTCCTGCGCTCGCGCGAAGAGTGGATCCGCCGCAAGATCGCCGAGCTGCGCCTGCGCAGCGACGCCGAGCCGCGCCGCGCGCCGCTGCGCTGGGACGGCACCGACACCATCCCGCTGCACGGCCTGGAAACGCCGGTGCAGATCGTCACCGCGCGCCTGGTGCGGCCGCGCGTGCGTTTCGACGGCGGCGACTCGCCCGCCATCACCCTGTTCTGCCCGCCGGCGGCGCGCAGCCACCCGGCGCAGCTGGCCAACGCCCTGCGCGGCGCCCTGCGCGAGCTGGCCCGGCACCAGGCGCAGCGCCTGCTCGACGAGGAGGCGGCGCGCCTGGGCGTGGACTACAGCGGCCCGCGCATCGCCGACCAGAAGTCGCTGTGGGGCAGCTGCACTCCGCGCGGCGCCGTCAGCCTCAACTGGCGCCTGGTGCTGGCGCCGCCCGAGGTGTTCCGCTACGTGGTGATCCACGAGCTGTGCCACCGCATCCGGCTCGACCATTCGCGCCAGTTCTGGACCCTGGTGGTGCGGCAGATGCCGGAGAGCGCCGTCTGGCGCGCCTGGCTGCGGCAGCATGGGGCATCGCTGCACGCGGTGTTGCCGCGCCGCTGAGCTGCCGCGGGCGGCGGCGCAAATGCCGCGCAGGAACGCGGGATTGCAAAAAGCCGCATTCCGGAATCCCTTGGCCCCGATCCCGCCCGCGCCCAGTTGTATCCGGCGCGCCGGGCCGGTAATGTCATGCTTCGCACTGTATCAGGAGCAGGCGATGGCCACGCTGGACTCTGCACGGGTGAAGGATTACATGAGCACCAAGCTCATCACCTTCACGCCCGACATGGAAGTGATGCGGGCGGTGAACACCCTGGTGCAGCACGGCATCGCCGGCGCGCCGGTGGTGGACAAGGACGGCAAGGTGGTCGGCATGTTCTCCGAGCGCGACTGCCTCAGCGTCGCCCTGGTGGCCTCGCAGGACACCTGCATCGCCGGGCCGGTCAGCCAGTTCATGAGCACCAAGGTGGTCACCGTCGATCCGGAAATGACGCTGATGCAGCTGGCCACCATGTTCGTGGCGCAGTCCTACCGCCGCTATCCGGTGCTGGAGAACGGCAAGCTGGTGGGGCAGATCTCGCGTTCGGACGTGATGCGGGCGATCAATTCGCTCTGCTGAGCGCGCTGTTCCCGCCGTCCAAACGGACGAAGCCAGGGATTCCCGCGGCGCCCATCCTCTGCCCATAACCAGAGGAGGAGCCCCATGCTGAGCCTGCAGCAGATTTCCGACCGCCTGGAAATCCAGCAGCTGTTCACCGACTACGCCACCGCCATCGACACCAAGGATTTCGACCTGCTCGACGCGGTGTTCACGCCCGACGCCTACATCGACTACCGCGCCATGGGCGGCATCGACGGGCGCTTTCCGCAGATCAAGGCCTGGCTGGCGCAGGTGCTGCCGAACTTCCCCAGTTACTTCCACATGGTCGGCAACGCCGCGCTGAAGATCGAGGGCGACCGGGCCAGCTCCACCATCATCTGCTTCAACCCGATGCAGGTGAACCTGGGCGAGGGCAGGACCCAGGTGATGTTCCTCGGACTGTGGTACCACGACAAGTTCGTGCGCACCGCGCAGGGCTGGCGCATGAGCGAGCGGGTGGAGCAGAAGTGCTTCGACTACAACGTGCCGGGGGCGGTGAATACGGGTTGAGCGGCAACCTACGCCCCGGCGCGCTCCGCTTCGGGCTGCGGCTGCTGCGCCGGCATGGCGAACCGGCAGATCAGGATGCCGGCCATCACGATCGCTCCGCCCAGCACCTGCTGCGGCCCGAAGCCCTCGCCCAGGATCAGCCAGGCGAAGACCGTCGCGGCGATCGGCTGCACCAGCAGGGCCACCGAGGAGAACGAGGCCGGCAGGTGCGCCAGGGCCCAGGCGATCAGGCCCTGGCCGCCGACATGGGAGATCACCGCCAGCGCCACCAGGATGCTCCAGCCGTGCGCCGTGCGCGGCCACAGCGGCTCGCCGGCGAGCAGGGTGATCAGCAGCAGCGCCAGCGCCGAGGCGGCAGAGCTGCGCAGCATCACGTCCAGCGCTGAAAAGTGCTGGCGGCCGCGGCTGACCAGCAGCTGGTAGGCGGCGTAGAACATCGCGGTGACGATGGCGCAGGCGTCGCCGAGGAAGGTTTCCGGGCCGATGCGCAGGCTGCCCCACATCAGCACCGCCGCGCCGCCCAGGGCCAGCGCGAGGCCCAGCCAGAAGCGCGGCACGTGCTTCTCGCCGAAGCCGAAGTGCAGCGCCAGGGTCAGGAACACCGGCGCCAGGTTGGTCAGCAGGGTCGAGTTCGCCACCGAGGTGAGGTGGATCGACTGGTGCCACACCGCCAGGTCGCCGGCGAAGGCCAGGCCAGCCAGCCACAGGTAACGCGTGCTCTCCGCCGGCCGCGGCGCGGCACGGTCGCGCGTGAGCTGCTGCAGGGCGTACAGCACCGGCAGGGCCAGGAACACGCGCCAGAAGGCGGCGGCGGTCGGCCCCACCGTGGCCAGCCGCACGAAGATCGGGGCCAGCCCGATCAGCACCGCGCCGAGCACCAGGCCCGGCAGGGCGAAGCGGACGCTGCGACTGGCGGACATGGCCGTGATGCGGGTCACCGATTGACGAAAAAAACCCGGGAGCCGGGAACGCCCTCGCGTTCCGGCGCACTAAAGGACTGTAAACAAAGCGGCATTTTATGCACTACGACCCCTTCATGCTGAAGATCGTGGGCGCGCTGCTGGGAATCCTGGCGGTGGCCTTCATCTCGCGCGCGCTGCGCCAGCCGCACGTGGTCGGCTATCTCGCCGCCGGGGTGCTGCTGGGGCCGCATGGCCTGGCCCTGCTGACCGAGCGCACCACGCTGTCGCGCATCGGCGAGTTCGGCGTGCTGATGCTGCTGTTCTTCATCGGCATGGAAAACAACCCGCGCGACCTGCTGTCGCGCTGGCGCATCACCTTCATCGGCACCGCCGCCCAGGTCGCCGGCAGCGTGCTGTGCATCGCCCTGCTCGGCTGGTGGCTGCACTGGAGCACGCCGCGCATCCTGCTGCTGGGCTTCGTCATCAGCCTGTCCAGCACCGCCCTGGTGCTGAACTACCTGCGCGAGACCGGGCAGACCCAGGCCAAGCTCGGCAGGGACGCGCTCGGCGTGCTGCTGGCGCAGGACCTGGCGGTGATCCCGATGCTGATCGCGGTCGACTACTTCGGCGCCGGGGAGGTGGACGGCGAAACCATCGCGCTGCAGCTGGTGGGCGGCGCCCTGAGCCTGGCGCTGCTGGCCTGGCTGGTCTGGAGCCGCAGCCTGCGCCTGCCGTTCAGCGAGCGCCTGCGCGGCGACCGCGAACTGCAGGTGTTCGCCGCCTTCGCCCTGTGCCTGGGCTTCGCCCTCCTGGCCGAGGGCTTCGAGCTGTCCGCCAGCCTGGGCGCCTTCCTGGCCGGCATGCTGGTCGGCGTGGCGCGCGAAACCGAGTGGGTGGCGGACCGCATGGAGCCGTTCCGGGTGGTGTTCGTGGCGGTGTTCTTTGTCTCGGTCGGCCTGCTGGTCCGGCTCGACTTCATCTTCGAGCACGCCCTGCTGGTGGCGTTCCTGACCCTGGCGGTGCTGCTCGGCAACACCGCCATCAACGCCCTGATCTTCCACGCCCTCGGCGACCCCTGGCGCTATTCGTTCTATGCCGGGGCGCACCTGGCGCAGATCGGCGAGTTCTCCTTCGTGCTGGCGGCGGTGGGCAGCCAGGGCGGTCTGATCACCAGCTTCGAGTATCAGCTGGTCATCGCCGTGATCTCGGCCACCCTGGTGCTGTCGCCGGCCTGGATCGGGCTGGTCGGCCGGCTGCAGAAGCGTATGCTTCAGGCCCGCCGGACTCATCCCGCCGCGGCCGCGGGGCGGGTGAAAAGCGGTCCCGCCGGAGGCTGAAAACCCCGCCGTTAGGCGATTCCGCACTATTGCCGGAGCGGCCGGAATTCCGTTGGTCCAGCGTCTTTATGCACACGGGGCGAGGTAGCGCGTTCGTCGGGCAGGTCAAGGGGCGGCGCAGACGCATCTTAAAAAAGACGTTGTAAGACTCTGATTGTCAAAGAATTATATTGTTGAAACTATTTTTAATGAGCTTGTCACGCGCAACACCCTGAAAAGCCCCCGCTTTCTGTCCACACAATTATCCACAATGGCCCTGTGAAGATCGTCAGCATCGCCATCCCGGCGCCCCTGCGGCGCGTCTTCGACTACGCCGTGGCCGGCGCGGACCCGGCGACGCTGCGTCCCGGGGTGCGGGTGCGGGTGCCGTTCGGGCGCCGCGAGCAGATCGGCGTGGTGCTGGAAACGCCGCGGGAAGTGGCGGCCCCGGAGTTCGAGTGCAAGCCGGTCGGCGCCGTGCTCGACGCCGAGCCGCTGCTCGACGCCGAGCTGCTCGCGCTGTGCCGCTGGGCCGCCGATTACTACCACCATCCGCTGGGCGAGGTGCTGGCCGCCGCGTTGCCGGCGGCGCTGCGCCGCGGCGCCGAGCCGCCGCTCCTGGAGCCGCCGCGGCTGCTGCGGCTGAGCGACGCCGGCCGCGCCGCTCTGCCGGAGCTGCCGGCGCGTGCCGCGTCACAGCGCGCCGTGCTCGACAAGCTGGCGCAGGGCCCGCTGTCGCGCGCGGTGCTGCTGGAGGCCCTGCCCAAGGCCGGCGCGCCGCTGCGCCGCGCGCTGGAGCGCGGCTGGGTCGAGCTGTTCGCCGCCGCGGCCGGCGGCGAGGCGGGGCCGCTGGAAACGCCGCCGGCCCTCACCGCGGAACAGGCGGCGGCGCTCGAGCAGCTGGGGGCCGCGGCCGAAGCTTATTCCGCGACCCTGCTGGAGGGCGTCACCGGCAGCGGCAAGACCGAGATCTACCTGCGCCTGACCGCTGCGGCGCTGCTGGCCGGCCGCCAGGTGCTGGTGCTGGCGCCGGAGATCGGCCTGACGCCGCAGCTGGCCGAGCGCTTCGAACGCCGCTTCGGCGCGCGCGTCGCCGCCTATCACTCGGCGCTGACCGACGCCGAGCGGGCGCGGGTGTGGATGCGGGCGCGGCGCGGCGCGGTCGACGTCATCGTCGGCACCCGCTCGGCGGTGTTCCTGCCGCTGGCCCGGCCCGGCCTGATCGTGGTCGACGAGGAGCACGACGTCTCCTACAAGCAGCAGGACGGCCTGCGCTACTCGGCGCGCGACCTCGCCCTGATCCGCGCCCAGCGCCTGCGCATCCCGGCCCTGCTCGGCAGCGCCACCCCGGCGCTGGAGAGCCGCCACAATGCCGGCGCCGGCCGCTACCGCCACATCGTCCTGCGCCAGCGCGTGTTCAGCGCCGCCGGTCCCCGCATCGGCGTGATCGACATGCGCGCCCAGCCGCTCAAGCACGGCCTCAGCAGCCCGCTGCTCGAAGGGGTGGAGCGCCATCTCGCCGCCGGCGGCCAGGCGCTGCTGTTCCTCAACCGCCGCGGCTACGCCCCGGCGCTGCTGTGCCACGACTGCGGCTGGGTCGCGCCCTGCCCGAACTGCGACGCGCGGATGACCGTGCACCGCGCGCGCCGCCGCCTGGTCTGCCACCACTGCGGCCACGGCGTGAATCTGCCGCAAGCCTGTCCGGACTGCGGCGGCACCGAGCTGGTGCCGGTGGGCCAGGGCACCGAACGGGTCGAGGACACCCTGCGCCTGCGCTTTCCGGAAAAGCGCGTCGAGCGCTTCGACTCCGACCGCCTCGGCCGCGCCGGCGAGCTGGAGCGCCTGCTCGGCGACGTGCGCAGCGGCGCCATCGACATCCTGGTCGGCACCCAGGTGCTGGCCAAGGGCCACGACTTCGCCGGCCTCAGCTTCGCCGGCGTGCTCGACGTCGACCAGGCCCTCTACGGCAGCGACTTCCGCGCGCTGGAGCGGATGGGCCAGCTGGTGACCCAGGTGGCCGGCCGCGTCGGCCGCGCCGGCCAGCCGGGCGAGGTGCTGCTGCAGACCCATCAGCCCGGGCACCCCTTGCTGCGGGTGCTGATCGAGCGCGGCTATCCGGCGTTCTGCGAGGCCCTGCTGAAGGAGCGGCGCGACTTCGGCCTGCCGCCGTTTGCCCACCTGGCCCTGCTGCGCGCCGAAGCGCAGCGCGAGGGCGAGGCGCTCGAGCTGCTGCGGCAGGCGCGCAGCGCGATGCCGCAGGCGCCGGGCATCGAAGCCCTGGGGCCGGCGCCGGCCGGCATGGCGCGTCGCGCCGGCTACCACCGCGCCCAGCTGCTGCTGCGCGGCGCCTCGCGCGCCGCCCTGCACCGGCTGCTCGACGAGTGGATCGCGCGCATCGAAGCCCTGCCGGCGGCGCGGCGCCTGCGCTGGTCGGTGGACGTGGACCCGGCGGATTTGTTCTGATTTCCGCAGTCCGGCGCTCGGCTTCGGTCCATGCCGCCGGCCTGAGGGCCGACCCGTAGCAGGGCGCAGGTATTACAATGCGCGCCCAAAGCACCGATATTTTCCGCGCCGCCGGCGCAGCCACATGAAACCGCAAATCCTCAGCCTGCTGCGCCAGGCGCTCGACCGCCTGCTGGCAGGGACGACCGTCGCCGCGCCCGAGCTCATCAACCTCGAGCCGACCAAGGACAGCAGGCACGGCGACTTCGCCACCAACCTCGCCCTGACCCTGGCCAAGCCGCTGGGCAAGCCGCCGCGCAAGCTGGCGGAGGAGCTGGTGCAGGCGCTGCCGGCCTCGCCGCTGGTGGCCAAGGTGGAGATCGCCGGCCCCGGCTTCATCAACTTCTTCCTGGCCCCCGGCGCGTTCCAGAGCCTGGTGGCGGAGATCCTCGACCAGGGCGCCGCCTACGGCCGCAACAACCGCGGCGCCGGGCGCAAGGCGATGGTGGAGTTCGTCTCCGCCAACCCCACCGGACCGCTGCACGTCGGCCACGGCCGCGGCGCGGCGGTGGGCGACAGCCTGGCGCGCCTGCTCGAGGCCTCGGGCTGGGATACCAGCCGCGAGTTCTACTACAACGACGCCGGCGCGCAGATCCACAACCTCGCCATCTCCACGCAAGCCCGCTGCAAGGGCATCGAGCCCGGCGCGCCCGGCTGGCCGGAGGACGGCTACCGCGGCGACTACATCGGGGACGTGGCGCAGGCCTACCTTGCCGGCGAGACGGTGAAGGCCGACGACCAGGACGTGACCGCCGCCCGGGACCCGGACGACCTCGAGGCGATCCGCCGCTTCGCCGTGGCCTACCTGCGCCGCGAGCAGGACCTCGACCTCAAGGCCTTCGCCGTCCACTTCGACGTCTACTACCTCGAGTCCTCGCTCTACAGCGACGGCAAGGTCGAGCAGACGGTGCGGGACCTGATCCGGAGCGGCCACACCTTCGAGGAAGGCGAGGCGCTGTGGCTGCGCACCACCGCGTTCGGCGACGACAAGGACCGCGTCATGCGCAAGCGCGAGGGCGGCTACACCTACTTCGTGCCGGACGTGGCCTACCACGTCAGCAAGTGGCAGCGCGGCTACGTGCGCGTCATCAACGAGCAGGGCGCCGACCACCACGGCACCATCGCCCGCGTCCGCGCCGGCCTGCAGGCGCTGGGGATCGGCATCCCCGAGGGCTGGCCCGAGTACGTGCTGCACCAGATGGTGACGGTGATGCGCGGCGGCGAGGAGGTGAAGATCTCCAAGCGCGCCGGCAGCTACGTCACCCTGCGCGACCTGATCGACGAGGTCGGACGCGACGCGACGCGCTACTTCCTGGTGGCGCGCAAGGCCGACTCGCAGCTGGTGTTCGACATCGACCTGGCCCGCGCCCAGACCAACGACAACCCGGTGTACTACATCCAGTACGCCCACGCCCGCGTCGCCAGCGTGCTGCGCCAGCTGGCCGAGCGCGGCCTGCCGGCCTGGGACGCCGCGGCGGCCAAGGCGTCGCTGGCGCATCTCACCGACGCCTCCGAGCTGGGCCTGATCGCGCAGCTGGCGCGCTACCCCGACATCGTCGCCGGCGCCGCCGAATTGATGGAGCCGCACTTGGTGGCGCAATACCTGCGCGAGCTGGCCGCCGCGTTCCACGGCTTCTACAACACGCAGCAGCTGCTGGTGGAGGACGCCGCCCTGCGCAACGCGCGCATCGCCCTGGCGGTGGCCGCGCAGCAGGTGCTGCGCAACGGCCTGGGCCTGCTCGGCGTGTCCGCGCCGGAGAAGATGTAATGCCGCCGCGCGACTACGCCAAGAACCGCGGCAGCGGCGCGGGCCGCGGCAATGGGCGCGGCGGCGCCACGGCGCGCCGCGGCAACGGCGGCGGCCGCTCCGGCGGCAACGGTCCCGGCCTGGTCGCCGGGCTGATGCTGGGCCTGGCCATCGGCGCCGCCGGCATCGGCTGGGTCTGGATCAACCGCCCGGCCAAGCCCTCGCCGCTGGCGCCCGGCAGCGCGACGCAGGCGAACACCGCGGGCAACGCGGCGAGCGGCAAGCCCGAGCCGCAGAAGGCGATTCCGCTGCCGCCCAAGCAGCCGTCCAAGTACGCCTTCTACGAAATGCTGCCGAGCTACGAGGTGGTGATCCCGCGCGAGGACGCCGCCGCTTCCGCCAAGGCCGGCAAGCCGACCACGCCGGAGATCGCCGAGCCCGGCCAGTACCTGATCCAGGTCGGCGCCTACAAGACCCGCGAGGAAGCCGAACGCAGCCGCGTCAGCCTGGCCCTGCTGGGGGTGGAATCGAAAATCGAGCAGGTCACCATCGACCAGAGCGAGAGCTGGTTCCGCGTGCGCATCGGCCCGCAGGCCAACCTCGCCAAGGCGCAGGAAACCCTGCAGCTGCTGGACGAGAACGGCATCAAGGGGATGCTGGTGAAGGTGAAGGCGGGATAGCGGCTTCACCTGCAAGTCGGATCAAGCTTGGCGGATCCGCCATGCGCCGCAGAGCCAAAGCGTCGGCTCCGCCTTCGGCTTGAGCCGACCTGCGAGGTCCAAATGTCATCCTGAGCGCAGCGAAGGATCTGGTGCCGTCACTCTGAATCAGGGTATGGAAACCGATCCTTCGCTGCGCTCAGGATGACAAACTAGTCCTCGTCGTCCTGGTACGGCTGCGCCGGCGGCAGCTTGCCGCGCTGGCGGAACACGGCCAGGGCCTTGAGCGTGACGAAGGGGCCCACCAGCGCGGCGACGATGACGATCAGCAGGATCCACTCGGCCTTGTTCATGGCCCGGTTATAGCGCTTCCAGCCGCGCCTGCGCCAGCATCAGCCACTTGGTGCCGGCCTCGCGGAAGCGCACTTCCACGCGCATGCGATCGCCGTCGCCGTCGAAGGCCAGGATGGTGCCCTCGCCGAACTTCGGGTGCCGCACCTGGCCGCCGAGCTTGTAGCCCCCCGGCACGGTGTCGGCCGTCGCCGCGGTGGTCTGGGTGCGCGGCGGCGGCGCCTCGTAGCGGCCGCCGCCGCGGTTGCCGTAGCTGATGCCGCCGGAGCTGTAGCCGCCGCCGCCGCCGTAGGAGCGGGAGGGCGTGCTGAACGCCGGGCGCAGGATGCCGGCGCGCGGCCGGGTCTCGACGATGGTCTCGGCCGGGATCTCCTTGAGGAACATCGACGGCGCGCCGATCTGCTCGACGCCGTGCACACGGCGCACCTCGGCGTAGCTCAGGTACAGCTGCCGGCGCGCGCGGGTGATGCCGACGTAGCACAGGCGGCGTTCCTCCTCGAGGCTGCCGTCCTCCACCGCGCGCTGGTGCGGGAACAGGCCGTTCTCCATGCCGGCGAGGAACACCACCGGGAACTCCAGGCCCTTGGCCGAATGCAGGGTCATCAGCTGCACGCAGTCCTCGCCCGCGCCGGCCTGCTGCTCGCCGGCTTCCAGTGCGGCGTGGGCGAGGAAGGAATTGACCGGCGACAGGCCGTCGTCCTCCGGCGGCCGCTCGAAGCCGCGCGCGGCGTTGACCAGCTCGTCCAGGTTCTCCAGGCGCGACTCGGCCTGCTCGCCCTTTTCCTTCTGGTAGTGCTGGCGCAGGCCGGAGCGCTCGATGGTCAGCTCCATCGCCTTCGACAGCGGATGGATCTCGATGTCCCTGGCCAGCGTGTCGATCAGCTCGAGGAAGGCCTTGAGGTTGCCGGCGCTGCGGCCGAGCAGGCTGCCGGCGCCTTGCGCGGCCTTCCACAGCGGAATGTTCTGCTCGCGCGCCAGCATGCGCAGGCGCTCCAGGGTGGTGTTGCCGATGCCGCGCGGCGGCGTATTGACCGCGCGCTCGAAGCTGGCGTCGTCGTCGCGGCTCGCCGCCAGGCGCAGGTAGGCCAGCGCGTCCTTCACCTCCATGCGCTCGAAGAAGCGCAGGCCGCCGTAGATGCGGTAGGGGATGCGGTTGCGGATCAGCGATTCTTCCAGCACGCGCGACTGCGCGTTGGAGCGGTACAGCACGGCGAGGTCCGAGTAGCGGCAGCGGCCGTCCAGGTGCGACTTCATCCTGCCGACGATGAACTCGGCCTCGTCGTACTCGTTGAACGCGGCATAAAGCTGGATCGGCTCGCCGTCGCCGCCGTCGGTCCACAGGTTCTTGCCCAGGCGCCCGGCGTTGCGCGCGATCAGGCCGTTGGCGGCCTTGAGGATGGTGCCGGTGGAGCGGTAGTTCTGCTCCAGGCGCACCGTCTCCAGCCCCGGGAAATCCTTGCCCAGGCGGATCATGTTCTCCACCTTGGCGCCGCGCCAGGAATAGATCGACTGGTCGTCGTCGCCCACCGCGAAGATCACGCCGCGCTCGCCGGCCAGCACCCGCAGCCAGGCGTATTGCAGGGTGTTGGTGTCCTGGAATTCGTCGACCAGGATGTGGCGGAAGCGGTTGCGGTAGTGGGCCTGGATCTGCGGGTTGTCGCGGCACAGCTCATGGGCGCGCAGCAGCAGCTCGGCGAAATCGACCAGGCCGTTGGTCTCGCACTGCTGCTGGTAGGCGGTATAGATGCGCGCCAGCTGGCGCTGCGAAAAGTCGCCCTGGTCCTGCAGCGCCTGCGGCCGGCGGCCTTCCTCCTTCTGGCCGTTGATGTAGCCGGCGACCAGCTTGGGCTGCCACTGCTCCTCGCTCAGGTCCAGGCCGCGGATCACGCGCTTGACCAGGCGCACCTGGTCGTCGGCGTCGAGGATCTGGAAGTTCTGCGGCAGGCGCGCGTCCTTCCAGTGCAGGCGCAGCATGCGGTGGGCGATGCCGTGGAAGGTGCCGACCCACATGTTGCGCACCGGCACGTTGATCAGCTGCTCGATGCGGCCGCGCATTTCCGCGGCGGCCTTGTTGGTGAAGGTGACGGCGAGGATCGAGTGCGGCGAGATGCTTTCCACCGCGATCAGCCAGGCGATGCGGTGGGTCAGCACGCGGGTCTTGCCGGAGCCGGCGCCGGCCAGCACCAGGCGGTGCTCCGGCGGCGCGGTGACCGCCTCTTTCTGCGCGGGATTCAGTGCCGAAACCAGCGCCAGGACCTCGGGCGCCAGCTCGACTTGGGGAGCTTCGAATTGCATCGGCCCATTGTACCGCCCGGGGCTCGCCGCGGGCCCGCGGCGCCCGAATCTTTTGCCGTTCGCCGCCAGCGCCGGCGGCGACGGGCCGCCCGGCGGCCGAAGGAGCCGTTACTTCACGTCTTCCAGCCGCAGCTTGCCGCAGGCCGCCAGCAGCTGGAACGCCGCCGCCGAGCGGTCGTGCAGGCTGCCGGCGAGGTTGACCTGGGCCGAAACCTTGTCGCGCTCGGCGTCGAGCACGTCCTTGGTGGTGCGGGTGCCGGCCTGCAGTTCCTTGCGCACGTCGTCCAGCGCCAGGGTCGAGGCCTCGACGTCGGCGCGGTAGGCGCGGATCAGCTCGTCGGCGGCCTGCAGCAGGGCCCAGGCCTGGGTGATGGACTCGATCGCGGCGTGCCGCGCGTCGTCGAGGTTGGCCGCCGCCTGCGCGGCCTGGGCCTTCGCCGCGGCAACGTGGGCGCGGGTCGAGCCGCCGGTGTACAGCGGCAGGGTCGCCTTGAGCTGCACGGTCCAGTCCTTGTAGCGGTCGGCGGCGACGTTGCTGTCGCCCTGCACCGCGGCCGAGCCGTTCAGCGCCAGCCGCGGCCAGTAGTCGGCGCGCGCCACGTCGATCTGCGCGTCGGCGCCGTGGCGCTGCGCGTCTGCGGCCAGCACCGCCGGGGTCATGCCGGCGCTGGCCAGCGCTTCGTTGAGCGTCGCCGGCACCTGCGGGCCGGGCCAGTTCTCGTCCAGCTGGTCCGGCGCCACGCCGACGACGCGCAGGAACGCCGCCTCGCTGACCTTGGTCTGGGCGATGGCGCGCTTCAGGTTGGCCTGCGCCTCCGCCAGCCGCGCCTGCGCCTGCGAGGTGTCGGTGCGGGTGGCTTCGCCGGCCTGGTAGCGCTTGCCGGTGTCGCTCAGCTCCTGCTGCAGCGCCGCCACATTGGCGCCGGCCAGGGCGATCACGGTGCGGTCGCGCTCGACGTCGAGATAGGCGGAGGCGGCGGCCAGCAGCAGCTGCTGGCGCGCACCGACCTCGTTCTGCCGCGCGCCCTCGAGCTGGCTCCTGCTGGCCTCGACCTGGGCGCCGGTGAGGCCGCCGGTGTACAGCGGCTGCGAGGCCTGCAGGCTGGCGCCGTTGGGATTGAGCGGGCCGTCGATCGGGATCGAGCTGCTCAGCGCCGGCGACAGGTAATAGCGCGACAGCCCGGTGCTGGCGCTGAGCGTGGCATTGGGCAGGTAGCCGGCCCGCGCCGCCTCGACCTGGGCGCTGGAGGCCTGCACCGCGTCGCCGGCGGCGCGCAGGCGCGGGTCGTTCTGCAGCGCCAGGCCGGCGGCATCGGCCAGGCTCATCGCCTGCGACGGGGCGCAGACAAGGCAGGCGAAGGCGAACACCGTGCGCAGCGGCGGGCGGGCGTCTCTGGTCATGCGATGTATTCCAGGGTTGGCTGGTTTGGAAGCGTTGGCTTGTGGGACGGCGCGGTCAGGGACGGCCGCTGCCGGGACGGGGACGTCCATTCACCGCGCAGCCGTACAAGTACAGGCGCACCGCGGCGGCGATATGGGCCTCGTGGTCGAAGCCCTCGGGGAAGGGCGGCAGCGACAGCAGCACCCGCGAGTGCGGCGGCCCCTTCACCAGCTCGAGGAACTGCATCGCCGCCATCTCCGGATCGGGGCAGTCGATGCGGCCGGCCTGGTGCTGCAGCTGCAGGTAATTGGCGACGGCGCGGCGCGCGCGCGTGCCGCGCTCGAAGAAGGCGCGCGACAGCTCCGGGAAGCGCGCCGACTCGGCGATCATGGTGCGGAACAGGCGGCAGCGCTGCGGGTCGAGGAAGATGGTGAGGAAGCGCCGGGCGATGGCGGCCAGGGTGCCCTCGATGTCCGCGTCGGCCTGGGTCGGCACCGCCAGCTCGGTCATGAAGCGGTCGCTGAGCTGGTTCAGCACTTCCCAGAACAGGTTTTCCTTGCTGCCGAAGTAGCTGTACAGGCTGGCCTTGGAGCCGCCGACCCGGCGCACGATCTCCTCGATGCTGGCGCCTTCATACCCCTGTTCCAGGAACACCGCCTGGGCCGCCTCCAGCAGCGCGGCATGGCGCAGCTCGCCGCGCGGCGTGCGCGGCGCCGCGGGCTCCTGCAGGTCGGTGGTCTGGCGATTGACTTTCAAGGGTGCGGCGCCGCAAAATGAACTGTAACGTTCATTACATTAGCAGCTGATCGCTGACCCGCGCAACCGAGCCGCCCCACCCATGGCCAACCGCAAAGCCGTTCTCCGCATCGCCGTTCCTATCGCCGCGGGCGCCGCCGCGCTCGCCTTCGGCGTGTGGTGGTACAGCACCGGCCGCTTCCAGCAGAGCACCGACGACGCCTACGTCCGCGCCGACATGAGCGCCATCACCCCGCGCGTCGGCGGCGAGATCCTGGCGGTGCACGTGGTGGACAACCAGCCGGTGCACAAAGGCGACGTGCTGGTGGAGATCGATCCGCGCGACTACGCCGCGCGCCTGGCCAACGCCCAGGCCGCGGTGGCCTCGGCCGACGCCGCGATCCAGGCCAACGCCGAGCAGATCAAGCTGCAGCAGGCCAACATCGCCGAGGCGCGCGCCAACCTCGCCGCGGCGCAGGCCGACCAGGTGCGGCTGCAGAAGGACTGGGAGCGCGCGCAGCAGCTGGTGCGCGACGGCGTCGCCACCTCGCAGCGCCTCGACAGCTCGCGCGCCGCGTGGAAGTCCGGCGAAGCCACCGTGGCGAAGAACGAGGCGGCGCTGCAGGCCGCCAGCCAGCAGGTCAACGCGCTGCAGGCCGAGGGCGAGCGGCTCAAGGCGCAGCGCCAGGCGCAGGCGGCGCTGCTGCAGCTGGCGCAGCTCGACATGGATACCACCACCCTGCGCGCGCCGATCGACGGCAGCGTCGGCGACCTCGCCGCGCGCGTCGGCGAGCGCGTCAACCCCGGCCAGCGCCTGCTCTCCATCGTGCCGCTGCAGGCGGTGTACGTGGAGGCCAACTACAAGGAAACGCAGCTGACGCACATGAACATCGGCCAGCCGGTGAGCATCCGCGTCGACGCCTTCCCCGGCGCCCACCTGCGCGGCCACGTTGACAGCCTGGCGCCGGCCTCCGGCGCCGAGTTCTCGCTGCTGCCGCCGCAGAACGCCACCGGCAATTTCACCAAGATCGTGCAGCGCGTGCCGGTGAAGATCGCGCTGGAGGCGGACGAGCCGCTGCGCGGCAAGCTGCGTCCCGGCATGTCGGTGGTCGCCACCGTCGATACGCAGCAGCCGGCCCCACCCGCCACCGCCACGGTGAGCGAGCGCTGAGCCGCGTGGGCCGCTGAGCGATGTACGACGGAGTCGCCATCGGCGACCGCTCGCTGGACGAGGATGCGGCCCGCGCCGCCCGCCGCCGCGCCGGGCTGGGCTTCTGGGCCATGGCCCTGGGCAGCTTCATGGCGATCCTCGACATCCAGATCGTCGCCAGCTCGATCAACGAGATCCGCGCCGGCCTGTCGGCCAGCGTCGACGAGATCCAGTGGGTGCAGACCTCGTACCTGATCGCCGAGGTCATCGCCATTCCGCTGTCCGGCTACCTGGCGCGGATGCTGTCGACGCGCATCTACTTCGTGCTCTGCGCGGTCGGCTTCACGCTTTCCAGCCTGGCCTGCGCCGGCGCCTGGAGCCTGGGCTCGATGGTGGTGTTCCGCGTGCTGCAGGGCCTGCTCGGCGGCGGCATGATTCCCACCGCCTTCGCCACCATGTTCATCCTGTTCCCGGACACCCGCAGCCGCGCCGTGCCGCAGGTGCTCACCGGCATGCTGACCATGACGGCGTCCTCGCTCGGCCCCAGCATCGGCGGCTACGTCACCGATGCGCTGTCCTGGCACTGGCTGTTCCTGCTCAACCTGGTGCCCGGCGTGATCTGCGGCTGGGCGGTGTGGAACTTCGTCGACATCGACCGGCCGCAGCCGCGCATGTTCCGGCAGTTCGACCTGTGGGGCCTGGTGTTCATGGCCATGTTCCTCGGCGGGCTGGAGTACACGCTCGACGACGGTCCGCGCCACGACTGGTTCAGCGAGGACAGCGTCGCCGTCTGCGCCATGATGGCCGCGGCGGGCGGCGCGTTGTTCTTCTGGCGCGCCTTCAGCGCCGCCCACCCGCTGGTCGACCTGCGCTCGTTCCGCAACCGCAACTTCGCCGTCACCTCGCTGGTCTCCACCGTGCTCGGCATGGGCATGTTCACCCTGATCTACCTGACGCCGGTGTTCCTCGGCCAGGTGCGCGGCTACAACCCGCTGCAGATCGGCGAGGTGATGATGATCCAGGGCGGCACCATGTTCCTCAGCGCGCCGCTGGTGGGGCGGCTGCAGATGAAGTTCGACCCGCGCCTGGTGATCGGCCTCGGCCTGGTGCTGATCGGCATCGGCACCTGGATCAACGGCCAAGTCACCGCCGACTGGGGCATCGCGCAGTTCGCGCTGCCGCAGGCCCTGCGCGGCACCGGCTTCGTCTGCAGCTTCATTCCGCTCACCGGCCTGGCGCTCGGCACCCTGCCGCCGAGCGACGTGCACAACGCCAGCGGCCTGTTCAATGTCACCCGCAACCTCGGCGGCGCGCTGGGCCTGGCGGTGATCACCACCCTGATCAACCAGCGCACCTGGCTGCACTGGCAGCAGCTGGCCGAGTCGACCCGCCTGAGCCGCGAGCCGGTGCGCGAGGCGCTGGGCAGCATGCAGGCCCTGCTCGATCCGCAGCTCGGCGCCGCCAGCCAGGCCGGCAGCTTCGGCATGCTGGCGCAGCAGGCGCAGCTGCAGGCGGCGACCCTCACCTACGGCGACATGTACCGGCTGCTGGCGGTGTGCGTGTTCGGGGCCATCCTGCTGCTGCCGCTGCTGGAGAAGCCGCGCGGCGGAGCCGCGCCGGCCGGCCACTGATGCCGCAGCGGCCAGCGCGGCGGCGGGTCCCGGGACCACAGTGAGAAGTCGCAGCGCCTTGCGCTAACATGCGACCGCATGGACCTTCCCCCGGCACTCCCCGCCAAGACCCCCGCCGACTCCGTCGTGCGCGAGCAGGTCTACATGGTGTTTCCCAACGACCTCAATTCCAACGACACCGTGTTCGGCGGCCTGATCATGGCGCACATGGACCGGCTCGCCGCGGTGGTGGCGGACCGCCATGCCGGCGGCGTGACGGTGACGGTCAGCGTCGACGCGGTGCATTTCCTGTCGCCGGCGCGGCGCGGCGACGTGCTGGTGCTGCACGCGGCGGTGAACCGCGCCTGGCGCACCTCGATGGAAGTCGGCGTGAAGGTGGAGGCCGAGGCCATCGGCGGCGGTCCGCGCCGGCACATCCTGTCGGCCTACCTGACCTTCGTCGCCACCGACGACAACGGCCGCCCGCGCCCGGTGCCGCCGCTGAGCCCGCAGACGCCGGAGGACAAGCGGCGCTACATCGAGGCCGACCTGCGCCGCGCCAACCGCCTGCAGCACGCCGAGCAGCTCAAGGCCCTGCGCAGCGCGGAGGCCGCCGCGGGCTGACCCCGCCGCGGCGGACCGCGGGCTTCACCCCACGCCCGGCGGCGGTGCATGGCGATCTGTCATGCAAGTCCGGTTAAGATGCGGGACCATCGCGTACCGCCCAGGGGATTTTCGATGCGCTCACAGGAAGTGAATCCGCCGCGTCGCCGCGGCCTGCGCCGCACCGTGCTGGGCGTCGCGCTGGCCGCCGCCGTGCCGGCCTACGCCGCCGCCGGCCTGCCGCAGGCCCAGGCCGCGGCCCAGGAGATCCAGCAGCAGACCCGGGCGGCGCTGGGCCGGATCGTCGGCCAGTCCGGCGTCGCGCTTGGCGCCGCCGCGCAGCGGACCTTCGGCAATCTCCCCACGGCGCTGCGCGACGCCAATCCCGCCGCGGTCAATCCGACCAGCGGCACGGTCAGCATCAGCGGCAGCATCGCCTGGCAGAACCAGCAGCGGACCTACATCCTGATCCGGCCGCAGACCGCCATCGCCAACGCCCCGGCGCTGCTGCTGCTGCACGCCCACGGCATGAGCTCCGCCGGCATGGCCAACCTGGCGCAGGCCGGCCGGCTGGCGCGCGACTACGGCGTCTATGTCTACCTGCCGCAGGCGGTGCTCGGCGCCTGGAACGACAATCCCGCGTCCCTGCTCGACCTCACCGACGACGTCGGCTTCCTCTCCGCCCTGGCCGACCACGCCGTGGCGGCCGACGGCGTCGACCGGCGCCGGGTCTATGCCGCCGGCTACTCCGGCGGTGGCTTCATGGCCGAGCGCCTGGCCTGCGAGGCCTCGTCCCGGTTCGCCGGCTTCGTCGCGGTGGCGGCGACCCTGCGCAACAGCCAGATGAGCCGCTGCGCCATCGGCCACGGCCTGGCCGCGGCCTTCATCGACGGCACCGCCGATGCGATCGTGCCCTACAACGGCGAGATCTCCCTGCAGCCGGCCGCGGCCAGCGCCGCGTTCTGGGCCGGCAAGAACGCCTGCGATGCCGGCCAGGTCGGCACCGTGGCCCTGCCGGGCAAGGTCAGCGACGGCACCAGCATCGCCGTCAGCAGCTTCACCGCCTGCCCGGCGGGGAGCGCCGTGAGCCTCTACACCGTCAACGGCGGCGGCCACACCTGGCCTGGCAACCCGTCCTCGGCCTACACCAACCTCTACCTGGGCAAGACCAGCCAGAACCTCGACGCCACGCTCGCGCTGTGGCAGTTCCTGGCGCCGTATTCGCTGCCCTGACGGAGCGCCGGGGGCCGGCCTTCGGGCCGGTACGGCTGCTGCGGTACTGAAGGGCGGCCCGCGCAGCGCAAACAAAAAGGCCGATCCTGCGATCGGCCTTTTTGCGGTGCTGCCGGTTTCCGCGTCCGGGCATGCTGGCCGGACGCCCGGTTCCTACCAGTGCTCGCCCTTGAACACGTTGGCGAACACCACCTGTTCCAGGGTCGGCTTGGGCGGCGGCGCGTCCTTGTCCTTGGCACCCTTGGCCGCGGCGGAGGACGGGAACAGCTGGAAGCCCTTGGACAGGATGTAGTCGTTGACCTTGGGCCACAGCGCGTAGGACACCGAGGCGGCGGTGCCCAGGGTGGTGGCGATGCTCTTCGGCCGCTCCAGGATCGCCTTGATCACGGTGTCGGCGGCGTCGTCCGGCGACCAGGTCGGGATGTAGCTGTAGATCTTGGTCGGGGCGATCATCGGCGTGCGCACCAGCGGCATGTAGATCGCCGTGGTGTGGATGTTCTTGGCCTTGATCTCGGCGGACAGGCAGCGGGTGAAGGCGTCCAGCGCGGCCTTGCTCGCCACGTAGGCGGAGAAGCGCGCGGCGTTGGCCAGCACGCCGATCGAGCTGATGTTGATGATGTGGCCGCTCTTGCGGTGCGCCATGCTCGGCAGCAGCGCCATGATCAGCCGCACCGCGCCGAAGTAGTTCAGCTGCATGGTGCGCTCGAAGTCGTGGAAGCGGTCCTGCGACTCCGCCACCGCGCGGCGGATCGAGCGGCCGGCGTTGTTGATCAGGATGTCGACGTGGCCGAAGTCCTTCAGCACCGCCGCCGCCATGGCGTCGATCGCCTCCATGCTGTTGAGGTCGCAGGGATAGACGAAGGCTTCGCCGCCGATGGTCTCGATGATCTTCTGCGTCTCGTCGAGCTTCTCCTTGGTGCGCGCCACCAGGATCACCTTGGCGCCGGCCGCGGCCAGCTTCTTGGCGGTGGTGAAGCCGATGCCGGAGGAGGCGCCGGTGATCAGCACCACCTTGCCGGCGAGGCGCCGCACCAGCTTGGGCGAGGCCTTGTAGTCGAGGTTGAGGAACTGGTCCCAGTAGTTCCACAACACCGTGGCGTAGTCGGCGATGTCCGGGCACTTGATGTGGGTGCCGCGCAGCGCGGCGCGCGCGTTCTTGTCGTCGAACACGGCGCGGTTGGTGGCGTAGCCCAGCACCGACAGCGGCACGCCGATGCTCTTGGACAGCTGCTTCTTGACGCTCTCCGGCACGGCGTTGCCGATGCGGCCGGTGATGCCGCGCAGCGCGCCCGGCAGGGCCGGCACCTCCAGCTTCTTGGCGAACTCGGGGCCGTGGGCGGCGGCGAGGAAGGCGCCGAGCAGTTCGCCGACGGTCGGCGAGTGCGACTGGATCAGGCAGAAGCACTCGCCGTCCAGGCCGTCCTTGTGGGCGATGGCGTCCATCGCGGCGGCGACGTAGTCCACCGGCACGATCGGCACGCGGCCGCCCTCGATGCCGAGCAGCGGCACCCACTTGGGCAGGCGGTAGCTGATCTTCTGGATCGCCTTGAAGAAGTAGTAGGGGCCGTCGATCTTGTCGATCTCGCCGGTCTGCGAGGAGCCGACCACCGCGCCGGGGCGGTAGATGCGGAACGGCACGCGCGACTCCTCGCGCACGATCTTTTCGGCCTGGAACTTGGTGCGGTAATAGGGGTGCTTGACGCTCTGCCCCTCGTCGAACATGTCCTCGGTGAACTTGCCGACGAAGTCGCCGCCGGCCACCGCCACCGAGCTCATGTGGTGCAGGCGGACCTTGCCGCCCAGCTCGTTGACGAAGTCGACGACGTTGCGCGTCCCCTCGGTGTTGACGCGGTCGGCGGTGGCGTCGTCCATGTTCATGTCATAGACGGCGGCGAGGTGGAAGAAGTGGTCGATCTTGCCCTTGAGCTTCTTGGCCTCGGCGGGATCGATCAGGCCCGGCGTGGTGATGTCGCCGTAAACCGGGATCAGCTTGTCGCCGTTGTCGCCGACCCGCTCCACCAGCGCGTCGAATTTCTCCTGGGACGATTCGCGCACCAGGATGTAGACCTTGGCGTCCTCGTGCGCGGCGAGGCGGTCGACCAGGAAGCGCCCGATGAAACCGGTGGCGCCGGTGACGAAGTAATTCATTTTATGTGCTCCTAGGCCCAGACTTTCTTGGTTTTCAAGCGCCTGCCGGCGGAACCGGCAGCCCTTCTCGCCCCAACAAGCTAGCACATCCGGGCGAAAACGCAGCCACCTGGGACGCTATGTCCCAGGGGATCGGTCTGGTTGCCTGCCCCGGGCAAGCACGGCCCCGGGCAGGGCCTGGCTCAATGGCCCTTGAAGTCGTCCATGGTGTTGTAGACGCCGAAGATGTGGCGGGCGATCCAGTCGAACACCCGCAGCGGCAGCAGCCCCTTGAGGGCGCTGGAGAAATACACCGTCCAGGGCAGGACCAGGCGGGCGCGGCCGGCCTTCATCGCCTTCCAGACCCGGGTGGTGACGTATTCCGGGGTCATGATGGGCGTGAACAGCATGGTCCTGGCGCCTTCGAACATGCCGGTGGAGATGTAGGTCGGGTTGACCGTGGTGACCTTGACGTGGTCGTGCCCCGCCTGCTCCAGCTCCAGCCGCACCGAGTCGCTCCAGCCGGTGCAGCTCCACTTGCTGGCGCAGTAGACGCTCATCTTCGGGTTGGAGATCAGGCCGGCGGCGGAGGCGATGTTGACCAGGCGCTGCTCCTGGCCGCGCCGGGCGATCATCGCCGGCAGGAATTCGCGCGCGATGTACATCGGCGCCATCGCGTTGATGTTCATGGTGAAGGCGATGTCCTTCAGCGGGTCGTGCTCCCAGAAGTACTTGCCGCGGATCACGCCGGCGTTGTTGAACACCACGTCCGGGTCGCCGACCGTTTCGCGCAGCACCCGCGCGCCTTCCGTGATCGCGTCCAGCCGGGCCACGTCCACCACCTGGGCGTGGACGTGACCGCCGGCGGCGCGCAGCTCGGCCGCGGTCTTTTCCAGCTCGGCGGCATTGATGTCCCACAGGGCGACCGCCGCGGCGCCTTCCTGCACCGCCAGCCGGGCGTAGATCCGGCCCATGCCCATGGCGGCTCCGGTGATGAGGACTTTCTTGCCGGCCACGCTCTGCATCGCTATCGCTCCTGCGGAATAGGCGTCGGAGTATAGGTGCGCCATCGCGGCGGGAGACTGGCCGTGGAGACAACGGCATGGACTGTTTGCCTCTCCCCCCGGGAGAGGCCGCCGTGCAGCGGCGGGTGAGGGGCGCGCTGTCGGAACGCGATACCGCTGGCTCAAGGGCGCCCTCACCCCAACCCCTCTCCCGGGGGAGAGGGGCTACACGGCAGGCGGCGCATAATCCTCGACGAACCCCGCCGGCAGCTGCGTCCGCAACGCGGCGCGCCGCTGCTCAAACTCCGCCGCCGTATACGGCCGCGCCGGCAGCTTTCCCCACACCGGCGCCGGCCAGGCCGGGTCGCCCGCATGACGCACGATGTGGTGCAGATGCAGCTGCGGCACCATGTTGCCCAGCGCCGCGACGTTGAGCTTGTCGCCGCGGAACGCGGCCATCAAGGCGCGGCCCAGCGCCACCGATTCGCGCAGCAGCAGCGCCTGGCCGGCTTGGTCCAGCTCGTAGATCTCGCGCAGGTTCTCGCGCTGCGGCACCAGGATGCACCAGGGGTACTGCGCGTCGTTCATCAGCAGGAGCACGCTCAGCTCGAAGCGGCCGAGCCGGTGGCAGTCCCTGGCCAGCTGCGGGTGCAGGGAGAAGGTCACGGAAGCGGCGCGAGCAGCGTGGAAGGGCCCGATGCATCGCATGGGGATCCCGGCGTCGCGAGTCGGCGCAGGCATGAGACTTGATCATCCCTCCCCAAGGACGAGGCCGGAGGTCTCATGCCTCAGGCCTTCCTGCCTTCGCTGAGCTTCACCACCGCCATGGTCAGGCGCGAGATGCAGACCAGCTTGTGCTGCTCGTCCTCGATGCGGATCTCCCACACCTGGGTGGCGCGGCCGATGTGCAGCGGCCGGGCGGTGCCGGTGACCAGCCCCTGGGTCGCGGCGCGCAGGTGATTGGCGTTGATCTCCAGGCCGACGCAGAACACTTCCTTCGGATCGGTGCAGAGGCTGGCGGCGATGCTGCCCAGCTCCTCGGCCAGCACGCAGGAGGCGCCGCCGTGCAGGCGGCCGTAGGGTTGTTTGGTGCGCCCGTCCACCGGCATGGTGCCGCGCAGGTAGTCCTCGCCGATCTCGGTGATGCGCAGGCCGATGTGGGCGCCGATGGTGTTGGGGGCGGGGAGGCGGGTGTCGTCGACCGGACCGACCGTGACGGCTTGTTTCCAGATGGCCATGTGGCGTTGCAGGCCCTTGATGGGATGGGAATTCCGGCCCAGTCTAACGCAAGCGTCACGGTGCTCCGCTACACTGCGCCCATTCAAACTCCGCCAGACCCATGGCCCGCACCGCCCTTATCGCCGGCAGCACCGGCCTGATCGGCCAGATCCTGCTGCAGAAGCTGCTGGACAGCCGCGATTACGACCGCGTCGTCGCCGTCACCCGCCGGCCCCTCGGCTTCAGCCACGCCAAGCTGGTCAACCCGGTCAGCGACTTCGAGCACCTCGGCGCCCTGCGCGAGCAGCTCGTTGCGGACGACGTCTTCTGCTGCCTCGGCACCACCACCAGAAAGGCCGGCGGCAAGGCCGGCCTGGAGCGGGTCGACTACCACATGGTGGTGGACCTGGCGCGCTCCGCCCGCGCCGCCGGCGCCGCGCAGTTCCTGGTGGTCTCGGCGGTCGGCGCCTCGCTGCGCTCGCCGGCGTTCTACTCGCGGGTCAAGGCGCGGATGGAGCGCAGCGTGGCCGAGGCCGGCTACCCCGCCGTGCACATCCTGCGGCCCTCGCTGCTGCTGGGCGAGCGCAACGAGGCGCGCCTGGCCGAGGACCTGGCGCAGCTGGCGGCCCCGCTGGTGAGCCCGCTGTTCGAAAACTTCGAGTTCCTGCTCAAGTATCGTCCGGTGGAGGCCGAGGACGTGGCCTCGGCGATGCTGGCGCTGGCGCTGCAGCCGTCCAGCGGCGTGCATATCCACCACTACCCGTTCCGGGGATAAGCCGAGCCCATGGCCGCCCCCGCCGGCGAGGCGCACGGCACGCAGCTGCTGGTGGAGCTGTTCGTCATGCTCGGCGGCGCCAAGCTGCTGGCCGAGATCTTCGCCCGGCTGCGCCAGCCCACCGTGGTCGGCGAGATCCTCGCCGGCGTGCTGGTCGGGCCGCAGGTGCTCCACTGGGTGGCGCCGTCGGAAACCTCGCACGTGCTGGCCGAGCTGGGCGTGATCTTCCTGCTGTTCAATGTCGGCCTGGAGACCAAGCCGGCCGCCATCCTCAAGGTCGGAAAGATGGCGCTGCTTGTTGCCGTGCTCGGCGTGGCGCTGCCGATGCTGTGCGGCTGGGCCCTGATGATGGCCTGGGACCACGACAACATCGAGGCCCTGTTCACCGGCACCGCCATGGTCGCCACCAGCGTCGGCATCACCGCGCGCGTGCTCGGCGACATGGGCCTGCTCAACGCCACCGCCGCGCGCATCATCCTCGGCGCCGCGGTGATCGACGACATCCTCGGCCTGCTGGTGCTGGCGGCGGTATCCAGCGCCGCCAAGGGCCAGGTCGAGGTGCTGCGGATCGCTGCCACCGCCGCGCTCGCCATCGGCTTCGTCGGCGTCGTCGCCTTCCTGGGGGCGCCGGCGCTGACCCGGGCAGCGCCGCACTTCCGCAAGCTGCGCTCCAGCAACGAGACCTTCGTCGTCGCCATCCTGCTGTGCTTCGGCCTGGCCTATGCTTCCGCCACCATCGGCGTCGCCGCCATCGTCGGCGCCTTCCTCGCCGGCATGGCGCTGGCGGAGGCGGTGGAGGACAACCACGATGTGCACCAGCAGGTGCGCGGCGCCACCGAATTCCTGGTGCCGTTCTTCCTGGTCAACATCGGCATGCAGCTCGACCTCAAGGTGTTCGTCGAGCCGCAGACCCTGGCGCTGGCCCTGGTGATGACCCTGCTGGCGGTGCTGAGCAAGCTGGTCGGCTGCGGCCTCGGCGCCTGGAGCCTGGGCCTGCGCGGCGCGCTGCAGGTCGGCGTCGGCATGGTCCCGCGCGGCGAGGTCGGCATCGTCGTCGCCCAGATCGGGCTGGCGGTGGGCGTGGTCACCGAGCAGCTGTTCGGCGCGGTGCTGTTCATGGCCTGCGCCACGACCCTGATCGCGCCGCCGCTGATCCGGCCGCTGTTTGCGGCGAAAGCCTGAAGCCGCCGGGCGCAGCGCTGCGAACGCCTCAGTCCGCGCTGCGGATGCTTTCCACGATACGCCGCAGCTGCGCCAGGTCCGGCGCCGGAAGATCAGTCAGGGCCGGCGGCGGCTGGTCGATGATGCGACGCGCCACGGCGATCGCCTTGCGCCCTTCGGCGGTCAGCGATACCAGCTTGACGCGGCGGTCCTGGGGATGCGGGCGGCGCTCCACCAGCCCGCGCCGCTCCAGGTCGTTGACGATCACCGTCGCCGCCGGCGCGTCGGTGCCCATCTCCACGGCCAGCTCGCCCAGGGTGCGGGGCTCCTTCAGGCGCTTGAGCGCGCGCACGCGGCTGAACGGCAGGCCGGTTGCCTCGGTGACCTGGCGCCGCCAGTCGCCGCGCGAGTCCATCACCAGCGACACCAGGATCTGCCAGGCGCGCTCGGCGTCCTGCCGGGCCTTGCCGCTCATGCGGCGGGCTCCTGCAGCAGGTGGGCGATGCGCTCGACGCTGGCCTTGGCGCGCGCGCCGGTCGAGAACAGGGCGAGGCTGAGCACCAGCACGCCGCAGCCGGCGAGGATCCACCACACCACGTGGGTTGCCGCCGGAAACGCGGCCAGGGCCTCGCCGCTCCAGGACCGGCGGCCGCCGACCAGGGAGCCGGCCAGCGCCACGCCCAGCGACACGCCGACCTGGCGGCTGGTGGTGGCGATGGCCGAGGCCAGTCCCGCCTGGGCCCGCGGCATGCCGGACACCGCGGCGTAGGTGATCGGCGCGTTGACCATGCCGAAGCCGGCGCCGAACAGGCAGAAGATCAGCAGCAGCAGGGGCAGGGGCGTCGCCAGCGACAGGCCGGTCATCAGCAGGGTGCTGACGGTGAGCAGGGCCCCGGCGATCAGCAGCGAGGGCCGTGCGCCATGGGCGGCGACCAGCCGCCCCGACAGCGGCGACAGGATCATCACCGCCAGCGCCATCGGCAGGATGCACAGCCCGGCGTGCAGCGCGCTCAAGCCGCGCACGTCCTGCAGGTAAATGGTGCCGAGGAACAGGAAGGCGCCGAGCGCGGCGAACATGCTGACCGCGATCAGCGTGGCGCTGCTGAACGGCAGGCTGCGGAAGAAGCGCAGGTCCAGCAGCGGCTCGCGGCGGCGCCGCTCGTGCAGCACCAGCGCGGTGAACGAGGCCGCCGCCAGCAGCGCGGTGAAGGCCGCCGCGGCCCCGCCGTTGCGGGGGCCTTCGATCAGGCTCCACGCCAGCGCGGCCAGGCCGGTCAGCAGCAGCGCCTGGCCCGGCGGGTCGGGCCGGCGCGGCCGCGGCGCCCGCGATTCCGGGATATAGCGCGCGGTCAGCCACAAGGCCAGCGCGCCGATCGGCAGGTTGACCCAGAACACCGCGTGCCAGCCGAAGCCGTGTGTCAGCACGCCGCCGGCGAGCGGCCCCAGCGCCATCGAGATGCCGGCCACCGCGCCCCAGATGCCGATGGCGCGGGCCCGCTCGCCGGGGTCCGGGAACGTGTTGACCACGATCGACATCGCCACCGGGTTGAGCATCGAGCCGCCCAGCGCCTGCACCACGCGCGCCGCCACCAGCCAGCCGATGCCCGGCGCCAGGCTGCACAGCAGCGAGCCGAGGCTGAACAGCAGCATGCCGGCCTGGAACACGCGCTTGCGGCCGAAACGGTCGGCGGTGGAGCCGCCGAGGATGAGGAAGCTGGCGAGGACGATGGTGTAGGCATCGATCACCCACTGCAGGCCGGACAGCGAGGCGTCCAGCTCCTTGCGGATCGCCGGCAGTGCCACGTTGACGATGGTCGCGTCCATCGACACCACCAGCAGGCTCAGGCAGCAGGTGGCGAGAATCACCCGGCGGCGCGGCGCCGCCGCGGAAATAGTTGTATCCATACAATGATTGTATTGATACAACTAAATGAAAGTCAAAGCGGCGCGGGCGGAGCTGCGCTGTTTGCCGGGGAAACGGGAATCCTCGCGCGCTTGCGGGTGGTTCTGCGCCGCCCGGCGTGGCCTGCCCGGGCCCGCCGCGGCTTCAGATGTCGCCGAGCAGCGCCTTGACCCGCTCGTGGTAGCTGCGCGACAGGGTCAGCTCGGTGCCGTCCTTGAGCAGCACGCACTGGTCGGCGTTGAACAGCGGCGTCAGCTCGCGCACCCGGTCGAGGTTGACGATGGTCGAGCGGTGGATGCGCACGAAGCTCTGCGGGTCGAGCTGCTGCTCGAAGGCGTTCATCGTTTCGCGGATCAGGTGCTGCTCGCCGCCGACGTGCAGGCTCAGGTAATTGCCCTCGGCGCCGATCCAGTCGATGTCGTCGACGCTGACCACGCGGGTGCGGCCGCGGGTCTTCACCGCCACGCGCCGCAGCCAGCGCTCGCGCGGCTTGTTGAGCTGGGCCAGCAGCGCGTCCAGGCGCGGGTCCTGCGCGCCGCCGCCGTTGCGGGCGCGCAGCTGCTCGCGCGCCCGCTGCAGCGCCGCGTCGAAGCGCTCGGTGTCGAACGGCTTGAGCAGGTAATCGAGCGCGTTGACCTCGAACGCGCGCAGGGCGTGCTCGTCGTGGGCGGTGACGAACATGATCGCTGGCCGGTTGGCCGGCTCCAGCGCCGCGATCACGCCGAAGCCGTCGATCTCCGGCATCTGCACGTCGAGGAACACCAGGTCGGGCCGCAGGCTGCGGATGGTCTCGATGGCGCTGGCGCCGTCGCCGCATTCGCCGACGATCTCGAAATCCTCGACCTGCTCGAGGTGGCGGCGCAGTCGCCGCCGCGCCGGCGGCATGTCGTCGACGATCAGGGTGCGGATGGGGCTGGCCGGCGTCATGGATCAGGCCGGCGCCGCCAGGCGCGGCTTCTCGTAGGGCAGGCACAGGCGCGCGTGGTAGCCGCCGCCCTCGGGCGAATCGATCTCCAGCGCCTGCTCGCTGCCGTACAGCTGGTTCAGGCGCTCGCGGGTGTGCGACAGGCCGATGCCGTGGCGGCGCGGCGAGGCGCCGAACAGCCCGGGGCCGTCGTCGCTGACCCACAGCCGCAGGCGGCCGTTCACGACCTGGCCGCCGACCTCGATGTGGCCGGTGGCGGCGCGGCGCGAGATGCCGTGCACCACGGCGTTCTCCACCAGCGGCTGCAGGATGAAGTTCGGCACCTGCGCGTCCAGCGCCTCCGGCTCGATGGCGTAGCGCACGTGGAGGCGGTCCTCCAGCAGCAGCTGCTGGATGTCCAGATAGCGGCGCACGAAGGCCAGCTCGTCGGCCAGCGGCACCTTGGCGGCGTCGCCGCCGGCGAAGGACAGGCGCAGCAGGTCGCTGAGCATGGTGATCAGGCGCTCGGCCACCGCGGCGTCCTTGTAGGCGAACTCCGACACCGCGTTGAGCGTGTTGTAGAGGAAGTGCGGGTTGAGCTGCGCCTTGAGCGCGCGCACCTGGGCCTGGGCCAGCAGGCGCTCGCGCTCCTCGTAGCGCCGCACCAGGCGGATCGAGTGGACGATGGCGACGAAGGCCAGGTAGATGATCAGCAGGTAGGGCGTGGAGACGATCACGCTCTGCGTCAGGGTCCAGTGCGCCATGGCGCCGATGCGCGGGCCGAACACGGCGTGGACCGCGAGGTAGACCATCGCGTCGATCGCGGCGGCGATGAGCATGCCGCAGGCGGCATGCACCCCCAGGCTGCGCCAGCGGCGCGTGCCGATCACCTCGAAGCGCTGCACCAGCGACAGGATCAGCGGCGACACCAGGCACCACAGCGCGGCCTGCAGCAGCGAGCCGAACAGGTCGCGGCCGACGTTGGCGCCGGCGGCGGTCTGCATGTCCTCGATCATGTCCGAGGGCAGCATCAGGCCGTAGAAGCCGAACCAGAACAGCACCACCCAGGCGGCGGTGCTCCAGCGCAGCACGCCGCCTTCGGCGGCGTTGTCGGGTGCGGCGGCGGTGGTGCTCAAGTGGACGGCGGCCATCGGGCAGGTATGGCCCAGTTTAGGGCGGTTGACGCTGATTTGACTGCTGCGGGCGCGGCGCGGACCGCCGCATTTCAAGCCTGGACCGGGCCGGCCGGCGCCGCGAGGGGGCTGGGACGGGCCGTGGCTGCGGCGTGACGGGCCGTCGCCGGCGCGGCGGCCGGCTAGTCCCGCTCCGCTTCCAGGCGCTTGCGGATGGCGTCGAAGCGCTCGCGTTCGGCCTTGGACGGACGCGGATATTTCAGTCCCAGGCCGTCCAGGGCGCGGACGATGATGTCCGCCACCACGGCCCGCATGTAGGGCTTGTCGTCGGCCGGGATCGCGTACCACGGCGCCCAGGGGCGGGAGGTTTCGTTCAGCGCATCCTCGTAGGCGCGCATGTACTCCTTCCAGTAGCCGCGCTCGGCCACGTCGCTGGCCTCGAACTTCCAGTTCTTCTGCGGCTCCTCCAGCCGCGCCAGGAAGCGCCGGCGCTGCTCCTCCTTCGACACGTTGAGCCAGAACTTGAGGATCACCGTGCCGTTGCGCGCCAGGTGCTTCTCGTGATGGCGGATCGAGGAGTAGCGGTGCTTCCACAGCAGCTGGCGGTCCACCATGGCCGGCAGCTTCTGCCGCTCCAGGATCGAGGGGTGCACCTTCACGATCAGCACTTCCTCGTAGTAGCTGCGGTTGAACACGCCGATGCGGCCGCGCTCGGGCAGCCGCACCGCGCTGCGCCAGAGGAAGTCGTGGTCCAGCTCCTCGACGCTGGGCTGCTTGAAGGCATGCACCTGGCAGCCGGCCGGATTGATGCCCGACAGCACCGCGCGGATGGTCGAATCCTTGCCGGCCGCGTCCATCGCCTGGAAGATCAGCAGCAGCGAGCGGTGGTCGTGGGCGTAGAGGATGTGCTGCAGGCGGTCGAGCCGCGCCGTCAGCTCGTCCAGGGCCTTCTTGTTGCCGGCCTTGTCCGGCGCGCCTCGCGGCGGCGTGGTGCGCGCCCTGGCGACCTTGAAGCCGCCGTCATAGTCCACCCGCCAGGGGCTGTCCACCGCCTTGAACAGGTTCTTGTCCGCCTTGTCCTTGGCCATGGATATTCCTAGTGCGGGCCGGGAATGACGTAGAACAGCACCGAGAAATAATGGAACACGCTGCCCGCCAGCACGAAGCCGTGCCAGATGGCGTGATGATAGGGCAGGCTTTGCCAAGCGTAGAAAATCACGCCGAAGCTGTAGGCGAGTCCGCCCGCCAGCAGCAGCCACAGGCCGCCGGAGTCCATGGCCAGCAGCAGCGGCCGCGCCGCCACCACGCCGCACCAGCCCATCAGCAGGTACACCGCCAGCGACAGCGCCTCGAAGCGTCCGGTGGTGAAGACCTTGAAGCCGATGCCGATCGCGGCCAGCCCCCAGGTGAAGCCGAACAGGCCCCAGCCCAGGGCGCCGTGCAGGGTCAGCAGGGTGAACGGCGTGTAGGTGCCGGCGATCAGAACATAGATCAGCGCGTGATCGATGATGCGCAGCACGCGCTTGGTCGCCGGCAGCGGGATGCTGTGGAACAGCGTGCTGGCGGTGTACATCAGCACCAGGGCGCTGCCGAAGATGGCGGCGGCGGTGATATCCCTGGCATGGCCCCAGACCGCGGCCTTGGCCACCAGGATGGTCAGGCCGGCGATCGACAGCAGCGCGCCGATGCCGTGGGTCAGGCCGTGGGCCAGCTCCTCGCCGAAGGTGTAGATGGTTTCGCGGACGGTCTCCCGCACCTGCTCCAGCGTCGACGCCTGCTCGGGCACCGGCGCTGCGGATTCACCCATGTCGGTGGGGCGGCTAATTGGCCTTCTCCACCGTCAGCGTGGCGCCGTCCACCGCCACCACCCGCACGCAGCTGCCGGCCGGCAGGTCGGGGCCGGCGATGCGCCACTGGCCGTCGTCGACGCGCATGCTGCCGACGCCGTTGACGATGGCGGCGTCCAGGGTGAAGGTGCGCCCGGCGTAGCGCCGGGCGCGGTCGTTGAGGCCGTGATCGACCACCGCGCCGCGGCGTGCGCCGCGCAGCTGGCGCCCGATCAGGATCGAGCCCACCGCGGCCAGCGCGAACAGCGCCACCTGCGGCTCCAGGCCCAGGCCCGGCAGCGGCAGCAGCACCACGCCCACCGCCAGCGCCGCCAGGCCCAGCCACAGGAAGAAGGCGCCGGGGAAGAACGCCTCCACCGCCATCAGCGCCAGGCCCGCCGCCCACCAGTGCCAGTAGAGAGGATGCATGGCTGCGCTCACTTGCCCCTGGCGAGGGCTTCCTTGGTCAGCTCGGCGATGCCGCCGAGGGCGCCGATGACGTTGCCGGCCTCCAGCGGCATCAGCACCAGCTTCTGGTTCGGGCTGGTGGCGATCTGCCCCAGCGCCTCGACGTACTTCTGGGCGATGAAGTAGTTGAGCGCCTGCGGGCTGCCCTTGGCGATGGCCTCGGACACCACCTGGGTCGCCCTGGCCTCGGCCTCGGCCGAGCGTTCGCGCGCCTCGGCCTCGCGGAAGGCCGCTTCCTTCAGGCCCTCGGCCTCGAGGATGCGCTTCTGCTTCTCCGCCTCGGCGGCGAGAATCTCGGCCTGGCGCGCGCCCTCGGCCTTGAGGATCGCCGACTGCCGCGCGCCCTCCGCCTCCAGGATCGAGGCGCGCTTGTCGCGCTCGGCCTTCATCTGCCGCGCCATCGAGTCGATCAGGTCGGCCGGCGGGCGGATGTCCTTGATCTCGATGCGGGTGACCTTGAGGCCCCAGGGCGAGGTCGCCTGGTCCACCACCGACAGCAGGCGCGAGTTGATGTGGTCGCGCTGCGACAGCAGCTCGTCCAGGTCCATCGAGCCCATCACCGTGCGCAGGTTGGTCATGGTCAGGTTGAGGATGGCGTATTCGAGGTTCTGCACCTCATAGGCCGCCTTGGCCGCGTCCAGCACCTGGTAGAACACCACGCCGTCGACGCCGACCATGGCGTTGTCCTTGGTGATGACCTCCTGGCTCGGCACGTCCAGCACCTGCTCCATCAGCGACAGCCGCTTGCCGACGCCTTCGACGAAGGGCATCAGGAAATGCAGGCCGGGCTTGAGCGTCTTCTCGTACTTGCCGAACCGCTCCACCGTGTACTCCCGTCCCTGCGGCACGGTGACCACGGCGCGGAAGGCGAACACCACCGCCAGCCCGAACAGGATCAGTACGCCGATGCTGCCGATAGCCATATCGTTCCCTTTCTTGTTGGTCCCGGCTCAGGCCGGAGAAGTTTCCCCGGCGGCTTGCGCCGCCATCAGCTTGATGCGTTCCACCATGGAGTAGAAGCCGTTGCGCCGGTTCATGCTCAAGTGGCTGTCCAGGCCGAGCCGGGCGAAGGCCTCGGTCACGTCGGTGTCGAGGATCTGCCGCGGCGTGCGGTCCGAGTAGAGCAGGAGCAGCACCGCAATCAGGCCCTTGACGATGTGCGCGTCGGAATCGCCCTGGAAGCGCAGGCGCAGCGGCGGCCCCGGCTCGGTCTGCGCCGTCAGCCACACCTGGCTCATGCAGCCGCGCACCTTGTTGGCCTCGCTGCGATCGGCCTCGGGCAGCGGCGGCAGTTTGCGGCCCAGTTCGATCAGGTAGCGGTAGCGCTCCTCCCAATCGCCAAGCATTTCAAAGGTTTCGGCGAGTTCTTCCAGCTCCATCTAGGGTTCCATGCGTCCTGAAATTGTGTTCCGGCGTACGGTGGCTATGTTAGCTGCGAACCGCTCCGCTATGGTGTGGTCGTAGTGCGCATCCCGCGCAAGCTGCCGGCCACCCGGGCCGGACTGTTCAGACAAGCAGGTCCGCATGTTGATCCGAATACCGCCGCCGCACCCCGTCCGCTCCTCCGAGATCACCCCGGAGCGCGTCTATGCGGACCGCCGCCGCTTCCTGGCCCGCCTCGGGCTGAGCGCCGTGGGCCTGGCCACCGCCGGCTGCGGCAAGGCCGGCGAGCCGGCCGCTCCTGCAGCACAAGCTGCGGCCGGCGCCGCCGATCTCAAGCCGGAGCGCCGGAGCGAGCTGGCCGGCAAGGAAGCGCTCACGCCTTACGACAGCGTCACCCACTACAACAACTACTACGAATTCGGCACCGACAAGTCCGACCCGGCCCACTATGCCGCCACCCTGCGCACCCGGCCGTGGACGGTGGAGGTGGCCGGCGAGTGCGAGGCTCCCGGCCGGATCGGCATCGACGAACTCCTCAAGCTGTACCCGCTGGAGGAACGCGTCTACCGCCACCGCTGCGTCGAGGGCTGGAGCATCGTCGTGCCCTGGGACGGCTTCGCGCTCGCGCCGTTCCTGGCGCGCTTCAAGCCGACTTCGAAGGCGAAGTTCGTCGCCTTCACCACGCTCTACGACCGCCAGCAGATGCCCGAGGCCGGCGGCGCGCTGCCCTGGCCCTACCGCGAAGGCCTGCGCATCGACGAGGCCATGCACCCGCTGGCCTTCCTCTCGGTCGGCCTATACGGCAAGACCCTGCCGAACCAGAACGGCGCGCCGCTGCGCCTGACCTTGCCGTGGAAGTACGGCTTCAAGAGCATCAAGTCGATCGTGCGCATCGAATTCAGCGAAAGCGCGCCGCAGACCACCTGGAGCGCGGTGGCGCCGGACGAATACGGCTTCTACGCCAACGTCAATCCCAACGTCGACCATCCGCGCTGGAGCCAGAAGAGCGAGCGCCGCCTCGGCGAGCTGTTCAAGCGGCCGACCCTGATGTTCAACGGCTATCCGGAAGTGGCCTCGCTGTACTCCAACCTGGATCTGCGGACCTATTTCTGATGGCCGGGGATTCGCCATTCGCCGGGAGCGTCCGCGGCGCCAGGCTCCGGTTCGCGGTTCTCCGCTCCCGGCTGTTCTGGATCAAGGCGGCCGTGTGGCTGCTGTGCCTGGCGCCGGCGGCCTTGCTGGCGTGGCAGGCTTTCACCGCGAATCTCGGGCCGGACCCGGTGGCGCGGCTGGAGCACGGCACCGGCCTGCGCGCCCTGCAGCTGCTGCTGCTGACCCTGGCGATGACGCCGCTGCGCGAGCTCAGCGGGCGGCCGGAGCCGATCCAGCTGCGCCGCACCCTGGGCCTGTTCGCGTATTTCTACATGTGCGCGCATTTCGCCATGTACCTGGTGTTCGACATCCAGTTCGCCCTGCCCAAGCTCGGCGAGGACCTGGCCAAGCGCACCTGGATCACCCTGGGCTTCTCCTGCTGGCTGTTCCTGCTGCCGCTGGCCGTCACCTCCACCAACGGCTGGCAGCGCCGCCTCAGGCGCGCCTGGAAGAGCCTGCACCGGCTGATCTACCCGGCGGCGCTGCTGGCCTGCATGCACTTCGTCTGGCTGGTGAAGAAGGACGAGACCGAGCCGCTGAGCTACCTGGCGATACTGTTGGTTCTGCTGGCGGCGCGCCTGCCCTGGGTGCGGCTGCGCGCCTGGCGCGCCGCGCCGCGGGAAGCCCGGCCGCGGATGCCCGGGCCGGCTCATCGCGGCGAAGCAAAGTCGCGCCACGGCGAGCAGGAGCCCCTCGGGTAACAGGTGCGGCAGCGTATAATCGGCGGCCAGACCACCAGCCGAGGTGCGGCGCGAGCGAGCGCCTCCGCCTCCTTTCCGGATCCCATGCCGAACCGTCCCTCAGGCCGCGCCCCCGATCAACTCCGCGCCGTCAGCATCCAGCGCCAGTTCACCAAGCACGCCGAAGGCTCGGTGCTGGTCAGCTTCGGCGACACGCGCGTGCTCTGCACCGCCAGTGTCGAGGAGCGCGCGCCGGCCTGGCGCAAGGAGCAGGGCGGCGGCTGGCTCACCGCCGAATACGGCATGCTGCCGCGCGCCACCCATACCCGCGGCAAGCGCGAGGCGGCGCAGGGCAAGCAGAGCGGCCGCACCCAGGAGATCCAGCGCCTGATCGGCCGCGCCCTGCGCGCCGTGCTCGACCTCGGCGCCCTGGGCAACTACACCATCACCATCGACTGCGACGTGCTGCAGGCCGACGGCGGCACCCGCACCGCCGCCATCACCGGCGGCTACGTCGCCCTGGTCGAGGCGGTCAACGTCATGCGCAAGCGCGGCCAGATCAAGAGCAACCCGCTGCATGGCCAGGTCGCGGCGGTCTCGGTCGGCATCTACCGCGGCCAGCCGGTGCTGGACCTGGACTACGCCGAGGACTCCGACTGCGAGACCGACATGAACGTGGTGATGAACGAGGCCGGCCAGTTCGTCGAGGTGCAGGGCACGGCCGAGGGCCACGCCTTCCGCCGCGACGAGCTGAACGCCATGCTCGACCTCGCCACCAAGGGCATCGCCGAGCTGGCGGCGGCGCAGCGCGCCGCGCTGGCCGGCTAGGAGCCGCGCCCGTGAGCGGCGGTCCGGAAGTGGTGCTGGCCAGCCGCAACGACGGCAAGCTGGCCGAGATGCAGGCGCTGTTCGCGCCGCTCAACTGGAAGCTGCGCTCCATCGCCGAATTCGTCGACGAGGCCGCCGAGGAAACCGCGCCGAGCTTCGTCGAGAACGCCCTGCTCAAGGCGCGCCATGCCTGCCTGGTGTCCGGCCTGGCGGCCATCGCCGACGACTCCGGCCTGGAGGTGGCGGCTCTGGACGGGGCGCCGGGCGTGCGCTCGGCGCGCTATGCCGGGGAAGGGGCGAGCGATTCGGACAACAACCAGAAGCTGCTCGACGCGCTGAAGAAGGTCCCGGACGAACGCCGCGCCGCGCGCTTCGTCTGCGTCATGGTCTACCTGCGCCACGCCGAGGACGCGACGCCGCTGATCGCGCAGGGCAGCTGGCGCGGCACCATCCTGCACAACCCGCGCGGCACCCACGGCTTCGGCTACGACCCGCTGTTCTTCGTGCCGGACAAGAAGCACAGCGCCGCCGAGCTCGAGGCCGAGGAGAAGAACCGCATCAGCCACCGCGCCAAGGCGGCGCGGCAGCTGTATTCGATGATCCATGACGCCAGCACCTGAGGCGGGCGGCGGGCGGCGGGAGGCGTTCACGGCAATCGACGTTCCGCTTTCGCTTTACATCCATTTCCCGTGGTGCGTGCGCAAGTGTCCCTATTGCGACTTCAATTCGCACGCGGCGCGCGGCGAGCTGGAGGAAGAGCGCTACGTCGACGCGCTGCTCCGCGACCTCGATTACGAGCTGGCTGCCGCGCCCCTCGCTTCCCGCCTTCCGCCCCTGGCCAGCATCTTCGCCGGCGGCGGCACGCCCAGCCTGTTTTCCGGCCGCGCCATCGGCCGCCTGCTGGACGCCGTGGCGGCGCGCCTGCGCTTTGCGCCGGATATCGAGATCACGCTGGAGGCCAACCCCGGCACCGCGGACGCCGCCAATTTCCGTGAATACCGCGCCGCCGGCGTCAACCGCCTGTCGATCGGCGTGCAGAGCCTGGACCCGGTCCAGCTGCAGCGGCTGGGGCGGATCCACGGCCCCGCCGAGGCGGTGGCCGCCTACGAGACCGCGCGCCGCGCCGGTTTCGACAACATCAACCTCGACCTGATGTACGCCCTGCCGCAGCAGACCGCGGACCAGGCCGAGGCCGATCTGCGCGCCGCCTGCGACCTGCAGCCCGAGCACCTGTCCTATTACCAGCTCACCCTGGAACCGAACACCGAGTTCGCCGCGCGCCCGCCGCCGCTGCCGGACGACGAGGCCGCCTGGACCATGCAGCTGGCGGGGCAGGCGCTGCTCGCCGCGCGGGGCTATGCGCAATACGAGGTCTCCGCCTACGCCCGCCCCGGGCGCCAGTGCCGGCACAACCGCGGCTACTGGGAGTTCGGCGATTACATCGGCATCGGCGCCGGAGCGCACGGCAAGCGCAGCGGTGCGGCCGGCATCCTGCGCCGCGCCCGCCACAAGCACCCGCGCAGCTACCTGGAAGGCGCCGGCGATGCCGCCGCGATCCAGGAGGAAAAAGCGGTGCCGGCGGCGGAGCTGCCGTTCGAGTTCGCCATGAATGCGCTGCGGCTCAACCGGGGTTTCGACCGCGCCCTGTTCGAGGCGCGCACCGGCCTGCCGGCGGCCGCGCTGGAACCCGGGCTGAACCAGGCCCGGAAAAAGGGCCTGATCGAGGAGGAGGGCGGCCGCATCCACGCCAGCGCCTTCGGCCGCGCGCACCTGAACGCCTTGTTGAGGGAATTCCTGTGATCGAACAAGCCGAAGTCACCTGCCCCGCCTGCTGGGAAACCATCGAGCTGACCCTGGACCTCAGCGCCGGCTCGCAGACCTATACCGAGGACTGCCCGGTGTGCTGCCGGCCGATGACGGTGCACCTGCAGATCGGCCACGGCGGCGGGGACTGGTCGGTCGAGGTAGCGGCCGAAAGCGAATAAACCCTTGAAATACCGGCGCGCTTGCCCCATTCAGGGTACTCCTGTAGACTGCGCGCCCTTTTATAGGCGTTGATCGGATTCCGTTCCTGGACTCCGGGGCGCGAACTTTTGAGGTGACACCGATGAAAGCCGACATCCATCCGAACTACGCGGAAATCACCGTGGCCTGCAGCTGCGGCAACACCTTCAAGACCCGCTCCACGGTCGGCCGCAACCTGCAGATCGAAGTCTGCTCCAAGTGCCACCCGTTCTATACCGGCCGCCAGAAGACCCTGGACACCGGTGGCCGCGCCGACAAGTTCAACAAGCGCTACACCAAGGCTGCCGCCTGAACTTCGCGCATCTTCGCCAAAAAGGCCGCCTCCGGGCGGCCTTTTTGTTGGACATGCGCCTGACTCGGCGGGCCGCGGCGCCGCCCGCCGGCCTGGACAAGGACGCCCGCAATGTCAACATCTGGCGGCGTATGGGGCAAAGTCGTTATGCTTGCCGGGCTTAGCCCGCCCCACTTCCCAATACCGGCGCAGGTCCGTGGCCGAAGATTGCGGCACTGCGGCAACCCGATTCCAGCGGAATTTGACGGAGATTGCGGTCATGACGAACACCTACAGCCTGCTCAACAACGAAACCGGGGAGAAAGTCGAACTTCCTCTGGTCCAGGGCACGTTGGGCCCGGCCGGCGCCGACGTCGGCAAGGTCTACGACAAGATGGACCTGTTCACCTATGACCCCGGGTTCACCTCCACCTGCTCCTGCAAGAGCGCCATCACCTACATCGACGGCGACAAGGGCGTGCTGCTGTACCGCGGCTACCCGGTGGACCAGCTGGCGCAGAAGTCCAGCTTCATCGAGGTGGCCTACCTGATCCTCAATGGCGAGCTGCCGAACAAGGCCCAGCTCGAGGCGTTCGAGGCCTCGATCCGCCGCCATACCATGATCAACGAGTCGCTGCGCGGCTTCTTCGACGGCTTCAACTACGACGCGCACCCGATGGCCATGCTGACCGGCATCGTCGGCTCGCTGTCGGCGTTCTACCACGACACCACCAACAACAAGGATGCGCGCCAGCGCGAGATCTTCGCGCACCGCATGATCGCCAAGATTCCGACCATTGCGGCCGCCGCGTACAAGAAGTACTTCGGCCAGCCGTTCATGTATCCGCAGAACCACCTCGACTACTGCTCGAACCTGCTCTACATGATGTTCGCCGTACCGGCCGAGCCGTACCACGTGCACCCGGTGGCGGCCAAGGCGCTGGACATCCTGTTCATCCTGCACGCCGACCACGAGCAGAATGCCTCGACCTCGACCGTGCGCCTGGCCGGCTCCACCGGCACCAATCCCTACGCCGCCATCGCCAGCGGCATCGCCGCGCTGTGGGGCCCGGCCCACGGCGGCGCCAACGAGGCGGTGCTGAAGATGCTGGAGGAGATCGGCACGGTGAAGAACGTGCAGAGCTTCCTCACCAAGGTGAAGGACAAGAACAGCGGCGTGCGCCTGATGGGCTTCGGCCACCGCGTCTACAAGAACTTCGATCCGCGCGCCACCATCATCCGCGAGCAGTGCCACCAGGTGCTCAAGCACCTGGGCAAGGACAACGACCCGCAGCTGGAGCTGGCGCTGGAACTGGAGCGCATCGCGCTGTCGGACGACTACTTCAAGGAGCGCAAGCTCTACCCGAACGTCGACTTCTACTCCGGCATCATCTACAAGGCGCTGGGCATCCCGGTCAACATGTTCACGCCGATGTTCGCGATCGCGCGCACCGTGGGCTGGGCGTCGCACTGGATGGAGATGGTGGCCGACCCGGCGGGCCTGAAGATCGGCCGCCCGCGAC
>DASRFD010000015.1:0-104745 GCA_035651715.1 Nevskia sp.
CCTGGACCAGTGGTTCAGCCTGGGCGTGCCGCTGGGCGATACGCCCTGGCCGTTCGCCATCCGCAACCTGGCGATCTCCGGCATCGTCTCGCTGCTCCTGCTGCGCTACTTCTGGGAGCGCCACCAGTGGCAGGAGCAGTCGCGGGCCGAGTTCGAGGCGCGCTACCTGGCCCTGCAGGCGCGCATCCGCCCGCATTTTTTGTTCAATTCCCTCAACAGCATCGCCGAGCTGATCGGTACCAAGCCGGACAAGGCCGAGGAGATGGTGGTGGACCTGGCCGACCTGTTCCGGGTCAGCCTGGATTCGCGCCAGCGCCTGGTGACGATGCGCGAGGAGATCGAGGTGGTGAAGGGCTACCTGCGGATCGAGGAGATCCGGCTCGGCGGCAAGCTGCTGATCAACTGGGAGGTCACCGACGAGGCGCTGGACGCCGAGATGCCGCGCCTGATCCTCCAGCCCCTGGTGGAAAACGCAGTGCACCATGGCGTCTCAAGGCTGCGCGCCCGCGGTATGCTGCACGTCACCGGCCGCCGCGAGGGCAGCTACCTGGTGGTGGACGTGGAGAACCCGCTGCCGCCGGAGGAAGCCGAGCCGCACACCGAGGGGACAGGAACCGCCGTGAACAATATCGCGCAGCGTATTAAGCTCATCTACGGAGATCGTGCCAAACTGATCCTGGGGCAGGATCAGGGCGAGTTCGGCCCCTTCTTTCGGGCACGGCTGAGGCTGCCGTTCGTACAGCACAGCGGAGAGGCAGGAGAAGCCGCATGAGAGTGGTGATCGTCGACGACGAACCCCTGGCGCGGGAACGCCTGCGCCGCCTGATTGCCGAGTTCCCCGGCTACGAAGTGGTGGGCGAGGCCGGCGACGGCGAAGGCGCCCTGGAGGTGATCCGCGAAGAGGAGCCGGACGTGGTGCTGCTCGACGTGCGCATGGGCATGGTCGACGGCCTGCAGGTGGCGCGCGCCATCACCGAGGAGGAGATGCCGCCGGCCATCATCTTCATCACCGCCTACCCCGAGCACGCGCTGTCGGCGTTCGACGCCCAGGCCGACGCCTACCTGCTCAAGCCGGTGCGCAAGGAGAAGCTGCGCGAGGCGCTGCAGCGCGTGCGCAAGCTGTCGCGCGCGCAGAAGCCGGTGGCCGGCGCCGCGCCCAGCGCCCGGCCCAAGCGCGAATTCGTGCTCGCCACCACCCGCGAGGGCCTGGTGCGCGTGCCGGTGGACGACATCGTCTACTTCCTCGCCGACCAGAAGTACACCACCGTCTGCCACCTGCACGGCGAGGTGCTGATCGAGGAGTCGCTGAAGACGCTGGAGGACGACTTCTCGCCCTGGTTCCTGCGGGTGCACCGCAAGGCCCTGGTGGCGACCCGCTTCATCGCCGGCCTGGAGCGCGGCAAGACTGACGAATCGCAGCACTGGCTGAAGGTGCGCCATGCCCCGACGCTGCTGCCGGTGAGCCGGCGCCGCCTGGCCGAGGTGCGCCGCTTCCTGACCGACGACGGCGGCGAGGACGACGAGGAGAAGCTGTAGCCGTTCTTCGTGGTCGGCTGTCGGTTGCCGGTAAAATCGGCCGGAAGGCGGGCTTCTTGCTGCTGCTGACAACCGACGACTCATCACCGACAACTGCCTCATGCGCATCGCCACCCGCGAGAGCCCCCTGGCCCTTTGGCAGGCCCGCCACGTGCAGGCCCTGCTGCAACGCGCCCATCCCGGCCTCGCCGTGGAGCTGGTGCCGATGACCACCGCCGGCGACCAGCTGCTCGACCGCAGCCTTGCCACCGTCGGCGGCAAGGGCCTGTTCGTCAAGGAACTGGAGGCGGCCATGCTGGAAGGCCGGGCCGACCTGGCGGTGCACTCGATGAAGGACGTGCCGGCGCAGCTGCCGCCGGGCCTGTGCCTGTCCGCCTTCCTGCCGGGCGAGGATCCGCGCGACGCCCTGGTTTCCAACCGCTATGACAGCCTGGCGGCGCTGCCGCCCGGCGCCGTCGTCGGCAGCTCCAGCCTGCGCCGCCAGGCCCAGCTGCGCGCGCTGCGGCCGGACCTGCAGCTGCGCGAGCTGCGCGGCAACGTCGGCACGCGCCTGCGCAAGCTCGACGAGGGGCAGTACGACGCCATCCTGCTGGCCCACGCCGGGCTGCTGCGCCTGGGGCTGCAGGGGCGCATCCGCGAGAGCTTCGCCGTCGACCGCTTCATTCCGGCGGTGGCGCAGGGGGTGATCGGCATCGAGTGCCGCGCGGACGACGCCGCCACCCGCGCCCGGCTGGAGCCGCTGCACGATGCCGCCGCCGCCACCCGCCTGGCCGCCGAGCGCAGCCTCAACGCCCGCCTCGGCGGCGCCTGCACCGTGCCCGTGGCCGGGCACGCCCGCCTCGACGGCGCGCGGCTGCGGCTGGAAGCCCTGGTGGCGGCGCCGGACGGCCAGCGCGTGGTGCGCGGCGCCCTGGAAGGCCCCGCGGCGGAAGCCGCCGCACTCGGCCGGCGCCTGGCCGAACAGCTGCTCGACGCCGGCGCGCGCGAGATCCTCGCCGGCCTGGGGATTGCCACGGAGGACCGGACATGAGCCTTGCCGGACTGTGCGTGATGGTGACGCGCCCCGCCCACCAGGCGCAGGCGCTCGCCGACCTGCTGCAGCAGGCCGGGGCACGGGTCGAGCTGCTGCCGCTGCTGGCGATCGCGCCGATGCCCGACGCCGCCGCGATCCGCGCGCGGATGCAGGAAGCGCGCGGCTGGGACAGCTGGATCTTCACCAGCGCCAACGCCGTGCGCTACGCCGCCAGGCTCGACCACGGCCCCTGGCCGGCGCTGGCCGCCGCCGGCGCCGCCACCGCCGCCGCGCTGCGCGAGGCCGGCCACCAGGCCGCCACGGTGCCCGACCGCCAGGACGGCGCCGCCGGCCTGCTGGGCGACCCGGGCTTCGCCGAGATCGCCGGGCGGCGCATACTGATCGTCACCGGCGAGAACACCCTGCCGGACCTGGCCGAGGGGCTGCGGGCGCGCGGCGCCCGGGTCGAGACCGTTGCGGTGTACCGCCGCACGCCGGTGCAGCATCCGGAGGCGCGGGTGGCGGCGGCGATCACCGCCAGCGACGTGGCCATCGTCTCCAGCGCGGAGGCCCTGGCCAACCTGGTGCGCCTGACGCCTTCGGCGGTGCGGCCGCTGCTGCTGCCACTGCAATTGGTGCTGCCGTCGCAGCGTGTGGTAGAAAAAGCCCGCGAGGCGGGCTTCACCCAGCCGCCCCTGCTGCCGGCGCGGGTCTCCGACGCGGCATACGTCGAATTGCTGGAACGCTGGCGCCGGGCTCGTTAACCACCATTGATCCATGACCGACACTGAAGCATCCCCCGCGGTCCCGCGGCGCTCGCCCTGGGGCCTGCTGGCCCTGGTGCTGACCCTGGCCCTGACCGCCGGCGTCGCCACCGTGGGCTGGCGCCTGTGGCACGCCAGCCACAACACCGAGGAAAGCGTGGCGGCGCAGGAAGCCTTGCTGATCCGCCTCAGCCGCCAGCTCGGCGATGCGCAGAGCAGCATCGAGCAGCTGCGCGAACGCCAGTCCGACCTGATGGATGGACTGCACCAGGCGGCCGACGACGTGGCCAAGCTGCAGAACCGCGCCGACGAGTCCGAGCAAGTGGTGGCGCACCTGTCCGCCGACATCAAGGGTGGCCGCACCCGCGCCCAGCTGATGGCGGTGGAGCAGGTGTTGCTGATGGCCAACGACCGGGTGCAGCTGGCCCATGACGCGCGCGGCGCCAGCGCCGCGCTGCAGGTGGCCGAGCAGCGCCTGTCGGCGCTGGCCGAGCCGCGCCTGTTCGAGGTCCGCAAGGCGGTGGCGGACGAGCGCGCCGCGCTGCTGGCGGTGCCGGCGGCCGATCGCGCCAGCGCCGCGCTCAACCTGTCCGGCCTCATCGCCCGCGCCGACAGCCTGCCGCTGCGCCAGCACCCGGTGGTCAAGCCGGTGGCCGCGGCCGCGCCGGCGGCGCCGCAGGAGTTCCAGCAGGGCTGGACCGGGCGCGGCTGGGCCTCGCTGCGCGAGATGTTCGCGCACGTCTTCATCGTGCAGCGCACCGACAAGCCGGTGGACCGCCTGCTGCCGCCGGAGCAGGAGAACCTGGTCAAGCAGCTGCTGGCGCTGAAGCTGGAGTCGGCCCGCGCCGCGCTGCTGCTCGGCGACACCGCCAGCTTCCGCGGCGCGCTGGAGTCGGCGATGCAGTGGCTGGCCGACTACTACCGTCCCGAGGACCCGACGGTCAGCGCGGCGCGCGCCGAGCTGGAGCGCCTGCACGGCCTGGAGCTGGACCCGCCGCTGCCGGACCTGAGCCGCAGCGTCGGCCTGCTGCGCGCCTATCTCGACGCGATGCCGAGGTGAGGCCCGTGAGGCGAGAGGCGGCGGGACAGCGGCGCAAGGGAATCCGCGAGGCGGGAGCCGGCCGGCGGCGGGGGCGGAAGCGGGAGACCGCTTCCTGCCTCGTGCCTCACGGATCGGCCGCGTCATGATCCTGCTCCTGCTGGTCCTCCTGGTCTTCGTCGCGGGCGCGGCGACCATCATGCTGCTGCACCCCGACGCCGGCTACGTGCTGATCAACTACGGTCCCTGGGTGGTGGAAACCTCGCTGGCGGTGCTGGTGATCGGCGTCGGCCTGTGGTTCCTGCTGGTCTACCTGGTGCTGCGCCTGCTCGGCGCCACCATCCGCCTGCCCGGCAGCGTGCGCGAGGCGATCGACCGCCGCCGCCAGGACCGCGCCCGCGATTCCTTCGAGGCCGGCCTGCTCAATCTGTTCGAGGGCAACTGGAAGCGCGCCGAGGTGGAGCTGCTGCGCCGCGCCGGCGATCATCGCGCCACCCATCTCAACTATCTCGCCGCGGCACGCGCGGCGCAGCGCCAGGGTGCCATCGACCGGCGCGACCAGTACCTGCGCCTGGCGGCGATCAACCGGCCCGAGCACGAATTCGCCACCCTGCTGTCGGCCGGCGACCTGCAGCGCAAGCGCGGCGACTACGCCGCCGCCCGCGCCACCGCGCTGCGCCTGCGCGAGCGCGATCCGAACCATCCGTTCGCGGTGGAGCTGCTGGCCGAGAGCCTGGCCGCCCTGGGCGAATGGGAGCCGCTGCGCCAGCTGCTGGCCGAGCCGGTGGCGCGGGCCGCGCTGGATCCGCCGCGCTACGACGCGCTTTCGGTGCGGAGCCTGGAGCAGCTGATGCAGGCGGCGATCGCGGCGGCGCGGCTGGACCAGCTCAAGGCGCTATGGGACGGCGCGCCGGCCTACCAGGGCAATGCCGCGCTGCGCCTGGTCTACGCCCGCGGCCTGGCGCGCCTCAACGCCGACGCCGAGGCCCTGGCCCTGGTGGCGCAGACCCTGGCGCGCGAATGGGATGCGCCGCTGGCGCAGCTCTACGGCGGCCTGCACGCCAACGACACGGTGGCCCAGCTCGCCACGGTGGAGCAGTGGCTGATGCAATACGGCGACAAGCCGGAGCTGCTGCAGGTGGCCGGCCGCGTCTGCCTGAGCAACAAGCTGTGGGGCAAGGCGCGCAGCTACCTCGAGGCGGGCCTGGCCGCGGCGCCCACCGCGCAGGGCTACCTCGATCTGGCGCGCCTGTGCCAGGACACGCAGCAACCCGAGGAGGCGGCGCGCTACTACCGCCAGGGGCTGGAACTGGCCACCGGCGCGTAAACCTTGACAGCCTTCGCTGTCACGATCGGCCGCGGCCGGCTAAAATCGCCCTTCCGCCGCCACCCGCAGGGAGTCGCACCATGAGCATGCTGAAGGAGTTCCGGGAATTCGCCATGAAAGGCAACGTCGTCGATCTCGCGGTGGGCGTGATCATCGGCGGCGCCTTCGGCAAGATCGTGTCCTCGCTGGTCGCCGACGTGTTCATGCCGGTGCTGGGCCTGATCACCGGCGGCATCAATTTCTCCGACATGGCGATCACCCTCAAGGCCGCCTCCGCCGACGGCAAGACTCCGGCGGTGCTGCTGGCCTACGGCAAATTCCTGCAGAACACCTTCGATTTCATCATCGTCGCCTTCGCCATTTTCCTGCTGGTCAAGGGCATCAACTCGCTCAAGCGCAAGCAGGAGGCCGCGCCCGCCGCGCCGCCGGCGCAGGAAGTGCTGCTCACCGAAATCCGCGACCTGCTCAAGGCGCAGAAGTCGTGAGGCGAAAGGCGGCAGGCGGCAGGCGCGACGGCGCCAGGCTCCGCCCGGCGGGTTTGTTCACTCTGCGTCGGCCGCTCCCCGCTCTCCCGGCATGAGCCAGATCGAGACCCTGGACGTCGCCGACTGGGCTCCCGAGCCCGGCGAGGAGGAATCGCGGCGGCTCGCCGCCGCGCTGGAGGCGGGCAAGGTGCTGTTCCTGCCGCGCCTGCGCTTCGAACTGTCGCTGCAGGAGAAGCGCTTCCTCGACCCGCGCTGGTCGGACCGCAAGGCCAAGAACATCAGCTACGATCCGGCCAGCACCGCGATCAAGGGCGCGCAGGGCAATCTCTCCGACCTGGAAGACCTGCGCCGCCTGGTGGAGCGGTTCCACCAGCGCGCCACCGGGCTGATCCGGCACTTGCTGCCGCACTACACCGCGCACCTGCGGCTGGCGCGCGCCAGCTTCCGCCCGATGCCGGTGCAGGGGCGCGCCGGTTCCTGGCGCAAGGACGACAGCCGCCTGCACGTCGACGCCTTTCCCTCGCGGCCCAACCGCGGCGAGCGCATCCTGCGCGTGTTCGCCAACGTCAACCCGCGCGGCGAGCCGCGCACCTGGCGTGTCGGCGAGCCTTTCGCCGACCTGGCGCGGCGCTTCCTGCCGCAGATCAAGCCGCCGCCGCCGGGCTCGGCGGCGCTGCTCGACGCGCTGCGCATCACCAAGTCGCGGCGCAGCGAGTATGACCACATCATGCTGCAGCTGCACGACCGCATGAAGGCGGACCTGGACTACCAGCGCAACGCGCCGCAGCAGACCATGCCGTTTCCGGCGCAGAGCGTCTGGGTCTGCTTTTCCGACCAGACTTCGCACGCCGCAATGGGCGGGCAGTACCTGTTCGAGCAGACCCTGCACCTGCCGGTGGACGGGCTCTACGATCCGCAGAGCGCGCCGCTGCGGGTGCTGGAGCAGCTGCGCGGCCGCGCCCTGGTCTGAACAGGCGGGCTTCCCACGCTAAGGCGCCGGAGCGCAAGGCGTGCAAAGGATGCCCGCGAACGGGCCGGTCGGGGCCAGGGCGGATCATCCCGCGCCGTCCTTGCCGCGGCCTTTGCCCGTCCCGGCCTCTTTGCGTGACACTGCTGTTTTCGGCGGATTCGTGGAGATCGCCATGCGCTCGACAGCGGCTGCCTGCCTTCTCGCATTCATGCTTGCCGCCTGCGGCGATCCGGCCGCGGCGCAGGCCGCCGCAGCGGCCAGGCTGCTCGAAACCGACCGCGCCTTCGCCGCCCAGTCGCTGGACCAGGGCACCGCCGCCGCGTTCTACGCCCGCATGAGCGAAGACGCGATTCAGCTGCCAGCCAATGCGCCGGCGGTGCAGGGCAGCCGGCGCATCCGCGACCGCCTGGAGTCGCTCGGCCTGCAGGTGCTGGAGTGGACGCCGCGCCAGGCCGAGGTCTCGCGCGGGCTCGACCTGGGCTGGACCTGGGGCGAATGGCGGCTGTTGCAGTCCGCCGCCTCGCGCCAGGTGCTGGCGCACGGCAAATACCTCAACGTATGGAAGCGCGGCGCGGACGGCAGCTGGAAACTCGCCGCCGACATCGGCAACCAGGCCGACGCCGATTCCGCGCCGCCCTGAAAGTGCTGCGCCGGCAATTCCTTGCGGGCGGCGGGCCGGGCAGGAAGTTTTACCCACTCGCCGTGGCGCAGGCGGCGGACTACTGTGGCGTCCTGCCAAGCGGCGTGCACCGACAGTTGCCGGCGCGCGCTTCGATGAAGCCACGATGAATATTGCCACCCTCAATACCGATCACATGTACGACCTGGCGCTCAAGGTCCAGTCCAAGGGCGACCTGGAGCGCTTCATCGAGCACCTCGCCGACGACTACGAGGTCAATCACGAAGTCTGGGAAAACCACTCGGTACCTGATTTCCTGATGGCGCTGGCCGACTGCTCGCGCCGTTCCGGCGAGCGCGGCACCGGCAGCACCTCGCTGCATTCGACGCCGGAGTTCTGGCAGCACATGGCGCGGATGCTGTTGGGGGCGACGGTGCTGAGGTAAAGCGGCCGGTAGCTGGCGGCGTTTAGAGAGAGCCTGCCGGGCCAGCCCCGGCGCGCGCTCCGGGGCCGGCCATCCTGACCGGCCTCACTCAGCCCTGGCGGTGAAAACCTTCGTGCGCCAGGCTGGCGAGCCCTTCAGCCGTGGCTCTGGCCGCCGGGGAAAATCATGCAGGTCGTCGTGCCATGCGCATACAGCCGGCCCTGGCCGTCGACGATGCGGCCTTCCGCCGTGGCCATGCGCGCGCCCAGGTGCAGCACCGTGCCCTCGGCGCGCACCGGGCCGGTCTCCAAGGTGATGGCGCGCACGTAGTGGGTGTGCAGGTCCAGGGTGGTGTAGGCCTGGCCCTGCGGCAGGCGGCTGTGGATGGCGCATGCCATCACCGAGTCGAGCAGGGTGGCGGCGAAGCCGCCGTGCACCAGGCCGATCGGGTTGTAATGGCATTCCAGCGGCTGGGCAGTGAAGTTCACACGGCCTTCCTCGATCTCGGCCGCGGTGACGTTCATCAGCACCGAGATCGGCGCCATCGGCAGCACGCCACGGGCCATTTTGCGCAGGTACTCCAGGCCGCTGAGGCCCAGGCCGGCGGCGGCGGCGCCGAGGGGGTCCTGCCAGGTGAAGGTGTGGCTGCGCGCGGCTGCTTTCTTCATTTCTCCCTCCTGTTGTCGGGCGGCTCTCCCATGTGCGGCATGCCGACGAAACCCGGCAGGGCGGCGAAGCGCTCCAGCCAGGCGCGCACCGCGGGATAGTCGTCGAGCCGGTAACCGCCTTCGTGCGCCACGTGGGTATAGGCGTAGAGCGCGATGTCGGCCAGTGTAGCGCGGGCGCCGGCCAGGAACGGGGTGCGGCGCAGCTGGGCTTCCATGACGCCCAGCGCGGCATAGCCCCGGACCATGGTATCGGCGATCTTCTGGTGCCACTCCTCCTGCTTGCCCAGGTAGGCGACCCAGAAGCGGACGGTGGCGATGCTCGGCTCGTGCGTGTATTGCTCGAAGAACAGCCACTCGTAGACCTTGGCGCGGTCATACGCGTCGCGCGGCAGCCAGTCGCTGCCTTCGCCCAGGTGCAGCAGCATGGCGTTGGATTCGGCCAGCAGCCGGCCGTCCGGCAGGCGCAGCAGCGGCACCCGCCCGTTGGGATTGAGCGCCAGGAACCCGGGAGTGCGGCTGGCGCCGGACAGGATGTCGACTTCCTGCCAGCGGAACGGCAGGCCGCGCTGGCGCAGCATGAAAGCCGGCTTCCAGCAGTTGCCGGAGATCGCCGTGCCGTACAGCGTGTACGCCTGGGCCGGGTCCGCCATGCGGCCAGTATGACGCAGACCCTGCCCCGGCGGCAGGCACGGCGCGGGCGCCGGTGCCGGACCGGCTGGACGCGGAAATCCACCCCGGTCCGCCGCTTGGCGCATCTGACCGCCCGTTCATCTGCCGTGGTCGCCATTTTCCCTTTCACTGGTATGGGATAAGCCTTAACCTGAATGACCGGCCGGGCGCCTGCCCGGCGCGGCATTACAGCTGGATCCGGCCCGGCGGGCCGCAGCGGCGTGAGGGAAAGGGAGCTCGGGCGAATGAACGGCAGATCCACTTGGCAGAGGCGTCGGGCGCAGCGCATCGTCCCGGCTGCTCCGGCGCAGCGCCAGCGCGGCGCCGCCGCCGTGTTTGCCGCGATCGCCATGATTGCCGCCCTGGCGGCGATGCTGCTGGGCATCAACATCGGCATGCTGTACTACGCCCAGCGCAACCTGCAGAAGCTGGCGGTGGTGTCGGCGCTGGCCGGTGCGCAGATCAGCAGCGGCTGCCGCAACGGCGGCGTGCTGGGCAACACCGCCACCGTCACCAGCCGCGTGCAGAATGCCCTGATCAACAACGCCACTGCCGCTGCCGTCACCCTGCTCGGCAAGGTCAACGGCGCCGATCCGGTGGAGCTGGGCTGGGTCAACAGCAGCAGCGGCGAGGCGCTCACCGACAGCGCCGGCCGCATCACCTATACCGCGCCAAGCGACAACCACCGGCACTTCTTCAAGCTGCCGGACGGCGATTCGCGCATCAACTCGGTCCGCGTCAACCTGACGCAGACTGCGCCCAGCGTGGTCGGCGCCGGCCTGTTGCCCGGCGTCACCGGCCCGGTCACTCTGTACGCCTCGGCCACCGCGGAACAGCAGGCGATCGGCAGCTTCTATCTCGGCACCTCGCTGCTGAGCCTGAACACCAGCAATTCAGCCCTGCTCAACCCGCTGCTGCAGGGACTGCTCTGCGGCGGCACGGCCAGCTCGCAGTGCAACGCCCAGGTGGCCCTGATCGTCGCCAGCTACCAGGGCCTGGCCAACGCCGACATCTCCCTCGGCAACCTGCTCGGCTCGGCCGTCGCCGCCAATGTCGGCATCAAGGACCTGTCCAGCTTGCTGACGACCCAGCTGACCCTGCCGCAGTGGCTCGGCATCCTCGGCAATACGCTCGGCAGTACGGTGGACGGGACCACCGGCCAGGTCAGCAACGGCGTTTCCGGCCTGGTCCAGGGCCTGGCCGGACTGGCCGACGCCAGCGGCAACAAGTTCGGCCTCGGCAGCATCCTCAACACGGTGGGCCTGGATCTCAACCCGGCGGTATCGAGCGTGGTCGGCGCGGTGCCGTTCGTCGATGGCCTCGATCTGCTCGCGGCGCTGGGCGAGGCGGCCCGTGCCTCGCCGGACGGCAGCATCAAGCCGATCACGCTGGGGCCCGTTGTCAGCGTGCCGGGGACGATCACGCTCAATAGCTATCTGAGCATCGGTGCGCCGCCGCAATTCGCGATCGGCCCGGCCGGCGCGGCCCACGCCCGTACCGCCGAGATCACGCTGATGATCCGCATCAGCGCCGGGACGTTGATTTCCGGCTTGACCACCCTCGTCAACAACACCGTCAACGGCGTGTTGCAGCTGGTGGGCCTGCTGTCGCTCGGCTTGATCCAGTCCAACGTGACCGTGCTGACGCCGCCGTTGAACCTGGGGGTCGACGTCAACGTTGCCCCGGCCACCGCCAGCCTGGACAAGCTGCAGTGCCCGACCGATACCGTGGCCGCGCCCGTCGCGGGACTCAGCGGCACCACCGCCATCGCCACCATCAACGTGGGGCCCTTCATCGGCGCCTCCACGGCTACCCCCACGCCCCTGTCGGCCGCCAATACCTACGAGTGGACGCTGGCCGAGGTCAAGGTCAATGCCAATGCGCTGGGCCTGGGCAGCACCGACACCCAGGTCATCCTCGGCCTGGTCTCGGTGGGCGTCGGCGTTACTCCGGTCAGCTTCAAGGATGTGACCCAATACATCGTGCCGCCCACGGGAACGCCGCCGAGCTACGTCGCCTACGGCGCGCCGTCCTACCCGGCGGCCAGCAACGGCGACAACCCGCAGACCGTTGGTTCCAACACCAGCGTGTCCCTGGCGCTGTCGGTGTATCCGAAAGTGGTCAGCGGCAGCGGCCTGCTCGGCGTGCTGTCCAGCCTGGTCTCGACCCTGGTCGACACGCTCAAGACCACGCTCAATGGCCTGCTGTCGTTGATCAACGGCCTGCTCGCCAGCGTGATCAACCCCCTGCTGAACCTGCTTGGCCTCCAGCTCGGCTCCGCCACCCTGATCATGAATTCGGTGACGGTGGCGCCGCCGGTGATTGTCAGCACCGACTTGCCGTAGCCGGCGCTTGACGCCCCGCCCCGTACGTCCGAATCTCTGCCGCAAAGATCCGGACGCACGGAGGACCGCATGAAGTCGCTGGCTGGCAGGCTCGCCTGGGCCGCCCTGTCCCTGTTCGGCGCGGCCTGCCTCGCGGTGGTGGCGCTGCACCGCGGCGAGAGCATCAACGCGATGTGGCTGGTGGCGGCCGCGCTGTCAGTGTTCCTCATCGGCTATCGCTACTACAGCCGCTTCATCGCCGTCTCGGCGCTGCGCCTCGACGCGGGCCGCGCCACGCCGGCGACCCGCCGCAACGACGGCCTCGACTACGTTCCCACCGACCGCACCGTGCTGTTCGGCCACCACTTCGCCGCCATCGCCGGCGCCGGCCCGCTGGTGGGCCCGGTGCTGGCGGCGCAGATGGGCTACCTGCCCGGCACCCTGTGGATACTCGCCGGCGTGATCTTCGCCGGCGCGGTGCAGGACTTCGTGATCCTGTTCCTGTCCACCCGCCGCGACGCGCGCTCGCTCGGCGAGATGATCCGCAGCGAGATCGGCGAGGCGGCCGGCTGGGTGGCGATGATCGGCATCCTCGCCATCATGCTGATGCTGCTGGCGGTGCTGGCGCTGATCGTGGTCAAGGCGCTGGCGATCAGCCCCTGGGGCACCTTCACCGTCGCCGCGACCCTGCCGATCGCGCTGCTGATGGGCGTGTACCTGCGCTGGCTGCGGCCCGGCCGCGTGCTGGAGGTTTCGGCCGTCGGCTTCGTGCTGCTGCTGGCCTCGATCTGGCTCGGCGGCGTGGTCGCGGCCGATCCGCTGTGGAGCCGCTGGTTCAGCTTCAGCGGCACGCAGCTGGCCTGGGGCCTGATCGGCTACGGCTTCGTCGCCTCGGTGCTGCCGGTATGGCTGTTGCTGGCGCCGCGCGACTACCTTTCCACCTTCCTCAAGATCGGCACCGTGGCGCTGCTCGCCGTGGCGATTTTCCTGGTGCGGCCCGAGCTGAAGCTGCCGGCGCTCACGCGCTTCATCGACGGCACCGGGCCGGTGTTCGCCGGCAGCCTGTTCCCGTTCCTGTTCATCACCATCGCCTGCGGCTCGGTGTCCGGCTTCCACGCCCTGGTGTCCTCCGGCACCACGCCGAAGATGCTGGCCAACGAGGCCGACGCGCGCCTGATCGGCTACGGCGGCATGCTGATGGAGAGCTTTGTCGCGATCATGGCCCTGGTCGCGGCGGCGGTGCTGGAGCCGGGCGTGTACTTCGCCATGAACAGCCCGGCCGCGGTCATCGGCGCCACCGCGGACTCGGCGGCGCAGGCGATCGGCGGCTGGGGCTTCACCGTCACGCCGGAGCTGCTGACCCAGACTGCCCGGGATATCGGCGAGGGCACCGTCCTGTCGCGCGCCGGCGGCGCGCCGACGCTCGCGGTGGGCATGGCGCAGATCCTCCACGGCCTGGTGCCGGGCCAGGGCACGATGGCCTTCTGGTACCACTACGCCATCCTGTTCGAGGCGCTGTTCATCCTCACCACCATCGACGCCGGCACGCGCATCGGCCGCTTCATGATCCAGGACCTGGTCGGCGCCGCCTGGGCGCCGTTCCGCAGCACCGAGGCCTGGGGCGCCAACCTCGCCGCCACCGCGCTGTGCGTGGCCGGCTGGGGTTACTTCCTGTACCAGGGCGTGGTCGACCCGCTCGGCGGGGTCAATACGCTGTGGCCGTTGTTCGGCATCTCCAACCAGATGCTGGCCGGGCTGGCCCTGGTGTTCGCCAGCGTCGCCCTGATCAAGATGAAGCGCGAGCGCTACCTCTGGGTCACCGCCGTGCCGATGGTCTGGCTGCTGGTCTGCACCCTCACCGCCGGCTGGCAGAAAGTGTTCGCGGCGGATCCGAAGATCGGCTTCCTGGCCCACGCCCGCAGGTTCGGCGCGGCGCTGGCGCAGGACCAGGTGCTGGCGCCGGCCAAGTCGCTGGCCGACATGCAGCGCGTGGTGCGCAACGATTACGTCGACGCCTCGCTGGCCCTGCTGTTCATGGCGGTGGTGGTGATCGTCCTGCTGCTGGGCCTGCGCGCCGCGCTGCAGGCGCGACGCTCGGCCATGCCGACCGCGCTGGAGTCGCCTTATGTCCCCGCCGACCTTCCCTAGCGGCCTGGCCCGGCTGCGCGCCGCGCTCGGCCGGCTGCGCCAGGCCGCGCACCTGGCGGTGGGCCTGCCCGACTACCAGGACTACGTCGCCCATCGCCGCGCGCGGCATCCGGGCGAACCGGTGATGACTTACGAAGAGTTCTTCCGCGAGCGCCAGGCTTCGCGCTACCGGCGCGGCAGCAGCCGCTGCTGCTGAAGCCTACAGCGGCGCCACGTGCTCCCGGTGGCGCTCGAGAATGCGGCGGTATTGCGCCGGATCCTTGATGTGCACCAGGTCGCCTTCGCGCGGGAAGGTCCAGTCGTACAGCCGCGACAGGAAGAAGCGGAACGCCGCCGCGCGCAGCACCAGCGGCCAGGCCGCCCGTTCGTCCGCGTTCGGCTCGCGCCGCGCCAGGTAGGCTTCGAGCAGGGCATGCGCGCGCGCCTGGTTGACGTGCCCGTCCGGCTCGGTGCACCAGTCGTTGAGCGTCACCGCCAGGTCGTAGAGCAGGGCGTCGTTGCAGGCGTAATAGAAGTCGATCACGCCGCTGAGCCGGTCCTCCACGAACAGCACGTTGTCCTTGAACAGGTCGGCATGGATCACCCCCTGCGGCAGGGCGGCGAAGTCCAGCCGGGCCTGCGCCGCCAGCTCGCTCTCGATCAGGGCGCGGGTGTCGGCGTCGACCTTGGGGATCAGGGTCTGCCCGGTCTGGCGCCGCCATTCCACGCCGCGGTCGTTGGCGCAGCGGCCGGCGTAAGTCTGGCCCAGCACGTGCAGGTCGCCGAGCACCCGGCCGACCGCGGCGCACTGCGCCAGGTTGGGGAACAGCACGCTCTGGCCGCTGAGGCGCATCACCAGCGCCGCCGGCTTGCCGTGCAGGGTGACGAGGCTGTGGCCGTCGCGGTCCGGCACCGGCATGGCGCTGGGAAAGCCGCGGTGCGCCAGGTGCTCCATCAGGCCGAGGAAGAACGGCAGGTCGGCGTAGTTGAGCCGCTCGAAGATGGTCAGCACCCAGCGGCCTTCGCTGGTGTCGACGAAGTAGTTGGTGTTCTCCACGCCCTCGCCGATGCCCTGGAAGCCGATCAGCTCGCCCAGCGGGTAGCGGGTGAGGAACTGCTGCAGCTCGGCGTGGCTGACCTTGGTGAAGACGGACATGGCTCGGCGCTTATTCGCCCGCAACAGGCGGGGTGGCGAATTGTGCCGGACGCGTCTCGGTCCAGTCGATGACCACGCGGCGCCGGACGAAGACCCAGCGGCCATCCTCGCGCCGCAGATGGTCGAGATAGCGCATGGCCCAGGACAGGTTCTCGGCGCTGCCGCCGCCCCTGTCGCTGACGTGGTTGGCGGTGCAGTAGGTTTCGGCCTCGGCGCTGTCGCCGTCCACGCTCACCGTCTGCTGATGGACCTGGTGCAGGGTGCGGCTGTACATGCCCCTGAGCATCCCGGGAATGGCGCGGATCTGCTCGCGGCCCTGCATGACGAACCCGGGGCCTTCGATCACCGCGTCGGCGGCGAACAGGCTGGCCATGGTGTCCGGCTCGTTGCGGTCCACCGCGCGCGCATACAGCGCCGCCAGGCGGCGGATCGCCGCTTCGTCCTCGGCCAGGCTCATGCCGGCTCCGTTCATGCCGCGGTCTCCCTCGGGGTCAGCCACGACTGTGGCACAGCGCGGCGGCGTGGCACAACGGCCGGGGCGACGCCGCGGGCCGGACCCCGCCCGATGTAAACTGCGCCCTGGGGATCTCCCGGAAAGCCTCCTTGTTCAAGGACATACTCTACGTCGCCAATCCGCTGGGCCTGCTGCTGATGGCCTTCGGCGCGGCCTACATCGGCCCCATCGGCGCCGCCTTGATCTATCGCGACGGCGCGCTGCAGCCGTTCCTGCTCGGCGCGGCGGCGGACTTCGTCGCCGGCCTGGCGTTGTGGCGCCTGACCCGCCCTTACGCGCGCGAGCTGAAATCGCGCGACGGTTACCTGCTGGTGGCCCTGGCCTGGATGCTGACCGCGCTGTCCGCTTCATTGCCCCTGCTGCTGGCGATTCCCGGCCTGAGCTTCACCGCGGCCTACTTCGAGGCCATGTCGGGCGTCAGCACCAGCGGCGCCACCGTGCTGTCCGGCGTCGACGCGCTGCCCCACGCCGTGAACCTGTGGCGCCACGAGCTGTGCTGGCTCGGCGGCCTGGGCATCATCACCCTGGCGATGGCGGTGCTGCCGCTGCTCGGCATCGGCGGCATGCAGGTCTACCGCGCCGAGGCCACCGGCCCGATCAAGGAGAGCCGCCTGACGCCGCGCCTGGTGCAGACCGCGCGCTCGCTGTGGATCATCTACATCGTGCTGACCCTGGGCTGCTTCCTGCTGCTGCGCGCCGCCGGCATGAACTGGTTCGACGCGCTGTGCCATGCCTTCTCGGCGCTGTCGCTGAGCGGCTTTTCCACCCACGATGCCAGCGTCGCCTACTTCGATTCGCCGCTGATCGAGCTGGTGCTCGGCGCGTTCATGCTGTTGGCCGGCATCAATTTCGCCACCCACTACGTCACCTGGCGCAGCCAGAGCCTGAAGACCTACCGCCGCGACATCGAGGCGCGCGCCTTCGTGCTTGCCACACTCGGCAGCGTGCTGCTGCTGTCCTGGTACGTCTGGCACCAGGGCGTCTATCCCAGCTTCTGGCAGGCGCTGCGCCACGCCGGCTTCAACGCCGTCTCGGCCATCACCAACTGCGGCCTCACCACCCAGGACTACGCCCGCTGGCCGCTGTTCGCCGGCATCTGGATGCTGCTGCTGTCCTGCGTCGCCGCCTCGGCTGGCTCCACCGGCGGCGGCATCAAGATGGTCCGCACCCTGATCCTGTTCAAGCAGAGCGCGCGCGAGCTCTACGCCCTGGTCCATCCCACCGCGGTGCACACCCTGAAGATCGGCGGCCAGGTGGTAAGCGAGCGCGCCGCGCTGTCGGTGTTCAGCTTCGTCCACCTGTACACCATCACCGTGATCGTGCTCAGCCTGCTGCTGATCCTCAGCGGCATGGACGCCCTCAGCGCGCTGTCGGCGGTGCTGGCGATGATCAACAACGGCGCCCACGGCCTCGCCGCGGTGGGTCCGGCTCACACCTTTGCCGTGCTCAACACTTTCCAGACCTGGGTCTGCACCTTCGCCATGCTGGCGGGGCGGCTGGAGCTGTTCATGATCCTGGTGCCCCTGACGCCGGCGTTCTGGCGCGAGTAGCCGTGCGGCGGCCGCCGGCCGCCTACCGCGCCGCGCTGCCGAGGTAGAGCGTCAGCGCGATGCCCGCCGCGGCGATGCCGTAATTGGCCAGCAGCGCCAGGCCGGCGAAGCGCGGCGGCCGCTCCTTGGGTCCCAGGGTGGCGGCGAGGGCGCGGAACGACAGCGTCGAGGCCAGTGCCAGCGCGGCGGAAAACAGCATCAGCGCCAGGCCGACCCAGAACGAGGGGCCGCGCGTCGGGTCTTGCGCGTGCGCCGGGTCCATCAGCCGCAGGAACAGGCCGAAGCGCTCGATGACGAAGCCGAAGCCCATCATCGCCAGGCAGGTGCGGTTCCAGGCCAGCAGCGAGCGCTCGGCGGCGAGGAATACGCGGGGGTCTTCGAGATTGGACATGCCGGCTCCGGGCGGGGCGTGGAAACAGCAGCATGCCATCGCCGCAGCAGCGGATTCCAACCCGCCCAATCTCCTTCCCCCGCGCGCGGGAGCGAGGCCGGGAGAAGCAACACAGGATGTGCGGAGCCGAGCGCATCAATCGCGCAACCCTTCGCGGTAAACGATGCGCCTCGCTCCGCCCGGCACATCCCACTGCCGCTACTGCCGCGCCGGAATCGTCAGCCCGCGCTGCACCGCCGGCCGCGCCAGGCAGCGCTCCAGCCAGGCCGGCACGTGCTGCAGCTCGTCGTAGTGCACGATCTCGCGCGCGCCGTAGTAGCCGATCAGGTTGCGCACCCAGCCCAGGGTGGCGACGTCGGCGATGCTGTACTCGTCGCCCATGATCCATTGCCGTCCGGCCAGGCGCGTGTCGAGCACGCGCAGCAGGCGCTCGGACTCGGCACGGTAGCGCTCCAGCGGGCGCTTGTCCTCGTATTCGCGCCCGGCGAATTTATGGAAGAAACCCACCTGGCCGAACATCGGGCCGATCGCGGCCATCTGGAAGAACACCCACTGGATGCACTCGTAGCGCCGCGCCGGATCGGCCGGCAGCAGCTTGCCGGTCTTCTCGGCCAGATACAGCAAGATGGCGCCGGACTCGAACAGCGCCAGCGGCCTGCCGCCCGGGCCGTCGGGATCGATGATCGCCGGGATGCGCGCGTTCGGATTGAGCGCGACGAACTCCGGCTCGTAGTTCTCGTTCTTGAGGATGTCGACCAGGTGCGGTTCGTACGGCAGCCCGGTCTCCTCCAGCATGATCGAGACCTTGACCCCGTTCGGTGTCGGCAGCGAGTACAGCTGCAGCCGCTCGGGATGCTGCGCCGGCCAGCGGCGGTTGATCGGAAAAGCATCGAGCACAGACATGCGGATCCCGGTGGGAGATGGGCTTCAACCCAGGATGGGGATGATCTCGGGCTAAATAAAGGTCAGGCCGACCTGGAACAGCTTCTCGACCTCGCGCGTCTTGCGCTTGTCGACGATGAACAGGATGACGTGGTCCTCGGACTCGATCATCACTTCGCCGTGGGCGATCAGCACGTCCTCGCCGCGCACGATGGCGCCGATCGAGCAGCCGGCCGGGAGCTTGACTTCCTCCAGGCGGCGGCCGACCACCTTGGAGTTGCTGCGGTCGCCGTGGGCCACCGCCTCGATCGCCTCGGCGGCGCCGCGGCGCAGGGAATGCACCTTGACCACGTCGCCGCGCCGCACGTGGGCCAGCAGGGCGCTGACCGTGGCCTGCTGCGGCGAGATCGCCACGTCGATGGCGCCGCCCTCGACCAGGTCGACGTAGGCCAGCCGGTTGATCAGCGACAGCGCCTTGCGCGCGCCGAGGCGCTTGGCCAGCATCGCCGAGAGGATGTTGGCCTCGTCGTCGTTGGTGACGGCGCAGAACACGTCGACGTCCTCGATGTTCTCCTCCATCAGCAGCGACTCGTTGGCGGCGTCGCCGGCCAGCACCACCACGTGGTTGAGCTCCTCCGACAGCTTGCGCGCCCGCTCGCGGTTGCGCTCGATGATCTTGACCTGGATCTTGTCCGACAGGGCGCGCGCCAGGCGCAGGCCGATGTTGCCGCCGCCGGCGAGCATGACGCGCTTCACCGGCCGGTCGAGCTTGCGCAGCTCGGCCATGATCTTGGGAATGTGGCCGCGCGCGGCGACGAAGAACACCTCGTCCTCCGCCTCGATCACCGTGTCGCCTTCCGGCAGGATCGGCTTGCCGCGGCGGTAGATGGCGGCGACGCGCGCGTCGACCTCGGCCGGCAGGTGCGAGGGCAGCTCCTTCAGCTGGCGTCCGACCAGCGGCCCGCCGTAATAGGCGCGCACGCCGACCAGGCGCACGCGGCCGTCGGCGAAGTCCACCACCTGCAGCGCGCCGGGGTATTCGATCAGGCGGCGGATCGAGTCGGTGACCAGCTGCTCCGGGCTGATGCGCATGTCCACCGACAGCGCGTCCGGCAGGAACAGCTTGTCCTCCTCGCCCAGGTATTCGGCGGCGCGCACCCGCGCGATCTTGGTCGGGGTGTGGAACAGGGTCTGGGCGATGCGGCAGGCCAGGATGTTGGTCTCGTCGCTCTCGGTCACGGCGATGACCATGTCGGCGTCGTCGGCCTGGGCGCGGCGCAGCGTCTCCGGATAGGAGGCGTGGCCCAGCACGGTGCGGATCTCCAGCCGCTCCTGCAGGTTGGCCAGCGCCTGCGCATCCGAGTCCACGACGGTGATGTCGTTGGCTTCGCTGGCGAGGTTTTCGGCGAGTGTGGTGCCGACTTGGCCGGCGCCTAGGATGACGATTTTCACCGGCGGAACTTACTCTTGCGGGGGCCGTCCGCGCAAGCGCGGCAAGGCTTGCAGGCGGCTCGCCGCTGATGTAGGCCGGCCGGCCTTACTTCCCCCGCACCCGCCCCACCGCCTTGAGCCACCCCGCGTACAGCTCTTCCGCCCGCCCCTGCGGCAGCCTCGGCTCGAAGCGCCGGTCCGGCCGCCACAGCTCGCCCAGTTCCTCCAGCGAGGTGTAGACGCCGGCCTGCAGGCCGGCCAGCTGGGCCGCGCCGAGCGCGGTGGTCTCCACCGTCTGCGGCCGGACCACGGGAATGCGCAGGATGTCGGCCAGGAACTGCACCAGCCAGTCGTTGACCACCATGCCGCCGTCGACGCGCAGCTCGGTCGGGGCGATGGCGTCCTGCTTCATCGCCTCCAGCAGGTCGCGCGTCTGGTAGCACACCGATTCCAGCGCCGCGCGCACGATATGGGCGATGCCGGAGTCGCGGGTCAGGCCGAAGATCGCGCCGCGCGCCTGCGGGTCCCAGTAGGGCGCGCCCAGGCCGGTGAAGGCCGGCACCAGGTAGACACCCTGGGTGTCTTCGATCGAGCGCGCCAGCGCCTCGGTTTCGCCGGCCGCCTTGACCAGGCGGATCGCGTCGCGCAGCCACTGCACCGCGGCGCCGGCGACGAAGATGCTGCCTTCCAGCGCGTGCGTGGTGCGGCCGCCGAGGCGGTAGCCGACGGTGTTGAGCAGGCGGTGGCGCGAATGCGCCGGCCGATCGCCGGTGTTGAGCACCACGAAGCAGCCGGTGCCGTAGGTGCTCTTGATCATGCCCGGCTTGAAGCAGGCCTGGCCCACCGTGGCGGACTGCTGGTCGCCGACCATGGCGCCGATCGCGATGGCGCCGCCGAACAGCTCCGGCGCGCTGCTGCCGTAGTCGGCGGCGCTGTCGTACACCTTCGGCAGGAGCTTGTCCGGCACCTCGAAGAAGTCGAGCAGCTCGCGGTCCCAGTCCTGCGTCTGCAGGTTGTAGAGCAGGCTGCGCGAGGCGTTGGTGGCATCGGTGGCATGCATCCGGCCGCCGGACAGCTGCCACAGGAGCCAGCTGTCGATGGTGCCGAAGGCCAGCTCGCCGGCTTCCGCCCGCGCCCGCGCGCCCGGCACCCGGTCGAGGATCCAGGCGATCTTGGTGGCGCAGAAATACGGGTCGAGCAGCAGGCCGGTCTTGTGCTGCAGCCAGCGGTCGCGCTCGGCGCCGCCGTGCTCGCGGCACCAGTCGGCGGTGCGGCGGTCCTGCCAGACGATGGCGGGGTGGATCGGCTTGCCGCTGGCGCGCTCCCACAGCACGGTGGTCTCGCGCTGGTTGGTGATGCCGAGGGCGGCGATGTCGCGCGCCTGCAGCTTCGCGCCGGCCAGCGCCTCGCGCACGCAGGCCACGGTGTCGTCCCAGATGCGCAGCGCATCGTGCTCGACCCAGCCGGGCTGCGGATAGGACTGCGGCAGCTCGCGCTGCGCCAGCGCCAGGCGCGCGCCGTCGCGGCCGAAGACGATGGCGCGGGTGCTGGTGGTGCCCTGGTCGATGGCGAGCAGCGCGGTCCTGGTCATCGTTTTTCCTCCGGCCGGTCTTTATAGTCCTCAACTGAAAAGGAGACTACCCATGAGCGCTGACGGTTTCCAGCTGCCGCGGCCGGACGGCCGCAGCGTCTACGTCCACCGCTGGCTGCCGCCGGACGAGCCGCGCGCCGCGCTGCTGGTGGCGCACGGCATGGCCGAGCACGGCGCGCGCTATGCCCGCTTCGCCGCCGCGTTGAATGCCGCCGGCTGGGCGGCCTACGCCCTGGACTGGCCCGGCCACGGCCGCAGCGTGCGCAGCCCGGATGAACTCGGCCACTTCGCCGACCGCGACGGCTGGCGCTACGCGCTGGACGCGTTGCACGACGTGCGGCAACAGGTGGCGCGCGAGCAGGCCGGCAAGCCGCTGTTCCTGCTTGGCCACAGCATGGGCTCGTTCCTCAGCCAGCACCACCTCGTCGAAGAGGGCGCCGGCCTGGCCGGCGTGATCCTGTCCGGCAGCAGCGGCACCCTCGGCCCGCTGCGCGCCGTCGGCCTGACCCTGCTGCGCCTGGAAGCGGCGCTGCTCGGCGTGCGCCACCGCAGCGCCCTCGCCGAGGCGCTGACCTTCAAGGCCTTCAACGCGAAATTCAAGCCGAACCAGACCAGCGCGGACTGGCTGTCGCGCGACGTGTCGGAGGCGCGCAAGTACGCCGAAGATCCCTGGTGCGGCTTCCGCTGCAGCGCAGGCTTGTGGGCCGGCCTGCTCGCCGCGGGCGCCGGCTTCTGCGATCCGCAGCGGCTCTCGCACATTCCGAAGGATCTGCCGCTGCTGCTGGTCAACGGCGGCGAGGACCAGGCCAGCTTCGGCGACAAGGGGCCCAGGCTGTTGTTCGGGGCGTATCGCGCGGCGGGCCTGAAGGATGTGACCATGGAGGTCTACGCGGGCGCGCGACACGAGCTGCTCAACGAGATTCCGGAGTGCCGCGAGCGGGTGACGGCGGATGTGCTGGCTTGGATGAAGCAAAAACTTTAAAGCAAAGGTGCTTCACCCAACGGCCAGAGCAGGGCTTCCCGGCTTATGCCTGCACTCTACGCCGCCTGCGCCGCCGCCGAAGTCAGCACCGGCCCGGTGGGTTTGCCGGTCGGCGAGCCGCCCTGTGGCTCCAGGCTCACCGCCAGCTTGATCTCGCCGCCTGCCATCTCCCTGGGCAGCGTCATCCGGCCTTCGCCCTGCACCGGCAACAGGCCCAGCGGCACCGGGCCCTGCGGCGACAGCCACCACAGTTCCAGGCTGTGCGCGCCCAGCTGCGGATAGTCGCCGGAGGCGGCGACGGTCATCTCGCCGCCTGGGGTGAAGCGCACGCTCCACTGCAGGGTGGAGTCGGGAATCTTCAACTGCGCCACCAGGGCCGGGGCGGCCGGCGCCGGAACCTGGGCAACCGGCGGCGGATTGACCGGCGCCGGGCCCTGGCGGCTGACGACCACGGCCACCACCACGGCGGCGGCCACCGCCATGCCGGCCCAGATGCGGCGCATCGGCACCGGGCGCGGCGGCGCGGCGGCGGGCTTGCGCAGCGCCACGGTGTTGCCGGACTGGATGCGCCGCTGCAGCGCGATCCACACCGTCGGCGCCGGCGTCACCGGCGGCGAGCGCAGCGCCAGCAGGCCCAGGCGCGCCTCCCAGAAATGCTGCTCGGCGCGCAGCGCCGCGTCGGCGCGGACCAGACGCTCGAAGCGCCGCCGCGCCGGCCCGCGCAGGGTGCCGAGCACGTACTCCGCGGCCAGCATCCGGCGCAGCTTGGCGTCCTGGTAGTTCATTCCGTCTGCGGCACGGCGCCGACCGCCTCCAGGCATTCGCGCAGGCGCGACAGGCCGCGCCGCACCCAGCTCTTCACGGTGCCCAGCGGCGCGTCCATCGCCTGCGCCAGCTCCTGGTGGGTGTAGCCCTCGTAATAGGCCAGCAGCACGCTGCGGCGCTGTTCGTCCTGCAGGCCGCGCATGCAGTCCTTCAGGCGCCCCAGCCCCTCGCCCTCGATGGCGCCGTCGACCGGGTCCTGGCCCGGGTCGGCCAGGGCCAGCGGCGGCTCCTCGCCTTCCTCGGGCATTTCCACCTCCGGCCGCTTCATGCGCAGCAGGTCGAGCGCGCGGTAACGGGCGATGCTCGACAGCCAGGTCAGCGGTGCTCCCCGCGCCGGCTCGTAGGTCTCCGATTTCTGCCAGATTTTCAGGAAGCAATCCTGCAAGGCTTCTTCCGCCCAATCGCGGCGCTGCAAGATACGCAGCAGCAGTCCGAACAGATGCGCGCTGCAGGCCTCGTAGAGCTGGGCGAAGGCGCGCTGGTCGCCGCTGCCGACGGCGGCAAGCAGCTGCGTCAGGCGTTCCGGTTCGGCGTTGGCGGAGCTCATCTGCGTTTTTGTCGGTGTACGGCTCGGCTGGCCCGCCGATCATAGCAAGGCAGGCGGAGGAGTCGAGCCGTACGGGGAAAGCGCCGTTCCGGATGCAGCCGGCGCCCGCGTCCTATAATTGCGCCGACCGTATCCACGCTTCCCGGGATTTCCGCCGTGACCGCAGCCTTCCCCCATACCCGTCCGCGCCGCCTGCGCAGCGCCGAGTTCGTCCGTTCCCTGGTGCGCGAGACGCGCCTGGCCCCGGCCCAGCTGATCCAGCCCCTGTTCGTCGCGGAAGCGGCGCAGAAGGGGGCGATTGCGTCGATGCCCGGGCAGAGCCGCCTGGATCTGGACGAGCTGGTGCGCGAGTGCCGCGAGCTGAAGGCCCTGGGCATCGCCGCGGTGGCGGTGTTCCCGGTGATCGCGCCGGAGCTGAAGAACCCGCAGGGCAGCGAGGCGCTGAACCCCGAGGGCCTGATCCCGCGCGCGATCCGGGCCATCAAGGGCGGCTGCCCGGGCCTGGGCGTGATCGTCGACATCGCGCTCGACCCGTACACCGACCACGGCCACGACGGCGTGCTCGACGAGTCCGGCTACGTCGACAACGACTTCACCGTCGAGGCGCTGCGCAAGCAGGCCCTGGTGCTGGCCCGCGCCGGCGCCGACGTGCTGGCGCCCTCGGACATGATGGACGGCCGCGTCGGCGCGGTGCGCCAGGTGCTGGAGCGCGACGGCCAGAAGAACGCGGTGATCCTGTCCTACGCCGCCAAGTACGCCAGCGCCTTCTACGGCCCGTTCCGCGACGCCGTCGGCACCAAGGTCGCGCTGAAGGGCGACAAGCGCACCTACCAGATGGACCCGGCCAACACCGACGAGGCGCTGCGCGAGGTCGAGCTTGACCTCAACGAGGGTGCCGACATCGTCATGGTCAAGCCGGGCATGCCGTACCTGGACGTGATCCGCCGCGTCAAGGAGCGCTTCGGCGTGCCGGTGGCCGCCTACCAGGTCAGCGGCGAGTATTCGATGCTGCGCGCCGCCATCGCCAACGGCTGGCTCGACGAGCGCAAGGTGATCATGGAATCCCTGCTGTGCCTGCGCCGCGGCGGCGCCGACATGATCCTGACCTATTTCGCCAAGCAGGCCGCGCAGTGGCTGGCGGAAACCAGCCATGGATAAATATGCCGTTCTCGGCCAGCCGGTCGCGCACAGCCGCTCGCCCAGGATCCACAGCCTGTTCGCCGCGCAGAGCGGCGCGCAGCTGCGCTACGAAGCGATCGAGGTGGCGCCGGACGATCTCGACGAGCACCTGGCCGGGCTGCACGCCACCGGCTACCTCGGCCTCAACCTGACCCTGCCGCACAAGGCCGCCGCGGTGCCGCTGTGCGAAAGCCGCAGCGAGCGGGCCGAGCGCGCCGGCGCGGTCAACACCCTGGTCCGCCGCGAGCACGGCTGGCACGGCTGTAACACCGACGGCATCGGCCTGGTGCGCGACCTGGGCGACAACCTCGGCCTGTCGGTCGCCGGCAAGCGCGTGCTGGTGCTGGGTTCCGGCGGCGCCGCGCGCGGCATCCTCGAGCCGCTGCTGGCGGAGAAGCCGGCGGAGCTGGTGCTGTCCGGCCGCAACCCCTGGAAGCCGGAGGAGCTGGCGGCGGCGTTCAAGGCGCTCGGCCCGATCCGCCCCTGCACCCACCTTGCCCTGAAGGGCGACCGCTTCGACCTCGTGCTCAACGCCACCTCGGCCGGCCACGAAGGCGGGGTGCCGCGGCTGCCGCAGGGCCTGTTCGCCCCGGGCGCGCTGGCCTACGACCTCAACTACGGCGCCGCCGCCAGGCCCTTCCTCGACTGGGCGCTGGCGCACGGCGCGGCGCGCGGCATCGACGGCCTGGGCATGCTGGTGGAGCAGGCGGCGGAAGCTTTCCTGTTGTGGCGCGGCGTGCGGCCGCAGACGGCGCCGGTGCTGGCGGAGCTGCGCAAGGACTGAGGAAGGTCGAGAGGTCTCCTCGCGCGCCGGCGTGCGCGAGACGGCAGGTTCCCTCAGCCCCGGGCCGGAGCCTGGCCCTCGCCGGCCGCTTCCTTGTTCTTCACGAACCACCTTGCCCCGATGATGCCCAGCTCGAACAGCAGGTACATCGGGATCGCCAGCAGCACCTGCGACAGCACGTCCGGCGGCGCCAGGATGGCGGCGGCGACGAACACGCCGACGAAGACATAGTCGCGCCGCGCCGACAGCTGCTGCGGCGTGACGAAGCCGGTCCAGCACAGCAGCACGATCGCCGCCGGCGTCTCGAAGGTCAGGCCGAACACCAGGAACAGCTTGACCACGAAGTCCAGGTACTTGCCGACGTCGGTCATCACCGATACGCCGGCCGGGGCGACGCCGACGAAGAACTTGAACACCGCCGGCAGGATCAGGAAGTAGCAGAACGCCACGCCGATGTAGAACAGCAGGGTGCTCGACACCAGCAGCGGCACCACCAGGCGCCGCTCGTTGCGGTACAGGCCGGGCGCGACGAAGGCCCAGATCTGGTACAGCACCCAGGGCAGGGCGATGACGAAGGCGGTGACCGCCGCCAGCTTGAACGGCACCAGGAACGGCGCCGCCACCTCGGTGGCGATCATGCTGCCGCCCGCCGGCAGCAGCTTGAGCAGCGGCTCGGCCAGGAAGTGGTAGATATGGCGGGCGAAGAGGGCCAGCGGCAGGAACACCACGAAGACGCCGAGCAGGGCGCGGATCAGGCGCTCGCGCAGCTCGATCAGGTGGGCCAGCAGCGGCTGCTCGCCGCCGCCGGGCTGCTCGGTACCGGGCAGTTCCTCAGCCATTGCCGGTCGGCGGCTTGGAATCGGCCGTCAACGAAGGCTTGGCTTCCTCGACCAGCTTGTGGGTTTCGCTCTGGATCGTGCTGGACTGCTCGCGCAGGATGCGCTGGGCGTCCTCGATCTGCTTCTTCAGCTCGGCCACCTGGGTCTCGCGCTCCAGTTCGGCGCTGAGGTTGCGCATGTAGACGCGGGCCTTGCCGGTCCAGCGGCCGACCGTGCGCGCCACCGCCGGCATGCGCTCGGGGCCGAGCACCACCAGCGCGACGACGAAGCACAGCAGCAGCTCGCCGAAGCTGAAATCGAACATGCGCAGGTCCGGCCGCGGCTTTTAGACCTTGTCCTTCTGCTGCTGCGGCGATGACACCGTGCGGGCCTGGCCCTCGATGGCGTCGTTCGGATTGGCGCCGTTCTTGGCCTCTTCCTCGCCCTCGCGCATCGCCGACTTGAAGTTCTTCACCGCCGCGCCGAGATCGCCGCCGGCGTTGCGCAGCTTCTTGGTGCCGAAGATGGCGATCACCACGACCAGGACGATCAGCCAGTGCCAGATGCTAAGACCACCCATTGCTATTCCTCTCCACCGCCGCGGATATCGGCGGTTTATTTGGGGCGCGACGCCTTTTCTTCCAGACCGGAGCGGCCCATGCGGCGCGCCAGTTCATCGGTCAGGACGCTCAGGGGAAGATCATACGCCGCCAGCAGCACCAGGGTGTGAAACCACAGGTCCGCCACCTCGTGGACCAGGGCGGCCTGGCCGGCGGGACTGCCACCCCCGGGCGGCTGGTTCTTGGCCGCGATCAGGGTTTCGCCGGCTTCCTCGCCGATCTTCTTGAGGATCGCGTCCACGCCCTTGGCATAGAGGCCGGCCACGTAGGAAGCGGCGGGATCGGCGCCCCTGCGCTGCTGCAGGGTGGCGAACAGCTCGGCCAGCACCTGGTCGGGCGCGCTCACAGCCGCACCCGCACGCCGTGTTCGGCCAGGAACCGCTTGGCCTGGCCCACCGTGTAGGTGCCGTTGTGGAAAATGCTCGCGGCGAGCACCGCGTCGGCGCCGCCGGCGGTGAAGCCCTCTTCCAGGTGCTCCAGGGTGCCGACGCCGCCGCTGGCCACCACCGGCACCGGCACCGCGTCGCTGATCGCGCGCAGCAGCTCGACGTCGTAGCCGGCCTTGGTGCCGTCACGATCCATGCTGGTCACCAGCAACTCGCCCGCGCCCTTTTCCACCATGGTCCTGGCCCATTCGATGGCGTCGAGCCCGGTGCTCTTGCGCCCGCCATGGGTATAGACCTGCCAGCGCGGGCTTTCATTCCCGTCCTTCCTGCGCGGCTTGACCCGCTTGGCATCGATGGCGACGACGATGCACTGCACGCCGAAGCGCTCGCCGGCCTCGTGCACGAAGTCCGGATTGAGCACCGCGGCGGTGTTGATCGAGACCTTGTCGGCGCCGGCGGAAAGCAGGGCGCGCACGTCGGCCGCGGTGCGCACGCCGCCGCCCACGGTCAGCGGAATGTAGATCTCGCGCGCCACCGCCTCCACGGTCTTGAACAGGGTCGGCCGGTCGTCGGCGCTGGCGGTGATGTCGAGGAACACCAGCTCGTCGGCGCCCTGCTGGTCGTAGCGGCGCGCCACTTCCACCGGGTCGCCGGCGTCGCGCAGCTGCTCGAACCGGACGCCCTTGACCACGCGGCCGGCATCGATGTCGAGGCAGGGGATGACGCGTTTGGCAAGCATGGGAAACTTCCGCAGAGGGTTCGGGCATTTCCGCCGGAACGAAAGGGCTCAGGCCGAGGCGACGGCCTTCAGGCAGTCCTTGAGCTGGAGGCCGCCCTCGTAGAGGGCGCGCCCGATGATGGCCCCCACCACGCCGTCTTCCTGCAGGGTGCGCAGGGTCTTGAGGTCATCGATGGTGGAGACGCCGCCGGAGGCGATCACCGGCGTGTTGACCGACTTGGCCAGCGCGCGGGTCGATTCGGCGTTGAAGCCCTGCATCATGCCGTCGCGGCCGATGTCGGTGTAGATGATCGCTTCCACGCCGTCGCGCTCGCAGTGCTGGGCCATCTCCACCACGTCGTGGTGCGAGAGCTTGTTCCAGCCGTCGATGGCGACGCGCCCGTCCTTGGCGTCGAGGCCGACGAAGATGTGGCGCGGATACTCCAGGCACAGGTCGCGCAGGAAGTGGGGCGTGTTGACCGCCTTGGTGCCGATGATGATGAAGCTCACGCCGACGTCGAGGTACTGCTGCACCGTCTCTTCCTCGCGCACGCCGCCGCCGGCCTGCACCGGCACGTCGCCGGCCGCGACCACGATTTTTTCCAGCGCCTTGAGGTTGACCGGGGTGCCCTTCACCGCGCCGTCGAGGTCGACGACGTGGATGCGCTGCGCGCCCTCGTCGACCCAGCGCTTGGCCATGCTGGCCGGGTCCTTGGAGAAGACGGTGACGTCGTCCATGCGGCCCTGACGCAGGCGCACGCACTGGCCGTTCTTGATGTCGATAGCGGGGATAAGCAGCATGGAGGCGGACTGGCCGGCGGGGCGGCGTTCGTGTGGTTCGAAAGTTCGCTGAGGTGTCGGAGCGGCTGCTTGGTTTCCCTGCCGGAACTGTGCCGGAAAGCGGCGGGTCTGGCAAGCGGCGGCCGGGTGTTCGGCGAAAAGGGATGGAGGTCGGGTGCGGTGGTGTCGGTGCCGGCCATCCTGGCCGCGGCTTCATCCCCTGGCGAACCCCGGCGGTTCGCGTCCCGGCTTGGCGGAAGCGCTACCGCGCTGCGCCCGGCCTCAGGCGGTTTCCCCGTCCCAGTTGACGAAGTTGGACAGCAGCCGCAAGCCCATGTCGTGGCTCTTTTCGGGATGAAACTGGAAGCCGACGATATTGTCGCGCGCCACCGCGGCGGCGAAGGGCTGGCCGTAGTCGGCCGTGCCCAGGACATGGGCCGGGTTCTGCGGCGCGGCGTGGTAGCTGTGCACGAAGTAGAACCAGCTGTCCTGCGGCACCCCCTCCCACACCGGGTGGCGGCGCGTCTGGCGCACCTGGTTCCAGCCCATGTGCGGCACCTTGAGGCGGTCCGGGTGCGGCCCCGGCTCCTGCTCCGGCGCCGGGTCCGGGAAGCGTACCACCGAGCCCGGGATCAGGCCGAGGGCGTTGACGCCGCCGTTTTCGTCGCTGCGCTCCAGCAGCACCTGCATGCCCAGGCAGACGCCGAGCAGCGGCCGCTTGCGCGCCGCCTCGATCACCATCTGGTCCAGCTCCAGCCGGCGCAGCTCGTCCATGCAGGCGCGCACGCCGCCGACCCCGGGCAGCACCAGGCGGTCGCATTCGAGCAGCTCGGCGGTGTCGTAGCTGATGACGATGCGCTGGTTGCCGGCGACCCGCTCCAGCGATTTGCCGAGCGAGTGCAGGTTGCCCATGCCGTAGTCGATGACCCCGATGGTTTCCATTGATGCGTCGGCTTGCAGCTGGCGGAGATCGGGGAGCGGGATGCCCGTATTTTTAGAGGACGCCCTTGGTGGACGGCGTCACGTCCCCCATGCGCGGGTCGGCGGCGGCGGCCATGCGCAGGGCGCGGCCGAAGGCCTTGAAGATGGTTTCGGCGATGTGGTGCGCGTTGCGGCCGCGCAGCGCGTCGACGTGCAGGGTCACCTTGGCGTGGTTGACGAAGCCCTGGAAGAACTCGCGGAACAGGTCGACGTCGAAGTCGGCCACCCGGGCGCGCGGGAACTCGACGAACCATTCCAGGCCGGGGCGGCCGGAGCAGTCCAGCACCACCCGCGACAGGGCCTCGTCCAGCGGCACGTAGGCATGGCCGTAGCGGACGATGCCGCGCTTGTCGCCGATGGCCTTGTCGAAGGCCTGACCCAGGGTGATGCCGATGTCCTCGACCGTGTGGTGATGGTCGATGTGCACGTCGCCGCTGGCCTCGACCACCAGGTCGATCAGGCCATGCCGCGCCACCTGCTCCAGCATGTGCTCGAGGAAGTGGATGCCGGTGGCGAAGCGCGATTCGCCGGTGCCGTCGAGGTTGATGCTGACGGCGATCCGGGTTTCTCGGGTATCGCGGCTGATGGCGGCGCTACGCGCTGCGCTGGCGGACATGCGGCGACGCTATGGCGGAAAAGGCGGTGAGAATACACCGCAGCGCAGCAAATTTCACCCTTGCCCCACCGCGCCTTGCATGAGGCCCTGCCGGCCGTGGCACGGCTCAGCGGTGGTGCAAGGGTGGCTTGGGCTCTAGGAGGAACGCTCCAAAATGGTGCGCAGGCGCCGCACGATCTCCGCAGCTTCCAAGCCGGCGATCTCCACCCGCTTGCTGCGGGCCGCGTGCCCCGCGACCACCCGCACCGCTCCTTTGGGCAGGTCCAGTGCTTCCGCCAGCAGCGCCTCCACCGCCTCGTTGGCCTTGCCCCGTTCCGGTGCGGCCGTCACCGCCAGTTTCAAGGTTTCGCCGAGGAAGCCGAGGACGGCGTTGCGCGAAGCGCCGGGGCTGACCTTGAGCTGGAGCAGGGCCATCACGCCGCCTTTGCAGGCTGCCCTTCAGGGCGACCGGAACGCCGGCCCGAGGGGTCGACCCGCATTCCTCACGCGATCAGGCCGCCGATGATCGCGCCCAGCAGCAGGCCGCCGATGTGCACGCAGCCGAGCATGAAGCCGCCCAGCGCGGCCAGCAGGCCGATGGCGATGAAGCCGGTGAGGGCGGTGCCGAAGAAGAACAGCAGGCCGCCGAGCACGAAGGCCGGCAGGAACGCCGCCAGCAGCGCGTTGCCGACGCCGCCCGCCACCTTGCCGCCGACCACGCCGGCGAGGAAACCGCCCAGGCCCGGCAGCCAGAACAGCAGCACCGAGACCAGAAACATCCAGAACGCACCCCAGAACACGCTGCCGCGGCTTTCGCTCATGTCGTTTTCTCCGTGACTCCCTTCACTATGCCGGCACTATCCTGAATCAAGGCTGTCTAGATGGCTTTGGGCTAGAATGGGCCCTTAATTCCCCGCATTTCCCGAGATTTCCATGCAGATTGCCGATCGTACCGTCGCCAGCTTCAACTACACCCTGACCAATGATGCCGGCGAGGTGCTGGACTCCTCCGAGGGGCGGGAGCCGCTCAGCTACCTGCACGGCAAGGGCAACATCGTGCCGGGCCTGGAAAAGGAAATGACCGGCAAGAAGGTCGGCGACAAGTTCAACGTCAAGGTCAAGCCGGAGGAAGGCTACGGCGTGCACAACCCGGCCCTGGTGCAGGTGGTGCCGCGCGAGGCCTTCCGCGGCATCGACAAGCTCGAGCCCGGCATGCAGTTCCGCGCCGAGAGCGACCGCGGCCCGATGATGGTGGTGATCACCGCCGTCGAGGGCGACAAGGTCACCGTGGACGGCAACCATCCGCTGGCCGGCGCCAACCTGAACTTCGCCATCGAAGTCACCGAGGTGCGCGAGGCCAGCGTCGAGGAAGTGCTGCACGGCCACGTCCACGGCCCGGGCGGCCACCACCACTAAAAAAGCGCGGTGCGGCGCCGCGGCAGCGGCGGACCTTGTCCGCCCGTCGTGCCGTTGCCGCCGTTGCCGACGCGGAGTCAGGCATTGCGCCGCTGGACGGCCGATGCTGCGCCAATCTTTCAACACGGAACCCGCCGCCGACCGGTGGTTCTGCGGCGGTTCCTGACGACTAGGGAACACCATGCGCTTGAGGCGAGTGTGGTTGGCGGCGCTGCTGGCGGTCCTGGCGCCGGCCGCTGTGGCGGCGGATGAGGACTTCCTGGCCCGGGCGGTGGCCAGTCCCGCCCGCACCCCGGAATACCGCCAGCGCGACGTCTACCGCCATCCGGAACAGACCCTGCGTTTCTTCGGCATCCGCCCGGACATGACCGTGGTCGAGGTCTGGCCCGGCGAAGGCTGGTTCACCGAGATCCTGGCGCCGTACCTGCGCGAGCAGGGGCACTACTACGCCGCCGGCACCGCCTACAGCGCACCCGACGCCTCGGCCGCTGCGCAGCGCGCCGCCGCCGCGTTCCAGCAGAAGCTGGATGCCGACCCGGAGCGCTACGGCAAGGTCACGGTCACCGAGTTCCGCCCGCCCGACGTGGTCGAGATCTGCCCGCCGGGCAGCGCCGACCTGGTGCTGAGCTTCCAGCACGTCCACAACTGGATGACGGCGCGCACCGAGCAGGATGCGTTCAACGCCTTCTACCGGGCGCTCAAGCCGGGCGGCATCCTCGGCCTGGTGGAGCACCGCGCCAGACCGTACACGACGATCGAGCAAACCCGCGAAACCGGCTACGTCAACGAGGACTACGTCAAGGCGCTGGCCGCCAACGCCGGCTTCGAGTTCGTCGCCGGGTCCCAGGTCAACGCCAACCGCAGGGACACCAAGGACTATCCGCAGGGCGTGTGGACCCTGCCGCCGACCCTGGCGCTGCGCGAGCAGGACCAGGCGAAGTATCTGAAAATCGGCGAGCCGGACCGCATGACCCTGAAGTTCCGCAAGCCGGAATAAGGCCGAAGCGGCCCTTCGCCATGGTGGGCGCCGCGAGCGCCAAGGCTGCTGCTTCGGAGCGGAGGGCCTGGGCGCCTAGTCTTCCGGCTCGTACGCCAGGTTCGGGCCCAGCCACTTCTCGGCCTGCGCCAGGGTCCAGCCCTTGCGCTGCGCATAGTCGGCCACCTGGTCCTTCTGGATGCGGCCGACCACGAAGTACTGCGACTCCGGGTGCGAGAAGTACCAGCCGGAAACCGCGGCGCCCGGCCACATGGCGTAGCTCTCGGTGAGCCGGATGCCGGCGTTCTTTTCCACCTCCAGCAGCTGCCACAGCGTCGCCTTCTCGCTGTGCTCCGGGCAGGCCGGGTAGCCCGGCGCCGGGCGGATGCCCTTGTACTTCTCGTCGATCAGGGCCTGGCTGTCCAGGTGCTCTTCGCCGGCGTAACCCCAGAACTCCTTGCGCACGCGCTCATGCAGGCGTTCGGCGAAGGCCTCCGCCAGGCGGTCGGCGACCGACTCCAGCAGGATCGCGCTGTAGTCGTCGTTGGCCTTCTTGAACTCCGTGATCTTCTCCGCGCTGCCCAGGCCGGCGGTGACGGCGAAGGCGCCGACATAATCGTGCAGGCCGGTGGCCTTCGGCGCGACGTAGTCCGCCAGCGAGCGGTTCGGCACGCCCTCGCGGTGCTCGCTCTGCTGGCGCAGGTGGTGCAGCCTGGCGATCACCTGCTGCCGCGACTCGTCGGCGTAGACCTCGACGTCGTCGCCCACGGCGTTGGCCGGGAAGAAGCCGCAGACGCCGCTGGCGGTGAGCCATTTCTCGGCGACGATGCGGTCGAGCATCTCGTTGGCCTCGGCGAACAGCTTGCGCGCCGCCTCGCCGCTGGCCGGGTTGTTGAGCAGGTCGGGGTAGCGGCCCTTCATCTCCCAGGCGATGAAGAACGGCTGCCAGTCGATGTACTGGCGCAGCTCGGCGATGGGATAGTCGCGCAGCACCTTCACGTGCTGCGTCGCCGCGCCATGGTGGGCGTGGTCGCAGTGCGGGCCTTCGCACACGTCCCTGGTCTGCTGCAGCAGCATGCGCGGCCGGAACGGGCGGTAGCCCTTCCAGTCGATCGGCGTGGCCCTGGCGCGGGCCTGGTCGAGCTTCAGGTATTTCTGCTCGCGGTCCTTGCCGGCGTGGCGCTCGCGGATGCCGGCGTATTCCTTCTCCACCTCGGCCATCAGCTTCGGCCGGCCTTCGGCCGAGAGCAGGGCCGAGGCCACCGGCACCGAGCGCGAGGCGTCCTTCACCCACACCACCGGGCCCTTGTAGGCGGGAGCGATCTTCACCGCGGTGTGGGCGCGCGAGGTGGTGGCGCCGCCGATCAGCAGCGGCTGGGTGAAGCCCTGGCGCTGCATCTCCTTGGCCAGGTGCACCATCTCGTCGAGCGACGGCGTGATCAGGCCGGACAGGCCGATGATGTCGGCTTTTTCGGCCTTGGCGGTGTCGAGGATCTTCTGCGGCGCCACCATCACGCCGAGGTCGACCACGTCGTAGTTGTTGCACTGGAGCACGACGCCGACGATGTTCTTGCCGATGTCGTGCACGTCGCCCTTGACCGTGGCCATGACGATCTTGCCCTTGGCCTGCTGCGCGTCGCCGGGCTTCTTTTCCGCCTCGATGAACGGGATGAGGTAGGCCACCGCCTTCTTCATCACGCGCGCCGACTTCACCACCTGCGGCAGGAACATCTTGCCGGCGCCGAACAGGTCGCCGACCACGTTCATGCCGTCCATCAGCGGGCCTTCGATCACTTCGATCGGGCGGCCGCCGCGCGCCGCGATTTCCTTGCGCAGCTCCTCGGTGTCGGCCTCGACGAACTGGTCAATGCCCTTGACCAGGGCGTGCTTGATGCGCTCGTGCGCGTTGTGCTCGCGCCAGGCCAGCTCGTCGCCCGGCTTCTTCTCGGCGGCGGCGCCGCCGCGGTAGCGCTCGGCGATCTCGATCAGGCGCTCGGTGGCGTCCTCGCGGCGATACAGGATCACGTCCTCGATGCGCTCGCGCAGCTCCGGGTCCAGCTCGGCGTACAGCGCCAGCTGGCCGGCGTTGACGATGCCCATGTCCATGCCGGCGCGGATGGCGTGGTACAGGAACACGGCGTGGATCGCCTCGCGCACGGTGTTGTTGCCGCGGAACGAGAAAGACACGTTGGACACGCCGCCGGAGACCAGCGCGCCCGGCAGGTTCTGCTTGATCCAGGCGGTGGCCTCGATGAAGTCCAGGCCGTAGCGGTTGTGCTCGGCGATGCCGGTGGCCACGGCGAAGATGTTGGGATCGAAGATGATGTCTTCGGCCGGGAAGCCGACCTTCTGCACCAGGATGTCGTAGGCGCGCCGGCAGATCTGCTTGCGCCGCTCCAGCGTATCGGCCTGGCCCTGCTCGTCGAAGGCCATCACCACCGCCGCCGCGCCATAGCGCCGGCACAGCCTGGCCTGCTCGATGAATTTTTCCTCGCCTTCCTTCATCGAGATCGAGTTGACGATCGGCTTGCCCTGCACGCACTTCAGTCCGGCCTCGATCACCTCCCACTTGGAGGAGTCGATCATGACCGGCACGCGGCAGATGTCGGGCTCGGAGGCGATCAGGTTGAGGAAGCGCACCATCGCGGCCTTGCCGTCGAGCATGCCCTCGTCCATGTTGACGTCGATGACCTGCGCGCCGGCCTCGACCTGCTGGCGGGCGATGGCGAGCGCGGCGGCGTAGTCGCCGGCCTTGATCAGGTCCCTGAACTTGGCCGAGCCGGTGACATTGGTGCGCTCGCCGACGTTGACGAACAGGGTCTCGTCGGTGATGTTCATCGGCTCCAGGCCGGCGAGGCGGCAGGCCGGGGCGGAGCGCCCCGGCGCGCGCGGCTTCTTGCCGCGCACGTGCTCGTCGATCGAGCCGATGTGGCCCGGCGTGGTGCCGCAGCAGCCGCCGACGATGTTGACCAGGCCGGCGTCGGCGAACTCGGCGATGATCGCCGCGGTGTCCTGCGGCCGCTCGTCGTATTCGCCGAAGGCGTTCGGCAGGCCGGCGTTGGGATAGCAGGAGATGTAGCAGTCCGCCAGCCGGGCCAGCTCGACGATGTAGGGCCGCATCTCCTTGCCGCCGAGCGCGCAGTTGAAGCCCACGGCGAAGGGCCGGGCATGGCGCACCGAGTTCCAGAACGCCTCCGTGACCTGGCCCGACAGGGTCCGGCCGGAAGCGTCGGTGATGGTGCCGCTGATGATCACCGGCAGGCGCCTGCCCTTTTCCTCGAACACCTGCTCGGCCGCGAAGATGGCGGCCTTCGCGTTGAGGGTGTCGAAGATGGTCTCGATCAGCAGCAGGTGGGCGCCGCCGTCGAGCAGGCCGCGCACCGCCTCGCAGTAGGCGGTGACCAGCTCGTCGTAAGAAACGTTGCGCTTGCCCGGATCGTTGACGTCCGGGCTGATGCTGGCGGTGCGGTTGGTCGGGCCGAGGGCGCCGGCGACGAAGCGCGGCCGCTCCGGCGTGCTGGCGGCGTCGGTCTCCAGCCGGGCCAGCTTCGCCGCCTCCAGGTTCAGCTCGTAGGCAAGCGCCTCCATCTTGTAATCCGCGAGCGAAATCGTCTGCGAATTGAAGGTGTTGGTCTCGATGATGTCGGCGCCGGCGGCCAGGTACTTGCGGTGGATCTCGCGGATGATCTGCGGCTGGGTCAGCACCAGCAGATCGTTGTTGCCCTTGAGGTCGTGGGCCCAGTCCTTGAACCGCTCGCCGCGGTAGTCGGCTTCCTCGAGCTTGTAGCCCTGGATCATGGTGCCCATGGCACCGTCGATGACCAGGATGCGCTGGCGGGCCAGCGCGTCGAGGCGGGCGGAAACGGAATCCTGCGGGGCGGAAGGCGGGGCGTCGAACATGGTCCTATTGTATCTCTTTATCCGGATATGCGGATAAGCGCCGGCAGGGCCAGCCGGCATGGCGCCTGGCGGCGACCGTTCATCATCTCGCGCCGGCTGGTCGTCTGCGCCGCCGCCCGCCGCGGTCCGATCGGCTGTTTAGTGTGCGCATGGGGCGGGCCACCGGGTGGCGGCCGGCGCATTGCGGGCGCATGGTGTAGATAAAATTTGACTAGTCGTCAGTTTTTTACCCGGTCTCGGGTATGATCTGACGACCGGACCAGGGAGCCGGTTGGGCGGCCCTCAGCAAGGCGTACCCCAAGCTTAAATTACAAGGACTTGGCATGACCGCAACGGTGCATCCGTTGTTTTCCTCCTCGCCCCAGAATCGCGGCGAGCAGGCGGCTGCGCCTGTTCCTTCCCATCCCCTGGTGGTCGAGCTGCGCGACGCCGCGCTCAACGTGCTCAACGAGTTGGTCCGGCGCATGTTCGACAGCGCCGACGACAGCCTCTTCGAAATGGGCGAGAAATCGGCCAACGACGAGGAGCGCCGCCGCTACTTCGACACCATGCGCGTGCTGCGCCTGGACCGCGGCAAGGTCGGCGTGGCCTTTGCCGAGGATCTGACGCGCGGGTTCCTCCCCGTCGCCGCCAAGCGCAACAACAAGCTCGAATTCGACCTCGACAGCCTTTCCATCCAGCCCACCGAGGAGCTGGAGGAGAAGATCGCCATCACCAACATGGCGGCCAAGGCCGAAGGGCTGTACAAGACGCCGATCTACGAACTGGAGCGCCACCTGGAGACTGCGGCGCGCGACTTCGGCGTGCCGGTCTCGCCGCTGGCCCTGTCGCCCGGCCGCATCTGCGACGCCTTCGGCAAGGCCACCGCGGTGCTGGACGCCGAGTTCCAGATCAAGCTGGTCATCTACAAGCTGTTCGACCGGGTGGTGATCAACGAGCTCGGCCGGGTCTACAGCGTGTCGCTGGAGGTGCTGGAGAACCACGGCATCAGCCCCAAGCGCCGTGCCGCGGCGCCGCGGCCGGAGGAGGCTGGCGAGGGACTCGGCATCCCCGCGCTTGGCGGCCTGCCCTCGGGCGGTGTGCCGCCGTATGCCCCGGCCGGCCATGGTCCCGGCTACGATGCCCAGGCGCAGGAGCTGCTGCGCCGCTATTCGCTCGACCAGGCCAGCCTGCAGCGCGCCGGCAGCCCCATGGGCGCCGAGCTGGCCGGCCTGCTGCAGACCCTGATCACCGGCTCCGCCTCGCCGGCGGTGCAGGCTTCGACCCAGCGCCTGTCGCTGGCCGGCCGCATGTTCGACGACCTGATGGCCGAGCCGATGCTGCCGGAAGTGCTGCGCCCGGCGATCGAGAAGCTGCGCTATCCGGTCTACAAGACGGCGCTGAGCGATCCGAGCTTCTTCGTCAACCAGGGCCACCCGCTGCGCAAGCTGCTGGCCGACCTGGTCGACCTGGCGGTCGCGGCCCAGGGCAGCGATGCCGCCCAGGTCCAGCTGCGCGAAACCATGCGCAGCGCCAGCGCCTACCAGAACGGCCCGGCCCTGGCGCCGGAGATGCTGAACGAGGCCCAGCCGGTGCCGGAAGGCGAGGTCGAGACCTTCCTCGGCCAGATGCGCGAGCAGACCCGCGCGCGGCGCGAGGCGCTGCTGGTGCGGGTGCGCCGCCAGGTGGCGCAGGAGCTGGAGGTGCAGACCCTGGGACGGCAGGTGCCGGACCCGGTGATGTCGCTGCTGCGCGGCGGCGTCGGCCCGCTGATGGCGGTGCGCCTGCTCAAGAACGGCCGCAGCAGCGCGCCGTACCAGGAAGCGCAGGGCCTGATGGAAGGCGTGCTGAAGAGCCTGGAATTCATGCCCCCGCCCAGCCCGCAGGTGCTGGAGACGCGCGAGCAGCTGCTGTCCAAGATCGTCACCGCCCTGGCCGACGTCGGCATGGCGGAGGACAAGATCGAGTCGCTGCTCAACGGCTTGCAGGAAGTCTACAAGCTGCTCGACAGCGCCGACCAGGCGCCCGCCGCCGGCGTCGGGGCCCAGACCGAGCGGCTGACCGAGCGCGAAGAGCACCTGCTGATGTCGGACATCGACGGCCAGCCCGGCGCTCCCCGCGTCGAGGAGCCCAGTCCGGCGCCCGCGCCGGCCAAGCCCGCCGAGGACAGCCAGTCCATCGTGATGGACTTGCTGCGCGACGTGCTGGCGCCGGAGAGCTGGTTCCGCGTGTTCGACGCCGAGCACAACCAGACCCGCTGGCTCAAGCTCAATTCCTTTTATCCGGACCAGGATTCGGTGACCTTCACCGGCTTCGACGAGAGCCTGAAGCTCAGCATCCGCGCCCGCCGCTTCGCCGAGCACCTGGCCAGCGGCCAGTCGGAGCCGATCAATCCCGACGATGCCGCCAAGGAAGCGCTGGAACGTCTGCGGCAGAGCGCCCGGAAAGGGCAGTTCTGAAGTCCGGCGCTAGCAGCAGGCGATGCATATCGCCTGAAATCAATCACTTGATTTAAATCTTGACATTGTTCGATGTTTGCATTAGTTTATTGAACGATCGTTTTATTCGGTGGAAGTATTGTGGTCCTGGCAAGCCTCGCCTCGACCAGGAACGCGGACTGTTGAAGCAAGCCCGGAGGGCGTATGAGCGTCGCGATTGAAGCGGTGTGGACCGACAAAAAGCGGTATCTGTGGCTGCTGGGTATCGCGGTGATGGGCCTGCCGCTGTACGGCTATGGCCTTTATGTCTGGACCGGCCTGTCGCTGTTCTTCTGGACCACGCCGATCATCGTCTACACCCTGATTCCGCTGCTGGATCGGGTGATCGGCGAGGACGATTCCAATCCGCCCGACGGCATCATGGCCGAGCTGGCGCAAGACCGGTATTACCGCTACGTCGTCTACGCCGCGATTCCGGTGCAGTACCTGAGCTTCATCTGGGGCACCTACATGGCGGTGCGCGGCGACCTGGTCTGGCACCAGTGGCTGGGCCTGCTGTTCTCGGTGGGCATGACCTCCGGCCTGGCCATCAACGTCGGCCACGAACTCGGCCACCAGACCTCGAAGCTGGAGCGGTGGCTGGCCAAGATCGCGCTGGCGCCGGTGATGTACGGCCACTTCTACGTCGAGCACAACCGCGGCCACCACGTGCGCGTGGCGACGCCGGAGGATCCGGCTACCTCGCGCTTCGGCGAGTCCTTCTACGAGTTCCTGCCGCGTTGCGTGTGGGGCTCGATCAAGTCCGCCTGGGAGATCGAAAGCAGGCGCCTGGAGAAGCAGGGCAAAAGCGCCTGGTCGATCGAGAACGACAACCTGCAGGCCTGGGCGATCACCCTGGCGTTGTTCGGCGCCATGGTCGCCTGGCTGGGCTGGTGGGCACTGCCTTTCATGCTGCTGCAGGCGGCTTATGGCGGCAGCCTGCTGGAGGTGGTGAACTACCTGGAGCATTACGGCCTGAAGCGCGACAAGCGCGCCGACGGCAGCTACGAGCGCTGCCAGCCGCATCACTCCTGGAACTCCAACCACACCGCGACGAACATCTTCCTCTACCACCTGCAGCGGCATTCGGATCACCACGCCAACCCGACGCGCTCGTTCCAGACCTTGCGCAACTTCGACGGCCTGCCGCGCCTGCCCAGCGGCTACGCCGGGATGATCGTGGCGGCCTACCTCCCGCCGCTGTGGTTCCGCCTGATGAACCCCAAGGTGGTGCAGCACTTCGGCGGCGACATGAGCCGGGCCAACATCAAGCCCTCCATACGCCAGCGTGTGTTGGCCCGCTACTCCTGACGCTGTGTTGCTCCCGGATTTGCGACCAGGCTCGATGCGAGGAGCGATGCGCACTGAAGGTACGTGAGCAACAGGCCCCGCCGCATGGCCGCAAATCCGGCGGCAGCCTCCGGGACGTGGCTTTTCGCGCATGGCCGCGTCTCTGGCTCCCTGTGTACCTCAGTACACGCGTCGCACGTTCCTTGCACTGCGCGAAAACAGGTCCCGTCGCGGCACCGGCGTAGCGGGCCAACACATCCGATATTGGCGCAGCACGGCAAAGCCACGGCATAATTGCGCCCCGCGGAGGCGGCGCGTCCGTCCGGATGCGCCGCCTTTGTTTTGTGCCCCGCCTGCCGCGGGGCCGCGTTCGACCAAAATTTCCCTAGTCCTGTTTCGGGGTTGCTGATGAAGAAGTGGCGTTGTCTGGTGTGCGATTTCGTCTACGACGAAGCCAAGGGCCTGCCGGAGGAGGGGATCGCCCCGGGCACGCGCTGGGAGGATGTTCCGGACAGCTGGACCTGCCCGGACTGCGGCGCGGCGAAGAGCGACTTCGTGATGGAAGAGATCTGATCCGCGAGCCATCCCGCCGCCGCTAGCGGCGGCACCCCCATCGAGCAGGAGCACACCATGTCCGCAGGCCAGAAGTTCCGGGATGCCGTCGCCGCCGAGAAGCCCTTGCAGGTGATCGGCGCCATCAACGCCTACACCGCCCGCATGGCCGAGGCGGTGGGCTACAAGGCCCTGTACCTGTCCGGCGGCGGCGTCGCCGCCAACTCGCTGGGCATGCCGGACCTGGGCATCAGCACCATGGAAGACGTGCTGACCGATGTGCGCCGCATCACCGAAGTCACCACCCTGCCGCTGCTGGTGGACATCGACACCGGCTGGGGCGGCGCCTTCAATATCGCGCGCACCATCCGCTCGATGATCAAGGCCGGCGCCGGCGCCGTGCACATGGAGGACCAGGTCGGGCAGAAGCGCTGCGGCCACCGTCCCGGCAAGGAAGTGGTGCCGACCGAGGAAATGGTCGACCGCATCAAGGCCGCGGTCGATGCCCGCACCGACTCCGGCTTCGTCATCATGGCCCGCACCGACGCGCTGGCGATGGAGGGCCTCGACGCCGCGATCGAGCGCGCGGTGGCCTACGTCGAGGCCGGCGCCGACATGATCTTCGCCGAGGCGGTGACCGAACTGCCGATGTACCGGAAGTTCAAGGCCGCGGTAAGGGTTCCCATACTCGCCAACATTACCGAGTTCGGCTTCACTCCGCTGTTCACCACCGAGGAACTGCGCTCGGCCGAGGTGGACATCGTGCTGTACTGCTGCGGCGCCTACCGCGCCATGAACGCCGCTGCGCTGAAGGTCTACGAGGCGATTCGCGCCGAGGGCACGCAGAAGAACGTGGTGCCGATCATGCAGAGCCGCGCCGATCTCTACAAATACCTGGGTTATAACGCCTACGAGCAGAAGCTCGACCAGCTGTTCGCCCAGCAGAAGAAGAAGTAAAGGCGGCGGTCCGCGGGCCGCTTCTCCCCCGTTGCAGCCCCCTCGATATGGGCTTGCGGCCGGCGCCGCAGGCGCTATCGTGGCTGCGTGGAGGGTGCCGCGCGGGTGCCGCAGTCGATAGCCAAAAGTAATAGATCGCCAAAAAAACTTTCCGTGTGCTTTTGGCGGACCATACGCTAGACTGGCGGGCGTTTTTTAACCAGGCCCCGCGCCGCGCGCCGCCGGGGCCGCGCCAATAAGCGACAGGGGAGTTCCAGATGTCGGTCAAAATCGCGGTTCTGAAAGAAACCCGGCCGAACGAGCGACGCGTGGCGATGGTGCCCGTGGTCGCCGACAAGCTGGCCAAGCTTGGCGCGGAGATCCACATGCAGTCCGGCGCCGGCGACGCGGTCAAGCTGCCGGATGGCGCCTACAAGAACGTCAGCTTCGCCGCCAACCCGCAGGGCCTGGTCAGCGATGCCGACGTGGTCGTGTCGGTGCAGCCGCCGTCCGCCGAGATCATTGGCGCCATGAAGGAAGGGGCGATCCTGCTGTCCTTCGTCTACGCCCACAAGGAAGCGGAGCTGGTGAAGAAGCTGCGCGACCGCAAGATCACCTGCTTCGCCATGGAGCTGGTGCCGCGCATCACGCGCGCCCAGGCGATGGACGCGCTGTCCTCGCAGGCGGCCCTGGCCGGCTACTATTCGGCCCTCCTCGGCGCCACCCACCTGGCGCGCATCCTGCCGATGATGACCACCGCGGTCGGCTCGATCCGTCCGGCCAAGACCCTGGTGATGGGCCTGGGCGTGGCCGGCCTGCAGGCCCTGGCCACCGCGCGCCGCCTCGGCAGCATGGTCGAGGGCTATGACGTGCGTCCCGAAACCAAGGAGCAGGCCGAGTCGCTCGGCGCCAAGTTCGTCGACACCGGCGTCGACGCCCGCGGCCAGGGCGGCTACGCCCGCGAGCTGACCCCGGAAGAGAAGGACAAGGTCGCCGCCGTGGTCACCAAGCACATCCAGCAGGCCGACGTCGTCATCACCACCGCCGCCATCCCCGGCCGCCCTAGCCCCAAGCTGATCTCCAAGGCCCAGGTGGACGGCATGAAGGCCGGCGCCGTCATCGTCGACCTCGCCGCCGAGGGCGGCGGCAACTGCGAGTACACCAAGCCGGGCGAGACCATCCAGGTCGGCCAGGTCACCATTGTCGCGCCGCTCAACGTGCCGTCCCTGCTGGGCGAGCACGCCAGCGAGCTGTACGCCAAGAACCAGTTCAACCTGCTCGAGCTGATGATCAAGGACAAGGCGCTGAAGCTGGACTGGGAGGACGAGGTGATCGCCAAGTCCTGTCTGACCCACGGCGGCGAAATCAAGAACGAAGCGGCGAAGAAGGCGGTGGAGGGCTGAGCCCTTCCCGCCCCACCGAATTCCGGGAGCAAGCAATGGACGTCACGACCACCATCACGGGCTTCGTCGCCCTGTACATCTTCATGCTCGCCGCCTTCACCGGCTACGAGATCATCGGCCGCGTGCCGGCGATCCTGCACACGCCGCTGATGTCCGGCTCCAACTTCGTGCACGGCATCGTCGTGGTCGGCGCGATCTACGCGCTGATGAACGCCACCACCGTGCTGGAGCAGGTGATCGGCTTCATCGGCGTGCTGTTCGGCGCGGCCAATGCCGGCGGCGGCTACGTCGTCACCGAGCGCATGCTCGAGATGTTCAAGCCGTCGGACAAGAAGCCGGCCGCGAAGAAGGCATAAGGGGACGCCATGAATCCGAATCTGATCATCGACGCGAGCTACTTCGCCGCCGCGTTCCTCTTCATCTACGGCCTCAAGCGCATGTCCTCGCCGGTGACGGCGCGCTCGGGCATCGTCGTCGCCGGCTGGGGCATGGCGGTCGCCACCCTGGCCAGCTTCCTCTACTACTTCAGCGTCTCCGACGAGGCCAAGCCGCACGCCATCGTCAACCTGGTCCTGGCCGCCGTGGCGCTGGCCATCGGCCTGGCCTGGGCCTGGCGCTCCGGCAAGACCGTGCCGATGACCGCCATGCCGCAGATGGTGGCGATCTACAACGGCCTGGGCGGCGGCGCCGCCGCGCTCATCGCCGCGGTGGAGCTGCTCGGCGCCCACGCCAACGGCTACGTCGAGCTGGTGGTCACCATCGTCGGTGCGCTGATCGGCTCGGTGTCCTTCTCCGGCTCGGTCATCGCCTGGGCCAAGCTCGACGGGCGCATCAACAAGACCTGGCGCATCAAGGGCCAGCAGCTGCTCAACGGCACGGTGATGCTGATCACCCTGGCGATCGGCGTGTACATCGTCGCCGTGGCCCATGGCCATGCGCCGGCAGGAGTGGTCATCGCCTTCTTCGCCGGCGCCCTGGTGTTCGGCGTGCTGATGACCATGCCGATCGGCGGCGCCGACATGCCGGTGGTGATCTCGCTGTACAACGCCTTCACCGGACTGGCGGTGGGCATGGAAGGCTTCGTGCTGCAGAACCCGGCGCTGATGATCGCCGGCATGGTGGTGGGCTCGGCCGGCACCCTGCTGACCCTGCTGATGGCCAAGGCCATGAACCGCTCGGTCAGCAACGTGATCTTCTCCAACTTCGGCGCCGTCGGCGACGAGGGCCAGGGCGAGATCAAGGGCAGCATGAAGCCGGCCGAAGCCGGCGACGCCGCCGTCAGCATGCGCTACGCCAGCAAGGTCATCATCGCCCCCGGCTACGGCCTGGCGGTGGCGCAGGCGCAGCACAAGCTGTACGAGTTCGTGAAGCTGCTGCAGGATGCCGGCGTGGAGGTGAAGTTCGCCATCCACCCGGTGGCGGGCCGCATGCCCGGCCACATGAACGTGCTGCTGGCCGAGGCCGGCGTGCCCTACGACATCATCTACGACATGGAAGACATCAACGGCGAGTTCAAGGAAGCCGACGTCGCCGTGGTGGTGGGCGCCAACGACACCGTCAACCCGGCGGCACGTACCAACAAGTCCTCGCCGATCTACGGCATGCCGATCCTCAACGTCGACCAGGCCAAGCAGGTCTATGTCATCAAGCGCGGCCAGGGCAAGGGCTACTCGGGGGTGGAGAACGAGCTGTTCTTCGCCGACAACTGCAACCTGGTCTACGGCGACGCGCAGAAGGTGATGGTCTCCATGATCCAGGCGGTGAAGTCGCTGGAAGGCGGCGGGCACTAAGCCCTGGCAGCGAGTTGAAGCAAAGGCCGCCGCGTGCGGCCTTTGTCTTTTCCGCAAGATGGCCAAGAAGGGCCCGGCCATGGCGTACAACAGCATCCAGGCCGGATTACGCTACGGCAACCCCATGAGCGGCTGATCCAATGAAGGTCCTGCGCGAGCCTGCCAGCCTGGTCCTGCTTGCCATCCCGGTGACGGGACTGGCCATCGGCGCACTGGTTCCGTTCATCCGGCCCGAGCGGCTCCTCGGTTACCTGGCGTTTGCCGGATGCGGAATTGTGCAGTCATTCCTGATTTTCCTGTGGTACCGGCTTGATGCGGAAAAGCGGGGCTTTCGCAGGACCCGGCTGCTGAATACAGGCATGGCGGGCTTCACTGCACTGGCGCTGCCGTATTACCTCTTCCGCACGCGTGGGTTCTCGAGGGGTTGCGCGGCTATCTTCCTGGCTTTTCTGCTTTCCCTCTGCACCTCGTTCATGGCGCTAACGGGCGCGGTAGGCAGTTCCTTGCTGGCCGGTGCCTGGTCCGCCTACCGCCTGCACGCGTCTAGCTCGACGCGGCTTTGAGAAAGCCGAAGAACAGGATCGCGAAGCCGCCGATTTCGCCGCCGATGAGCAGCCACATGTACAGCGTGATGACGCCGCCGGGCAGCGTGGCGCCGCCGAGGCGGTGCGGCCGGCGCAGCTGGTTGTCGGTGTCGCGCAGCACGCCGTGCACGATGTAGATGAAGATGGCCGAGCCGAAGAACAGCAGCGGCAGGCCCACTGCCCACACCGTGCCGGCGGGCGGGAGCGGCGAGTAGGGCACGAACTCCCGCAGCAGCACCGCGGCGAAGGAATACATCAGCGCGGTGCGGTGGGCGATGTCCACATACACCGGCGTGCGCGCCTCCGGGTCGGTGGCCATGCAGCGGTATTTCCAGACCCCGGTGAGCATGCCGGCGAGGAAGTAAACGCCGGCGGCGAGCAGGCAGAGATCGGCGGCGTTCATGGCGCTCCTGTTGCGGGTTTTCGGTTGCTGGCCGGGGGTTCAGCAGGCCCTTGAGCACCGGCCGCTGACCGCTGCCTGTGCTGCTCCGCGGCGGCCAGGCCGAGGGCGCGGCCCTTGCTGCGGTAATAGGCCTTGGCGCAGGCATTCTGCTGGTGCCAATAGGCGTGCAGGAAGGCGGGCAGCCGCGGAATCCAGTAGCGTTCTTCCAGCGGCAGGCGCGGCGCCACCGCGCCGAGGCGGATCTCGGCGGTGACGAAGCCGGGCCCCTCCTGCGCCTGCCGCTGCGCCAGCACATGACCGTGGGCGTCGACGATCTGCGTCTGACCGACGAACTCGGTGTCGTAGGCCGGCGCCAGCGGCAGCCCCGGCAGCAGCAGGAAGCGTGAGCGGAAGCGGCCGCAGTGCGAGGCCTGCAGCACCGGCGCGCCGAGGCGCCGCGCGAACTCGGCCGGCGCGTTCTCCGACAGGTAGCGGTTGTACTGGCCGATCGGCGCCAGGCCGCCGCCGACCAGCCGTCCCCAGTTGTCCGGCATGGTCCACCAGTGCGTGCCGGTCATCGCCACCGCCACGCGGCCGTGCATGCGGCGCACGGTCTGCGTGCGGATCAGCTCCCAGCACACCGCCGCGCCGACGCCGCCGAGCTGCGTCTCGAACACGCCGTCGTCGCGGCCGGGTCCGTAGAAGCAGTTCTCCCACATGGTGGGCAGGTCCTTGTCGTGCAGGAACAGCCGGCCGTCGGGCTGCGCAAAGTGGTAGCGGTTATAGATCTCGCCGCCGTCGGCGATGAGCATCGAGCCGCCGATGCAGGCACCATGGCGCCTGGCCAGGCGTTTCAACAGCTCCACCGCGGCGTTGTCCGGCGGCAGCACCGCCTGGTGCACGCGCGGGTCCACGGCCACCGGCGAGGTGAAGAACTCCGGCAGGGCCACCAGCTTCGCCCCGGCGGCGCAGGCCGCTTCCGCCAGCAGTTCGACCCGCTCCAGCGTCGCCGCCACGTCGCCCGGCACGCCCTCCAGCTGCACCGCCGCCGCCTTGATCGTCTGTGCCTGCATGCGCTCCCCATCCCCTTGCGGGACCAGGCGCTATGCTAAGCCGACCGCCCGCGGCGCACTTTCAAAAACTGGCCATGCCGATTCCGACAGCCCCGAAGACCCAGCTCTACCAGTGGCCGGACAAGATGCTGTTCATCGGCCCGCTCGGCGAAGTGGGCGTCCACCGCCACGGCGCCAACGCCTGGTGTCATGCATTGGAGGGGGAGCTGGGCTATGCCGAGCAGGGCGGCTGGAGCCATGCCGCCGGCGCGCGCATCGGGCTGGGCCGCGCGCACCGCCTGCACGGCGGCGACCGCCCGGTCGCCGTGCTCTACCTGCACCCCGAGTTCGACCGGCCTACGGCCGCGGGGACGCGGCTGCTGGCGGCCGGGGCGCCGCCGCTGCTGCAGGACGCCTATCGCAGCAGCGCCCTCTCCGCAGCCGCCCTGGCCGAGCTGGGCGCCGGCCTCGACCGCCTGCTCTACGGCGGCCGCGAGCCGGGCACCGGCAGCCCCAGCCCGGCGGTGGGCGCCGCCGTGGCCTGCCTCAAGCAGCAGCTCCAGCGCAATCTGGCCCTGCCGGAAGTCGCCGCCGCGGCGGGCCTGTCGGCGGGGCGGCTGGCGCACCGCTTCAGCCAGGAGCTGGGCCTGGCGCCGCGCCGTTTCCGCCTCTGGCACCGGCTGGTGCGCGCGCTCGACCTGTCCGTGGCCGGCGGCTCGCTCACCGCCGCGGCGCTGGACGCCGGCTTCGCCAGCCCGGCGCACCTGTCGAGCGCATTCCGCGCCAGCTTCGGCCTGCCGCCGTCGGCAGTGCTGCGCGCCCCGGCCCTGGAGATGCACCGCCTCACGGCGTCACCCTGAATCGCACCTCGCCGATCATCTGCCGCGCGTCGGTCACCACCTCCACCGACCAGCGCCCGGTGGCGTCTTCCGGAAAGCTCTGCTTGCAGCTCCAGGCGCGGTAGCCCTGTTCGCGTCCGCCCGAGATTTGCAGCGGAATGCGCATCACCTCGCGCCCGCGGAACACCCAGCGATGGAACACCTGCTCGCTCAGGCCGCGCGGCGCGTGGATGGCGGTGAAGGCGCAGACGCCGTCGCGGCGCAGCGCCTCCTGCGTCACCGTCTCCAGCGGCGCGCCGGGCTGGCGCCGCTCGGCGTCGACGCTGGTGCTGATCACGCCCTGGCCCAGCCATAGCGTCGCCGGCGGCACCCAGGGCCGCGCCAGCCAGGACAGCAGGCCCAGCCCGGCGCCGGCCACGCACAGCAGCAGCCAGCCGCGCAGGCCGCGCTGCGGCATCAGCCGCGCGAGGCTGGGCAGCGACAGCAGGCCGATCGTCGCCGAGGCCAGGGCCAGGCTGCGCGTGGTGGTCAGGTGCCACAGCAGCGGCGGCACCGTCAGCATCGCCAGGTACATGGCGAAGCCGTGCAGCGCCAGGTGCAGCGCCGGCTGCGGCGCGATCGCGCCGTAGTACAGCGGATCCCACATCGTCGCCAGCGCGGCGGCGCAGGCCAGGGCGGTGAACAGCGCCTGGCCGCTGGCCCAGCTGGTGGTGGACAGCAGGAACGGCAGGCAGAAGAAAAAGGTCTGCTGGTGCACCGCCTGCATGGCGTAGCGCAGCACCACCGGCGAGAAGCGCGCCCAGCGCCAGCGCGCCAGCCAGCGGCCGAGCGTGTTCTCCGACACGATCAGCAGCCAGTTCAGCACCAGCAGCAGGCCGATCCAGCGCGCCAGCTGCTCGCCGTGCTCCACCAGCAGGAAGCTGGCGCCGCCGAGCGCGAAGCTGCCCACCGCCAGCACGAGGCGGTACCGTTCGAGCACCCGCAGCAGCGCCTGCAGGCGGGCGTCGAGTTGGCTGGCGCTGCCGGGAGCGTCGTGCATCGCCTATTATCGTTTCCGGAACCGGGGATACCAATGACACGGCGGCGGACACGGTCGTTCCGCGCCGGCCGGCGGCGCGGTGAAGGCCGCCGTCGCGGCGGGTCCGCTAAACTCGGCGGACAGACCGGCACGGGAGGCGAGGGTGAGGGGTTTCCGCTACTACGAATTCCTGATGTGCGGCATGGTGGTGGTGCTGCTCTGCTCCAACCTGATCGGCCCGGCCAAGGTCTGCACCCTGACCCTGCCGCTGATCGGCGCCGCCAGCTTCGGCGCCGGCAACCTGTTCTTCCCGATCTCCTATCTGTTCGACGACGTCATCACCGAGGTCTACGGCTACGCCCGCGCGCGCCGCGTCGCCTGGGCCGGCTTCGCCGCGCTGATCTTCGCCACCGTCATGTCGCAGTTCATCGTGCACGTGCCGCCGAGCCCCAGGGAGCCGTACAACGCCACCCTGCAGCCGGCGCTGGAGGTGGTGTTCGGCGGCACCTGGCGCATCGTCGCCGCCAGCATGTTCGCCTACCTGTGCGGCGACTTCGTCAATTCCTTCGTGCTGGCCAAGATGAAGGTCTTCACCGAAGGACGCTGGCTGTGGACCCGCACCGTCGGCTCCACCATCGCCGGGCAGGCGGTGGACTCGATGCTGTTCTATCCCATCGCCTTTGCCGGCATCTGGACCAACCAGGCCCTGTTCGCGGTGATCGCCTTCAACTGGACCTTCAAGGTCACGGTCGAGGTGGTGTCGACGCCGCTGGTCTACTGGGTGGTCGGCAGGCTCAAGCGCGCCGAGGGGGTCGATACGTTCGACCGCGACACCAATTTCAGCCCCTTCTCGCTGCGCGACGAGGGCGAGGTGCGCAGTTACGGCGGGCGCGGGAGCTAGCGGGGCTTTCAGGTTTGGCGCCGTGGCCCGTCCGGCCCGCGGCTTCGCAGGAACGAAACCAGTACGCAAGGGAGATCAACGTGAACACCAAGCTTTTCGCCGTCGGGCTGATCGCATCCACGTTTCTGGGCGCCGGCGCCGCCGCGCCGGTGGCGGCCCAGGAGGCGCCGCTGTCGGTGCAGATCGTCGACGCGCTGAACAAGGTCTACGGCGCGCACCCCGGCTTCCGCGCCAACCACGCCAAGGGCGTGGTGGTGGAGGGCCACTTCAAGGCCGCGCCGGGCGCGGCCCGCTTGAGCCGCGCCAAGCTGTTCGACGGCAGCACCATTCCCGTCACGGTGCGCTTTTCCGACGCCGGCGGCCTGCCGACCGTGCCGGACGGCGACGCCCACGCCAATCCGCACGGCATGGCGATCAAGTACCACCTTCCCGGCGGCGACACCGACATGGTGATCGTCTCGCTGCACTTCTTCCCGGTCGGCAGCGGCGAGGAGTTCCGCGACCTGCTGCTGGCCATCGCCGACAGCCCCGCCGACGCGCCGCATCCGAACAAGGTCGAGCAGTTCATGGCGGCCCACCCGCAGGCGCCCAAAGCGCTCGCCACCGTGGCCACGCCCGACAGCTTCGCCGACGAGCAGTACTTCGGCATCGACGCCTTCAACCTGGTCGACGCCTCCGGCAAAAAGCAGGCGGTGCGCTACCAGATGGTGCCGCAGAAGCTGGTGCACCTGAAGCCGGAGGCCGCGGCCGCAATGGCGCCCGACTTCCTCGTGCAGGACCTGTCCAGGCGCCTGGCCAGGAAGCCGGTGGTGTTCCACCTCGAGGCCCAGCTCGCCGCGGCGGGCGACCAGACCAAGGACCCGAGCCAGCCCTGGCCGGACGGCCGCAAGCGGGTCGAACTCGGCACCCTGACCCTGGACAAGGCCGTGCCCGACAGCGCCGCGGCCGAGAAGAAGCTGCTGTTCATGCCCACCAACCTCACCGACGGCATCGAGCTGACCGACGATCCGCTGCCGCAGGTGCGGGCCAACGCCTACGCCATTTCGTTCTCGCGGCGCCAGGCCGCCGCCCAGTAAAAGCGGCCACAGCGCCGGGGGGGCGGGAGCGCCGCGTGCCGGTGCCCCGCCCGGTTTTGTGTGCGCTTCTAGCGCCTTGTTTTGCAAGGAGAAGCCGTCGCGGCAGTTGGCCTGCGCCGTGCATCCGATTACAGTGCGCCCCAGCCCGACGCAGCCATCCCGCCACGCAAGCTCTTCCATGACCATCATCAAGCAAGACGACCTGATCCAGAGCGTCGCCGACGCCCTGCAGTACATCTCCTACTACCACCCGGTCGACTACATCAAGAATCTCGCCGCCGCCTACGAGCGCGAGCAGTCGCCGGCGGCCAAGGATGCGATGGCGCAGATCCTGATCAACTCGCGCCTGTGCGCCGAGGGTCACCGCCCGATCTGCCAGGACACCGGCATCGTCACCGTCTTCCTCAAGATCGGCATGAACGTGCGCTGGGACGGCGCCACCATGGGTGTCGAGGACATGGTCAACGAGGGCGTGCGCCGCGCCTACAACCACCCGGACAACAAGCTGCGCGCCTCGGTGCTGGCCGATCCGGCCTTCGGCCGCAAGAACACCCGGGACAACACCCCGGCGGTGGTGAATGTCTCGGTCGTGCCGGGCGACGAGGTCGAGGTGATCGTCGCCGCCAAGGGCGGCGGCTCCGAGGCCAAGAGCAAGTTCGTCATGCTCAACCCGTCCGACTCCATCGTCGACTGGGTGCTGAAGACCGTGCCGACCATGGGCGCCGGCTGGTGCCCGCCGGGCATGCTCGGCATCGGCATCGGCGGCACCGCCGAGAAGGCGATGCTGCTGGCCAAGGAAGCGCTGATGGAGCCCATCGACATGCCGCAGCTGATCGAGCGCGGCCCGCAGAACAAGCTGGAGGAGCTGCGCATCGAGCTGTGGGAGAAGGTCAACGCGCTCGGCATCGGCGCCCAGGGCCTGGGCGGCCTCACCACCGTGCTCGATGTGAAGATCCTCGATTACCCGACCCACGCCGCCAACCTGCCGGTGGCACTGATTCCAAATTGCGCGGCCACCCGCCACGCCCACTTCGTGCTCGACGGCTCCGGCCCGGTGGCGCTGGAGCCGCCCTCGCTCGACGACTGGCCCAAGCTGACCTACGACACGTCCAAGGGCCGCCGCGTCAACCTCGACACGGTGACGCGCGAGGAAGTGGCGGGCTGGAAGCCGGGCGAGACGATCCTGCTCAACGGCAAGCTGCTCACCGGCCGCGACGCCGCGCACAAGCGCATGGTCGACATGCTCAACAAGGGACAGAAGCTGCCGGTCGACTTCACCAACCGCTTCATCTACTACGTCGGCCCGGTCGACCCGGTGCGCGACGAGGTGGTCGGGCCCGCCGGCCCCACCACCGCCACGCGCATGGACAAGTTCACGCGCCAGATGCTGGAGCAGACCGGCCTGCTCGGCATGGTCGGCAAGTCCGAGCGCGGCCCCACCGCGATCCAGGCGATCAAGGACAACCGGGCCGTGTACCTGATGGCCGTGGGCGGCGCCGCCTACCTGGTGTCCAAGGCGATCAAGGCCGCCCGCGTGCTGGCCTTCGAGGACCTCGGCATGGAGGCGATCTACGAGTTCGAGGTCAGGGACATGCCGGTGACGGTCGCCGTCGATTCCATGGGGACCTCGGTGCACCAGACCGGGCCGAAGGAGTGGCAGGCGAAGATCGGGAAGATACCGGTGGTGGTGGCGTAATCCGCCGATCCTGCCGCCGGCTCTCCCCGCCAAGGCGGAGATCCATCCCGGGCCCGGTGTTGCGCTGCCGGCCGGCCCGTGCCGACACCCGATTCAAGAAGGCGCCCACCCGGCCGCTACAGGGCTTACCATGCCTGCGCCCGCACGCCCCGACGCTGCGCCCGCGGCCGGGCGCCGCCGCGGCCCGGTCGGAATGCCGGCGCGCGTCGGCCGCTTCGAGCTGCGCCGCGAGCTGGGGCGGGGTGCGCACGGCGCCGTGTACCTGGCCTGGGACCCGCAGCTGGAGCGCGAGGTGGCGCTCAAGACCCTGGCCGGCCAGGGCCCCGACGCCGGCCGCCTGCTGCGCGAGGCCCGCGCCGTCGGCAAGCTGCGCCATCCCAATATCGTGCCGGTGTTCGAGGCCGGGGAGCACGAAGGGCAGCCCTGGCTGGTGTTCGAATACATCGAAGGCCGCACCCTGGCGCGGCTGTTGCGCGATGACGGCGCGCTGACCGGCGCCCGCGCCGCCGCCCTGATGAGCGGCGTGCTCGACGCGCTCGACGAGGCGCATCGCCAGGGCATCGTCCATCGCGACCTCAAGCCCTCCAATATCCTGCTCGATGCGCAGAACCAGCCGCGCGTGGCCGACTTCGGCATCGCCGGCCCGGTCTCGTACGAGGCGGTCGAAGGAGCGCCGCTGTGCGGCACGCCGGCCTACATGGCGCCGGAGTACATCGCCCGCCGCGAGGTCGCGCCGCAGGGCGACGTCTTCGCCGCCGGCCTGTGCCTGTACGAGCTGGTCACCGGCCGCCGCGCCATCGAGGGCGACAGCCCGTTCCAGGTGCTGCACCGCATCGCCAACCAGGACCTGAGCTGGCCGGAGGAAGCGGCGGCGCGCGTCGACGAGCGGCTGCGCAGCGTCATCGCCAAGGCCTGCGCCCGCGATCCGGCGCAGCGCTACGCCTCGGCGGCGGAGATGCGCCAGGCGCTGGACCAGTACCTGATGCCGCTGCCGGAAAGCGCGGCGGAAGGGCAGGGTGGCGGCACCCTGGAATTCCTGCTGCGGCGGATGCGCCACAAGTCGGACTTTCCGGCGATGTCGTCCTCGATCAGCACCATCACGCGCATGGCCTCCTCCGAAGGCGGCGACGTCAACAGCCTGTCCAACTCGATCCTCAAGGACTTCGCCCTCACCAACAAGATCCTGCGCATCGCCAACTCGGCCTATTACCGCCAGTTCAGCAGCGGCGGCATCGCCACGGTGTCGCGGGCCATCGTCGTGCTCGGCTTCAACACCGTGCGCAACATCGCCATGTCGCTGCTGTTCCTCGATCACCTGCAGAACAAGCCGCACGCGGAGCAGCTGCGCGAGGAGTTCCTGCGGGTCAGCCTCGGCGGAATGCTGGCGCGGCGGCTGGCGCAGGAGGTGGCGGGGCTGGAGCCGGAGGAAGCGCTGATCTGCGCCCAGTTCCACCGCCTCGGACGCCTGCTCACCCATTACTATTTCCCGGAGGAAGCCGAGGCGGTCGCGCGCCTGATCGCCGCCGAGCGCTGCGAGGAGGACGTCGCCGCGGCCCGCGTGCTGGGCATCAGCTACCAGGACCTCGGCCTCGGCATCGCGCGCAGCTGGGGCTTTCCGGAAACCATCGTGCGCAGCATGCACCGCATCGCCCCGGGCAAGGTGGCGGCCGGCAAGTCGCGCGAGGAGCGCCTGCGCGCGCTCAGCGGCTACGCCAACGAGCTGTGCGACGTGGCCGGCACCGGCCAGGCCGACAGCGCCGCCGGCATCGCGCGCCTGCGCCTGCGCTACGGCGATTGCCTGCGGCTCGACGACCGCGCCGCCACGGCGGCGCTGCACGGCTCGATCGAGGACCTGGGCGAGCTGAGCCGCATCGTGCGCGTCGATTTCGCCCAGACCCGCATCGGCCGCTGCCTGCTGGGGCAGCAGCCGGAGCCGCCGGCCGCCCCGCCCGAGCCCAGCGATCCGATCGCCGCCACCGCGGTGCACGCCGCAATGGCGCCGCCCGGCGAGGCCGCCGCAGCCGGGACGCCGCCGCAGCCCGCGGCCGAGGCGGTGCTGACCAACGGCATCCAGGACATCAGCGATGCGCTGCTGGAGGAGCGGCCGCTGGGCCAGCTGCTCGGCATCGCGCTGGAAGTGATCTATCGCGCCATGCGCTTCCAGCGCGTGCTGCTGTGCATGCGCGAGCCGCGCAGCGGCACCATGTGCGCGCGCTTCGGCTTCGGCGTGGACGTGGAGGACAAGGTGCCGCGCTTCCGCTTCGCCCTCGCTGACCGGCAGTGCATCTTCAACGTCGCCCTGAGCCGCGACGTCGCCGTGCTGATCTCCGACGCCGCCGATCCGAAGATCGCGCCCTATGTGCCGGAGTGGCACCGCCGCGAGCTGGGCGCTCAGACCTTCCTGCTGTTCCCGCTGCGCGTGCGCGACGTGCCGGTGGCCCTGATCTACGCCGACCGCGAAGCCGCCGGCAGCATCACCGTGAGTCCGCGCGAGCTGGGCCTGCTGCGCACCCTGCGCAACCAGGTGCTGCTGGCGATCAAGCAGGCCGCCTGAAAGCGGGTACACGCCACCTTGGCCCCGCCGTCCCCCTGCGGATTCGCCATCCTCGCCGGCGACGGCATGGAGCCATCGCCTAAGCGCGCGACTTCGCCCAGCTCACCTCGCGGCCGCCGTGCAGGCGCGCCAGCACCCGCGCGCAGACGAACAGGTAGTCGGACAGCCGGTTGAGATACTGCGGCGCCAGCGGGCTCAGCGGCTCGATGGCGTTGAGCGCCCACAGCGAGCGCTCGGCGCGGCGCGCCACCGCGCGGGCCAGGTGCGCCGCGGCGGCGGCCGCGTTGCCGCCGGGCAGTACGAACTCCTTCAGCGGCGGCAGGGTTTCGTTGAGGCCGGCCAGCTCGCTTTCCAGGCGCAGCAGGTAGCTCTCCTTGATCAGCGCGTGGCCGGGCAGGGACAGCTCGCCGCCCAGGTCGAACAGCTCGTGCTGGGTGGTGGACAGGGAGTCGCGCATCGCTTCCGGCAGCTCCTGCACCAGCAGCAGCCCGACGCAGCAGTTCAGCTCGTCGACGTCGCCCAGCGCCTGCACCCGCGGCGCGCTCTTGGGGATGCGCTCGCCGGTGGCGAGGCCGGTCTCGCCCTTGTCGCCGGTGCGGGTGACGATCTTGCTGAGTCGGTGGCCCATGAAAAGACAGTTTCCAGTGGTGAGTTTCCAGTTTCCAGTTAAAGCATACCCCTCTCCCGTCGGGAGAGGGGCAGGGGTGAGGGACGCACTCTGAGCCTGCGTTACTGCAGCGGAGGAACGCGCCCCTCATCCCCAGCCCTTCTCCCGAGGGGAGAAGGGAGCAAGGCTACAACGGCAGGCTGTAGCGCAGTGTCGCGTAGACCGCGCTGCCCGGCTGGTTGTAGGCGGAGACGGTCTGATAGTGGTGGTTCAGCACGTTCTCGCCGCGCAGGTCGAAGCGCAGTTCACGGGTGATCTGCATGCCGGCGGTGAGGTTGAGCAGGCCGTAGCCGCCGGTGGTGGTGTTGCCGAAAGTGATGCCGTCGACGTCGTGGCGCAGGGTGCTGGTGTAGAACGACGCGCCGAGGTCGTAGCGGCCGAAGCGGCGGTCCACCGCGGCGCTGGCGATGGCGCGGGCGCGGCGCAGCAAGGGCGCGCCGGCGTCGGTGTCGCGCGGGTCCTGCCAGATGCCGTTGAAGTTGGCGGTCCAGTTGGCGTCGTTGTAATCCCAGTCGAGCTGCACGCCCTCGTTGCTGCTGTGGTCCACGTTGACTGCCGTGAAGCTGGGCGGCACATACTCGATCAGGTCCTTCACCGCGTTGCGGAACAGGCGCAGGTCCACGCTCTGGTGCGCGCTCAGGCCCTGCTTCACGCCCAGCTCAACGTTAAGCGATTTCTCCGGCTGCAGCTGCGGGTTGCCGCCCGGGCCGAAGCGGTCTTCCGCGGTGGGCGCATGGAAGCCGGTGCCGGCGGCTGCGATCAGGCGGGTCTGCTCGAGCAGGTCGTAGCCGTATTCGGCATTCCAGTTGAAGCGCTCGCCAAAGGCGCCGTCATGCAGGTAGTTCACCGCGGCAACGAAGTGTTGGCGGAAGCCGTTGAACTCCTCCTGCACGTAGCCGTAGTCGGTGTCCTTGGCCTCGGCGATCGGGGCGCCGAAGGAAGACACGGCGTCGACCCGCTCGCGCGCGGCGCGCAGGCCGAAGGACAGGCGGTTGTACGAGCCCAGGCCGAGCACGTTGTGCCAGTCGGCCTCGGGGCGGATGGTGCGCACGAAGTCCGGCGATCCTTCGACCTGTGCCACGCGGTCGAGGCCGCGGCTCAGGGTCAGCTCGCTCAGCCAGTTCCCGGCCAGGTGCGTGCTGGCCTCCAGCGCCACGGCCTGGTTCTGGAAGTCCTGGCCGGCCGGGGCAAAGCCGTTGACGTTGAAGTTGCTGTCGAAGGTCTCGTTCTGGTAGCGGTCGCGTCCCTCGGCATCCCAGGCGCGCGCTTCGAGGTGCACACCGCCCAGCTCGACCTGGCCGCTGCCGTTGAGCGTGCGGTTGCGGAAGCTGCGGTTGTCGTCCGAGCCGGGCAGGGGGCCGGCGAAGGTCGGGATGCCGTTGCTGCGCTCCTGCTGTGCGCCGAGGGCGAAGCCCCAGGCGTGGCCATCGAGGCTGCCGGAGTCGCGGATGCCGGCGCCGCCACGGACGGTGCCGAAGGAGCCGCCGCCGACATTGGCGTCGAACTGCGCCGGGCCGCCCTTGCGCGTGATGAGGTTGACCACGCCGCCGATGGCGTCGCTGCCCCACAGCGCCGAGCGCGGACCCTCCACCACCTCGATGCGCTCGATCATTTCCGGATCGATCGACGGGAACGCGGCGCCGCCGGTGCTGCCGTTGTTGACGCGCACGCCGTCGATGAGCACCAGGGTGTGAGCGCTGTTGCTGCCGCGGGTGAACAGCGAGGCTTGCTGGCCGGGGCCGCCGGAGCGGGCCACTTCGAGCCCGGCGTGGTAGCGCAGGATGTCGGCGACGTCGGTGGCCTGCGCGCGCTCGATCTCGGCGCGGTCGATGACGATGGTCTGGGCCAGCGTGTCCGTCTCCGCCACCGGCGTGCGCGTGGCGGTGACCACCACCGGCTGCAGCGGGGTATCGGAGGAAGCGGCATCGGCAAAGGAAAGGGCAGGCGCGAGCGCCAGCCCGAACACGGCAAGGTTTTTCATATTGGCTCCGGCAACCTGCGTCCCCGCAGGCCAAGCGGTGATGACATTCGGCCGCGCCGGATGGCGCTGCCGACCCCATCGCGGGCCGGTCTCCGGACTCATGGTTGAAGTGGACGCCGGCGTGGCCGGTTCCATTTCCTGCGGCGCCTTCCCGGATTGCTCCAGTGGCCCGGGAACCTCTGGTCCATTCCATGCCCTGTCGTTGCCCCCCGTTTTTTGGCCAGGCAAGGCGCGAGCGACGACGTGTACTAGAAGTACATGAGGAGCGAGCAACGCAGCATGGCCAAAAACGGGGGGCAACCCTGCGGGCGGCTTGCCCTTTCACGCAGTGCGGCGTTGCTCGTTGCTCGTGTACTTCTAGTACACCACGCTCCTCGCGCCCTGCCCTGCGTGAAAGGGCAAGCCGCGACAGGGCATGGAATGGATCAGAGGTTCCCTATGCCGCTTTCTCCCATCTACCGTTGCGGGGGCAGTGCCGGAATGGGAAAGGGATCTTTCCGCACCGGCTTCCCGTTTAATCCCGCGGCGGCAAAGCCGCGGGACACCTGCGAGGGCGCCATTCTAGTGCAGCGGCTGGGGTTTTGCGCTCGTCCAAGGGAAGTAGGCGGTATCATTGCGGTCCCGGCTCCAGGCAGAAGGAGCCACAAGGAATCCCATGCCCAGCGCTTATCTCGCCGCCGCCGTCGAGGCCGCGGAGGCCGCCTCAACCCTGATCCGCAAGGCCTACCGCGGCAATTTCCAGGTCAGCTACAAGGCCGACGCCAGCCCGGTGACCGAGGTCGACGTCGCCGCCGAAGGCGCGATCAAGGCGGTGCTGAAGCGGCACTTCCCGCAGCACGGCTTCTACGGCGAGGAACTGGGCCGCGAGACCGGCGACGCCGAGCACCTGTGGCTGATCGATCCGATCGACGGCACCAAGGCTTTCGTCCGCGGCTACCCGCTGTTCTCGGTGCAGATTGCGCTGATGCGCCGCGGCGAGCTGGTGCTGGGCGTATCGGCGGCGCCGTGCTGGAACGGCGGCGCCGGCGAGATCGCCTGGGCCGAAGCAGGCCAGGGCGCCTGGCTCGGCGAGCAGCGCCTGCGCGTCGCCGACACGGCCGACCTGGCCAAGGCCACGCTGTCCACCGGCAACCTGGCGCGGCTGGCGCGCAGCGAGGCCTGGGCCCGGCTCGGCGGCCTGATTCCGCGCCTGCACCGCATCCGCGGCTACGGCGACTTCCTGCATTACCACTGGCTGGCCGCCGGCAAGCTCGACGCGGTGATCGAGTCCGACGTCAACATCCTCGACATCGCCGCCTGCAGCGTCATCGTGCGCGAGGCCGGCGGCCTCTTCACTGACCTGCAGGGCGCGCCGCTGGGCCTGGACACCACCAGCGTGCTGGCCGCCGTGCCGGCGCTGCACGGGCCGCTGCTGCGGGAACTGCGCTACACCCCGCCTGCCCAATAAGCATCACCACGATCGGAGGAGCAGCCTATGAGCGGTCCGTTCGACTTCAGCGGCAAACTGGTCTTCGTCGCCGGCGGCACCAGCGGCATCAACCTTGGCGTGGCCCACGCCTTCGCCAAGGCCGGCGCCAGGCTGGTGGTGATCTCGCGCAAGCAGGACAAGGTCGACGCCGCGGTGGCCGCGCTCAAGACCCACGGCGGCGAGGCCGCCGGCTTTGCCGTGGACGTGCGCGATCCGGCAGCGGTGGAGAACGCCTTCAAGGAAACCCAGGCGCGTTTCGGCGGCATCGACGTGCTGATCTCCGGCGCCGCCGGCAATTTCCCCGCCCCGGCGCTGGGCATCTCGCCCAACGGCTTCAAATCGGTGGTGGACATCGACCTGCTCGGCACCTTCCACGTGCTGCGCGCCGCTTTTCCCTACCTCAACAAGCCGGGCGCCTCGATCGTCAACATCTCGGCGCCGCAGGCCTACATCCCCATGGAGTTCCAGATGCACGTCTGCGCCGCCAAGGCCGGCGTCGACATGGTGACCCGCGTCGGCGCCATGGAATGGGCCGCCGCCGGGGTGCGCATCAACTCGGTCACGCCGGGTCCGATCGACGGCACCGAGGGCATGAACCGCCTGGCGCCGAACGAGGCCGCCCGCAAGCTGGTGGCCGAGAGCGTGCCGCTCGGCCATTTCGGCAGCACCGAGGACATCGCCAACGCCTGCCTGTGGCTGAGCAGTCCGTTGGCACGCTATGTCACCGGCGTGGTGCTGCCGGTGGACGGCGGCTGGTCGCTGGGCGGCCTCAGCGCGTCCAGCGCCGGCATGAAAAAGGTGTTCATGGCCGGCGGCGGCACGCGCTGAGCCCGGAGGATCGCGGATGAGACCGGCCATGATCGGCAGTGCGCTGGCCCTGGCCCTGGCCTGCGGCGGCGCCCAGGCAGGAGCGGCCGAGGCGCGGCAGCAGGCCGACGCCATGGCGGCCATGCATCACGACGACGCCCCGGTGCCGAGCCCGGCGGCGCAGACCCCGCCCGGCCCCCGGTCGAAGGCCGCGAGGTGACTTACGGCGCGGCCAAGGGCCATGCCCTGAAGGGCTATTTCACCAGGCCGGCCGAGGCCGCCGAGGGCCTGCCGGGCGTCATCGTGTTCCACGAATGGTGGGGCCTCAACGACAACATCCGCGCCATGGCCGACCGCCTGGCGGCGCAGGGCTACCTGGTGCTCGCCGCCGACCTCTACGGCGGCCGCCAGGCCGAAAAGCCGGACCAGGCGCAGGGCCTGATGCAGCAGGCCCTGGCCGACGGCCCGGCCATCGACGCCAACATCGAGGCCGCCTACGGCTGGCTCAAGGACCAGGCCAAGGCCGGCAGGATCGGCACGCTCGGCTGGTGTTTCGGCGGCAGCATCTCGTTCGAGGCCGGGCAGGAGTTGAGTGGGCGCACCGCCGCCACGGTGATCTACTACGGTTTCGTCAACGACCAGGCCGACGCGCTGGCCAAGCTGAAGGCGCCGGTGCTGGGCCTGTTCGGCGGCCAGGACGGCGGCATCCCGGTGGCGACGGTGCAGGGGTTCCGCAAAGGCCTGGAAGCACAGGGCCGCCATCCGCTGATCCACATTTACCCCGACGCCGGCCACGCCTTCGCCAATCCCTCCGGCAAGAACTACCGCAAGGACGACGCCGAGGACGCCTGGAAGCGCACCCTCGAGTTCCTCGGCCGCTACCTCAAGGCCTCCTAGGTTCCCAGGGGCCCGCGGCCCGGAGCGGGCGTCATTTTCCGCAGGCCCAGCAAAAAGGCCGGACGGTTTCCCGCCCGGCCTTCAATTTCTTGTTATGGATGGCGTCAGACCACCGCCACGTCCTCGGCCTGCAGGCCTTTCTGTCCCTGGATCACGCTGAACTGGACCTGCTGGCCTTCCTGCAGCGTGCGGTACCCCTCACCACGAATCTGCTTGAAATGGACGAACACGTCATCACCGCCGCCACGCTGGATGAAGCCGTAGCCCTTGGCGTTGTCGAACCATTTCACCGTCCCCGTTTCACGATTAGCCATAAAGCCAAAACCTTCCTTGCCGAAGCACGACAAACGTTTGCTGGATGTCCGATAGCGGGCCCCCAAAGGCACCGCGGGCGGAACGCCCTGCCCAAATTTACCGTTACGTGACGAAGGCCTGCAACACGCCCCGCCACGGCGCGTCGCGGCAGTTAGAATGAGCCTCCGCCGCGCCCCGCAAGACACAGAATCCGGAGTACCGCCGATGCGCCGCCCGACGCTGCCGCTCACCGCCTGCCTGCTGCTCGCCGCCTGCGCCACCTCGCCGCTGGGCCGCAGCCAGCTCAAGCTGTTCTCGGAGGACGACATGGCGCAGATGGGCGTTGCCGCCTTCGCCCAGACCGCCAAGCAGACGCCGCTGGAAACCGGCGGCCAGGCCAACGCCTTCGTCGACTGCGTCGCCCGCCACATCACCCAGACCGTGGCGCAGAGCGGCGGCTACCAGGCCAACTGGGAGGTGAAGGTGTTCCGCAGCGACGAGGTCAACGCCTTCGCGCTGCCGGGCGGCAAGATCGGCGTCTACACCGGCATCTTCAAGGTGGTGCGCAGCCAGGACCAGCTCGCCGCGGTGCTGGCGCACGAGGTGTCGCACGTCGTCGCCGGCCACGGCAACGAGCGCGTCTCCGAGCAGTACGCCACGCAGAGCGTGGTCGGCATCGTCGGCGCCATCGCCGGCGACAGCTCCGGCAGCGGCGGCCTGGCCGAGGCCGCGCTGGGCCTGGGCGCGCAGTACGGCATCCTGCTGCCGTTCTCGCGCGCGCAGGAGTCGGAGGCCGACCTGCTCGGCCTGGACTACATGTCCAAGGCCGGCTTCGACCCGCGCCAGGCGGTGTCGCTGTGGCAGAACATGTCCCAGCTCGGCGGCAAGCCGCCGGAGCTGCTGTCGGACCATCCCTCCGACGAGACGCGCATCCAGCAGATCCAGGCGCGGCTGCCGCAGGACGTGCCGCTGTTCGAGCAGGCGCGGGCCGCCGGGCGCAAGCCGCAGTGCGGGGCGGCACCGGCGGCGTAAAGCGAAAAGGCCCCGCGGAGCGGGGCCTTTCGGGTGAAGCGGAAAACCTACTTCTTGCCGGCGGGCTGGTCCACGTCCGGCACGTAGTCCTTGGCCGGCTGGGCCGCGAACCAGGCGGCGAGCTGCTTGATCTCGGCCTCGGTCAGGCCGGCGGCCTGCGGCGCCATGATCGCGTTCTTGCGCTCGCCGCTCTTGTAGGCGTGCAGGGCGTGCTCGATGTAGCTGGTCTGCTGCCCGGCCAGGTTCGGATACATCGGCTGGGTGGCGACGCCGTTCTCGCCGTGGCAGGCGGCGCAGACCACGACGCGGTCCGGCTTGGCCGGGGCTTCGGCCTGGGCGGTGGCGGCGAGGGCGAGGCCCAGCGCGGCCAGGATGATCTTGGTGGTGCGCATCGCTTATTCCTTCTTTTCGGCGGCGGTCGACAGGAACGCGGCGATGTCGGCGATGTCCTGGTCGGAGAGCGAGCTGGCCTGGGCGTGCATGGTCGGGTGGTTGCGCTCGCCGCTCTTGTATTCCTTCAGCGCATTGGCGATGTAGTCGGCGTTCTGCCCGCCGAGCTTGGGCACGCGGTACGTCGGGTAGACGTTGTTGTAGTTCGGGATGCCGTGGCAGCCGACGCAGGTGTAGAACTTGTGCCTGCCGGCTTCAGCGTTGCCGTCCGCATGGGCGCTGGCCACGCACATCAGGCTGGCGGTGAGGGCCGCAAAGCCCCATCGCGCTGCTCTCATCTTGGAATCTCCAATGGCTTATCGCTCCGCAGTCGGGCCGCAGAGTCGCAGTATGCTCGTAGAAACGGGGCCTCCCGTCAATCCGCCGCCCGGCCGCGCACCCGCCGTGGCGGCCCTGTGGCGTTCCCGCGCCACTGTCGCGGGGAGGGCGCGCGGCCATCGGTTATAGTGCGCCGAAACCGCTTGCCGATGATTCCAGTCATGCCCCTGCTGCTTCCGCCCGGCCACCGCCTCCGCGCCCGCAAGCCCCTGCGGGGCGGCGCTTGAAAAACGGCCGGATGCCGCGCCTGCGGGGAACCGCATCGCGCCGCGCCGCGCGCGAGCCCGGCGGCGAGGTGGCGGCGGTGGACCTGGGCTCCAACAGCTTCCACATGATGGTGGCGCGCGAGAGCGGCGGCCAGCTGCAGGTGATCGACCGCCTGCGCGAGGCGGTGCGCCTGGGCGCCGGCCTGGACGCCAGGAACCGCCTGCTGCCCGAGGCCGAGGCCCGCGCCCTGGAGTGCCTGTCGCGGTTCGGCCAGCGCCTGCACGGTATTCCGGCCCGCCGCGTGCGGGTGGTCGGCACCAATACCCTGCGCAAGATGAGCGACGGCGCCGGCTTCATCGCCGCGGCGGAACGCGCCCTGGGCCACGAGATCGAGATCATCTCCGGCGTCGAGGAAGCGCGCCTGGTGTACAGCGGCGTGACCCACGGCATGGGCACGACCCAGCCGCGCCGCCTGGTGGTGGACATCGGCGGCGGCAGCACCGAGCTGATCGTCGGCCGCCTGGCCGAGCCCAGGCTGATGGAGAGCACGGCGCTGGGCTGCGTCACCCACACCCAGCGTTTCTTCGCCGACGGCGAGGTGACGCGGGCGCGCATGCGCGAGGCGCGGCTGGCGGCGCGGGTGGAGCTGGAGTTCATCGAGCGGCGCTACCGCGCCGCCGGCTGGGACGTGGCGGTCGGCGCCAGCGGCACCGTGCGCGGCGCCTGGCGCGTGATGATGGGCCAGGGCTGGACCGACGAGCTGATCACCCGCGAGGCCCTGGAGCAGACCCTCGACCTGGTGGTGCGCGCCGGGCACGTCGACAACTTCGACTTCCCCGGCCTGCGCGAGGACCGCCGCCCGGTGTTCGCCGGCGGCCTGGCGGTGCTGGCCGGAGTGTTCGACAGCCTCGGCCTGAAGAAGATGGAGACCTCCGAATTCGCGCTGCGCGAAGGCGTGATCTACGACCTGCTCGGCCGCCTGCACGACCGCGACGTGCGCGCCGCCTCGGTCTCGGCCATGGCCGAGCGCTATGGCGTGGACCGCCCCCACGCCGCCGAGGTGGAGCGCTCCGCGCTGCGCCTGCTGGAACAGGTGGAGGCGGAATGGGGGCTGCAGGGGCGCGAGGGCGCGCGCCTGCTGTCCTGGGCCGCGCTGCTGCACGAGATCGGCCTGGTCATCGCCCATGACAGCTCGCACCGCCACGGCGAGTACATCCTGCGCCACGCCGAACTGTTCGGCTTCTCCCAGACCGACCAGAAGCTGCTTGCCGCCCTGGTGCGCCTGCAGCGCGGCAAGTTCGCCCAGGGCGCGCTGGAGGACCTGCCCGAGCCGTGGAAAGTGCCGGTGCAGAAACTGGCGATCCTGTTCCGGCTGGCGGTGCTGCTGCACCGCTCGCGCGCCCCCGGCCTGCGCATCCCGCTGAAGATCGAGGCCACCGGCAAGACCGTGCGGCTGGAATTCCGCCCCGGCTGGCTCGACCGCCACCCGCTGACGCGCGAGGACCTGGAGCTGGAGGCGGAATACCTGCAGGCGGCGGACTACCGGCTGCGCTTCGAGTAGAAGGCGGTATCAGCTGCCGGTGAAAAGCCTGGCCCGCCCGGGCCGCCATCCGGCCCTTTCCGGCAACTGTCCACGCGTCAGCGGCAACCGCTTCAGGCGCTGCCGACGATCTCCTCCAGCAGCCTGATCTGCACGCCCTTGCCGCCGCGCTCGGCGGCGGCGCGCTGGTAGCTGCCGTCCGGCTGCAGCAGCCAGGACGAGGCGGTGTCCTCCAGGTAGGCGTTGAGCTGGTCGATGACGCGCTCGCGGATCTTCTTGTCCAGCACCGGGAACGCCACTTCGACGCGGCGGAACAGGTTGCGCTCCATCCAGTCGGCGCTGGACAGCCACAGCTCGTGTTCGCCGCCGTTGGCGAAATAGAACACGCGCGGGTGCTCGAGGAAGCGGCCGACGATCGAGCGCACCCGGATGTTTTCCGACAGGCCCGGCACGCCGGGGCGCAGCGAGCACATGCTGCGCACGATCAGGTCGATCTGCACCCCCGCCTGCGACGCCTGATACAGGGCCTGGATCATCTCCGGCTCCACCAGTGCGTTCATCTTGGCGATGATGTGCGCCTTCTTGCCCTTGGCGGCGTTGGCCATCTCGCGCTCGATGCGGTCGCGCATGCCCTTGGCCAGGGTGAACGGCGACTGCAGCAGGCGGTTGAGCTTGCTCACCTTGCCCAGGCTGGTCAGCTGCAGGAACACGCCGTGCACGTCCTTGCAGATCGCCGGGTCGGCGGTGAGCAGGCCGTAGTCGGTGTAGAGGCGCGCGGTCCGGGGATGGTAGTTGCCGGTGCCCAGGTGCGCGTAGTGGCGCAGCACGCCCTCCTCGCGCCGCACGATCAGCATCATCTTGGCGTGGGTCTTGTAGCCGACCACGCCGTAGACGACGTGGGCGCCGACGTCCTGCAGCGCTTCGGCGAGGGAGATGTTGTCGGCCTCGTCGAAGCGGGCGCGCAGCTCCACCACCACCGTCACCTCCTTGCCGGCGCGGGCGGCCTGGATCAGCGCCTCGGCCACCGGCGACTTGGCGCCGGTGCGGTACAGGGTCTGCTTGATCGCCAGCACGTTGGGGTCCTTCGCCGCCTGGCGCAGCAGGTCCAGCACCGGGCTGAAGGAGTCGTAGGGGTGCTGCAGCAGGTGGTCGGACTTGCGCATCGCCGCGAACAGGTCGCCGGCCAGCGGCTTGGCCACGCGCGGCACGAACGGCGTGTACTTCAGGTCCGGCCGGTCGATCAGGTCGGGCAGCGCCATCAGCCGCATCAGGTTCACCGGGCCGTGGCACTGGTAGAGGTCGGCCGAGCCCAGGTTCAGCTCCTCCATCAGGTACAGCGACATCTGCTCGGGGCAGTTGTGCGCCACTTCCAGGCGCACCGTGTCGCCCCACTGGCGCTGCGACAGCTCGCCTTCCAGCGCCTCCAGCAGGTCCTCCGCCTCGCTCTCGTCGACCAGCAGGTCGGAGTTGCGGGTGACGCGGAACTGGTAGCAGCCGGTGGCCTGCATGCCGGGAAACAGCTCGTCGACGTAGGCGTGGATCACCGAGGACAGGAACACGAAGTCGTGCGGACCGGCGCCGGCGGTGCCCTTGGGGATCTGGATCAGCCGCGGCAGCGCGCGCGGGGCCTGCACGATGGCGTAGCCGATGTTGCGGCCGAAGGCGTCCTTGCCCGACAGTGACACGATGAAGTTCAGCGACTTGTTGAGGATGCGCGGGAACGGGTGCGCCGGGTCCAGCCCGATCGGCGACAGCACCGGCAGCAGCTCGTTCTGGAAGTAGCTGCGCAGCCAGGCATCGAGCTCCGGGGTCCAGTCGCCGCGGCGCACGAAGCGGATCTTCTCCTTGTCCAGCGCCGGGATCATCACCTCGTTCAGGGTGCGGTACTGCTCGTCGACCAGGGCGTGGGCGCGGGCGCTGACCTCGGCGAACAGCTCCGCCGGGGTGACGCCGTCCTGGCCCACCAGCGGCGTGCCCAGCTTCATCATCTGCTTCAGGCCGGCGACGCGGATCTCGAAGAATTCGTCGAGGTTGGAGCAGGAGATGCACAGGAACTTGAGCCGCTCCAGCAGCGGCACGGTCTCGTCCTTGGCCTGCTCCAGCACGCGGCGGTTGAACTCGAGCAGGGACAGCTCGCGGTTGATGTACGGCGGAGCGACTTGCGGCGGTGCGGCAGTCATGGCTTCGGCCCGGTGGGCGTGGGGGGTTTCGGCTAGTAGATTCATCCGTGATGACCGTTGCGTGACAAAGGCAGTTTCCGGTTTCCAGCCGGCGGTTTCCAGTTGCAGCCGGCGGTTTCGCCGCCAAGCGTTTGCTTTTGCTGGAAACCGGCAGCCGGCACCGCAAGCCGCTTCAGCGCTGCAGGATGGCCTGGGCGGCCTGCACGGTGACGCTGGCGTCGGCCCGTTCGCCCGGCACCGCCAGGCCGCGCTGCACCGCCGGGCGGGCGCGGATGCGTTCGCGCCAGTCCTTCAGCCGCGGCAGGCCGTCGAGCGGCACGCCGGACCAGGAGTGGATGTTGACCCAGGTGAAGCTGGCGATGTCGGCGATGCTGTACTCGTCGCAAAGGTAGTCGCGGCCGTCCAGGCGCCGCTCCAGCACCTCGTACAGGCGGCGCGTCTCGTGCTGGTAGCGCTCGATGGCCGGCGGGTATTTCTCGTGCCAGTAGCGGAAGAAGACGTTGGCCTGGCCCTGCATCGGGCCGATGCCGCCCATCTGGAACATCAGCCACTGGATCACCGTCGAGCGGCCGTTCGCGTCGGCCGGGATGAGGCGGCCGTATTTTTCCGCCAGGTAGAGCAGGATGGCGCCCGATTCGAACACCGCGAAGCCGCCGTTGTCGCGGTCGACGATGGTCGGGATGCGGCCATTGGGGTTGATCTTCAGATATTCCGGCTTCTTCTGCTCGCCCTTCATCAGCTGCACCGCGTGCACCGTGTACGGCACGCCCAGCTCCTCCAGCATGATGGAGGCCTTGTGGCCGTTCGGCGTGGCGGCGGTGTAGAGGTCGATCATTCGGTTCCCTCAAGCGTCGTTGTCATCGGCTAGAGACGCAGCGCCCGGTCCGGGTAGTCGGTGAACACCCCGTCCACGCCCAGGGCCCGCAGCGCCCGCATCTCCTGCGGGTCGTTGACGGTGTAGACATAGACCTTGCGGCCGTGGACCTTGGCGTCGGTGACCAGGCGCGGGTCGACGAACTCGGCGGAGATGTTCACCGTCGCCGCCTGCAGCTCGGTGGCGCAGCCGGCCCAGTCCAGGGGCACGCCGCCGAGCAGCACGCCCACCGGGATCTCCGGCGCGGCCTGGTGGAACTCCCACAGCTCCGGCAGGTGGAAGGAGGAGACCAGGAACCGTTCGGCCGGCCAGCCGGCGGCGAGGTACTGGCGCAGCACCCCGGCCACCGCTTCGCCGGTGCCGTCGGCGGTCTTCAGCTCGATGTTCACGCCGACCTTCTGATCGATCAGGTCCAGCGCCTCCTCCAGCGTCGGGATCTGCTGGCCCTGGCCGGCGTCGAGACCGCGCAGGGCGTCGAAATCGCAGTCGGCGAGAGGCCCCTTGCCGTTGGTGGTGCGGTCCAGGCTCAGGTCGTGGAACAGCAGCAGGGCGCCGCCGGGGTGGAGCTGCACGTCGAACTCGACCCAGTGGGCGCCCAGGCGGATGCCGGTGTCCAGCGCCAGCAGGGTGTTTTCGGGGGCGTGACCGCGCGCGCCGCGGTGGCCGATCACCGTGAAACTGTCCTGGACCATGCGCTTCTCCTGTTCTTGCTCCCATCCTTGGGCTACAGGGACATGGGCGCGCCCTCCGGCGCGCTCCGCCACACCTTACACCTCTATGCGATCACGATCTTCATCGAATTGGTCCCGCCGGGGCCGGTCATGTCGCCCTTGGTCACCAGCACGCGGTCGCCGGACGCCAGCACCTTGCGGTAGCGCAGGCATTCGATGGCTTCGGCCACCGGCTTGAGCGTCTCCAGGTTGCTGGGCTGGAACGGCACCGGGTAGACGCCGCGGCACAGCGCCATGCGCCGGCGCGTGCGCTCGTGCTGGGTCAGGGCGTAGATCGGGATGCCGGTCTCCGAGCGCGACATCATCAGCGCGGTGCTGCCGGATTCGGTCAGCGAGACGATGGCCTTGGCGTGCATGTGGCGCGCCGTCCAGGTGGTGGCCATGGCGATGGCCTCGTCGGTGCGCTCGAAGTGCTTGTCCAGCCGCTCCATCGCGCGCTCGCGCGCCGGCATGGCGCTTTCCGCCGCGGTGCAGACGCGGGCCATCGCCTCCACCACCTTGACCGGCCAGCGGCCGGTGGCGGTCTCGGCCGAGAGCATCACCGCGTCGGTGCCGTCGATCACCGCGTTGGCCACGTCGGACACCTCGGCGCGGGTCGGCAGGGGATTGGTGATCATCGACTCCATCATCTGCGTCGCGGTGATGACCATGCGGTTGGCTTCGCGCGCCGCGGCGATGATGCGCTTCTGCCAGCCCGGCAGTTCGGCGTCGCCGATTTCCACGCCGAGGTCGCCGCGCGCCACCATCACCACGTCGGAGGCGGCGACGATCTCCTCCAGCGCCGGCAGCGCTTCGGCGCGCTCGATCTTGGCCACCAGCGCGGCGTTGCCGCCGGCGGCCTTGAGCAGGCGCCGCGCCTCCTCCATGTCCGCGGCGCTGCGCGGGAAGGAGATGGCGATGAAATCGGCCTCGATCGTCACCGCGTGGCGCAGGTCCTCGCGGTCCTTGTCGGTCAGGGCCGCGGCGGAGAGGCCGCCGCCCTGCTTGTTGATGCCCTTGCGGTTGGACAGCACGCCGCCGATCAGCACCGTGGTGTCGATGCGCGTGCCTTCCGACTTCTCCACCCGCAGCGAGATCGCGCCGTCGTTGAGCAGCAGCACGTCGCCGGCCTTCACGTCGCGCGGCAGCTCGGGGTAGGCGCAGCCGACGATGTGCTGGTCGCCGGCGTTGGCGCCCAGCGCGGTGTCGAGGGCGAAGGGCTGGCCCTCCACCAGCTCCACCGGGCCGTTGGCGAAGCTCTCGACGCGGATCTTCGGCCCCTGCAGGTCGGCCAGGATGCCGATGTCCAGGCCCATCTCCTCGGCCACCTTGCGCACCGCGGCGGCGCGGCGGGCGTGGTCCTCGGCCTTGCCGTGGGAGTAGTTGAGGCGGACGGCGTCGACCCCGGCGAGCAGGATGCGGCGCAGCACGGCGGGGTCGTCGGTGGAGGGGCCGAGAGTGGCGAGGATCTTGGTGCGGCGGTTCATCGGTGGCGAGTTCTTGTTCGGGGACCGGCTTTGCGCCCGTGCAGGGGGCGAAGCAGAATACGCAGTCTATTCTCCTCCTGTACCCGCCATATGACCACCCTCGGCACCCCCCTCAGCCCCCGGGCCACCCGCGTCCTGCTGCTCGGCTCGGGCGAGCTGGGCAAGGAAGTGGTGATCGAGCTGCAGCGCTACGGCGTCGAGACCATCGCCGTCGATCGCTACCCCGACGCGCCGGCGATGCAGGTGGCGCACCGCTGCCATGTCATCAACATGCTCGACGGCGCCGCGGTCCGCCGGGTCATCGAGCAGGAAAAGCCGCACCTGATCGTGCCGGAGATCGAGGCGATCCACACCCCGACCCTGCAGGAGCTGGAGAAGGAGGGATACACGGTCATTCCGACGGCCCTGGCGGCGCGGCTGACCATGGACCGCGAGGGCATCCGCCGCCTCGCCGCCGAGGAGCTGAAGCTGCCGACCTCGCCCTACCGTTTCGCCGGCACCGAGGACGAGTACCGCGCGGCGGTGAAGGCGATCGGCCTGCCCTGCGTGGTCAAGCCGGTGATGTCCTCCTCCGGCAAGGGCCAGAGCACGGTGAAGACGGAAGACCAGGTCGCCAGGGCCTGGGCCTATGCCCAGGCCGGCGGCCGCGCCGGCGCCGGGCGCGTCATCGTCGAGGGCTTCGTTCCCTTCGACTACGAGATCACCCTGCTGACGGTGCGCCACGCCGGGGGCACCAGCTTCTGCGAGCCCATCGGCCACCTGCAGGTCGACGGCGACTATCGCGAGTCCTGGCAGCCGCACCCGATGTCGCCCATCGCCCTGCGGCAGTCGCAGGAGATCGCGGCCAAGGTCACCGCCGCGCTCGGCGGCCGCGGCGTGTTCGGCGTGGAGCTGTTCATCCGCGGCGAGGCGGCGATCTTCAGCGAGGTTTCGCCGCGTCCGCACGACACCGGCCTGGTCACCCTGATCGGGCAGGACCTGCCGCAGTTCTCGCTGCACGCCCGCGCCATTCTCGGCCTGCCTGTTCCGAATATCCGCCAGCGCGGCCCGGCCGCCTCCTGCGCCATCCTGTTCGAGGGCGACCGCAAGGCGCCGCTGTACGCCGGCCTGGACCAGGCCCTGGCCGAGCCCGACACCCAGCTGCGCCTGTTCGGCAAGCCGGAGATCGTCGGCAAGCGCCGCATGGCCGTGGCGCTGGCGCTGGGCGCCTCGATCGACGAGGCCCGCGCCAAGGCGCGCCGCGCCGCGGCGGCGGTGAAGCTGGCGGACTGAGCGCCGGCTGCCACGGGCGCGTCACGAAACATCAACAGACGCTGCCTAAGCTCTCCGGATCGTCTAAACGATCCCAGGGAGCGACACGTGGAACACGCCAACTTCCGGCGCCGCTTCGGCGCCCGGGCCTATGCCGCCGCCGGTTTCATTTCCGCCGCCGTCTTCGCCGCGCTGGCGCCGGCCTGTTCCGACAACAACAACCCCGCGCCCGACGCGGCCAGCCAGGACGCCAACCTGCGCGCCGCCTGGGTCGAGATCGGCGACCAGAACCAGGCCATCGCCCGCGTCATCACCACCTATGCCGGCTGCCCGCTGATCGTCGTCGACGGCAGCAGCAGCCGCATGAGCCAGCGCGTCGGCCCGGCGACGGTGCCGCAGCGCACCACCGCCAGCGCCGCGGCGGACTCCAAGCCCTCCGATTTCCCGGTGACGGTGTGCGAAGCCAGGCTGCCGTCCACGGCGCAGAAGGTGACGGTGGCCTCGCGCACGTTGCCGCTGCCCAAGGCCAGCCCGCAGCGCATCGCGATCATCGCCGATACCGGCTGCCGCATGAAGAAATCCAGCAACAGCTTCCAGTCCTGCTCCGATCCCGCGCAGTGGCCCTTCGCCAGGACGGCGCAGGCGGTGGCGGCGATGCAGCCGGACCTGGTGCTGCACATCGGCGACTACCAGTACCGCGAGAACGCCTGCCCCGACGGCACCGCCGGTTGCGCCGGCAGCCCCTGGGGCTATGGCTGGGATACCTGGGACGCCGACCTCTTCACCCCGGCGGCGCCGCTGCTGGCGGCCGCGCCCTGGGTGGTGGTGCGCGGCAACCACGAGGAATGCGCCCGCGCCGGCCAGGGCTGGTTCCGCTTCCTCGATACCGAGGCGTACGACGTCGAGCGCTCCTGCGACGATCCGGTCAACGACAGCTTCGCCAACTATTCCTATCCCTACGCCGTGGCCCTGGGCAGCGACACCCAGGTCATCGTCTTCGACTCGGCCAAGACCGGCGCGGCGGCGCTCAAGACCACCGACGCGCAGTTCGTCACCTACCAGCAGCAGTTCATGAAGGTGGCGGCGCTGGCGGCCAAGAGCGGCGTCACCACCATCTTCGCCAACCATCACCCGATCCTCGGCTACGCCCCGGTCACCGGCGCCGATCCGGCGCCGGGCAACCAGGCGTTGCAGTCGGTGATGAACAGCCTCAACTCCACCGCCTACTATCCGCCCGGCGTGCAGCTGGCGATGCACGGCCACGTCCACGACTTCCAGGCGCTGAACTTCAGCACCGGCCAGCCCGCGACCATCGTCGCCGGCAACGGCGGCGACGCCCTCGACGTCAACCTGCCGGATCCGTTCCCGGCCTCCGATAACGTGGCCGCCGGCGCCACGCTGGAGAGCATCAGCCACACCAGCACCTACGGCTTCATGATCATGGAGCGCGGCGCGGCCGCGGGCAGCTGGACCTTCAAGGCCTACACGGTGGACGGCAAGCTGCTCACCAGCTGCGGCTTCGCCGCGGCCAGGCTGAGCTGCGACAAGTCCGGTTTCATCGACCCGAACAGCTAAGCGCTTGCCGCGGGGGATGCGAAGCGGGCGCGGCGGCCGGGCCGCGTCCGTCGCAGTTCTGGCGCTGGCCGCGACGGCGGCGCGCGCCGACCTGCCGCCGGAGCGCCCGTACGGCGACAGCACGCTGCGCTACAGAGTGATCGCGCCGCAACGCGCGTTCGCGGCGCGGCCCGAGCTCGCCGCGCTGGGGCGCCGGGTATTCTTCGACCCGGCGCTGTCCGAGCCGGCCGGCCTGGCCTGCTCCGGCTGTCATGATCCACGCCGGGCCTTTTCCGGCGACCGCGGCTCCGCCATCGGCGCCGCCCCCGGCAGCCGTCCGGACCGCTTCGGCACGCGCAACACCCCCTCGCTGCTGTACGCGCGCTACGCGCCGCCGCTGTACCTGTTCATGGACGACGACGCCGTGGTGCCCGAGCCGCGGGGAGGCCTGTTCGCCGACGGCCGCATCGACACCCTGGCGCAGCTGCCGGTGCAGCCGCTGACCAATCCGCTGGAGATGAACAACCGCGGCGCCGCCATGGTGGTGCGCAAGCTGGCGCGCGCGCCTTACGCCGGGGAGTTCCGCCGCCGCTTCGGCGCGGCCGTGTTCGCCACGCCCGCGCGGGGCATGGCGGCGCTGGGAGAGGCGCTGGAAGCCTTCCTGCAAAGCGACGGGATGGCGCCGTTCAGCTCGCGCTACGACGACTTCATCCGCGGCAAGGGCCGGCTGACGGCGCAGGAGCTGCGTGGCCTGGCGTTGTTCCGCAATCCCGACAAGGGCAACTGCGCCTCCTGCCACGGCTTCAACGAGACCTCCAGCGACCCGGCGCGCTCGCTGTTCACCGACTATGCCTACGAGGCGGTGGCGGTGCCGCGCAACCCGGCGCTGCCGGCCAACCGCGACCCGGCCCACCACGATCTCGGCCTGTGCGAAACGGCGAAGGCGCGGCACTGGCCGCAGCCGGAGCAGTGGTGCGGCTACTTCCGCACGCCCTCGCTGCGCAATGTCGCGGTGCGCGAGCGCTACATGCACAACGGCTTTTTCAAGGACCTGCGCACGGTGGTGCGGTACTACGCCACCCGCGGCACCGACCCCTGGACCTGGTATCCGAAGGGCAGGATGTTCGACGACGTGCCGGCGGCCTACCGGCGCAACCTCAACATCAACTCCACGCCCTACAACCGCCGCGAAGGCATGAAGCCGAGCCTCGACGAGGGCGAGATCGACGCCATCGTCGCCTTCCTGCGCACGCTCACCGACCAGGCCTACGAAGACCGGCTGCCGGCCGCCGCCGGCGCACCGCCCTAGGCTTCAGGACGGCGGCAGCTCGACGTAGTGGCTTTCGCCGCTGCGCGGGTCGAAGTACACCTCCAGCGTCTTGCCGCTCTGCGGGTCGACGAAGCGCTCGCCGGTGGCGCGCCAGCCCGGGTCCGGCCCGGCCTGCGGCTTCTTGTACTGCCAGCGCTCCCAGACGATGCCGGCGCTGAGCATCAGCCCCAGCACCAGCAGGTGCGGCAGGAACGGGTAGAGGCCCAGCGCCAGGAACACCGCGGCGGCGAGCAGCAGCAGCACGCCGACGGCCACCAGCACCTTGCGCAACACGTCAGGCCGCCGGCTCGATCACGACCGCGGTGCCGTAGGCCACGATCTCCGACATGGTCTGGCCGATCTCGGCCGAGTCGAAGCGCATCATGATCACGGCGTTGGCGCCCATCTTGGTGGCGTTGAGGCGCAGCCGGTCGATGGCATGGCGCCGCGCTTCCTCCAGCAGCTGGGTGTACTCGGGAATCTCGCCGCCGCCGAGCGAGCGCAGGCCGGCCATGATGTTGCCGCCGATGCCGCGGCTGCGCACCACCACGCCGAAGACCTGGCCCTTGGTTTCCTGCACGCGGTGGCCGGCGATGGTTTCGGTGGTCACGATGATCATGGCGCTCTCCCTGGACGAAGGCTCTAGTCTACGATGAGGCGCATGGCACATCGGTCACGGAGCCGGGCATGAGCGTACGCATCGAAAAGCTGGACCGCGTCACCACCGTCATCATCGACCGCCCGCAGCTGCGCAACGCCATCGACCGCGCCACCGCCGAGGCGCTGGCCGAGGCCTTCCTCGCCTTCGACGCCGATGCGGAGTCCGACGTGGCGGTGCTGTGGGGCGCCGGCGGTCACTTCTGCGCCGGCGCCGACCTCAAGGCCCTGGCCGAGGGACGCCGGCCGAACCGGGTCGAGGAGGGCGGCGACGGCCCGCTCGGCCCCACCCGCATGCGCCTGACCAAGCCGGTGATCGCCGCCGTGTCCGGCTACGCCGTGGCCGGCGGCCTGGAGCTGGCGCTGTGGTGCGACCTGCGGGTGATGGAAGAGGACGCGGTGTTCGGCGTGTTCTGCCGCCGCTGGGGCGTGCCGTTGATCGACGGCGGCACCATCCGCCTGCCGCGCCTGATCGGCCTGTCGCGCGCCATGGACCTGATCCTCACCGGCCGCCCGCTGCCGGCGTCCGAGGCGCTGCACATCGGCCTGGCCAACCGCGTGGTGCCCAAGGGCGATGCGCGCGCCGCCGCCGAGGCGCTGGCCGCGGAGTTGGTGCGCTTTCCGCAGCGCTGCCTGCGCAACGACCGGCTCAGCGCCTACGAGCAGTACGACCTGGGCATGGAGGAAGCCCTGCTCAACGAGACGCGGCGCGGGCTGGAGGTGCTCAACAGCGGCGAGACGCTGCGCGGGGCGGCGCGCTTCGCCGCGGGCAAGGGACGGGGTGGCTCCTTCGAAGACCTGTAGCCGGCCTGCGGGCAGTGCCGTAACCCGGGAGGCGCCCGCACCGCCTGCGGGCAATGGCCCGGCCTACTGGTCGCCGCCGGGATGCGGCTCGACCGCGCCGGGCGGCGGCAGCATGCGCTTGCAGGCGGCGGGCGCGGCGTCGTAGCCCGCCTTGTAGTCCGGGCCAATGCCGCCGGTGCGCTGCACCAGGTCGCTCAGCACCTTTTCGCAGCTGACCAGTTGCTGCTGGCCGCCGCTGCCCTGGGTGGCGGTGCCGGTGCCGCGCAGGGCGAAGTAGGCCACCAGGCCGATGACCACCAGCGCCAGCAGCAGGCTGAGCGCGCCGCCGCGCTGGCGCCCTGCCGCGGTGCGGGGCGAAGTCCGGATCTCCATGCCCCGACTTTAGCGGAATTCCGCGTGCCTAGGACCTTCCCGCGGGCAACGCAGCGGTCGATATGGCGTCAACAGGCCCTAGAAGGCAAACCCCAGCGGCGCGTACTGCCCCGGCGCCGGCCGTGCCGACGAGGGGCGCCGGGTCATGCGGCGACAAAGGCGGTGCATCAGGCGCTGCCCCTCGGCCCACTCGCCCAGGCCGGAGTCGGCATTGATGTGGCCCTGGGCGCCGAGGTCGAGGAATTCGCTGCCCCAGCGCTCGGCCCAGTGACGCGCGCGCTCCAGCGGCATCCACGGGTCGTTGGCGCTGGCCACCACGGTCGACGGAAACAGCAGGGGCTTCGCCGGCAGGCTGCGCTCGATGCCGAAGCGCTCCGGATTGGCCGGGGCCACCAGCAGGGCGCCGGCGATCAGGTTGGACTGGAAGCTCTCGGCGCGCACCGCGGCCAGGCAGCCGAAGCTGTGCGCCACCACCAGCGCCGGCCCGTCCAGCTGCAGCGCGGTTTCAACGATGCGCCGCGCCCAATGGTCGAGGTCCGGCGCGTTCCAGTCGTCCTGATGGACCCGCTGGAAGCGCGGGTATTTGCGTTCCCACAGGGTCTGCCAGTGGGCGTGGCCGCTGCCGCGCAGGCCCGGCACCACCAGCACCGGGCCGCGCCATTCCAGGCCGTCGAGTTTGAAACCGCCGAATACGCTCATCGCCTTGCTTCCGAATTCTTCCCAACGAGGTGCAAAGCCTAGGTTGGAGGCGAAAGAACCGGAAGGCATAAAAGGTGCTTTATTTATACCCAGATGCGATGATGGGCTGCGCGAAGCTGTCAAAGCCGCGGAAGCTGCGGAAAAGTAAGAAATTCCCGGCGGAAACGGATGCACTTTCACATCCTTGCGCGTACAATCCGCGATCTTTTGGGCAACCGGACTCAAGGTCCGGTTTCCCGCCGCGCCGTCCCCGGCGCGGACCGCCTGAGGGGCGATCCATCGCCCCGCACGATTCTTGTTGTTTTCATCCTTGGTGCTGCCCCCGTGATTCAGAATCTTCGCAACATCGCCATCATCGCCCACGTCGATCATGGCAAGACCACCCTGGTGGACAAGCTCCTGCGCCAGTCCGGCACGCTCGACGCCCGCGAGAACCTGGGCGAGCGCGTGATGGATTCCAACGACCTCGAGCGCGAGCGCGGCATCACCATCCTGGCCAAGAACACGGCGATCCGCTGGACCGACAAGCGCACCAGCACCGAATACCGCATCAACATCGTCGACACGCCGGGCCACGCCGACTTCGGCGGCGAGGTCGAGCGCGTGCTGTCGATGGTCGACTGCGTCTGCCTGCTGGTCGACGCAGTCGACGGCCCGATGCCGCAGACCCGCTTCGTCACGCAGAAGGCCTTCAACATGGGCCTCAACCCGATCGTGGTGGTGAACAAGGTCGACCGTCCGGGCGCGCGCCCGCACTGGGTCATCGACCAGGTGTTCGACCTGTTCGACCGCCTCGGCGGCACTGACGAGCAGCTCGACTTCCCGGTGGTCTACGCCTCGGCCCTGAACGGCTACGCCGGCTTCGACGCCGAGGTGCGCGAAGGCGACATGGACCCGCTGTTCCAGACCATCGTCGACAAGGTCTCGCCGCCCAAGGTCGACGCCGAAGGTCCGTTCCAGATGCAGGTCACCTCGCTGGCCTATTCCAGCTACGTCGGCGTGATCGGCACCGGCCGCATCAGCCGCGGCAAGATCAAGAGCAACAGCCCGGTGGCGGTGGTCGGCCGCGACGGCGTGGTGCGCCAGGGCCGCGTGCTGCAGGTGCTGGGCTTCATGGGCCTGGACAAGATCGAGGTGCCCGAGGCCGAGGCCGGCGACATCATCGCCGTCACCGGCATCGCCGAGCTGGGCATCTCCGAGACGATCTGCGATCCGAAGAACCCGGAGCAGATGCCGACCCTGCAGGTCGACGAGCCGACGATGAGCATGACCTTCGAGGTCAACAAGTCGCCGTTCGCCGGCAAGGAAGGCAAGTTCCTCACCTCGCGCCAGATCAGCGACCGCCTGCAGCGCGAGCTGCGCACCAACGTGGCGCTGCGCGTCGAGCCGGGCGAGTCGCCCGACCAGTTCCGCGTCTCCGGCCGCGGCCTGCTGCACCTGGGCATCCTGCTCGAGAACATGCGCCGCGAAGGCTATGAAGTGGCGGTGTCGCGGCCGCAGGTGATCCTCAAGGAGATCGACGGCCAGGTCTGCGAGCCGTACGAGGCGCTGGTCGCCGACGTCGAGGACAAGGACCAGGGCGGCGTGATCCAGGGCCTGGCCGAGCGCGGCGGCAAGATGCAGAACATGGTGCCGGACGGCAAGGGCCGCGTGCGCCTGGAGTACAGCATCCCCTCGCGCGGGCTGATCGGCTTCCAGACCGAGTTCATGTCCATGACCAAGGGCACCGGCCTGCTGTTCCACAACTTCGACCATTTCGGCCCCAGGGCCGAGAACACCGACATCGGCCAGCGCCACAACGGCGTGATGATCTCCAACGACACCGGCTCGGTGCCGGCCTACGCCTTGTTCAACCTGCAGGAGCGCGGCCGCATGATCTCCGAGCCGGGTGACGAGGTGTACGAGGGCCAGATCGTCGGCATCCACGCCCGCGACAACGACCTGGTGGTCAACGTCCTCAAGGGCAAGAAGCTGACCAACATCCGCGCCGCCGGCTCGGACGAGAACGTGCTGCTGACCCCGGCGGTGAAGTTCTCGCTGGAGCAGGCGCTGGAGTTCATCAACGACGACGAACTGGTCGAGCTGACCCCGGTCGCCATCCGCGTGCGCAAGAAGTACCTGAAGGAACACGAGCGCAAGCGCGCCGACCGCGCCGACTAGGGCCAGTTCACGCTATTTGATCGCAGCGATCGAAATAGCGTGAACAAGCCCTAAGCCGCAGCGGTCCGGCGCAAAGGCGCCGGGCAGCGCAAACAGTACGGCTACAGCCCGTCGCTTTTTCTACGGCGGCGCCCTTTTTCGCATCTCCGGCCGCTGGGCCCGGGCTAGGCGAAATTGCGCCGCCACACCTCCGCCAGCTCCGGCCGCGCTTCCACCGCCAGCGCGACCGCGTGCAGGCGCGGGCATTCGCGGGCGAACCATTCGCGGCGCGGCCGCCAGCGGCTCATCACGCCGACGTAGAGGTCGAGCAAGGAAAAATCCGCCCCGAGCAGCCAGGGCGCCGGCTCCAGCGCGCGCTCGAGCTGGAGCCAGCCTTCCTCGCGACGGCGGTCGGTGCTGGCGCGCAGCTGCGCCGCAGCGGTCTCGCCCTGCACCCAGCGTTGCGGTTCGTCGCCGTAGGTGAAGGTGGGATAGATCGCGGTGTTGAGGAACAGCAGCCAGCGCAGGAACTCGGCCCGGCGCGGGTCCTGCGGCGCCGGCATCAGCCTGGCCTGCGGCCGGGTTTCCGCCAGGTGCAGCAGGATCGCCGCGCTCTCCGTCATCAGGCTGCCGTCGGCGCGCAGCAGGGTCGGCACCTGGCGCAGCGGGTTGAGGCGGATCAGCCGCTCCTGCTCCGGTCCGGGCTGCTCGTAGTCCATGTATTCGATGCGCAGCTCTGCGCCGGCGAGAGCGTAGCCGGCCTCCACCAGGGTCGAGCCGGCGCCGCGGGTGGCGATGAGGGTGTCGGGCATGGCGAAGTCCTGGACGATGTGGTCGACAGCCTAATGCGCCGGCGCAGCCGTTGCCGCCGGATCGGTGAGGGAATCGCGGCCGAGTTCGGCGCGCAGGCGCGGCAAGCCCTGCGGGTGGTGCTGCCTGATCCAGTCGATCAGGCCTTCGCGCACCTTGCAGCGCAGGTCCCAGTTGCGGCCGGAGTCGACCGAGCTGACCAGGCCGCGCAGCTGCATGCTCTTCTCGCTGGTGTCGGTGACCTGGAGCACGCAGACGCGGCCGTCCCACTCGGGCGCCTCCTGGCACAGGCGCTTCAGCTCGGCGCGCAGCGGGTCCAGCGGCACGCCGTAGTCCACCCACCAGAACACGCTGCCGATCAGGTGCGAGGTGGTGCGGGTCCAGTTCTCGAACGGGTTCTCGATGAACCACTGCAGCGGCACCACCAGGCGCCGCTCGTCCCACAGCGCCACCACGACGTAGGTCATGGTGATCTCCTCGACCCGGCCCCACTGGCCCTGCACGATCAGCACGTCGTCGTAGCGGATCGGCTGGGTCAGGGCCAGCTGCAGGCCGGCCAGCAGGTTGCCCAGCACCGACTTGGCGGCCAGGCCGATCACCAGGCCGGCGACGCCGGCCGAGGCCAGCAGGCTGGTGCCCAGATGGCGCACGGTGGGGAAGGTCATCAGGCCCAGCGCGGCGCCGATCAGCACGATCAGGAAGATCAGGCTGCGGCTCAGCACCCGCGCCTGCGTCAGCACGCGCCGCGCCTGCAGGTTGTCCGCCACGTCGTAGGGATAGCGCTTGACCAGCTCGCCCGCCGCCACCGCGACGAAGCGCGCCGACAGCAGGGTCAGCGCGAAGACCACGGCCAGCGCATTGAGGTGCCGCACCCGCCCGATCTGCTTGAGGCCATCGTCGACGCCGAACCAGTAGAACTGCAGCGCCAGCAGCGGCAGCGCCAGGCGCAGCGGCCCGCGCAGGTGGCGCAGCACGCCGCCGAGCATGGACCGCTCGGGCAGCAGCCGCAGCAGGATGACGCCGCCGGTCAGCTCCGCCAGCAGGGACCCGGCCAGGACCAGCAGCGCCCCGGCGAGGGCGCCGACCCAGGGGCTGTCGGGCAGATGCAGGAATTCGGGCAGGTCCATGCGCGGTTCAAAATCCGCGCGCACGGCGCGGATCACTTCCATGTGTTGCTTTTGACGGCGCACCGCGTGCCGCGTTCCATGGAGTTTCAGGACTTGGGCTTGCTGCGCATGGTGCGCACGAAGTCCTCGAGCCGGCGCCCGGCCTGGTCCGGGTATTGGCGCTCGGTGGAGAAGGCGCCGACGACGCGGTCCAGTCGGAAGTTGCGGAAGTCCTGGCGCAGCTCGCACCAGGCCGCCAGCGACCAGACGTGGCCCCAGAAATACAGGCCCAGCGGCCAGACGTGGCGGGTGCTCGGCTGGCCGGCCGCGTCCTTGTAGTCGAGCAGGGTCACCATGCGGCCGGCGATGACGTGGCGCAGCGTGTCCAGCACGTCGCCGCCGCTGAGCTCGTCGCCGGCGAAGTTCAGCGCATACAGCCGGGTGCGCTCCAGCTCGATGCGGCGGGCTTCCGGCAGCGCCGCGGCGATCTTGGCCAGTGCCAGCTCGGAGGCCTGGCGCAGTTCCGGGCTGCCCCAGCTGCCGATCATGCGCGCGCCGGCCACCAGCGCCTCCACCTCCTCGAAGGTGAACATCAGCGGCGGCAGGTCGAACTCGGGCCGCAGGCGATAGCCGACACCGGCCTCGCCCTCCACCGGCACGCCGGTGCGCTCCAGGTCCTGGATGTCGCGGTAGACCGTGCGTTGCGAGACCTGCAGCCACTCCGCCAGCTGCTGCGCCGTGGTGAGGCGGCGTCCGCGCAGGTACTGGACGATCTGGAACAGGCGGTCGGCACGTCTCATAGGGCCTCAAGCATAGCGGCTGCCGTTTGCCGCCGCCCCGCGCGATGCCTCATGCCGGCGTCCGCAGCAGCCCGAGCATCGGCGACACCGCCAGGGCGAGGTCGGGCTGCAGCAGCGCCAGCACGGCGAAGCCGATGCGGGCGCAGCGCCGCAGCAGGCCGAAGGGGCGGGTGCTGCCGGAGTCATGGTGGTTCATGGTGTTGCTCCTTGGAAGCCGGTTCGAAGGAGCGGGGCCGATGCCCCGCTCCTGTACCTATGTCGAACGAATCGGGCCGGTTTCGACAGCCGCTGCGGGAAATCCTGCTCCCGCATCGGCCGGGGCCGGGACGGGCCGCGGGCGCCGGATCGCCCGGGCGTTCAATTCACCGTCCTCGGGTCGAAGTGCGGGTTCTGGATCAGGCAGAAGACGTTGCCGAACGGGTCCAGCACCGAGCCCACCTTGATGCCCTCGCCGACCTCGCGCGCCGGCTCGTTCAGCTTGGCGCCGAGCCGCACCAGGCGGGCCAGCTCCGAGTCGATGTCCGGCACGCCCCAGTACACCTGCGAGCCGAGGGCGCCGGGACGGCCGTCGGGGATCAGGCCCAGCTCGAAGCCGCCGACGCTGAAGCCGACGTAGCGCGGGTCGTCGAAGTAGGGCGGGGTGCCGAGCACCCGGCTGTACCAGGCCTTGCCGTCAGCCAGTTCCGGCGTGGGGTAGATCGCGGTGCGCAGTCCCAGGATCATGGCGGCATCCTCAGGCCAGCGCGTGCAGGCCGACGCGGTTGCCTTCGCTGTCGCGGAACACGGCGAAGCAGCCGATGTCGTCCGGCAGTTCGGTGCGCGGCACCAGCACTTCGCCGCCGGCGGCCTGGACCCGCTCGAGGGCCTTGTCCAGCTCCGGGTCGGCGTTGAGGTAGACCACGGTGCCGGCCTCGCCCGGCTTGAGGAAGCCGCCATGCGCCAGGCAGCCGGTGGTGCCGCCCTCGTCGCGGCGCGGGAAGATCGCCATGTCGATCGGGCCGCCACTCTCGCGGATCAGGGTCGACTGGAACAGGGTCTCGTAGAACTTCACCGCGCGCGGCATGTCGCTGACGGGAATCTCGAACCAGACGGGGAGGTTGCGGCGCTGTTCTTTGCGGTTCATGACTTGCTCTCTCTCGTAAGGGGAACGTCGGGTGCGGAGTGCACGCTGCATAGGCTGCGCCGGTCCTGCTGACAGCCTTCTGTCAGCAGGGCGCCGCCCGCCCGCGCCGCGCGATCCGCGGCTCCGGTCACGTTTCGCCGCGGCCGGCGCGTGTTAGCATTCGCCTGCGCGGCGGACACCAGCGCATCGCCGCAATCCGGATGACGACAGAAGAGTCGGAAGAGCCCTTACAACCCATGCCGCAGGCACGGATGCCCGAGTTCCGGGAACCCCCTCACACGATCGTGCGGGGGACGGCTTGAGCGGCATCGTGGTGGTCGATCAGCGATCGGACTGGCCGGTGGACATTCCCGGCGTGGACGTGGTCACCGCCTGGGATTACCTGACGCAGGATTCCTTCACCCGCCTGCGCGGCGTGCGTGTCTACAACCTGTGCCGCAGCTTCGGCTACCAGACCACCGGCTACTACGTGTCGCTGCTGGCCGGGGCGCGCGGCCACAAGATCCTGCCGGACATCACCACGGTGCAGGACCTCAAGCTGGCGGAGAGTCCCTCGGTCATCAACGACGAGATCGAGGAGCTGATCCAGCACAGCCTGGCGCGGCTCGGCTCCAGCGAATACATCCTCAACGTCTATTTCGGCGACAGCCCCTACATCCGCCACGAGCGGCTGGCGCGGGCGCTGTTCAACCTGTTCCCGGCGCCGCTGCTGCAGGCCAAGTTCGTCTGGCGCGGCGACGAGTGGCGCGTCGACACGCTCAACGCCGTGGCCCTGGGCGAGGTGCCGGCGGCGCATCACGAATTCCTCTACCAGACCGCGCGCGAGTACTTCACCCGCCGCCGCGGCCCGCGCCGCAAGCGCGACTCGACCCGCTACGACCTGGCCATCCTGGTCAACGAGGACGAGAAGGAGCCGCCGTCCAACGCCCGTGCGCTGAAGCAGTTCGAAAGGGCGGCGGAGGACCTGGGCTTCTCCGTCGACTTCCTCGACAAGGGCGACTACGGCCATGTCGCCGAGTACGATGCCCTGTTCATCCGCGAGACCACCGCGGTCAACCACCACACCTACCGCTTCAGCCGCCGCGGCGCGCGCGAGGGCCTGGTGGTGGTGGACGACCCCGAGTCGATCCTGCGCTGCGCCAACAAGGTCTACCTGGCGCAGCTGATGGACCGCCACCGCATCCCGCAGCCCAAGACCATGCTGGTGCACCGCGCCAACCTGAGCCAGGTGGTGCGCGAGCTGGGCTTCCCGCTGGTGCTGAAGCAGCCCGACTCGCAATTCTCCAAGGGTGTGATCAAGGTCGAGACCGACGCCGACTTCAAGCGCGAGACGCGCGAGTTCCTGGAGCGCTCCGACCTGGTGGTGGCGCAGAAATTCGAGCCCACCGAGTACGACTGGCGCGTCGGCGTGCTCGACGGCCAGCCGCTCTATGCCTGCCGCTACTTCATGGCGCCGGCCCACTGGCAGGTGGTCAAGCGCGACAAGAACGGCGCCAAGCGCGAGGGCGACCACGAAACGCTCGACATCAAGGACGTTCCCAGGCAAGTGCTGGGCGTGGCGGTGCAGGCCGCCCGCGCCATCGGCAGCGGCCTCTACGGCGTCGATCTCAAGCAGTTCGGCAACGTGGTCAAGGTGATCGAGGTCAACGACAATCCGAACATCGACTTCGGCGTGGAAGACCTGGTACTCAAAGAGCAGATCTACCGCAAGATCATGGAGTACTTCGTGCGCAAGCTGGACGTGCAGACGCGGGCGAAGGAACCGGAAGGGCGCTGAATCCCGCCGCTCTGCGCGGGGGCCATGACGGCGCCGGCTTCAGCAGCCCGTCACCCTGCGCCTTCCCGGTTCGGGCCGGGCGCTACTGCGGCGCCTGCACCAGGTTGTGCGAGCGCCAGAAGGTCCAGCTCAGGCCGGCCAGCGCGGTGTAGCCGAAGCGGGTCTTGTACAGCGGGCTGTCCCCGTTCTCGGCGCCGGCGTAGTCGTCGATCCGGCTGAACAGGAACACGCGGAAGTCGCGGCCCAGCTTGTGGCTGGCGCCCAGCTCCAGGCGGCTGCCGAGGTAGCCGCCGTGCGCGTCGTAGGCCGGGCGGTCGGGCAGGGCGTACTGCGCGTCGACCTGGTAGAAGTAGCGCTGGATGCGCCCGCTGGCCCATTCCGGGCCGACGCCGGCGTAGCCGCTCCAGCCGCTGTCGAACAGGTTGCGCGTGTGCAGGCCGAGGAGGGGTTCGAAGGTCAGGCCCTGGTAGGCCGAGTGCAGGCCGTTGAGGCTGAACACCGCGCGCAGCGGCAGGTCCAGGCGCAGGCTGCTGTCCGGGGACAAGCGCAGGGCGGTGATGCGCAGGTTCGGGCCCAGTTCGAACAGGTAGTCGAGCTTGGGCATGCCGGCGCGCGGGCCGGAGGACTCGGCGTGCGAGCCGAAGGAGGCGCTGCCGCTGACCGTCAGCTCGACGTTGGGCTGGATCTGCGTCCGCACCCGCGGGCCGTTCTCGTCGGAGCGGAAGAAGCCGCCGCGGTAGATGAAATACGGGAAGGCCACCGGCCGCGGCCGGTAGCGGTCGGAGGCCGGGTAGTCCGGCTCGGTGCCGACGGCGCCGGCGATGCCCAGCTCCCACTTCGGCTTCAGGCTGCCGCCGCCGCTGTCGGTGGCGATGGTGTCGTCGGCGCCGGCCGGCGCGGCCAGCAGGGCGATCAGCAAGAGGGTGCCGCAGGCTCGGACCGGGAGTCTCACGATGGGCGCGGTGTTGGCGGTGGACGGACGCATTGTGCCCGTTCGCGGGCCGCCGCGGGGGCTGGCATCATCCGCGGAGCCCCTGATCGATCCCAAGCCCTAGCATGAGCGACGAAGAAGGCCGGGTACGCCCCGCCCACCACCAGGACGACGCGGCCATCCTGACCCTGGAGGAGCTGTTCCCCAGCGACCGCATGTCGCTGCGCTCGGTGCGGCACTTCCTGCGCTCGCCCTCGGCCCGCGCCTGGGTCGCCGAGCTGCAAGGCGCCGTGGTCGGCAACCTGATCCTGCTGACGCGCAAGAACAGCGGCACCGCCCGCATCTACTCGGTGGTGGTGGCGCCGCCGGCGCGCGGCCGCCGCTTCGCCGAGCGCCTGGTGCGCGCCGCCGAGACCGAGGCGCGGCGCCTCGGACTGCGGCGCATCAAGCTGGAAGTGCGGGTGGACAACGCCGCGGCGCGCGCCCTCTACGCCAAACTCGGCTACCGCGAGGATAAAAAGCTGCCCGGCTACTACGAGGACGGCGCCGACGGCCTGCGCCTGTGCCACATCCTCGAGCGCGAGGGCTGAGCATGCCGCTGCGCCGGGTGGTGATCACGGTGGCGCTGCTCAACCTGGCGTACTTCGGCGTGGAGTTCGGCGTCGCCCTGGCGATCGGCTCGGTGTCGCTGTTCGCCGACAGCGTCGATTTCCTCGAGGACGCCTCGATCAACCTGCTGATCGCCGTCGCGCTGGGCTGGAGCGCGGCGCGGCGCGCCCGTCTGGGCATGGTGCTCGCCGGCATCCTGCTGGTGCCGGGGCTGGCGACCTTGTGGACGGCCGCGCACAAGCTGTGGCAGCCGCTGCCGCCGGCGGCGCTGGCGCTGTCGCTGACCGGCGGCGGAGCCCTGCTGGTCAACCTGTGCTGCGCCCTGCTGCTGGCGCGCCACCGCGGCGGCAGCGGCAGCCTGACGCGGGCCGCCTTCCTGTCGGCGCGCAACGACACCTTGGCCAACCTGGCCATCATCGCCGCCGGCCTGGTCACCGCGCGGCTGCGGTCCGCCTGGCCGGACCTGCTGGTCGGCCTGGGCATCGCCGTCCTCAACGCCGACGCGGCGCGCGAGGTGTGGAGTGCGGCGCGCGCCGAGCGGCGGGCGGCCGGCGCCTGAATCCGCCAGCCGGACGCTGACGCCGCCGCGGCGCAGGCGTAAGATGCGCGCGCCTTGAACCCGGCCCGCGGCGGCACCACATTCGCCGCAGCCCAGAGGTTCCCCGGAAGGACCGACCGTGACTGCTTTCATCCGCAACCTGCCCGAACACGGCGCGCTGCTCGTCTTCCTGGCCGTGCTGCTGGAGCAGGGCGGGGTGCCGCTGCCTTCCTTCACCGTGCTGGTCGCCGCCGGCGCGCTGGTGGCAAGCGGCCAAGTCTCGGCCCCGGCGGTGCTGGCCGCGGCGGTGGCGGCGGCCCTGGTCGCCAACCTCGGCTGGTACCTGGCCGGGGTGCGCTTCGGCCAGAAAGTGCTGCGCATGCTGTGCAAGGTTTCCCTGTCGCCCGACACCTGCGTGCGCATGACCCAGTCGATCTTCGTGCGCTGGGGCCTGGCCTCCCTGCTGTTCTCCAAGTTCATCCCCGGCATCTCGCTGGTGGCGCCGCCCATCGCCGGCGCGATCCGCATGCCGGCGCTGCGTTTCCTCGCCGCCTCCTCGTTCGGCACCCTGCTGTGGGCCAGCGTCTACCTCGCCCTCGGCTACGTCTTCCGCGACCAGATCGACCGGGTGTTCGATTACGGCCGCGAGCACCTGCAGGTGGTGCTGCACGTCGCCGCCGCGCTGCTGCTGGCTTACGTCGCCTACCGCGCGGTGCAGCGCTGGCTGATCGCGCGCGGCGGCGGCGTGCCGCGCATCGATGTGGCGGAATTGCGCCGCTTGCTGGAGCAGCAGCCGCAGCCGCTGGTGCTGGACCTGCGCTCCGAGCTGCTGCGCGAAGACCAGGCCGGGGTGCCGGGCAGCGTGCCGGTGGAACTGGCCGTGCTCGAGGCCCGCGGCCAGCCCGCCGCCTACGATTTCCCCTACGACCGCGACATCGTCACCTACTGCGCCTGCCCCAACGACGTCTCGGCGGTGCGCGCCGCGCGCGCCCTGCGCCGGCGCGGCTACGCCCGCGCCGTGGTCCTGCGCGGCGGAGCGGAGGCGTGGAGCGCCGCGGCCCGGCTGCCGGCCGAGCCGCTGCCTGTAAGATAGGGGCATGAGCGAGACGGAAGCCGCGATCCGGGAAGAGGTCCGCCAGACCTGGCTGGGCCGGCTGGACAGCCTCGGCATCCTGCTGTCCGGCCTGTGCATCGTGCACTGCCTGGCGCTGCCGCTGCTGCTGGCGCTGCTGCCGTTCCTCGGCGGCAGCCTCCTCGGCGGCCACAGCTTCCACGAATACCTGCTGCTGGCGGTGCTGCCGGTGAGCCTGGTGGCGCTGGGCATGGGCTGGCGCCGCCACGGCGACGCCCGGGTGCTGTGGCTGGGCGGCGCCGGCCTGGGCCTGCTGGCCTTCGCCACCTACGGCTACCGCCTGATCGGCCTGTCGGAGGACTGGGAGCGCGCCATCTCCATCGTCGGCGGCCTGATCCACGCCGCCGGCCACGTCCTCAACTTCCGCCGCACCCGGGCCCTGCACGACCACGGCGCGCCCGGGCACGTGCACTGAAAGACCGGACCGGCGGTCCGGGAACCGGGAGAACGGCCGCAAGCGGCCGCGGCTTTCGCGAATCCGGAACCCGGCCTGTCACTGGTCCGGCAGCGTGATGTTCAGCTCCAGCACCTCGAGCCCGCCTTCGCGCTGCACCGAGAACTGCACCGCCTCGTCCGAGACCTGCACGTACTTGCGCACCACGCCGAGCAGCTCTTCGCGCAGCTTGGGCAGGTAGGTCGGGCCGTTGGCCTGGCCCGAGCGCTGGTAAGCCACGGCCAGCATCAGCCGGTCCTTGGCGATCTTGGCGCTGTTCGGCTTGTCGCCGCGGAAGAACTTGAGCCAGTCCATTACTGCGCTCCGAACAGCTTGCTGAAGATGCTTTTCTTCTGCTCGGTGATGAAGCGGTGCGGCTTGTCCTCGCCGAGGAAGCGCGCCACCAGGTCCTGGTAGGCCGAGCCGGCGTCGCTGCCTTCCTCGCGGATCACCGGCACGCCGCTGTTGGAGCTGGTCAGCACGCTGGGCGATTCCGGCACCACGCCGAGCAGCGGGATCGCCAGGATCTCCTTGACGTCGTCGACCGAGAGCATCTCGCCCTTGGCGACGCGGGCGGGGTTGTAGCGCGTCAGCACCAGGTGCTCCTTGACCTTGCCCTCGCCCTTTTCGGCGCGGCGCGACTTGCTGGAGAGGATGCCCAGCACGCGGTCGGAGTCGCGCACCGAGGACACTTCCGGGTTGGTCACCACCAGGGCCTCGTCGGCGAAGTACATCGCCATGAACGCGCCCTTCTCGATGCCGGCCGGCGAGTCGCAGATGATGTACTCGAAGTCCTGCGCCAGCTCGTTGAGCACCCGCTCCACGCCCTCCTGGTTGAGCGCGTCCTTGTCGCGGGTCTGGCTGGCGGCCAGGATCGACAGCTTGTCGAGGTGCTTGTCCCTGATCAGGGCCTGCTTCAGCGAGGCCTCGCCGTTGATGACGTTGACGAAGTCGAACACCACCCGGCGCTCCACTCCCATGATCAGGTCGAGGTTGCGCAGGCCGACGTCGAAGTCGATGACGGCGGTGCGGTGGCCCTGCATGGCCAGGCCGGTGGCGAACGAGGCGCTGGTGGTGGTCTTGCCCACTCCGCCCTTGCCCGAGGTGACAACGATGATTTTTGCCAAGATGGTCTTCCTTAAGATGCGCGCCGCCGGTGATCGACCGCGACGCGGTTGCCGCTAAAAACAATCACCTTGTCATCCTGAGCGTAGCGAAGGGCCTCCCACCGCAATGGGGAGGCCAGATGCTTCGTCTCACTCAGCATGACCACACTAAACCTTGTGCGGCTCGATCTTCAGCCGCCCCTGTTCGAGATAGGCCGTCGCGGCCACGCCGCGCGGACCCTCCTTGATCTGGTCCGCCACGGCGTAGATGCCGGCGATCGCCACCAGCTCGGCCTCCATCTTGCGGCAGAAGATGCGCGCGCTCTCGTCGCCGCGGGCGCCGGCGATGGCGCGGCCGGCGAGCTTGCCGTAGACGTGGACGCAGCCGTCGGCGATGACCTCGGCGCCCGGGCTGACGGTGCTGAGCACCACCAGGTCGCCGTGCTCGGCGTAGATCTGCTGGCCGGATCGGACCGGCTCGGCGACGATGCGGGCCGAGCGGCGCGGCGGCGCCGCCGGAGCGGCCTGCGGCGGGGCGGCCTTCACCGGCTCCGGCGCTGCCGTGGCCTTGCCGGAATCCCTGGAAACCACCGCCAGGCCGAGGCCGCGGGCGGCGGTGACGAGGGGGCCGTCGGACACGGCCAGCGGCTGCATGCCGACGCCGCGCATGGCTTCGAGCAGGGCCGGCAGGTCGGTGTCGAACTCGCTGTCGATCACTACCGCCATGCCCTTCACCGCCTGCGGCATCTGCCTGGCGAACTGCTCGAGGTGGCTGCGGATGGCGGCAGCGTCGGGGTCGAGCACCCGCACGCGCGTGATCGAAAGCATGCGGCCCTTGATTTCCAGGGCGGTGCGGGAGCGGGTCATCAGTTCGTCGGGTCTTGGCTCGTGGCGGTCCTGCGCGGCCCGGGGCCTGGGCGTGGCTTGGGTTTTGCTTGGCGTTCCTGCTAGGTTAGAGAGCAAATCCCGCAAATTCAATGCGCAGCGGCGGTTTGCTTCGGCTGGACCCGCATAAACATCAAGGAAAGCAGACCCATCCCATGGCTTTCGAGTGGAGCCAATACCGCTGTCAGGACGCCTACGACGAGCTGTTTGCGCAACCCGGCGAACCGCGTCCGGCGGCGCAGCGCCTGCTCAGCTACCTGCAAAGCATTTCGCCGAAGGATCTGGCCGACCGGCGCCTGGCGGCCGACCTGGCGATCAAGGTGATGGGCATCTCCTTCACCGTCTATTCCGAGGGCAAGACGCTGGACCGGGCCTGGCCGTTCGACATGATCCCGCGGGTCATCGCGCGCAAGGAATGGGAGCGCACCGAGCGCGGCCTGAAGCAGCGCGTCAACGCGCTCAACCAGTTCATCCAGGACATCTACGGCGACCAGCAGATCGTCAAGGACAAGGTCGTCCCGGCCGAGGTGCTGGTCGACTCGGTGAATTTCCGCCCGCAATGCGTCGGCGTGCGGCCCAAGTACGGCGTCTGGGCCCATATCTGCGGCAGCGACCTGGTGCGCGACCGCGACGGCACCCTGTACGTGCTGGAGGACAACCTGCGGGTGCCCTCGGGCGTGTCCTACATGCTCGAGAACCGCATGGTGATCAAGCGCGTCTGGCCGGAACTGTTCGAGACCAGCAACATCCTGCCGGTGGACGACTATCCGGCGCAGCTCTACGACACCCTGGCGGCGTTGAGCCCCCGCTCCGGCGACCAGCCCAACATGGTCCTGCTGACCCCCGGCATCTACAACTCGGCCTATTTCGAGCACGCCTACCTGGCGCAGCAGATGGGCATCGAGCTGGTCGAAGGCAGCGACCTGTTCGTCGGCGAGGACGACTGCGTCTACACCCGCACCATCTACGGCCCCAAGCGGGTCGACGTCATCTACCGCCGCATCGACGACCTGTTCATCGATCCGGAAGCCTTCCGCGCCGACTCGGTGCTGGGGGTCAAGGGCCTGATGCGCGCCTGGATCCGGGGCAAGGTCGGCCTGGCCAACGCCCCCGGCGCCGGCGTCGCCGACGACAAGGTGATCTACGCCTACGTGCCGGCGATGATCAAGTATTACCTCGACGAGGATCCCATCCTGCCCAACGTGCCCAGTTACCTGTGCATGGACGAGAAGCAGCGCAGGCACGTGCTGGCCAACCTCGACAAGCTGGTGGTCAAGCCGGCCAACGAGTCCGGCGGCTACGGCATGCTGATCGGCCCGCGCGCCGGCAAGGAGGAGCGCGAGAAGTTCCGCGAGCTGATCGAGAGGAACCCGCGCAACTACATGGCGCAGCCGACCCTGAGCCTGTCCACCGCGCCGACCATCACCGACGAGGGCGTGGAGCCGCGCCATCTCGACCTGCGGCCGTTCATCCTGTCGCGCGGCGAAAGCACCTACGTCACCACCGGCGGCCTGACCCGGGTCGCCCTGGTGAAGGGCTCGCTGGTGGTCAACAGCTCCCAGGGCGGCGGCAGCAAGGACACCTGGATCGTCGACCTGGACGAAGAGCCGGGGCAGGCGCAGACGCAGGGGGGCGACAAGTGAGAAAGGAGCTGTCAGTGGCCGCTCGTCCGCTGTCCGCGGGGCAACAGCGCTGTTGCGCCTTTGCCGGGAACCGGGAACCGGCGACCGGCAGTTGCACCTCCCGAGGGGGTGCCTGATGCTGTCGCGCGTCGCCGACAACCTCTACTGGATCGGACGCTACCTGCAGCGCGCGGAGAACACCGCGCGCCTGATCAACGTCAACGCCAACCTGATGATGGACCTGCCGCGGCGGATGACCCTGGGCTGGGGCCCGCTGATCGAGATCGTCGGCGCCGACGCCACCTTCCGCAGCCACTACGAGGAGGCCACCGAGGAAAACGTGGCGCGCTTCCTCGTCGCCGACCCGCGCAATCCCGGCTCGATCCAGTCCTCCCTCTACCATGCCCGCGAGATCCTGCGCACGGTGCGCGACACCATGCCCAGCGACACCTGGGAGCGGCTCAACGACATGTACTACTACGTGCAGGAGCGCGGCGCCCTGAGCCTGTCGCGGGTGCCGCGCCAGGCCCTGCTCGGCGAGATCATCAACGGCACGCTGCTGATCTTCAGCGTGCTGGCCAGCAGCATGGCGCGCGACGTCGGCTTCCAGTTCCTGCGCATCGGCACCAACCTCGAGCAGGCCGACATGACCACGCGCATCCTCGACGTGCGGTCCACCCGCCTCGGCCGCGAGCCGTCCGGGCCGGACCTGACGCCGTTCGAGAACATCGTCTGGATGAGCGTGCTGCGCTCGCTCACCGCCTACCAGATGTACCGCCGCACCATGAAGACCCGGGTCAACGGCCCGGGCGTGCTGCGCTACCTGCTGCAGAACCGCGAATTCCCGCGCAGCGTCATGTTTTGCCTGTCACGCATCGCCTCGACCCTGCCGGCGCTGCCGCAGAACCGCAAGATCGAGCGCGCCATCGAGCGCACCCGCGCGCTGGCCCGCGACGCCAACATCGACGCCTTGCTCAAGTCGGACGTGGGGGTGCCGCGGCTGATGGACGAAATCCAGATCGGGCTGGGCGAGCTGCACGAGGCGCTGGACGCGGCCTACTTCAAGATGGCCTGAAGCTGCACCGCTCCGGCCTGGCGGCACCCGCCGCCGCGGGGGCGCGGCAAGGCAGCGGGCCGCTTCAGGAATTCGCCGGAATGTTGCGCGGCTGCATCTGCGCCGCGGCGTTCTGCCCGCTCTGCGCCTGCTGCATCTGCGCCTGCAAGGGCAGCTGCGGCTGCTGCTCCCATTCGAACCGCGGCAGGCTGCGCACGGCGTTCTCCAGCTGCCGCGCCCAGGTTTCCTTGAGCTGCGAGTAGTACGGCGTGTCCAGGTCCAGCCGCAGCGAATGGGTGATCTTCAGCGCGTCGCGCGGCAGCAACGACAGGTCCACCGGCGGGCCGACCGAGATGTTGGAGCGCATGGTCGAGTCGAGCGAGACCAGGGCGCAGCGGGCGGCGTCCTCCAGCTGCACGTGCGGGCGCACGAAGCGGTCGAGGATCGGCTTGCCGTACTTGATCTCGCCGATCTGCAGGAACGGCGTCTCCGGGCTGGCGGCGATGCAGTTGCCGAGCGGGTAGATCAGGTAGATCGCCGGCTCCTCGCCCTGGATCTGGCCGCCCAGGATCAGGGTGGTCTCGACGTTCACGGCGCTGTACTGCTGCTGGCTGGTGACCTGCTTCTGCGCCCGCACCGACAGCTGGCCGAGGTAGTCGGCGGCGTCGAACATGTGGCGGACGTTGCGCAGGCTGACCGCGGCGTTGGGATCGCCGATGTCGCGCTGGGCCTGGGCCAGCACGTACTGCGTCGTCGCCAGGTTGCCGGCCGACAGCACCACGAAGACGCGCTCCCCCGGGAATTCGAAGGTGTGCATCTTGTTATAGGTGCGCACGTCGTCGACGCCGGCGGCGGTGCGTGTGTCGGCGGCGAAGACCAGGCCTTCGTTGACTTTGATGGCGACGCAGTAGGTCATCGGGGAAGGTTCAGCGGGATCGCTTGAAGCAGCAACAGGACCTGATTGTAGCCGAGCGGGTCTGTCGCTCGCATGGCTTGTGCCAAGCTGCCGCGATCGGCAGACTGCCGGCAGCGCCCACCGCGCCCGAGGGAGCTCCGCCATGTCACGCAGCATCGAATTCTTCTGGGACGCCGCCAGCCCGTACACCTATCTCGCCTCGACCCAGATCGAGGCGGTGGCGGCCCGCGCCGGCGCCAGCCTGGTGTGGAAGCCGTTCCTGCTGGGCAAGGTGTTCGAGGCCACCGGCAACAAGATGCCGGCGGCGATCCCGGCCAAGGGCAAGCACCTGTTCCTCGACGTGCGGCGCTGGGCCGAGCACTATGGCGTGCCGGTCGGCTTCCCCAAGGTGTTCCCGGTCAACAGCGTGCTGGCGCTGCGCGCCGGCATCGCGGCGGGCCGGCACGGCCAGGGCGCGGCGTTCGCCAAGGCGGTGATGAAGGCCTACTGGGCCGACGGCGCCGACATCGGCCAGGCCGGGGTGATCGGCGCCGTGGCGGCGGCGCTCGGCCTCGACGGCGCCGCGCTGGTGGCGCAGGCCCAGGAGCAGCCGGTCAAGGACGAGCTGCGCGCCAACACCGAGGAAGCGGTGAAGCGCGGCGCCTTCGGCGCGCCCACTTTTTTCGTCGGCGAGCAGATGTTCTGGGGCAACGACCGCCTGGTGCTGCTCGAGCAGTTCCTCTCCGGCAAGATCGCCGCCTGATGCGCTGGCGCCCGCTGCTCGCCGCGCTGCTCGCCGCGCCGGCCCTGTGCGCCGCGGAGGAGTCCGCGGCGCCCCTGTCGGGCTGGCGCGCCGGGCTCGACGCGGTGGGGCCGATCCGCCTCGGCATGAGCCTGGAGCAGGCGCGCCGCGCCTCCGGCCTGGACCTGCAGGAACAGCCGCCGCGCGGCGCCGCCTGGCAGGCCTGCCATTACGCGTGGCCCAGCCAGAACGGCGGCCTGCGGCTGGATTTCGGCCTGATGATCGAGCAGGGCGCGGTGACCCGCATCGATGTCGCCACGCCCGAGGTGCCGACCCGCTCCGGGGTCCGCGTCGGCGACTCCGAGGACCGGGTCGGCCAGGTCTATGCCGGCCGCGTCCATGCGGCGGGCGCCGGCGCCGCGCGCGAGCTGCTGGCCTTCGGCGATCAGCCGCATCAGCTGGTGTTCCGGCTGGAGGACGGCCGGATCAGCGCCTACCGCGTCGGCCTGCGCGCGGCGGTGGAAACCGCGGAGGGTTGCGCCTGAATACCCAGAGCCGTTCCGAATTCCTGCATGTCCGCGGCCTGCGCTGCCACGTGCGCCGCTGGGGCGACCCGGCGCTGCCGCAGCTGTTCCTGACCCACGGCTGGCTCGACGTCTCCGCCACCTTCCAGCCCCTGGTCGAGCACCTGCTCGACCGCTGGCAGGTGCTGATGCCGGACTGGCGCGGCTTCGGCTACAGCGAGTGGCCGCAGGACGGTTACTGGTTCTTCGACTACGTCGGCGACCTGGAAGCGATCCTCGACCACTACTCGCCGCGGCAGCCGGTGCTGCTCGGCGGCCACAGCATGGGCGCGCAGGTGGTGGCCCTCTACGCCGGCGCGCGGCCGCAGCGGGTGCGCAAGCTGGTGTGTCTCGACGGCATCGGCCTGCCGGACATGCCGGTGCAGCGCGCGCCGCAGCGGCTGCGCAAGTGGCTCGACGACCTCCAGCAGCTGCCGGCGGTGAAGACTTACGACTCGTTCGAGCAGCTGGCCGGCCGGGTGCGCAAGCAGCACCCCCAGCTCAGCCCCGGGCAGGCCCTGTTCATCGCCCGCTGCTGGGGCCATGAAGACGCGCGCGGCCGCATCCGCCTCTGCGCCGATCCCAAGCACATCCTCGCCGGGCCGCTGCTGTACCGCGCGGCCGAGGCGGAGGAGATCTGGAAGCAGATCACCGCGCCGACCCTGTTCATCGACGCCGGCAAGTCGGCGCTGGCGCTGCCGCCGGAGGAGCGCGCGCGGCGCCGCGCCGCGTTCCGCGACCAGCGCGTGATGACGATCCCGGACGCCGGGCACATGCTGCACTTCGACGCGCCGCGCGAGACGGCCGCCGCGATCGCGGCATTCATGATGGATTGAAGCCGGCAAGGCTGGCGCCAAAGGCGCCGGGCGGCCGAGAAAAGCTTTTTGAATGAAGGGCTTTCGACTTTCCTTGCGCGTTTGCGCCTTTTGTCCGGGGCGCTTTTCCTAAAATACGGTTCATGCGCCTCAACAACCCCGCCCAACTCGCCGCCGCCCTGCAACGCGGCCTCGCCCCGGTCTACCTGGTCGCCGGGGAGGAACCGCTGCTGCTGCAGGAGTCGCTGGATGCGATCCGCGCCGCGGCGCGCGCCAAGGGGTATGCCGAGCGCGAGGTGCTGGACGCCGAACGCGGCTTCGACTGGCAGCGCCTGGTCGAAACCTGCAATACCCCTTCGCTGTTCGCGCCGCTGCGCATCGTCGAGCTGCGCTCGGCCAATGCGCCGGACGCCGCCGGCGCGGCGGTGCTGACCAAGCTGGCGCAGGACCCGGCGCCGGACGTGCTGCTGATTGTCAGCCTCGGCAAGCTGGAATCGCGGGCGCGCAGCGCCGCCTGGTATGCGGCGCTGGAGAACGCCGGCGCCGGCCTCTACGTCTGGCCGCTCAAGCCGGAGGAACTGCCCGCCTGGATCGGCGGCCGCCTCAAGGCGGCCGGCCTGCAGGCCGATGCGGAGACGCTGCGCCTGCTGGCCGAGCGCACCGAGGGCAACCTGCTGGCGGCGCAGCAGGAGGTGGAGAAGCTGGCCCTGCTGTACCCGGGGCAGAACATCGGCCTGGCGCAGATCGAGGCGGCGGTGGCGGACTCGGCCCACTACGAGGTGTTCGGCTGGTTCAACAAGGTCATGGCCGGCGACGCGCGCGGCGCGGTGCGCGGCCTCGACGGCCTGCGCGACGAGGGCGTGGAGGTGCTGGCGATCCTGGCGGTGGTGGCGATGGGCCTGCGCCAGCTGGCGCGCGCCGCCCAGGCCTACGGGCGCAGCCGCAACGCCGGCGCGGCGGTGGAAGCGGCCGGGGTGTTCCGCACCAACCAGCCGGCCTACGCCCGCGCGGTGGAGCGCAGCCGCTACGGCCAGGTGCTGGGCTGGCTGCGCGACTGTGCCGCCATCGACAACCTGGCCAAATCCAGCGGCACCCAGTCCGCGGCCTGGGAAGAGTTGTTAACATTGGTGCTGGCGGCCAGCGGTGCCGCCAGGCTCAAGCCGGCCGCGGCTCGTTGAACCCCGGCGGGCATATACGGATGGGATCGGCGGCGATGACAGCGGTACCGGTGAAGGAAGGCAAGCGCGGCGCGCGCAAGATCGACGTGGCCGGCTACATGCGCGAGGTGGGGCAGCGCGCCCGCGCCGCGTCCCGCGCCGTGGCGCGGGCCAGCACCGGCGAGAAGAACGCCGCGCTGTTCGCCCTGGCGCGCATCATCGAGGACGAGGCGGCGGCGATCCTCGAAGCCAATGCCCGCGACCTGCGCGCGGCGCGCGAGAACAAGCTGGAAGAGGCCCTGCTCGACCGCCTGGAGCTGAACGACGGCCGCATCGCCGCGATGGCCGACGGCGTGCGCCAGGTCGCCGCCCTGCCCGACCCGGTGGGCGAGATGTTCGACCTGAAGATGCGTCCCTCCGGCATCCAGGTCGGCCGCATGCGCGTGCCGCTGGGCGTGGTCGGGATCATTTACGAGTCGCGGCCCAACGTCACCGCCGACGCCGCCTCGCTGTGCCTGAAGTCCGGCAACGCCTGCATCCTGCGCGGCGGCTCCGAGGCCCTGCACTCGAACCAGGCCATCGCCCGCTGCATCCAGCGCGCGCTGCGCGACGCCGGCCTGCCGCCGGACGCGGTGCAGGTGCTGGAGATCGCCGACCGCGAGGCGGTTGGTCCGATGATGACGCCGCAGTGCGCCGACGTGATCATCCCGCGCGGCGGCAAGGGCCTGGTCGCCTTCGTCGCGGAAAACGCGCGGGTGCCGGTGATCAAGCACCTCGACGGCAACTGCCACGTCTTCATCGACGCCGAGGCCGATATCGACAAGGCCGTCGCCGTCGCCGTCAACGCCAAGACCCAGCGCTACGGCACCTGCAATACCATGGAAACCCTGCTGGTGGCCGCGCCGATCGCCGAGCGCGTGCTGCCCGAGCTGGGCCGCATCTACGCCGGCCACGGCGTGGAACTGCGCGGCTGCGAGCGCACCCGCCGCATCCTGCCGCAGGCGCGCCCGGCCACGCCCGCCGACTGGGATACCGAATACCTGGCGCCGATCCTGGCGATCCGCGTGGTCGACGGCCTCGACCAGGCGATCGATCACATCGCCCAGCACGGCTCGCAGCATACCGACTGCATCGTCACCGAGAACTACAGCAAGGCGCGCCGCTTCCTGCGCGAAGTGGACTCGGCCTCGGTGATGGTCAACGCCTCGACCCGCTTCGCCGACGGCTATGAGTACGGCCTCGGCGCCGAGATCGGCATCAGCACCGACAAGTTCCACGCCCGCGGCCCGGTCGGCCTGGAAGGCCTGACCTCGGTGAAGTGGGTGGTGCTGGGCGACGGGCAGGTGCGATGAGGCAGTCGCCGGTCGCCAGTTGCCGGTTGCCAGCAAAAGCGGGGGCTGTGGCCTGCTGCTTTTCAGCGACGGCTGGCGGCTGGCAACGGGCTGCTGACGATTGCGGCCAACGCGCACCTTCTCTTGTCCACTAACCCCCCCGCCGCGATCGGCATCTTCGGCGGCACCTTCGCCCCGATCCACCACGGTCATATCCGCCTGGCGCTGGAGCTGCGCGAGCGGCTCGGCCTGTCGCGCGTGCTGATCGTGCCCAGCGCCAACCCGCCGCACCGCGCCGCGCCGGAGGTGCCGCCGCTGCGCCGCCTGGAGTGGGCGCGCCTGGCAGTGGGCGCCGAGCCCTACCTGCAGGTCGACGACCGCGAGATCCGCCGCACCGGTCCTTCCTATACCTACGACACCCTGGCCGGCCTGCGCGGCGAGCTCGGCAGCGCCGCGCCACTGGTGCTGCTGCTCGGCGACGACGCCGCCAACCAGCTGCACACCTGGCACCGCTGGCGCGAGCTGTTCGACCTGGCCCACCTGGTGTTCGTCGAGCGGCCCTACGAGCCGCCTGCGCCCGCGCCGGAGCTGGCCGCGTTCCTGCGCGGCCGCCGCGCCGCTTCCGCCCGGGCCCTGCTGGAGCAGCCGTCCGGCACCTGGATATCCGCCAGCATTCCGCCGCTGGCGATCTCCTCCACCCGCATCCGGCAGCTGCTCAAGGCCGGCCGCAGCATCCGCGGCCTGGTGCCCGATGCCGTGATCCAGTCATTCACCACCGAGGACGTCCGCGCTCTGACCCACGATGAAGACCCCGCCCAAGACTAAAGCCGCAAAGACCGCCGCCAAGGCCCCCGCCAAAGCTTCCGCCAAGGGCCGGGCCCCGGCGCAGAAGGCCAAGGCCCCTGCCAGGTCCGCGGCCAAGCCGAAACCCCGCACCAAGACGCTGGCCAAGGCCGGCCCGAAGAAAGCTCCGGCAAAGCCCAAGGCCGCGGCCGCGCCGAAGGCGGCCAGGAAGGCCGCCGCGCCGGATCCTTCCGCCGCCCTCACCGCGCTGGCGGTGGCGGCGCTGGAGGACCTCAAGGGCCTGGACATCAAGGTGCTCGACGTGCGCGAGCTGACGCCGATCACCGACAGCATGGTGATCTGCACCGGCACCTCCAACCGCCACGTCAAGTCGCTGGCCGAGAACGTGATGGAGAAGGCCAAGGAAAAAGGCTACCGCCCGATCGGCGTGGAAGGCCTGAACGAGGGCGAGTGGGTGCTGGTGGACTTGAACGGCGTGCTGGTGCACGTGATGCAGACCCAGCCGCGGCTGTTCTACCAGCTGGAGAAGCTGTGGGACCTGGGCAGCGCCGGCGCGCCGGTAGCCTGAAAGACGCGGGCCGATGCGCTTGAGGCTGATCGCCGTCGGCACGCGCATGCCCGCCTGGGTCGAGGCCGGCTTCGCCGAATACGCGCAACGCCTGCCGCGCGAACTGCGCCTGGAGCTGGTCGAGATCCCGGTGGAGGCGCGCGGCAAGAACGCCGACATCGCGCGGCTGCGCGAGGCGGAAGGGGAGAGGATGCTGCGCGCCGCCGGCAGCGGCGTGCGCATCGTCGCCTTCGACGAGCGCGGCGAGGCCCTGGACACGCTCGGCTGGGCCCGCGCCATCCCGCAGTGGCTGCAGGACGGCCGCGATGTCGCCCTGCTGGTGGGCGGTCCCGACGGCCTGGCGCCGGCCTGCCTGGCCGCCGCCTCGGCGCGCTGGTCGCTGTCGAAGCTGACCTTTCCGCATCCGCTGGTGCGGGTGCTGATCGCCGAGCAGCTGTACCGCGCCTGGAGCGTGACGCAGAACCATCCGTATCATCGGGCGTGAGGGCGGTGCCGCCCCGGCAGGCCGCCCCGCGGGCTATGGCAGCGCCGCGACCGGACCGCCGCACCGCAAGCGCCGCCGCCGCGGCGGCCTGCGGCTGGCGCGGCCGCGACACGCTGTAACAAAAACACCACAAGTCTTGCCGCCGCCGGGCGGGGGCCGGACAATACGCGTCCTTCCGCCCCGCCTGCCGACGAGCCGCCCGATGCCGACCCGTTTTGAACTCGCCAATGCCATCCGCGCGCTCGCCATGGATGCCGTGCAGAAGGCCAACAGCGGCCACCCCGGCATGCCGATGGGCATGGCCGACATGGCCGAGGTGCTGTGGAACGATTTCCTCAACCACAATCCGGCAGACCCGTCGTGGTTCAACCGCGACCGCTTCGTCGTCAGCAACGGCCATGGCTCGATGCTGCTGTACGCGCTGCTGCACCTCACCGGCTACGACCTGCCGATGGAGGAGCTGAAGAATTTCCGCCAGCTGCACAGCAAGACCGCCGGCCACCCCGAGCACGGCCACACGCCGGGCGTGGAAACCACCACCGGTCCGCTCGGCCAGGGCCTGGCCAACGCCGTGGGCATGGCGCTGGCGGAGCGGCTGATGGCGGCGCAGTACAACCGCGACGGCTTCCCGGTGGTCGACCATTACACCTACGTCTTCGTCGGCGACGGCTGCCTGATGGAAGGCGTCTCGCACGAGGCCTGCTCGCTCGCCGGCACCCTCGGCCTGGGCAAGCTGGTGGTGCTGTACGACGACAACAACATCTCCATCGACGGCGACGTGCGCGGCTGGTTCCGCGACGACACCCCGGGCCGCTTCGAGGCCTACGGCTGGCAGGTGGTGCGCAACGTCAACGGCCACGACCCGGCCGAGGTGCGCAAGGCGCTGGAGACGGCGCGCGCCCAGACCGCGCAGCCCACCCTGATCTGCTGCAAGACCGTGATCGGTTTCGGTGCGCCGAACCGCCAGGGCACCGGCAAGGCGCACGGCGCCGCGCTGGGCGAGTCCGAGGTCGCGCTGGCGCGCGAGAAGCTGGGCTGGCCGTATCCGCCGTTCGAAGTGCCGGCGGAGATCTATGCCGGCTGGGATGCCCGCAGCCGCGGCCGGCAGAAGCAGGCGGCGTGGAACGAGCTGCTGGCGGGCTACGCCGGCCGCTATCCGCAGGAAGCGGCCGAGCTGCGCCGCCGCATCGAAGGCCGGCTGCCGGAAGGCTGGGGCGCCGCCATCGCGGAGGCCATCGCCAAGTGCGCTGCCGCCGACAAGCCGGTGGCGACCCGCAAGGCGTCGGAGAACGTGCTCAACGCCGTGGCGCCGCTGCTGCCGGAATTCCTCGGCGGCTCGGCCGATCTCACCGAGTCCAACCTCACTCTGTGGCACGGCGCCAAGGCGATCGTGCCGGGCGAGGTCAGCGGCAGCTACCTGTCCTACGGCGTGCGCGAGTTCGGCATGTGCGCCGCCATGAACGGCGCCGCGCTGCACGGCGGCATCATCCCCTTCGGCGGCACCTTCCTGGTGTTCTCCGACTACGCGCGCAACGCGCTGCGCATGGCCGCGCTGATGCGCCAGCGTGTCATTTTTGTCCTGACCCACGATTCCATCGGCCTGGGCGAGGACGGCCCCACCCACCAGCCGGTGGAGCACCTGGCTTCCCTGCGCCTGATTCCGCACCTGCAGGTGTGGCGTCCGGGCGACGCCTTCGAGACCGCCGTGTCGTGGAAGGCGGCTGTGGAGCGGACCGACGGCCCGACGGTGCTGGCCCTGTCGCGGCAGAACCTGGCGCCGCAGAAGCACGATGCCGCGCATGCGGCGCTGGCGGCCCGCGGCGGCTACATCCTGTCCGAGCCGGCGGCGGCAGCGGAGGCGGTGGTCGTCGCCACCGGCTCCGAGCTGGACCTGGCGGTGCAGGCGGCGAAGATCCTCGCCGGCGAAGGCCGCGCGGTGCGCGTCGTCTCCATGCCTTGCTACGAAGTGTTTCAGGCGCAGGATGCCGCTTACCGCGAGCAGGTGCTGCCTGCTGCATTGCAGCGCAGGCTGGTGGTGGAGGCCGGCGTCACCGCGTTGTGGCGCGGCCTGGCCGGTCCGCAGGGCGCGGTGCTGGGCGTGGACGATTTCGGTGCTTCGGCTCCGGCGCCCAAGGTTTTCCAGCATTTCGGGCTCACCGTCGAAGGCGTGGCCCAGGGATTGCGTCGCATATTGGCCTGACCGACAGGGGGTCCCGTCGGTCGGGCCGCAGCATTTGAACAAAAAATAGGCGCTTGCACCCCGGGGGCCGGCTAGATACTATTCGACCCTTTCCGAGCGGGACTCGTCGGATATAGAGGCAATCAATGCCCCGCCCACGCGTTCCCAGTGCTTGTGCCCAACTGGAGTTCTAGTCCGTGTCCCTGATCCTTCTTGCGGCTGACGCCGCCGATACCGTCGCCTCCGTCAATCCGGCCGACCTGTCCATCGCCCATCTCGTCAGCCAGGCCGACCCCGTGGTCAAGGCCGTGCTGGTGATCCTGGTGATCTTCTCGGTGTGGTGCTGGACGGTGATGTTCGAAAAGCTGTTCGCCATGATGGCCGCCAACACCGCCGCCACCCGCCTGGAGGACACGCTGGAGTCCGGCACCCTGGAGGACATGATCAACTACACCGACAAGCACCCGGTGGCCAAGATCATCGCCGCCGGCAACGCCGAGTGGCGCGAGGGTTCCGGCGAGCACGAGCACGAAGCGCTGCACGAAGTGCGCGACCGCGTCGAGCGCGCCATGCGCCTGGAGCTGTCCAACGAGACCCGCCGCCTGAACAAGCGCCTGCCGTTCCTGGCCACCGTGGGTTCCTCCGCTCCGTTCATCGGCCTGTTCGGCACGGTGTGGGGCATCATGAACACCTTCACCGGCATCGCCGCGGCGCACGACACCAGCCTGGCCACCGTGGCCCCCGGCATCGCCGAGGCCCTGATCGCCACCGGCATCGGCCTGGCCGCGGCCATCCCGTCGATCATGGCGTACAACAGCTTCGCCACCAACCTGAGCCGCTATACCGGCCGCCTCAACACCGCCATCGGCATCTACGCCGGCCGCCTGTCCAAGCGCTTCGCCCCGGCCGCGAGGGCCTAAGTCATGGGCATGAACGTCAAATCCTCTTCGGGTGGTGACGAAGGGGAGATGGGGCCCGTGGCGGAAATCAACGTCACGCCCCTGGTTGACGTCATGCTGGTGCTATTGATCATCTTCATGGTCACGGCGCCGCTGATGATGAACCAGCTGCCCATCACCTTGCCCAAGCCCAGTGTCTTCCAGACCGACAAGCCGCCCGAGAAGCTGGCGGTGAGCTTCGACCTGCAAGGCAACTATTTCATCCAGCACAACGATGACCCGAAAGCCGCCGTCGCCTACGCAGACCTGCCGGCGCAGCTCTCGGCCATCGCCAAGGACCACCCGGACGAGGTGGTCACCGTGTGCGCGGATCCGCAATCCATTTATGACCGCGTGGTCGACCTGATGGCCATCGTCGGCAGCTCCGGCTTCAACAAGGTGACGCTATGTCCCTGAGAGCTCCGGCCTGTGCCGCTCGCCGCGCGGGCGAGGTATAACCCATGGCAATGAGCGCGAAGACTTCCTCGCATGGCGAGGAAGACGAACTCGGCGGAGCCATCGCCGAGATCAACGTGACGCCGCTGGTCGACGTCATGCTGGTACTGCTGATCATCTTCATGGTGACGGCGCCCCTGATGATGTCCCAGGTGCCGATCACCCTGCCGAAGGCCGCCCTGCAGGAAATGGGCAAGCCGCGTGATCCGCTGATCCTGTCGTTCGACCTGAACGGCAATTACTACATCGACACCGGTGGCGGCAACGTGCAGGAGTTCCGCTACGAGCAGCTGCCGCAGCGTCTGCACGACCTGGCGGTGGCGCAGCCGGACAACCTGGTCTATATCCGCGCCGACAAGACCGCGGTGTTCGACAAGGTGCGCGATCTGCTGAAGCTGGCCGCGCAGGCCGGCTTCTACAAGGTCTCGTTGATGTCGCAGGCCCGCGAGTAAGGGGAGCGACATGAGCGATAGCCAACAGCAGCCCCCGCACAAGAAAAAGAAGCGATCCCTGGCCCTGGGGCCTGGCGCGATCATCTCGATCATCTTCCACATCGTGCTGGGTATCTACATCCTGCACATGGTGCGGCCGAATCTGTTCATCACGCCGCAGAAGAAGATGATCGCGACCATCGTGATGGAGCCCCCGCCGCCCCCGCCGCCGCCCCCGCCGCCG